>NZ_QTUA01000001.1:0-705539 GCF_003386865.1 Calidifontibacter indicus | reverse complement strand
CGCGGCTACTGCGAATACCTGACCGACTTCGTGATGACACTGCGCGGCAAGGAGCAGAGCGTCCGCGGAATCGCCTACTTGCACAACGCGACCGACTCCGACGTGCACGATCTCCTTGCGAAGCCGTCCGATGAGTTCGGACGACTCATCACCGGCCAGCGGCGCGGCGAATTCCAGGAGTTGTTGCGTTCGACCTTTGCGCCGACCAGCGGCGCCGAGGCTGCCGACCGGCTGATCGGCAGCGGCATCGCTCCGTCGAAGCAGCTCATGGCCCTTGCTGCCGAAGAGGTGCAGCACCGCGAGCAGTTCGTGTTGCTGGACGAGCAGCTCGACGCCTACAACTACGTGCTCCACTGCGTGAACGACGCGCGCCGCCGCAACACAAAGACCGCAGTGATCGTCTCGGGCGGTCCCGGCAGCGGCAAGAGCGTCATTGCCCTCTCGCTCATGGGCGAACTCGCCCGGCAAGGCCGGACGGTGGTGCACGCCACCGGTTCGCGGTCGTTCACCCAGACGCTGCGCAAGGTGGCCGGTCGGCGAGCGCCTCGCGTGCAGAAGGCGTTCCAGTACTTCAACTCGTTCGTGGCCGCCGAACCCAACGACCTCGACTGCCTCATCCTCGACGAGGCGCACCGCATCCGGCAGACCTCCGCAAACCGGTTCACGAAGGCGCAGTTTCGGACCGGGCGGCCACAGGTCGACGAATTGCTCAGTGCCGCACGGGTTCCGGTGTTTCTCCTCGACCAGTACCAAGTGGTGCGTCCTGGTGAGCTCGGAACCGTCGAGGACATCGAGGACGCTGCGCGCGCTCGTGGCATCGACGTGCTCCGGGTCGATCTCGACGGACAGTTCCGGTCGGGTGGTTCGAAGGAATACATCACCTGGGTGAAGCGCCTGCTCGAGCTTGAGCCGGGCGACGTGCGCTGGCCGGGTACCGACCGGTTCGAGGTGCACGCGATGAAGTCGCCCGAGGAACTCGAAGCGTGGCTGCGGAGCAAGCAGGACGCCGGCTACTCCGCCCGGATCGCCGCCGGCTACTGCTGGCCGTGGAGCGAGCCGCGGCCCGACCAGACCCTCGTGCCCGACGTCCGGATCGGTGATTGGGCACGTCCGTGGAATCTGAAGGGCGACCGCTCAGTCGGTGGCGCACCGGCGGCGGCGCTGTGGGCGACCGACCCGGCCGGCTTCGGCCAGGTCGGCTGCATCTACACCGCGCAGGGTTTCGAGTACGACTACGCCGGCGTGATCATCGGCCCCGACCTCGTGTGGCGGGACGGTCGCTGGGTGACCGTGCGCGCTGCCAACCGTGACCCGGACTTCAAGAACCGCACCCGCGTACCCGATCAGCAGTTCGACCGGTTGGTGCGGCACGTCTACAAGGTGCTGCTCACCCGCGGGTTGCGTGGTGTCGGCATCCACTCCACCGACCCCGCGACCTTGACCTACTTGAAATCGATTGTCTGACAGGTAAATCCATCAACCGCGGATCGACAGGCTTTCGCACCAGGACATGCCTCCCCGCTCTTCTTCGAGGAGCAGCATGTCTTCAGCCTGGATCATGGCCATCGACCGGGAGAACCCCGAGCACTGGCGGATCGCCTGCGAGAACTCGTTCTGGGACATCACGAGACGGCGAGACGTCCGGGCAGGAGACATTGTCTACTTCTGGCAGTCGGGTGAGAGCTTCGTCGGCAGCGTGCGTGTGCTCGACGACCTCTACGAAACCCCGCTGGGTACAGGACTGCCTTGGAACATCGACGACGCGAAACGGAACGACTACAAGTACCGGTTCAACTTCGTGGTCGATCACCCGACCTCAGTGGGACAACCAACCGGCAAGGATGTGAAAGCAAATACCGGTCTTCAGGCATTCCAGACCAAGCCGAGCACGAAGGATCCCGACGCCATTCGCTGGCTCGAGTCGCAGGTCGCAGGCGTCGACCTCCGCGCCGACCCGATGTGGAGCACCGACGAATCCGGACCCTTGTCAATGGAAGACATGGCATCCGACAACCGAGTCCGAGTGCCGGCGGACGTGGTTCGCAGGCAGGGAAGCGGCAAGTTCCGCGAGGACGCGGTGAGGGCCTACGGCCGGCGTTGCGCGGTCACCGGCACCAACGTGCTGCCGATCCTGGAAGCGGCCCACATCATGGAGTACAAGGGGCCGCACACCAACGTGGTAACGAACTCCCTCCTGCTCCGGTCCGACATCCACACACTGTTCGACCTGCACCTGCTGACCATCGACGATGCGTACCGGGTGCACCTTGCGCCTCAGGTGCGGGAGTCGAAGGAATACACCGATCTACACGGCCAACAACTTCGGATGCCGAACGACAAGGCGGCCCATCCGAACGCCGAGTGGCTGCGCGTCCACAATGCCAAGTGCAGCAGTTGGTTCGGCCGCGGATAGTGCGGTGGCAGCATCGGGGTTCCAGGCGGCGTCGACATCGATTCGTTGGCGGCCGCGTCGTCGCGACCGTATCGTCTCCTTCGCGATGTACCGGACGTCGGTGAACTTGATTCGGCTGGATTCACGCCCCGACACGGCGACAAAAGCAAGTCATGTACCAATACCCTGAGTGGCACAAGACCGCTCGTGCACGCACCGCTCGGCCTCGAGCTGGTGGCAAGTGTCGACCAGTCCTCTGCACGGACATAAGGGGGAATCATGAGTGCGCAGGTAGCCGTACTTCCAGACGCACCGGGCCGGGAGATGAACTCGAAGGCTACGTGGCCGCGTGGTTCCAAGCCTCGAGTCACCTCGGGGAGGAGCAGATCATCGACACCGACGGCACCGACTTCCTTGAACTGGACATCGTCGCCAACAGGTTTGAGGGGCTTCGCATACCCTTCCACCAGCCTGAATTGACTCTCCACTTGATAAATCAACCAAGGTGATCAAATGTCTGAGCTGTCATTCTTCCGGTCTCTGCAGAACGCAATGGATGCCCAATCGTCCGATATCTGGAGCATGGTGCGCGACACACGAGTAGACGGATATCGACTTCGCTTTGGGGAGGTCACCGCCACGGAGTTGAGCCTTTACCGCCTTCGTCGCTTCTGGAGTAAGCTCGTGTACATCGATACGAACGAACCGAACGAGTCCGCGACCGGCGCAGACTGGGAATGGCTAATCGGGCACGACGACCAGTGGGTCCAGATTCGTGTGCAGGCAAAGATTGTCAACCGCACTGGCAGCTTCTCGGAACTCGGACATCCGCGGCATGCGCGCCGCCAGCAGATGGACACCCTTATCGACCCACCGGCAGAGGACGTCGCGTGCCGCTGGATGCCTCTGTACGTCTTCTACTCCTCCGAACCCCCCGCTCCGCTCGCCACTCTGCAAACAGACCCGCGCCGGGGATGTAGCGCGCAACTCGCTCGTCATGTACGCGACGTTTATGGCCCCGATCATAATGGCCGGGCAACACTCCTTGCCCATAAACATTTAGCCAACAGTGTGCCATGGTCACAAATCTTTGGCGGCTTGGTCAATCGACTGGCCGCCGGCGAATCACTGTCGTCGATCGTGAAAAGTCTAGCAACCCAGAAGTTTCCCGCTGATGCGCACAATATCGACGATTTTTGGGACCCCCAAGTTTCAGGAGGAATCTGCAGCGGAGAAACTCCTGGATATATCCAAGCGATTACTGACCGGCGGGTAGACGAATTCGAGGAGTCCAGAGTCTCGTCACTGAGAGTCAACACATCTCCCGAAGCAGCCGGGCCCGAAAGCGCGGATTTCACGAACCAAGCCCCACGAGGGGCAGACGCGGGACCAGTTCGAGACACCACTCCTCCACCCCTTGAGGGTCTGCCTTTCATTTACGACGAATTCCCCTCACTCCCATCCCGAAATATTGTAGTAGACAGACCGGCCAGCACGCTGTCACTACCAAATTTCGTCACTCTCGTTGACATCGACAGAATGCCACCGGCCCAAGATGGGCCTCTCTAACGGCGAAGAGCCGCTAACCCCCGTCGCGCGCCCACACCGTCGAACTTGTCCCCGAGATCGCATCGGCAAGCGCGGCGATCTCGTGCTCGACCTGCTCAGGTGAACCTGTCAGGTCGAGTGATCGAAGCACGAGCCTCTTCCCCGCGTTCCTCACTATCACGGTGCTTTGCTCAGAATCTCCCTGGCGACGGCAGTAGATCAACACCCCCTCGGGAGATCGACACTCGGATCCACCCGCGGGACGCGCAACGCGAGTCGGATGGCGGCCCTACGCACCCTGTTCTCTGGCACATCCTCAGAGAACTCGTCGTATGCGCAGCCCACGGGTGTGAGTACGCCGGATCGCTTGAACTGTCCGACGACGTCGGGTCGTCCACGTAGGGCCACCAGCGGGTCGGTGCGGACTTGATAGGAGCGCAGCACTCCCCGTCCGAGAGTGGTCTCGACTGTCCGAGCGAAGAAGGCGATGACCGATGGCAACAAGTCGGAGGTGAGGTCGTAGTCGAACGCTTCCTTCCGCCAGGAGTGTGGCGGTAGACCGGGTTCAAGGAGCAAGAATATATTCTCGGGGTTGATCTTTGGCCGGATCAACAATGCGACCCCATCCACTACGAGTGATCCCACGTAGGACGACGCCGTTACCCGCCAGCGATCACCCATGGCGAGGCTCACATCGACGAAGCCCGTTCGCTGCAAGGCCCCCGCCTGCGAACGCGACAGGTCCAGATAGATCGACTCGTGCTCCGAGAGGACCGGCATTTCTCAGCCCTCGGCCGCGTCGTCGGCGGGTTCTCGCTGATCGACTCCGCGGCGAGGTGCGCGAATCGGGCCCAGACTTGCGCGAACCGGAACTCCTCGATTCTGGCTGCATCACCGAAGAACTGGTCTTCGATAAAGGGCTCGATGTCGTACGTCCAAATGCGCCGGAGCACATCGCGGTCGAGGTTGGGCTTCATGAAGTGCCTCGACCCGAGCTGGAGGTGAGGACCGCCCAGTGCCCGCTTCAACTCGTCATTGACGTGGGCAACCAATTCGCCCACCCAAGCCGGCTCTCCCCATCGTGCGAGCCATCGATCGAGGAGACCCGCCATCAGACCGTGGTGGTCATGGGTTGAACCTTACGACGCTTCCTTCACTTCTACTCGATCTTTCTGATAAGCCCCTTATTAGTGCTTCTCCTGTTCGAATTGCCCATAGGACAGCAAGTCTTGCCACATTGCACGCAACGGGCGTGCCCACACCGAGGCAGACATGTACAACCAGGTCCAGCAGCAACCCCAGGCAAATTCCGCGCCGGCGCGTAAGTCGCGCCGGAACCGTGGCTCAAGTACGGTGGCACCGCCATCGGAGCGTTCGTTCTCGGCATCGCTGCCGGCTCGTCGTCCGGATCGGGTGCCACGACTGCCGCCGACGCATCAACCGTCACCGTTCACGAACCGGCACAGACCGTCTACGAGACGGCAGCGGCTGCACCGGCGGAGACGGTCACCGTGACCGAGTCAGCGGCGCCGGACACGTCGGCCACCACGCAGCACGGCTCGAGCATCCCCGGCGATGGCACGTTCCAGGTCGGCGTGGACGTGCAGCCGGGCACGTACATCTCGACAGCACCGGACAACGGCAACTGCTACTGGGCGCGCCTCAGCGGATCGGACGGGTTCGACAACATCATCGACAACAGCAACAGCTCGGGCCAGTCGCTCGTCACCATCAAGGCGGCCGACAAGTTCTTCGAGTCGCGCGGCTGCAACGCCTGGACGAAGCGGTGAGCTGACCTATGCGACCGAGCAAGCGCAGTCAGTTCACTCCGCACCGCCGGTGCGCTGTCACCGACAAGATCTGCTTCCCCGACCATGCTGCGACGATCCCCGCGCTGTGGAGCGCAGAGCTTGCTCGGACTCGAGCCAATGAGCACGGCTCGGATTGCAGACGGCGCGAGCAGCGCAGCTACAAGTGCCCGCACCGCCGACAGTTGCACCTCACCTCGCAGGCGTAGGGGTGGGGCGGGCGCGTCGTCCGAGCAGGGGGTCGGACGACGCGCTCACCCTCGTGGCCCCTCAGACCTTAAGCGACTTCGCGAGTTCAGGATGCTGCCGGCGCAACGTGCGGAGGACGGATCGATACTGATCTATTCCGCCACTCGTCTCGAGCAGAGCTGACTTGAGGGCAATTCCGACCTCTCGCATCTCCGCAGGCTCACTAGTCCGAGCAGGCGTAGCTGACCGCGGTCCACTGTTCGCGGCGCGGCGATAGACGTCGTCCGCGCGCACACACACCTCGTGGATCGGCCGCTCGAGCATCTTCTTGAGCGACGGTGGGATGGACGTCCGCATCTTCGCCACGTTGATCTGGAATTCCTCGTCGAGCCCCGTCCCGAAGTCGAGACTGGCACGCGCGAGCTTGGTGTGCTCGTCGATCCCGCGGACACCGTTCCAGCCACCGAACTGGACGATGCGGTTTGCACGATAGATATGAAGGCCCTGCTGCCGGTTCCAGTTCAGCGGCCCAGACAGCCGCTCGAACGCCTCTTGGCTGGAGAACTGGTCACGCGGAGGCAGGACGAAACCTTGGAAGCGCACGTCGTGCGCGCCGTGTGCCGTCTCGATCTCGAAGCTCTGCGCATCCAGCACTTGGCGCTCGGCCTCGTCGGGCGCGAAGGGGTTCCAGGGCATCACCTCCTCGCCGTTTACCAGCATCCTGACCTTCGGCGCACCGGGAACTGCGCCTTCGAGGAAGCGGTGGAACACCAAGCCGAGGTGTTCGCTGGTCTTCGCCGCCAGGTGGTTCAGCCTTCGGCGCCCCCACCCGGTGTCGGCGTGGCGATCCGGAACGGCTCGGTCGAGGTCTTCCCACACCACGACGGTTCCGTGCGAACTTCCCAGCATGTCCGTCGCCGCTTCGATGCCTGCGCTCATCTCGTTGGAGGTGACGACCCAGTCGTCCATCCGATCGATTAGGTTCAGGTCGAGGGTCATAGAGGAGAGCGGGCCCTTACCGCGCCGGGTCACCACGGTGAGCCGGCGGCACTGGGAGAAGGTTCCCGTCTTCAGCCCGAGCCCGAACCGCCCGAGGTCTCCATCGTCATAGGTCCGGCGCGTGCCGAAGCGCAGAGCTTCGATCAGCTCGCTCTCGGTCATACCGTTGCCGTCGTCGTGGATCAGCACGTACGAATCACCCGGCGAGAACGTCGCCTCGACAGAGACGGTAGTAGCCCCCGCAGTAACGGAGTTGTCGACCAAATCGGCCACCGCAGTGTGGAAGTCGTAGCCGATGTCACGGAGCGACCCGGTGAGACGAGCAGCCGATGGTGCGATCTGAATTCTGTCCGCGTGCGACACGGCGGTCCTTCCTGGTGACGGTGCGCGACTGGGCATGAAGTTCATCCCGGCCTCCAATGAGCGTATACAGGCGGTATGACTGCATCCGATGTGTCGAAGCGGATGTCCCGGCAAGCGCGCCGCGATACCGTACCCGAGCTGAGGTTACGTCGACGACTCCACGCGGATGGACTCCGATATCGCGTCGACGCGCCACTCCCCGGCATGCCACGACGTCGAGCAGACATCCTCTTCCCGCGAGCCCGGGTGGCCGTCTTCGTTGACGGCTGCTTCTGGCATGCATGCACGGAACACGGGTCTCTTCCCAAGACGAACACGGAGTGGTGGCGTACGAAACTCGCGCAGAATGTCGCCCGCGACCGCCAGACGGACGAGCACCTCGAAGCCCTCGGGTGGACCGTCGTGCGCATCCGTGAGTGCACCGACTTGGACGCCGCGACGGCCGAGGTCGAACGCACAGTTCGACCATCGACCGACCCTCAGGCACCCGTTGGGGAGTCGTCCTTGCGGCCGCGATCAGCTCGCTCGTAGCTGCACCACTCCTCCAACGGGCAGACCCCGCAGTCCGGCCCCTTCGGCGAGCACACCGTCGCTCCGAGCGCGATGAGACCCAAGTGTGCACGCCGGCTGTTGTCGGCGAAGCCGATCAATCGTCCGATCGCCAAACGCCCGTCGGTGTTCCGGTTGGTCAACCACCGCTCGCGCCCAAGTTCGAACCGACCGGCGACACGTAGGGCACCAGCCGTCGCGATGACGGGCTCCTCTCCCTCTGCGTCGACGATCATCGCCAGCTCAGCCGCAACACGGGATACGACCTTTTCAGCCACCAGCTCCGCCAACAGTTCATCGTTGACCGTCCACGGTGTTCCTGACTCCTCCGATCTGCGGGCAGCGAGGATCAACTGCTCGAGGTCGGAGTCCTTCCCGATCCACGAAGCGACCTCACGGGCGGTCTCGCGGTTCACCAGTAGTTCCGGAGGTGAGGAAAGCTTCGCCAGATGCGGCCACACGGACCGGACATTCGCTGCGGTCTCCGTCCCGAGTAGCGTTTCACCGACGATGGCATGCCAACGGTTTCCTGTCCTGAGCCATGGCGCCCACGCGGGGTCGGAGTCAAACCAAGATGCGAGTTTTCCTGCAGTCTCATGTGTTTTCAACGCACGCTGCGGCGGAGCGTTCAGAGTACGAATCACCTGCCGTCCAATGGCCTCCGCGAGGAATGGGGGTACGGCATTTCCGATCTGGCGGAAGGCGGCGGTCGGAGATCCTGCAAATCGGAAGTCATCAGGAAAGGTCTGGATTCTGGCAGCCTCCCTGACCGTGAGAGTCCTGTTCTGCTCGGGATGGATGTACCAGTATCCGTCCTTGGAGATGTGGGCGGTGATCGTCCGGGAGAGGTGGTCGCCGTCCAGCCGCTTGTACTTGTCGTCGAAGATGTCGTCGCGGTAGCGCTTGAGGGATTCCGGGAGCTGCGAGTACCGCATGTTCGTGTCCAGCAACTCAAACGCAGCGAGATCATCGGGGCGGACTGGACGGGTGATGTGGTCGTACACCCGCCCCACGCTGTTGTCCGACACACCTCGGCGCATCGCGCGCTGGAAGTCGGTGCGCGGGCCGTCGTACTCGGCCCAGCCTCGAGCGCCACCCTTTGGCCGCCAGCCACCCTCCACGACCGGGAGGTCAGAGATCGCGTTCATGACGGTGACCTTCTTGGCGACCTCCTGGGGCCAGTCGAATGAGCGACCGTCGCGCATCGCCACGAGGATGAGACGCTGTCGGAACTGAGGCACGCCATATCGCCAAGCTTCCGTAACACGGGCGCGCACGGAGTAACCCATGTGCTCGAGAGTCAGCGCCATCGTCCGAAGAATGAACATCTCACGATCCAGCGCCATCTCAGGCACATTCTCCATGATGACGACCCGCGGCTTCGCCAGTCGGATGACCTCGAGGTAGGACTCCCAAAGATCGCGACGCTTATCATGCGCGTCCCGGATACCTTGCCGGACGAGATGCCTCATGCCCGATCGACCGGCCTTTGAGAACGGCTGACACGGAGGCCCACCCGCCAACACGTCGATTTCAACCGACCGCAGCAACTCGCCGACCTCTGCGACGACGGCAGGATCGCCGAGATCCCAACCCGCGGAGAAGCCGGCGAAGTGGTGCGCGTGGGTCTCCAGAGCGTCGGGGTCGTGGTCGGCACCGAAGACAACCTTCATACCCGCTCGCTCGAGCCCAAGACTCATACCACCAGCACCCGAGAACAGGTCTGCGACCAGCAGCGGCGGTTCAGGGGCGTCTCGGAGGCGCGCACAGAGTTCCCTGAAACTCTCGCCGTCGACTACGTGGTCAGGATGCGGCTCGAACTTGAGGAACGGCCCGCGAACAAGCTTGACGTTCGGTCGTCCCCGAGGCGGTGCGATGGCCATTCCAACATTCTAGGATCCCGGACCGACAGGTCAGCGATGGAAGCCCGAGACCTGTGCGGTCGCTTCGACCGGCGCCGAGTCGAACTCGCCTCCATCCTTGGCAGCTTCGTTGGACGGCTGGTCAGCGACTCATGCCGAGGGTCGACTCGCTGGCGCGGGCAGGCGGGCGACCAAGGAAGCCACTTCGACGTCACCCCGCGCTTCAAGTGCCGCAACTAGGTCCGACGGCGCCGTGCCAACAGATTCAGCGAGCCGAGTGCGGTCTTCCGCCAACGCTCTCGGGAGTGTCGTGAGCCGAACCAAATCATCCACGATATCATCCTCGGTGTGGGGGCTGATGAGTCGCACCTCCAGTGCGTGGTCCACCGGGTGGAACCGGAGGGCCAGTCGATCGTGGATTGAAGCCTCGGCGTGGACCACCAGCTCGCGTATCGATCCGATATGCGGCCCGGAATTGGCTGTCTCGCTCCATGCAACGGGGATTAGACCTACTGCGGTCGACAACTCTGTCCGATCACCCGGTCCGAGGCCAAGGTCCAACGCGATCTCCTGCGGGATGCTCCGCCCGCTGCCTCGGAGTATGTCTTTGTCAACGACAATGCACCACACGATCATAGGAACCCCGGGCTGCCGGTACAGACCACGGACCTTCCACGGCTTGTCTCTCGGCACGTACGGATCGTGTCGAGATCGAAGAGTGATCACCTCCCCCGTCACCTTGAAGGCCGGCGCCGCCGCGTACATGCGAACGGAGGCCGAGGAGATCTCATAGCGTTGCGCAAGTTCGTCCGCCAGCTCGTCTAAGTCCATCGGACCACCGGCCAAGCTCTCTAACATGGCCTCGGCCACTCCCCGGTAGTAGGCACCACCCCACCGTCTCAGACCAATCTTGTTCTTCGTGACTCTCAGCATGCGGGGATCCTCAAGGATCCTGTTGCGCGCTGACCTCGATCCACCCTCGCCGTATGCGGCGGCCACCAACCGATCGATATCCTGGGGTTCGTCGCGGAGCTCGAGAACCGCGATAGCCTTTTCCACGACCGAGCCACCCCACCGAACCAGCTGCCCATCAACCCGTGAAACGCCGGGAATCGAGTTGAGTACGAAGTCGATGTGCTGTTCGAGCACGCCCGAGGAGCGAAGATGCTCGATCAGCTCGTACTCATCCACGACGAACGCAGTCTCAGCCATGGTGGGCAACTCATTGACGCTCGGCAACTTCAGCCCACCACGGACCAATACCGGATCAATGCGGTCGTATCCTGCCAACCGCGCAATGAGTCTCTGTTCCTCTGGACTCCATTTCCATAGAACGTCCGCCAAGACGCGGCTCGGCGCATATGTCCCTGCGTGCGCTACAAGACGTTCCGCCGCCCATCTCACGGTGCGCCATGTTGGCGAAGACGCGAAGTTGGATCGCAGGCGGTCCAAGCCCACCGACTCTATCTGCCGCATTCGTTCACGCGTCAGCCCGAACTCAAGGCCAAGTTCTTGCAAGGTGAGGGGCTCGTTACTCACAAGTCGCGCGAGAAGTACACGCGCCCGTCTTGGGTCATCGGCGAGGAACTCAGCCAGCGGCGACTCGTCGGCCGCCACCGGCAAGGCCACGTCGCGCAACGCTTCCCAAGCTTCTGCAACATCCGCAGGCATGGCTCCTGTAGACGCAGCTAAAGCCTCGCCCCAGGTGGTCGCACCTGCAGCCGCAGCCGCCCACGCGAGGACGATCTCTAGGTTGGCGCGAACCTCTGGATCGGGGCCGCGACTCGACGGGTCCGTCTGAGCACTCGGGTCTGGTAGTGCTACTGGATCATCGTCCCAGGCTGACAAGGCAGACGCCGCGATGGCGAGCCGCTCCAAGTAGTGATAGAGGCGCCGAACCTTGGCTGGCCCGAGTCCACGCACATCGAGAAGGTCGCGGCGGGTGAGGTCGAGCAAGTCGCCAACAACCACGGCACCGGTCTTGGCGAGCCAGCTGTGTGTAAGGTCATCGCCTAGCTCGACCCACGCCGTCGTGAGCAGAGGGTCATCCAGCCGTCTCGTACCGATGAGCGCGAGGCTAGGAAACTCGCGACCCAAGCTGCCCGCTGCAAGCCGGTCGTCGCCTCCGGGGCGTTGTTCAGTTAGCGGCGGATCTTCCCGCTGCGAACTGCGCTCAGCATCGTCCGATCCTTTCTCTGCATCCATATCGGATGTGGTCCCAGACGTCGCAAATGACAAGTGGTCTGTCGCAGCGGATCCTGGCACCTCTGAACCCAGAGCCCGATGGTCCGACGGCATCGCTTCCCGGATCCGATCGAGAAGGTCAATGACTTCGTCGGCATTTTGTGGACCAATGTTCGATAGGGCACAGAGTTCAGATTTCGATAGGCGCGCAGCGCTACCGAACGTCGTGAAACCGTCCTCCTTCAAGAGTTCGAGCAGAGTCCATTCCCGGATCGACTGGCGGAAAGGGGTTATTTCCGGAGCATCGAAGGACAGCGCCTCGCAACAGTCCATGCCCGACGTTTCCTGCAAGTCGTCACTTCCGTCAGTCAACGCGCACCCGCGAAGCCCAACCGCTTGGCCTCTTCTAAAATTAGCGCGCCTTGGTTCGCCTGCTTCCTCGAGGGCGTCCTGCCGTCCTTCACGACTCGACCAAGACTGAAGGCAAGGCTACGTTGCCAAGGCTGCAAGTTCCCAGTCTGCTTCGCCCATTGACTAAGAGCGAACCAGTCGTCAGCAGTAATGGACGTGACCGCCACGACGGCCGCGCGTTCATCGTCGCTCAACATCTCGCCAACACTTGTGTCAGCCGTGGTCCGCGTACGCTGGCCGCTAGTCGTGAGTGACTTTGCCAGATCGTCGGGTAAGGCCCACGGCATCGACAGGATCGCCTTCCAGCAATCCTCCTTTTTCGCCCATTCGCTGATGTTCCTAGTGCCGGCACTCTGCAAAAGTATCTCGTGGATCTGGGGCGCCAGTTCGATGATGGCTTGGGCGAGTGGCTCCGGCAAGTCTTGCGACCGCCAAAGTGCCCTGAGATCCACGCGCTGTTCAGTCTGGTGTGCCAACTTGGCGAGTGTGTAGGCCACGGTCTGTGCCCTATAACCGCCGAGGTTGAGACTTCCGACGAGCTTCTCGGTCGAGCGGAACAGCAACGCCTTGGCGACCAGCAGCTCGAAGTACCCTTGGTCCACCTTGAAGGACGCGCCTCGCCGTTCGATGCGAAGCATGAACTCACGAAAGTTCTTCTCCGCGCCGTAGGACACAATCCACGGCAGCTGATCCCAAGTGTTTTCGAACTTTGCGAGATCGGTCTTGGTGAACTTCTGGCTGAGCGGATGAACAGCCTTGAACTCGCGCTGTTTCGCAGGTGTCCGTTCGCGAGCATGAGCATCCGCGTACTGTCCGCGAGCCCGTTCGTAGAACCAGCGGGTCATCCGCGCTGTACCGCCCTTACCCGGGGCCCAGACCGATCGAGATAGCTTCTCAACCTCGACGTGGAACGCGTCGTTAGCACTGAAATCCGCCATATTGACCTTGTTCTGACTGTTCGCGAACTGACTGATCCGCGGCACAAGATTGTGCAAATAGGTCGGTTCCACAACTGACAACTTGGCTTGGACATAGACCCCCGAAAGGTCCTGTTTAGCCTTCACTTTGGCGTAGTGCAGGGAAGCACTGGTCTGACCTCCATTGACGATTTGGAGGTCATGGATCGTGGAGATCCCCATGCCACCCGTCGGCAGCTCGACCACGTCGACCGCGGCGGCGGTCATTGATATGCCGTTGTTGTAGGCGAGGAAACTTCGAGGCTCATCCTTGATCGTCTCCTGGATTCCACGATTCACCTTGCCTCTAGATTGGAGGAAGGAGCGCACGTTGAGCTCGAGCAATCGCGGCCCGTGCTCCTCGTAAATTTTCGAGATAAACTCTCCGGGCAGCATAGTCAAATATGCCTCGTAACGTCCTGGGTCCCCTTGTGGGCCAAGGCACGGTATTGCCTGTCCCCACAATGCAACGACGTCGACGTGGATCGGCTCTTGGGTGCGTCCGCTCGTCATGAGCTGGTGCAGTCTCGTGGCGTCCCACACTGACACGTGGACCGGCCGCGAATCTATCGGCTCTGGGGCTACAACGTTCGTTCGAAGATCCGAGTTCGTGAGGACCATCAAGCGGATTTCGCCCACCTTCGCCCATGTCTCGGCTATGCGCTGAGCCATGTCCCAAGCCGGTGACGTCTCCTCCAGCTGCCGCCAGAGGCCGCCGGCAGCTTGCTCAAGGAACCCCACCATTCGCCTCACCGCTGCGTCCAACGAGGTCTTCGTGTATGACTCGAGATCCAGACTGCCGCGATAGTCGGTCAGAAACAGCCAGAGCGTCGATTCGTCCTCACTGAAAGTGAACCCCGAGGCCCTAGCCGCTCGGGCCTCGTACATCGCCACATTTGCGCCGTCGATCTCGCCGGCTTCAGTGAGCACGTCAAACATGTACTCCGTGAATGCCTCTGGGATGCTGCGCTCGGCTCCTTCCTGAGACGCCGTGAGCGCCAACTCCTGATGGAGATCAACGATGAACGCCGAGATCTCATTCGTGCTCATTGCTTCGTCCTCAGGTGCGCCACAACTGCATTTCTCTCCGTCAAGTACGGACTCAGTGCGCTTCGCTCAACAAGGTAGCTCACATTGCTGATGCCAGTTGGGAGTTCGCTAGCGACCAGGCGCGGGAATGTGTCCGAGACCAAGAAGAACTCGACGGAGCGAACCTCGTAGCGCTCGGCACGAAACTCCGCATGCGAATCGCGCCAGCCACTGTTCAGGAGCTTTCCTTCAAAGAGGTGCAAAGCATGGTCCGAGTCGCTCAACCGTCGGCGAACATCACCTATCAGTTCGAGAAGCGTGGTGCCGGTGCCGTCTTGGCGCTGATCTAGCGACACGTACGCCACGTAGAGCGCCGTAACGCCGACGTGCTCCAACTGACGCTCGGAGCTGATCCTCATGTGTCCGGCGCCGAGCCCGCGGTAGGTCTTTACCTCCACGGCAAGGTCGGCAAACTGGAAATCCTGAAGTGCGGGGTCCGGACCTGTCCACCCAAACACCGCAGCGGATATGCCCAACACGTCGACGAAGCAGCCTCCCAGAAGTGTCAGTTCGCCGAACAGACCCGCTGCTCGTTCCTCAGAGAACGGTTCACCCCGTCGCGCGTAGAAGTCCTGCCAAGCGAGGACACGTTCGACGACCCGCGTCGCGGCATCGGCGCCGGAGAATGAAGCGAGCGTGCTGACAACATCGGATGCGAGTTCCGTAAAGAGTGGATCCCCGAGCTTCGTCATCGATCGGAGACGCACCTTCGTGCGGTCGGAGGTCGTCGAGTCGACCGTGATTTCCAGCCCTCTGGACTGGCGCCACCGCTTGGGCATGTTAGAGGCCAATCCGAGCACCGATAGTTCGAGCACCCGATTTCTGCTCGGGCGAATCTCGCCGATGAACACGTCATGCGGCAACCCGGGCAACACTCGGCGCAACACCGCGCCTTCATGCAGCGGATCCTCCGCGATCTTCGCCCACAGGGCTGGGTCCAATACGTCACGCATCGTCGTCGTCATCCCATCCGAAGACGTTCTTTAGGAAGACCGGGTTGACCTTGTACTCCAAAGGCTTCGCCCCCACAGAATGCGGGAACGACACCGCGAACCCGACGAACGGTTCGCCGGAAAGACACTCCCCCTCATGGGTTTTCAACCATGACGTGGCCGACAAGGGGTACACGAGCAGCAGGCCGTCGTTAACCGACCGGCGGAATCGTTCCGCCCGCCCGCTGGGCAAGGACGGCGGCTTCGCGCCCGCCTTCTTGTTCGGCCGCAGCTCCCACGCCGCAACGGTCTCTGCAAGAGCGCGGTCCCAGCCGGGCGACCCCGCGGTGAAGTCGACAAGCTCATGCGCAGGGCTCACGACCCGTCGCACGGTATAACGGGCCGTCTCCTTGCCGGCCTGGTTGCTCCGCTCGATGAGGCTGAGCGTGTCCCCGGCCACGTCCCAGTGCTCCAAGCCGTTCTGTCGGCCGGCGATCACGACGGTCCACGAGCCCAGCTCACCCTCCGCTCGACGCGTCTTGATGTACTTGACGAGAGGTTCCGGACGACTCTTCAGCGCTGCCTTGTCCGCCTTGTACTCGGACAAGAACCTGATGACCGTGTCTGCATCCACGTTTCTCCACACGCGACCATCGCCGACCGGCGAGTGGTCATCTCCCAGCGAGACCATTAGCTCAGCAAGTGTCTTAAGGTTCGCCTCGCGCTGGTCCGGCAGGAATGTCACCGTTTCAGAGATTCCTCCGCTGAAGGATATGGAGTAGGTCGCAGCATGCTTAAGCTTTTGCGGCGAGGTCACCAAGAGGCCGTCAGGAAGTTGACGAACGCGGAGACCGAACTGTTGTGGGGTAGACCCGACGGCGGACATTGCCTCGAACTCTGCTTGGAGCTCGGCACTTGCAGCCGTGATCTTTTCATACCAGTTGACCAAGGCAGATGTCGTGTACAGGCGACAGAGGTCCAGATAACCTGGACGGTAGCCAAACCACCTTCCCATCTGCATGAGGGTGTCGTACATACGGCTGGCACGGAGATAGTACGAAACGCAGAGGCCCTCCAATGTAAGGCCGCGCGAGAGCTTGTCCCCACCAATCGCGATTACGCTGATGCCATCGGGATGGTCGACATACTCCAATGCGTCAGCAGACGTACCGTTGACGACGTGGAGTCGAGTCTGACGACCTGCCTCAGCCATCTCGGCCTTTACCTCGTCCAAGGTCGGAATGTCCCCGACCTGTGATGCAAGGTCCTCACGCCGCGAGATGTCCAGACTGGTCGGAAGGAGATCCTCATGCCAGAGACGGTCGATCTGCGCGGCCAGGAGGGGCGACGATCCTTCCCCGAACTCCAGTCTGTCCGTGACGTTCGCCAAATATTCCGCAACTTGATCGGCGACCCGACGCTGCATGACGGTAAAGCGCGTAACGTGGATCAGCATCGAGTGGTGCTTGTGCGCTTGCCCACGTAATCTACGGACAGCTCCTGCCATCAGGAAGAAGACAATCGCGTCCTCGAGGCTGCTCGGCAGCTCACCACCCAATTGGTCGAGAGCCTTGTGCTTGTCCGGAAGCCACTCCTCGTAGTCCGACGTCTCCCTGACAATGTCGAGGGCCTCGACACCTTCCACTGCGTTGGCGTTGTCAGCGTCAAGTCCGAACACACGTTCAGGCCCGATATAGGTGCTCGGGGCCGGAAGGTTGATGATGAAGCTTCGCGGGAACAGATCCTCGCCAACCGTGGAATGATCAGCATCTGGGTCGATGAAGATGTTCGCGAACGGAGTCGCCGTGTACGCGACGTACGCAGTCTGTTCGAACGTGTCGAGAAATTTCCGAATCAAGCGATTGATTTCCGACGGATCGATCTCGCTGTCGTCCTTCGCGAACTTTGTGTTCACCGATGCGTGGTCGGCCTCATCATCGATAACAAGAACCGGCACGTTCTTGACCCTGAACTTCCCCGTCTCTGGATCCGTCGTACCTTTGAGATGCGTCGACCACTTGTAGAGATTATCGAGGATGGACTTGTTCTTCTTGACCACCAGAATGATCGGGTCAGATCCTCCGGGTACCACTCCCATTGCCTGAGCGACATTCAGCCTGAAGTCCCCGGACTCGGAAGACGATGTGAAGGAGCTGACGTGTAGCCATTCACCTGCGAGCTTGCCCACTCCGATGCGGTTGGCGCCGTCTGCCTGCTGGGCTTGGCGGATCGCCCTCGTGTCGAAACCGAGGATTCCTTCGTCGATCCGAGCTTGCGTCTGACTGCGAAGACTGTTATGTACGCCAGCTAGAACGACAATCAGCTTGTAACCGTTATCGATCGCCTTTGTGATTAGGCCCGTGTAGTTTCCCGTTTTGCCGGACTGGACTTGACCAGCCACAAGACCGCGCCGATCCCAGCCTCCCTCGCGCTTCGGGTCCTCCAACCTGCCGAGGATCTCGTCTGTTACCTCATCCAGTCGTGTGATCGACTTCGGTGGCAGCTTGAGCTCGTCCCGCATGAACCGCTTATAGCGATCCCAGAACTTCCACGCCTCCTTGTCTTCGAGGCGTGCATGCAGCCACGGAATATGGTCCGAGTCGTCTGACATCGAGTTCCAGGTGCCGATGTGCACATTGACATCGCCCTCAATCTCCTTTGCGATCTGCTCACGATCGACCATGTCGCCTGGGTCCATCCCCTCCACCACGTCGGCGAAGTTGTCCACCCAAGACCTGATCTGCTCTGGGGTCACAGGCTTGTTCTGCTTGGCGTACTGATCGATTTTCAACATGACTGACCCGCGAACCAAAATTGTGTTGCTCATTTCTGACTCTCCCTGAGGGCTTGAACGACTTGAGGGAACTGCGCGAACGGCTCGATGACAGCGATCTGGTTCAAGGCTTCATCCGCCGAGTAGCCATCCTTGATGAGGTCAGCGAAGACGAATTTAATGATTGGCTTGAGATCTTTGGTCGCACCTCCGAACGGCGTCGGTTGGTGATCCAACGAATCAGCGATACTGACGCCGATGAGCGTGGTCGGGACGGTCTCCTCGATAAAACGGAGCGCCTTCTCTATATCATTCTTTCGTCCAGCATTGGCGTCCATGAGAGCAACGATCACGGGGTGGGACCTGTTGACCCTGTAGCGGATCTCGCCTGCCCGATCCGTGTACTGCTCCCACGCAACGATAAATGGTTGACTGCTCTTGGAGGCCATGATTTTGCCACGAAATCTGTACACCTCCTCGGCTCGCGATCGAGCAACCTTCGCAATACGAAACAGCTCAGTAACCAGCGGTCCTGGAGTACGTGCGGCTGACTTCTTAACGTCAACCTGCCATGCGTGATCAAGGCTGGCAGGGAAGTCGATCGCAATCCGCGCGAGTTTAGTGTGCTCGTCCTTCGTCAAACCAAGCCCTAGCCAGTCGCCTTGGACCAAGAGGCGGTTGGAGCGATAGAGGTAGAAGCCCTGCTGTTGGTTCCAGCCCATCGCGCCGTGGCCACGTTCGACTTCGGCGGGTGAGAGCTTGCTGCGGTGGGGAAGCACGTACGCCTTCACCTTTACCAACTCCCCTTGGAATGGGAGCTCCTCCGAGAACAGCAGCTGAGTCGCGGGGTGATCGGTCAGGAATGGGTCCCATGCTGCGAGCGGCTGACCATTGAGGCTCATCGAGAGCCGGCCTCGCCCGACTAAGAACCGATGGAACGTCGCCTCTAGATGATGTTTGACGCGCCGGATGAGTCCGAGGAAGCGATCGTGGGCCTTTGAGTCGCCCGCGTCGACGTCGCCGACCAACCGATCGCATTTAGTCCAAGTGACGACTGTGCCGCATGGCCGAAGTGGCTGAAGGTCTACCGACTCGGCCAGAGGGCCCGTGCGCAGAAGTCGCCACTCCCCCGTCTTCGCGACGGTGTCGAGGTCCCACCGTCGGATGGCGGTGCCCGCCGGCGTTCGGGACGAGACGGTGAGTTCGCGAGCTTGGGAGAACGACGCAGTCTTCAGCCCGAGCCCGAATCGGCCCAAGTCACCCTTTGAACGGGCATCAAGGGGGCTCATGCTTCCGGGCCGCATCGCGACGTACAGATCACCCTCGGTCATGCCCTTGCCGTCGTCGACGATGGAAACGATCGAATCGCGACCTGCCCAGATCATGTCGATACGTATGGTCTTGGCACCCGCCGAGATGCTGTTATCGACGATGTCAGCGATCGCGGCTTCTGGCGTGTATCCGAACGCTCGGAGCGACTCGATCAGTGCGTCAGCCCGCGGCTCCGCGATGTCCCATTCAGACACGCATCCCCCTCTCGATGAGACTCTTCACCCTTTGCCCGTGAGGTTAGTGGCTGTCCTAGGCAGAAACGCCTGCGGGGCGAAATTTCGAGCGCGATTCCCGACTGGGGCACACACCCGGCGATCCAGCATCCCCGCGGTGCGCCGGCGGATGACTCTTCTTAAGATCTGGTCATGGCTGCTGAACCTACCCCCGAACGGCGCACCTGGCTCCTGATGGCGCTGGCGTCGGCTGATCGGTCGTACGGCGGGAACGACGGGTACGACGACGACATAAGCAAGTTCTACTCGTGGAACAGTCGGGTCCCGAACTTCCGAGCCATCTCGGTGGGCGACCGAGTCGTTCTGTGGGACAAGGTTGGTTTACTGGGCTTCTCCACGGTCGAACGGATCACCACAGGTACAGGGACCGTCGACCGTCGCCTTTGCCCCAGTTGTGGAGCTTCCGACATCAAGTACAGGAAAACTAACCTCGATCTTTCATCGGGCGGACGTGTGCCGTCGTTGACGGCGTGATCGCCGGTTCTGGTGTCGGTTCTGCCTGATGGGTGTGACAAGTCCCCGCGATGTCGTTCGCGGTGGGCGCCGGTTTCCACGTGGCCGGTAGTCGTGCGGGGTCGTCGGGACGGGTGCCGGTGGTCACCCCGGCGCGGTCGCTGCCGGCGCGGGGTCGTGTAGTCGTTTCCAGGCAGTGATCACGAGGTCGGCGTTTGCTGCGGTTTCCTTGATGTGCAACAGGATTCGGCGACTGTGCCGAGCGATAGCGGCCGGGATCGTGAAGACCCGTAACCGTAGTTTCTTTGGTTCCCAGCGGCGTGCCTCGTGCTCGGCGTCGAACCCGATCAGCTGGGTCCAGGCGATCAGGTCGGCCGCGAGCATCACGATGGCGCACCAAATCTGGTTGGCGGTGAACCCTTTCAGCGGCAAGTTCCGCAGCCCGGTGTCCTTCGCGATCCGGATCCGGTCCTCACACCGCGCCCGCCGCCGGTGCCGCAACTCCAGGTTCGCCAGTTGCCCGCGGGTGGTGTTGGTCGCGAACGCGGTCAACCGGTACCCGTCGACGTCGTCGAACCGCAACTGCGCTCCGGGGTGGGGTCGTTCCCGGCGCACGATGACCCGCATCCCTGCCGGCCAGCCGGACAACAGACCGCGGAACGTGAGCAGGCCGGTCAGTTCGACCACGTCCGCGCCTTCGCGGACCTCGCCATCGGCGTTCAGTGCTGCCTGCCACGCCTTGGCCGGGATCAGCCGGTACAGCTCGGGCAGGCACGCGGGCAGGGTGAACCCGACCGAGTACGAAACACCCCGGCGGGCAAGCCACCTGGTGTACTCCTGGGTTCCGCCGCCGCCGTCGGTGCGGATCAGCACCTTGCGGCCCGGCCGGGCCGGGTTGATCCCGGGCAGCTGTTTGAGCGCGTCCCGGGTGACCTGGATGTGGTCGGCGGCGGTGTTGGAGCCGGCGTTACCCGGCCGCAACTGCATCGCCAATGGTTCACCGGTCCCGTCCGGGCCGTGGTCCACGAACGCACACAACGGGTGGAACCCGAAGCCTTTCTTGAACGTGGGCTTGGCTTCTTCCTTGTCCGAGTGCGCGGTGATCAGCGTGGCGTCCAGGTCCACGATCAACGGATCGGTGGCGGTCACACCGTGGGTCGGTGCGCGCTCACCGGCCAGCGCCCACGCGCGGGCACGGGCGGCACGTCGTGCGGCCGCCACCTGCTTCAACACGCGGTGGGCGTCCGCGGCCAACGCGGTAATCGTGCGAGAGATCGTTGCCTCGGATCCAACCGGTCCGTACACGTCGGCCTCGGACCGGATCACTGCCGCGTCCGCCAGGCAGTCACCGCCGAGCGCCAGCGTCACGGCCAGGTCGGTGAGCACCTTGGCCGGGTGATGCACCGCCGCCGGCTTGCGCCACCCATCCAGAGCCCGCGCCATCGCCGGGGACAGACCCGTCACCTCCGCGGCCGTGGTCAGCAACACCCCGCCCGCCGAACCAGCCGCCGACACCGGTGCCGTGTCGACCTGAACAGACGGGTAGAACCCGGTAGTCTTCTTCACCTGGAAGGTGCTCCTCGAACTGGTTCCGATAGTTGCTTCGCAACACCTATCGTCCCAGGTCAGGAGCACTTTTCAGTTCACAACACGGCCGTCGACACCGACACCCGATGAAATCTCGAGGCTAAGTCTCCGGACTGGCGGTGTTTCCACTGCCGCGCCGAGTTCGACGTGGCCGACACGGAGGTTGTTGATGTGACCACGTACCGGGCAGATTATGGGAGTGAATGGGTCGGTGCCCCTGGTGTCCTGACCGCAGCAGAAGTACGACAGTTGGCCATGTCGCCGAAGTCCCAACATGCGATGCGGGAGGCGGATTGGCATCTCGTACGTCACGCCCTGATGTCGAGGGGGCACTAGGCCTGAGTCATCGGGCCGATCAGCCGCAACTGGCTGCCTGCCACGAGCCAGCCGCACTGGCTCCTGCTTGAGCGCAAGGGCGCTCAGACGGGGTGATCGTCGACATTGTCGCTAGTGACCTGCGGCGGCGTCCACGCCGGAAGGCTCGAGGACCATGGCGCGAAGCCTCAGTGGAACTCATTGGCCGACGCATCCGGGGGATCAGTCAGTTCCCGCCTGGCCGCCCCGTCACCACCCCGGATACTGCACCGCCATCTCCATCAACGGCTGGTCCGCCGTCAGGGCCACCACGAACATATCGCGCACCAACACCTCGATATGCCAGGCGTATTCGTGCTTGGCAAACTGCAGGTCCATCCACGGCGTGACACCGGTCGAGGCACCGATCAGCGCACCGGCTACGGCGGCGACGCCGTCCGGATCGGCGGTCTGGCGCGCGAACTCGATCGCGCCGTCGAGGTCGACCTCGCAGGTGGCGAGGTACATCGCGGCGGCGAGCACGCGATGCGCCCGACCGTTCGAACCGACCTCGCGCAGGTGAGCCAGATCGACCTCACCGGCGGCCCTCGTGAAGTACGCGTCGACCTTGGTCACCGGCGCCTCTGCGAACGTGTCGACGATGACATTCACGATCTCCGTGGTGGGTGACGTCGCCAGGCGAGCCAGAAGCACGTTGAACAGGATCGCCGGGTTGGCGACGTAGTCCATGTCGTGGTGAGGCACACAGACAGCGAGATCATCTCGTTCACGTCGTCGGCGGTTGAGTTGAGCGCGCACAACGGTGCGGAGCGCAGCAGCCCGTGCACTCCCTTCGAGGTGCCGCCGAAGTACTTCAGGCCTTCGTTCACCGCCTCGACCGTCGCGCGCGCATTGCCTCGCCGCTTGTGGAACAACGGGTTCGCCGCGAACCAGGGCCGCGGTTCCAATTGCACCGATGTCGGCTCGTCGGTCTTGTAGACGAACGACTGCAGGTCGTTGATCGTGGCTTGAATCAGCGTCGATTCGTTGCGCGACCCTTGCGGGCGCCACGACCGGATCAGCGCGTGCAACTGACGCATCGCCAGGTCGGTGGCCGCGCCGGCAACGAGCGTTTCTCCGTCTGGGCCGAGGCGCGCGTCGCCGAGCACGAGGCCGATCATCATGGCGCGGAACCGCTCCTGCCGCCGCGCGATCTCGCTCATGTCATTGTTCATGCGGATTCCCCTTCCTTGAGTGCGGTCTGCCACAGCAGGCCGTCGAAATTGTTCTGGTCCAGTGCTTTTCGCACCGCGGCAACGGCTTCATCCCGCGAGAGTCCGCCGTGTTTCATCGCGTGCAACAGCGCCACGGACGGCGTGCGGTGGTGGGCGTGCACGCAGTGCAGGAAGACGGTCTCGCCTGCCCACAGCAGTTCCTTCAGCGCGTCGGCGGCGTCGTGCAAGCCGAGCGCAAGGTCGTTGTGCGACGACGGGTCGTCGCTGTCGACGAGCCACGCCTGCACGTGCTTCTCGTTGCCGCGGTCGTCGGCGCGGCAGACGCGCGACAGCGACACGACGGCGGTTGCGTTCGTCGTTGCGAGCGCCGCTTCGTTGCCGATCGTCAGTCGATCCGCGCACCGACCAGTGCACCGGTGATCGCAGCGATAGTGTCGGTGTCGTGCCCGGCGCGCACCGCGGCGATCAGCGCACGTCGCGCATGACCGGACGAACCGTCGTCGTCGGTCGAGGTGATCGCGGCCGAGGTGGCGCGGAGTGCGCCGAACGTGGAGCGATTGGCTTCGATGGACGCGGGAAACGTGCCGGCCGCACTGTCGATCCACTGCTCCCACTGCGCACGTCGTTCCCGCGGAACGAGATCGAGACCCGCACGCAGGTCGAGCCGCCCCTCAAGAACTGCCACCCGGATTGCCTCTGCGTGCAGCACGCACGAGTCGGCAACCAACGGATCGGCGTGGGTCAGCGACGCAACAGCGACCGCCGCCCGTGCCGTCATCTCCCGGTCGTGCAGCCTCGACAGCCCGACGATGCCGCTGCGCATGAGCGCGCCGTTGCCGGCCGACCGCGGATGCTTCGCGGTCAACCGTCGTCCGACTCCTTGCGCCGGCGCATGGCCCACGGGTAGTCGGGCTCGTCGGTGCTGCGGTCGGAGATGCGAGCCCCGAAGTGCGCGTAGGCCTCAGCGGCGCAAGCACCGCAGCGGTCTGGTTTCCGATGTCGCTCGCGCCGTGGCGCCGCCAGTCGACGAACGTCTTCGCGATCTGGTTGAGCGCTGCGTCGGCGGTGACGTCAGCCCCGGTCGCAGCCACCCGAGCGATGCAGACCGCCATCTGGGTGTCGTCGCTCCACTCACCCGGCGCGTACGGGCCGAGCCCGCCGCCGTTCATCACTGGGTCGTCGTACATCGGCGGCGTGCCGAACTCGTACGGAACGCCGGCGGCGCGGTCGCGCTGTGTTGTAGTCAATGTCATCGCTCCACTTGCATATTTTGTTAGGATGACAATTTAAGCGGTCTGCTCAGTTATTGTCAATTCTACCTTTTGGCGAATCACGGGAGACCGCAGATGCCCCTCGGGGCAAGCCGGGAAGTGGAACCGAGAGGCCGCCGAGGTCGGCCGCGGACAGGTCATGGAATTGGCCAGTGTTCGCTGAGAAGCGAGCCTTCGCCTCGCCTGTGCGCCCGTCGCGCTTCTTGTGCACCACTAGGTCGACGAAGCCGTGGTCGCTAGGGCGCAGCTCAAGGAGAACGTCTGCGACAAGCGTCCAGGCTCCGTGCGGTTCGATCGGCTGGCCGACCAGCGGATGCCACTCGAAGCAACAGTCGCGCTGCACCGCCACGATGACGAGCCGACATGCCAACAGGAGAGGCGAAACCAGTCGGTCTCGGCACAGGTGCATCCTGCGGTCTCGGCCACGACCACACCCGACGCGTCGTCGTCTCCGACGAGCCACGCATCCACGAGGTGATTCGGGTCGCCCCGCACCACCTTCAGCTCCGCCGTGCTGAGCGGCGGCTCGTCGAACGAATGGCGATGGGCGGCGACGTTGCGCCCGAACCAGTGCCGATAGGCACTCTCGGGCTGCGCGGCTGAGCCGATGAAGCTCACCGCGAGCCCTGCCGTCGTCGCAAAGCCGTAGGCCCATTGGCAAAGGAGCTGGGCCGCGCCGGCGCCCGTGACAACCCAGACGCGACCCGGCTGGAACCGGGCAACATCGTCGAGCGCTCCGAGGCCGGTTGACCACGACGCGGAGGATCCATAGAAGGCGCAGGGGCCCGAAGAAAGTCAACGATGTGCGTCATAGACGCATCGTGCAACCAACCGCTGACAACCTCGGTGGGTGCCGCATGCTCACGAGCGCGGGGCACCCGCGTGCGTGAATCGCTCGCGAATCGCGCACAGCACGTTCCGCAGCATTAGTCTCGCCCCCATGCGTCGCACACCTACCGCCCCTGACGACCTCGAGCTGCCCGACTACGTGCGCCAAAGCCTCGGACGGCGCCAGAGTTTAGTGCTCGATCACGGCTTCGACGAGGCGACGATCGGCACTACCTGGTGGGACCGAGAACTGACCCGGCACGGAGCTTCGGCGACAGTTCAGATGACTGACCACAAGCTCACCCGCAGCGACCTCTTTCGCCTTGGGCACGACGCTGCTGCCGACCCGACCGACGACGACGCCCTGCTCGCCTTGTTGTGGAACACCCTGGCCTGGGGCACGGGCCGGAGCCAACGCGGCAACCGGCGACGCATCGACGCGGTGCTGGACCCGGAGCGCAGGGAGCACAACGTCGCTCTGTTGCAGACGGCTGCAGCCAGCGCACGCGACGGTCAGCCGGCCGAGGCCTACCGCGCTTTGGTTCGTCGCGGAGGTACAGCCATCCGTGGTCTCGGGCCAGCGTTCTTTACCAAGTTCCTCTACTTCGCATCGGAGGGAACCCCAGGCACGCGCTGCCTGATCCTCGATGCGCGCGTCGCTCACAATCTGGCCCGAGACGCCGGCTGGCGCTCGTTGCCACACCGGGGCAACAACTACTCCTACAACTGGTACACGGACACCTACGTGAGCTACTGCGAGTTGCTCGAGCGGTGGGCCGCAGAGGAGAGCAGCGATCGCGACATCGAGATCTCGCCAGACGAGATCGAGCGAGCCCTGTTTGCGGACGAAGTCCTCGAATAGCCCTCTTCGAGCCGCAGCCGCCGACGGTCTCGGCGGCTCGTGGTCCTGACACCCGGCCGAATGGGCGCCGGCCGACACCTGCAAACGTGTCGGCCGGCGCCACGGCACTCACACCGGAAGCCGCCGCACCAACGCCGCCAGCAACTGCTCGAACGAACGCTCCGCACCGGCCCCGAACCGGTAGATGAGGCTACGTGTCGGCAACCGGTTTGGCCGCGTCCCAGACCCGGTCGTACCACTCTGAGACAAGCGGCCAGACGAGCTCGATTCCGACATCCACTGTCTCGATAGCGAGTCCAAGTTCTTCTGGCACGACGAAATCGTGCGGGATGACGCGTCCAGACGCGTCGCGTCGCTTTTGCGGATCCGGGAAACGGAGAGCCACGGCGCCGGCCACCCGATCACACGCGGCGGGCTCGTCCTGATCAACTCGCTCGAACACTCGCTCGTATTCCGGCAACGGGTCGGGCAGGCCGCCGTCCAAGATGAAGCGGAAACCCCACGACTTGCCTCTGGTCAACCAAATCAGCCCGGCCACGTCGGGAGAAGCGGACGTCACTTCCGGCTCGTCAACAGCAGTCGCTCTTCGACCCCTCGCTCCAAGTCGAGCTTGAACTGCGTGAGGGTTGCAGCGAGCACATCACGATTGGCGCGAGCCTGCTCGTTCGCGTCCTTGAGCGCGTCGCCGGCGAGCCGTGCTGCAGCGACGAGAGCCGGTGATGCGGCTGTTGAGAGCCTGCCCACCCTGGGCACCTTCGCAACAACCTTGGTCAGGAAGCCTCCGGCAACGAGTCCCGCCGCAATTGTCTCGGCGCCGTCAGCAAGGGAGTCGAGCACCTTGCGAGGAATGTTCATGCGAGCCGTCCATTGCACGCGACGCTCGAGCGGCAGGGCGGTTGCGATGGGAAGGACGAGGTCAACACCCATTTGCCGAGTCACGTCGATGCTCTCCGGTGCATTATCGCGATCGGGTGCGAGCTCGAACTTGGCAGACGACAACAAGAGGAAGTCATCTCCGACCGACAGCGCTTCGGGCGTGTCGACGAGCTCCGCAATGGTGCTGCGCAGCCGCTCCACGTCTCCGAGTGCCTTCCAGGTGATCATGTCGCGGAAGGCGTGGACGTCGAGTTCGGGCAGCAGGTCGGCCTTCGAGAGGGCGATGATCCAGATGCGCGGGAACTCGACGATTCGCTCGTCGTCGGCCTGAAGATCGCCCTTGATCCGAAGCAGCCCCTGCCTGAAGTTGGTGAACAAGGTACTGAGGTACCGCTCTTCTTCGCCACGGTGCTCCAGAAGCTTGCGACCATCAACAAGGAACATGGCTACGTCGGAGCGCATGAGAGACCGGAACGTGTCCACCCGCCGACTTTCCTCCGCTGCACTGGACGGTGTCTCCTCAAACCACTCACCCGGGCAGTCATGCCACGCGAGGCGGAGGGTGTCGAACGTACGGTCTTTCGACGCAGTAGCAGTGTCGCCTTTCAGCTTCACCGAGAAGTAGTAGGTCGTCGAATCCGTCCGGGTGGGCGGAGGAGCAGTCGCATGATCCCGCATCCCGACGAAGTTGCGGTTGAGCCTGCTCCCCTGGCCCGTGTCGTCGGCGACGAGGTCCCAAAGGTCGTTCTTGTACGACCCCTGCTGGGTCGGTCCGTAGAAGGATGAGACAAGAACGGTCTTGCCGGAACCTGACTCACCGAAGACGGCGACGTGTTGCTCCCGGACCCTGGGGTACTTAGCCATTGGGTGAATGTACCCACTCCGTCGGGCTCGTTGGTGGAGATACTGCACGAGCGTGGGCGTGCAGTCCCGCCCGCCGGCTGAACCATGCGGGCGTGGTCTGGCGCCGGATCGCCGATCACCTCCGACTGGACCTTCCATTCTTCATCCTCACCACCCCGGGTACCGCACCGCCATCGCCACCAACGGATCGTCCGTCGTCAGCGCCACCACGAACAGATCGCGCACCAACACCTCTATCTGCCAGACGTACTCGTGCTTGGCGAACTGCTCGTCCATCCACGGCGTAACTCCGGTCGACGCACCGATCAGCGCGCCCGCCACGGCGGCAACACCGTCCCCGTCAGCGGTCTCGCCCGCGAAACCCATCGCACCGTCGAGTTCGGCGTCGCAGGTGGCGAGGTACATCCCGGCCGCGAGCACGCGGTGGGCTCGGCCGTTGGCAGCGACCGCCCTCAGGTGGTCGAGGTCGACCTCGCCGCCGGCCGTTGTGAAGTAGTCGTCCACCTTCGTCACCGGCGCCTCGGAGAACAGGTTGACGATGACGTCCAGGCACTCCGTCGTCGGCGAGGTGGCCAGTCGGGCCAGCAACTGGCAGAAGATGATCGCCGGGTGCGCGACGTAGTGCGTGTCGTGCGTGAGGCTCACCGACAGCGACACCATTTCCTTCAGGTCATCGGCCGTAGGGATGAGCGCGAGAGCACATAGCGGCGCTGCTCGCAGCAACCCGTGGACGCCCTTCGACGTGCCACCGAAGTACTTCAGACCGTCGTTCACCGCTTCGACCGTGGCTCGCGGATTGCCCCGCCGCTTTTGGAACAGCGGGTTGGCCGCGAACCACGGGCGCGGCTCCAACTGCACACTCGTCGGCTCGTCGGTGTTGTAGACGAAGACTGCAGGTCGTTGATCGTGGCTTGAGTCAGCGTCGACTCGTTGCGCGAGCCTTGCGGGCGCCACGACCGGATCAGCGCGTGCAACTGACGCATCGCCAGATCGGTGGCCGCGCCGGCAACGAGCGTTTCTCCGTCTGGGCCGAGGCGCGCGTCGCCGAGCGCGAGGCCGATCATCATGGCGCGGAACCGCTCCTGCCTCCGCGCGATCTCGCTCATGTCATTGTTCATGCGGATTCCCCTCCCTTGAGTGCGACGTGCCAGAGCAGGCCGTCGAAATCGTTGTTCCCCAACGCCGTTCGCACGGCGCGCACGGCGTCGCGCTGCCCCAGCCCGCCGAACCGCATCGCGTGCAACAACGCCACGGACGGCGTGCGGTGGTGTGCGTGCACGCAGTGCAGGAAGACCGTCTCGCCTTCGTCGAGCAACTCCTGAACAGCGGACGCGGCGTCGTTCAGCGCGTAGGCGAGGTCGTTGTGCGCGGCCGGATCGTCGTTGTCGACCAGCCACGCCTGCACGTGTTTCTCGGTGGCGCGGTCTTCGAGCCGGCCGATCCGAGACAACGACACCACCGCGGTCGCCTTCGTGGTGGCGAGCGCCGCCTGATTGCCGATGGTCAGCCGGTCTGACCACGACACCGGCACCTCGATCGCCCCGCCCCAACTCTTCTCGTGGTCACGGGCCGGCCAGGTGGTGTCGTCGCACTCGCCGACCGTGCGCAGCGCGAGCTCGATCAGGTCGCGTCCGCGCATGCCCGGCCAGCCGTGTACCCGGCGGCGCCAGGCCGCGGGCAGGCCGGAGACCCCGTACCGTGCGCCGACCAGCGCGCCGGTGATGGCGGCGACCGTGTCGGTGTCGTGACCGGCCCGCGCCGCCGCGATGAGTGCGCGCCGGGCGTGACCCGGCGAACCGTCGTCGGTCGAGGTGATCGCGGCCCAAGCTGCTCGCAGCGCCCCGAAGGTGGAGCCGTTGCCATCGATCGACGCGGGATCTGCGTTCGCCGCGCTGTCGATCCACGCCGTCCACTGCGAATGCCGCTGCGCCGGAATGAGATCGAGCCCGGCACGCAGGTCGAGTCGCCCTTCGATGACCGCCACCCGAACCGCCTCCGCGTGCAGCACGCACGAGTCGGCGACGAGGGGGTCGGCGTGCGTCAGTGACGCCACCGCAGTCGCCGCCCGCGCGGTCGCTTGACGGTCGTGCAGCCTCGTCAGGCCGACGATGCCGTTACGCATCAGCGCGCCGTTGCCGGCCGAGCGTGAGTGGGTCGCGGTGAAGTCGTTCGCCGCCTTCAGCAGGGATGTCGCCCACGGGTAGCCGGGCTCGTCGCCGCTCCGCCCGGAGCCGCACGCATGGTTGCGGGCGTCGACCTCCCCGGCGCCGAGCACCGCGGCCGTCTGGTTGCCGATGTCGCTCGCGCCGTGACGCCGCCAGTCGACGAACGCCCTCGCGATCTCGTCCAGTGCCGCTTCGCCGGTCAAGTCGGCCCCGGTCGCAGCCACCCGGGCGATGCAGATCGCCATCTGGGTGTCGTCGCTCCACTCCCCCGGCGCGTAGGGCCCGAGACCGCCGCCCTTCATCACCGGGTCGTGCTTCATCGGCGGCCGCCCGAACTCGTACGGAACTCCAAGTGCGTCGCCGCAGGCCTGGCCGAGCAGCACGCCGGCGGCGCGGTCGCGTTGTGTGGTGGTCAGCTTCATCGTTCTCCCCGATCTTCAAATATTCTTGTCTCCTCGACAATTTAGGTCCATTCCGCAGTTCTTGTCAACCCGACTTCTTCAAGGAGGCCCGGGGCTGTCGGCACCAGGTGGTGCAATGGCGTCATGGACCGAGAACCCGACGTCGTGCTCGGCGCGTTGCTGCGCGGAGGGCGCGCCTTTCTCGTTCGCCGCAACCCAGCCAAGCGCGCCAACCCCGACATCTGGGATCTGCCCGGCGGCTGCATCGAACACGGCGAGTCGGAGCTCGAGGCGCTGAGTCGCGAGCTGCACGAGGAGCTCGGAGTGCACATCGACACGTCGAGCGCGGCGCACCTCTACCGCCTCACCACCGGGCGGTCCGATGCGCCCGCGATCGCGAGCGCGTGGGCCGTCCGCGAATGGCGCGGTGAGCCGCGCAACTACGCGCCTGAGGAGCACACCGACGTCGGCTGGTTCGAGATCGACGCGCTCCCCACGCCCGCCCATCCACAGATGCGAGCGGCATTCCTCGCGGGAATGGGAGCACTCGACTCATGACCCGGCCGCCCACCTAAGGTGAGCCCATGCGTGCCGTGGTCATCGACGCCGTCCGAGCCCAACCCGAGGTCCGCGAGGTCGCGGAACCCTCGGCCCCCGCCGGCGGCGTGGTCGTCAAGGTGATGGCCACCGGCATGTGCCGCAGCGACTGGCACGCCTGGGCCGGACACGACGACATCGCCTTCCCGCACGTGCCGGGCCACGAGCTCGCCGGAGTGATCGCCGAGGTCGGCGCTGGCGTCACCAAGTGGCGGGTCGGTGACCGGGTGACGGTGCCCTTCGTGTGCGGCTGCGGCGTCTGCGAATGGTGCCGCAGCGGGCAGGCGCAGGTCTGCCCCGACCAGCAACAGCCGGGGTTCACCCACTGGGGCTCGTTCGCCGAATATGTCGCGCTGCACGCCGCCGACACCAACCTCATCGCTCTGCCCGAGCAGGTCGAGTTCGCCACGGCAGCGAGCCTGGGCTGCCGGTTCGCCACCGCCTACCGTGCGCTGGTCGGCCGGGCACGGCTCGCCGCGGGCGAGTGGGTCACCGTCGTCGGAGCCGGCGGCGTGGGCCTGAGCACGGTGATGATCGCCCGCGCTCTCGGTGGCCGAGTGGTCGCGGTCGACCGCAACCCCGAAGCCCTCGCCGCGGCGTCCGCCGCCGGTGCCGAGCACACCGTGCTCGCCGACGCGTCCGACGTGCCCGTCGCCGTCCACGAACTCACCGGCGGCGGCAGCCATGTCTCCGTCGACGCGGTGGGCAGTGAGCAGACCTGCGCCGACGCGATTCTCAGCCTGCGCCGGCGCGGACGGCACGTGCAGGTCGGTCTGCTGCCGCCGGTCGAGGGGCACCCGCGGGTGCCGATGGCGCGGGTGATCGGTTGGGAGCTCGACGTCTTGGGCAGCCACGGCATGGCGGCGGTCGACTACCCCGAGATGATGCGACTGATCGAGGCCGGCGACCTGCAACCGCAGCGGCTCATCGAACGCGTCATCGGACTCGAGGAGGCAGCCGCGCTGCTGCCCACTCTCGACCGGGCGACCGTCGCGGGCATGACGATGGTCGACCCCACCCGCTGACACCCCCGGCTAACACACACTCCGCACTCGAATTCGCCACCCGACGGCAACCCCTTTCTGGGCAGATGTTCCGATGCCGTCATCGGAACGTTTTCCGGCTCATCCCAATCGCAAGCGACCCTGGGTCCGCCGCGACAAAACGCCTACTCGGACGACGCCAGCGCGACCAGCCCCTCATGTATCGCCAGCCAGAGCAAGCACTCGGCGGACCCGCGTCGGGTCAGTCGGCCGGCACGTCACGGACGCAAGGTGCGATACGCAAACTCGACGAGGTAGTCGTTGAGCGCCAACGACGCCTTCTCCGCGGCGTCGGCGTCGCCGTCGAGCACCGCCTGCAAGATCGCGACGTGCAGCTTCGAACCGGCCGCGATCTCGGCGGCGTCGTCTTCGACGCGGCCGAACCAGAACCGGCGCGACAGCCCTTGCAACGGCGCAATCGCATCAGCCAGGTACTCGTTGCGGGCGCCGGCCACCAGCAATTCGTGTGTCTCCTTGATCGTGTCGGCATAGGTCGTCAGGTCGAAGGTCTCCGACTGCAGGCGTGCGATGAGCTGCTGCATCGACTCCCGCACGTCGGGTGTCGACCGTTCCACCGCCAGGCGCACCGCGAGCGCCTCGAGCACTCGCCGCAGCTCCAGCATCCGCAACTGCGACTCCACGGACGCAGGCGGGATGAGCACACCCTTGCTGGGATGAATCTCGACCATGCGGTTTCGCGCGAGCTGCTGCAACGCCTCACGCACCGGCGTGCGCCCGAGACCGGTGCGCTCCATCAGCAACGACTCCGACACGAGCGACCCGGGACCGAGCTGCTGAAAAACGATCATCTGCTCGATGGCGCGATAGGCCTGCGCCGCCTTGCCGTCGCCGATCACGACAACCCCTCTTCCGTGCGTGCGTGCTGCTGACCGAACGATCCTAGGTTCCGCCGGAGAGACCCCAATCACCATTGACCCTTGTGCAACCGATATATCGGCTACATACTGGCTCAGCCAGGTCTTCTGGCGCCCCCGCGCTACGTACGCGCCGACTCCACGAATGAGGTGGGCCTTGAGCAAGAACGCGACCCTTGAGCAACGATCGATCGACCACGTGCCCGACGCCGAACGGCACGGCTCGCCGGTGAGCCTGTTCTTCGTCTGGTTCGCCGCGAACACTTCGATCACCGCTGTCGTCACCGGCGCCCTGTTCGTCGTGTTGGGCAACACCGCGTTCTGGTCGATCCCGGCGATCATCATCGGCAACATCGCCGGCGGATTCTTCACCTCGTTGCACTCGGCGCAGGGTCCGAAACTCGGTGTGCCACAGATGATCCAGAGCCGCGCACAGTTCGGCTACCTCGGTGCCGTGCTGCCCCTCGTGCTCGCTCTGATGATCTTCGTCGGCTTCTACGCCACTGGTCTCGTGCTCGGTGGCCAGGCCCTGGCCAACCTGCTGCACGTGTCGCGCGAGGTGGGCGCCACCGTGTTCGCCGTCGCATCCACCGTCCTGGCCATCTACGGCTATCGCCACATCCATCGCTTCTCCCACCTGGCTGCGGTGCTCAGCGCGGTGGTCTTCCTCTGGCTGTTCGTTCGTGTCGGCACCGATGCTCGCGCCGACACCCTGTTCAGTGAGCACACCTTCGCCGCGGCACCGTTCGTGCTCGGTGTGTCATTGGCCGCGTCGTGGCAGCTGACCTTCGGCCCCTACATCGCCGACTACTCCCGCTACCTGCCGCGGGACACATCCCGCGCGGCGACCATCGGCTGGACCTTCCTCGGCAGCGTGCTCGGCGGGTCGCTCGCGATGGTGCTCGGCGCTCTCGTCGCCGCGATCGGCGGCGCGGCCTTCCTGGCCGATCAGGTCGGCTACCTGGGCGACCTCGGCGGATCGGCCTGGTGGCTGGTGCTCGTCGCGGTGCTCGCGGGCAAACTCACCGGCGACACCCTCAGCGCGTACGGCGGCTACATGTCCGTGGTCACCATCGTCACCACCGTGACGGGTCAGACGAAGGTGGGCCCGCGCGAACGCGCGCTCTACGTCACGCTCATCTCGCTGGTCGCCCTCGTCGTCGCCCTCGCCGCCACCGACAGCTTCCTCACGAGCTTCACCAACTTCCTGCTCTTCCTGCTCTACTTCATGACCCCGTGGTCGGCCATCAACCTTGTCGACTTCTACTGGGTACGCAAGGAGCGTTACGTCATCGACGACCTGTTCGATCCGCGCGGCCAGTACGGGCGCATCAACGTCGGCGCCTTCGCGGCCTACGCCATCGGTGTGCTCATCCAGATCCCGTTCATGAACAGCAGCCTGTATGTCGGCCCCATCGCCGACCGAATGGGTGGCGCAGAGATCGCCTGGGTGCTCGGCCTCGTCGTCTCCGGCGGCCTCTACTACGCCCTCAGCTCCAAGGTGCGCCGCGCCGCCATTGCCTGATCACGCCACCACGAACCGCTCGCAGAACAAGGAGACTCACCCGTGAAGTACAACCCGCCCACCGAGAAGAGCCCGTTGCCCTACACGCCCTTCAAGGCGCTCACCGTGCCCCGCCCGATCGGCTGGCTGTCCAGCATCAGCTCCGACGGTATCGAGAACCTCGCGCCGTACAGCCAATGGCAGAACCTCACCTTCGACCCGCCCATGGTGATGTTCTCCGCGAACCAGTACCCCGACGGACGCCGGAAGGACTCCGTGGTCAACGCCGAGGAGACCGGCTGGTTCGTGTGGAACATGGCCACCTGGGACCTGCGTGACGCGGTCAACATCAGCGCCATGGCGCTGCCGAGCGAGGAGAGCGAGTTCGAGCGCGCCGGCCTGGAGCGCTCGTACGCCGACCTGTCGAACACCCCGATGGTCGCCGCCAGCCCGGCTCACTTCGAATGTCGCTACCACTCCACGCACCGCCTGGTCGGCAACTCGAACGTGGGCACGATCGACGTCGTCTACGCCACCGTCGAGCGCATCCACATCGACGACGAATTCCTCACTGCTGACGGCAAACTCGACATCCCGCGGGTCAAGCCGATCGCCCGCATGGGCTACTACGACTACACGGTCGTCACCGAGACCTTCGAGATGCGTATCCCTGGCGCGTCGGCCGCCGCCGCCGACGGGCTCGAGGGCGCGCCGGCCTGACACCCGACGCCGAAGGGCGCCGGCCGACATCTGCACGTGTGTCGGCCGGCGCCTTCGTGTTCAGGCCGGCAGTCGCCGCTCCAGACGCGCAGAGGGCAGCGCATGTCGGTGCAGAGCACGAGCACCACGGGTGCGGTGATCGACCCGACCGCCATCGTGTCGTTCGCGTCGCGGCGCACCAGCTGGGAGTCCTGGGAGCCGGCGCTCTGCGAGCCGCCGGACGCAGCGGCCGCGGAGGTGCCGGACGCGGCGGTGCCGGACGCGGCGGTCGAGTTGCCCGATGGGCTCGTCGGCGACTTCATCGCGAGCTGCCCGACCAGCCGATCACGAGGAAGACGACCACGACGGTGGCGATGACCGCCGTCCGGCGGCCTCGGCTCGCACCCGGTTGAGCGGCGTGATTCGACACCGTCTCCTCCTGCGTGTGGTTCGTGGGGCTCGTCCGGTCTGTGGGGTTCACGCCCGACTCTGTTTCGTCGCAACGGAATCGCGGTCGCGCGCCCACAGCAGCACCGGCACCAACACCAACGCGAGCACGGCTCCGGCGATGGTGAGCGTCGGGTAGTTCGCGATCGCGACGACCACACCCGAGAGCACCCCGCTGCCCGCGCCGGAGAGGGCGACGAGCACGTCGATGCGGCCCTGCACGAGCGGACGGTTCGCCGGCGCGGTGCCGTCAATGACCAGCGCCGTGCCAGCGATGAGGCCGAAGTTCCAGCCGAGCCCGAGCAGCATGAGCGCCACGATGATCAGGCCGAGCGAGTCGCCGGGAGCGAGCGCGGCCACGACACCCGACGCAGCGAGCACGACGATCGAGGCGACGGCCAGCACGTCGCGTCCGAACCGGTCGGCGATCGCACCGGTGATCGGCGACGGCAGATACATCGCGGCGATGTGCAGCGAGATCACCAGGCCGACCTCGCCGAGGCCGTGGTGGTGGTCGCGCATGTGCACCGGCGTCATGGTCATCAGCCCGACCATCGTGATCTGGGTGAGCACCATCACCGCGGCTCCGGCGTACGCGGTGCGCCCGGTGCGGGACGGGCCGTCGACCTTCCCCGTGGCCGGCTTCTGCGCTTCGATCTTGCGGGCGAGCAGCAACGGATCGGGTTGCAGCAGAAGGAAAAGCGCGAGGCCGGCGGCCGAGTAGGCGACGGCCGCGAGCAGGAACGGACCGGCGAGCGCGGGCAGCCCGAGGCCTGTGGCGAGGGAGCCGAGGGGCTCGACGAGGTTGGGTCCGGCGACGGCGCCCAACGTGGTGGAGACCAGCGCGACGCTCACCGCCCTGCCGCGGGTGGCGGGGGTCGCGAGGTCGGCGCCGGCGTAGCGCGCCTGCAGGTTGGTGGCCGTGCCCGCGCCGTAGACGAACAGCGACACGAACAGCAGCGGAACGCTGTCGAGCGCCGCCGCGACGACCACACCCGCCGCGCCGAGTCCGCCGGCGGCGAACCCCATGCCCAAGCCGATGCGCCGCCCGTGCTGCTGGCTGAAGCGTCCGACCAGGTAGGCCGCCAGCGCCGAGCCGAGCGTGAACAGCGCGGCCGGCAGACCGGCGAGCCCCTTGGTGTCGAGCATCTCCTCGGCGAGCAGCGCGCCGACGGTGACGCCCGCGGCCAGGCCGGCGCCGCCGAGCACCTGCCCGAGCATGACGACGCGCAGCGTGCGCTGTTGCACGCGGTCGCGTTCCGCGTCGCTGATCAGCGCGGTGGTGGTGTCGCTCACTGAAGTCTCCTCACAACTTGTATCCTAGTTGTATCCCACCGTGAGGAGAAGCCGATGTCCGCCCCGTCCGGGCGCGCCGCCGACCGCGCACACGCCTATCTACGCGAGGAGATCCTGCAGGGACGGATCACCCCGGGCACGATGCTCAGCGAGTCGGAGCTCGGCGCGCGGCTGTCGATGAGCCGCACCCCGATCCGCGCCGCGCTCACCCGATTGCAGGACGAGGGCTGGGTGACGATTTACCCGCAACGCGGCGCGCTCGTACGCGAGGTGAGCGAGCAGGAGGTGTGGGAGTCGGCGGTGGTGCGGCACGCACTGGAGTCGGCGGGGGTGCAGCGCAGCACCGCGTCATTGCGGGCGCCACTGGAGGAGTCACTGAAAGCGAACCTCGCCGCGCAGCGGGATGCGCGGGCGGACAACGACTTCGGGGCGTTCACGACGTTGGCGATGCGGTTTCATCGCGGGTTCGTCGAGATGGCCGGCAACGCGGTGATGCTGTCGGTGTACGACCGGCTGCAAGACCAGCAGGCGCTGTCGATCGTGCGCAGCTCGGGCACGATCACCGGCGACCCCGAGCAGGTGCTCGGTGAACACCGTCGGTTGTTGGACGACGCGTTGCGGGGTGACTGGGTGGCGTTCTCGACGCACCTCGATGATCACCAGACGCGCAGTCACGGGTTGGAGACGGGGTCGGTGCGGCGCGGCTGACTCGCCTGATCCGCATCTTGCCAACTGGTGCCCGTCTGGGTGCGCACACGTGGCAAGACGCGTACCCGTTGGCAAGAAGCACCCAGCGTCCAGCGACCGAACAGCCCGCACGAAGACAAGGCGACGATCCCGGCCGCGTTAGCCTCGACGAGGAGGCCGCGACGATCGTCTCGCCGCACCGCCGCGTTGCAGGCGGTCGCCGCGGCCGGAGTGATCGGGTTTGCCGGCAACGGGTCGTCGCGCGCTACCGAATTCGGGTCGGCCGGCAGATCGGATCGGCCGCACTCGTTGCCGACCGCCTTCACGCCCGCACCGACGGATTCACCTCTCTTGCAGTCGTGCTCGGCGCCGCGGGAGTCGCCGTCGGACTCCCCTGGGCCGACCCCGTCATCGGCCTGCTCGATCACCGAGGCGGGCGCGAGCCACGAGTGTCATGAGGTCTGAGATAGGGACACCTCAAACCAGATGACACTCGGCCCGGCCGGCGGGCGGCGTTCCCCCACGTACCCTTGGCCGCGATGAATCCGACCGACCACGTCCTCGACATGTTCGCCGTGCCGGGCGATCTCGAACCCCTCGCCGGCGGCCAGGGGCACAGCGTGCGCGCCGGCGACCTCGTGCTCTCCCCCGGCCGCGATCCCGAGATCCAGAGCCGGCTGAGCCCGATGCTCGCCCGGCTCGCTGTCGAGCTCGACACCCGTCCGTCGCGCCACCCGCTCGACCTGCGCATCGCGATGCCGGTGCCCGCCCGCGACCTGTCCTGGGTCGTCGACGGTTGGGCGGCAAGCAGATTCGAGCCGGGCACGCGTCCGATCACCGACCTGGCGGCCACCCGTGCGGCCGGCGCGGTCTTTCACGCCGAGCTGCAGTGTGCAGGACTCACCTGGACGCAGGTCGGCGACGACCGTTGGCAGGTCGCCGCGCGAATCGCGTTCGGGGAGTTGCCGATTCCCGACGATGCTCCGCCGTTGGTGCGCGCCCTCGCCGAGGAGCGCGACGACACCGACCTCGGACCGAACCAGTTCGTGCACGGCGACCTCACCGGCAACCTGTTGCTCGACGCGAACGGCGCGCCCGTCGTCATCGACGTGGCGCCCTACTGGCGTCCGGCGCTGTGGGCGGAGGCCGTGTGGGTGCTCGACGCCGTGATGTGGTTCGACGCCGATCCATCGGTGATGGACGAGTTCGCCACGGGTGCGCCGCGGCAGGCGATGGTGCGGGCCGCACTGTTCCGTCTGCTCAGCGACCGGCCACCGGACGTCGGCGCGTTCGAGCGGGCGCTCGGCTTGGACACGGCTCGCCCCAAGTTGGATGCGTAATACGTAGTGGGTGGCGAGTTGTGGAGCTCTACCTCCACAACTCGCCACCAAGTACACGGATCACAACCAACCCGGCGGCCCGAACCCGAGGACGGCGGAACTCAGTCGAGGAAGATGTCCTTACCCAACTGCTCCAACGGCGGACCGTACTTCGACAGGTCGGTCACACCCTCCGACTCCAGCACCTCGTCGTCGATGAAGAAGTTGCCTGTGCACGAGCGCGGGTCGCGGGTGAGGATCGCGTAGGCGGCGTCGGCGACGATCTCCGGCGACCGGCTGGTGCGCATCGCCTCGTCGCCACCAAGCAGGTTCTGCACGGCGGCGGTCGCGATGAGGGTGCGCGGCCAGAGGCTGTTGGCGGCGATGCCGGCGTCCTTGAACTCCTCGGCGAGACCGAGGGTCACCAGGCTCATGCCGTACTTCGCGATGGTGTAGCCGAGGTGTTCGCCGGCCCACTTCGGGTTGAGGTTGAGCGGCGGCGAGAGGGTCAGCACGTGTGCGTGGTCCGACTTCAGCAGGTGCGGCAGCGCGGTCTTGGCGAGCAGGTAGGAGCCGCGGCAGTTGATGTCCTGCATGAGGTCGTACTTCTTCATCGCCAGGTCGGGCGTCTTCGACAGGTCGATGGCGCTGGCGTTGTTGACGACGATGTCGATGCCGCCGAACTTCTCGACGGCCTGCTGCACCGCCGAGGCGACCGACGCGTCGTCGCGCACGTCACCGACGACGGCGAGCGCCTTGCCGCCGGCCTCTTCGATGGCGGCCGCGGCGGTGTGCACGGTGCCCTCCAGCCGCGGGTCGGGGGTGTCGGTCTTGGCCAGCAGAGCGACGTTGGCGCCGTCCTGCGCGGCGCGGACGGCGATCGCGAGGCCGATTCCGCGGCTGCCGCCGGACATCAGGATGGTGCGGTTCTTCAGGGAAGTCATCGATCCTCAGCTCTTCTGGTCGGGGGTAAGCAAGCGCTTACCCAGCAGTCTGACGCAATGCAGCGCAAGTTCAAGGTCTATCCGCCTTTCATCGAGATTCCGACCCCGCACCTCGGCCGCACGGGACAGCCGGTAGCGCATCGAATTGCGATGCAGCACAAGGGTCTCGGCGGCGGCGTTGATCGATCCGCCGGCCTGCAGAAAAATCAGCACCGTCTCACGGAGGCGCTCGTTCGTCTCATTGTCGACCGCGAGACCGCCGAGCGCTTCGGCCACCCAGAGCCGCAGTTCGCCGTCGTCGCGGGCCAGCATCGACACCGCGGCGACGCCCTCATCGCCGTAGCCGGTCACCTGGTCAGATCCCGCCAGCGCGATGTCCCGCGCGGCGAGCGCCTGCCGGTGGGTGCGCCGGAAGCCCGCCACCCCGAAGGCCGGCAGCCCAACACTCGCTCGGCCCGACGGCACCGCCGCGAGCGCCCGACGGACGGTGTCGGCCGCGAGCGGTTCGCTGCGGTTGCCGCGCGGCACCCACACCCAGGCGGTGGTGGGGTCGAGCGCGGAGAAGACGACCCGTCCGCTGCCTTGGCGGGAGGCCAGCTCGCGGCTGGCGCGCTGGAGCTCGCGCAGCGACGACTCGGCGTCGTCCGACCACAGCACCAGCCCGACGTGCTGTTGGCCGAGGTGGATGCCGGTCTCCTCGGCGAACCCGGCCGGCGGGTCTTCGCCGGCGAGCACCCGGTGCACCATGACGCTGGCCATATTGCCGGTGGCTTGGTTCCACCGCCGCTCCTCGGCCTGGTGGATCTCCAGGATCGCGACCGTCACCTTGTCGATGTACTGGAAGAAGAGGTCGCTCATGTCGTGCACCACGCGCAGCTTCGCCACCCGCGGCACGTCGAGCTGCTCGACCTCGTCGTAGAGGTAGTGCTTCACCTGGTTCTGGGCGACGAAGTAGGCGCGCACCAGCCGGTCGGCGCTCACCCCGCGCTGCGCGAGCCGTTCGGCGTAGGCCGCGGCGGGCGGCGGCACCACCACCTGCTCGATCGTCACCACCCCGGTGGCGAGCTCCATGATGAGCGAGAGGTTCGCGGCGACGCTCGCACCGAGCATCCGGCGCAACACGTCGTCGTTGGCGATCAGGTCGAGACCGGCGAGGGTTTCGGTGACGGCTTCGCAGATCTCGTTCTCCCGCACGCGCATTCGCGCACCTGCGGCGGCGAGCACCGGCGCCAGGTCGTCGTCCGGAGCCGGCCCGGCAACACTCACCGAGCGGCCCCGATCGCCGCCAACGCCGCCTGCGCCGCGCCGTAGCCGCACATGCCGTGGGCACCCGCGCCCGGCGGCGTGGCTGCCGAGCAGAGATAGACGCCGTCGACCCCGGTGGCGTACGGGTTGAGCGTCGGGCGCGGACGGAACACCAGCTGCAGCGGGTCGTTGGCGCCCGTGACGATGTCGCCGCCGATGAAGTTGGCGTTGTCGGCCGCGATCTGACCGGTGGAACGGGTCGTCATGCCGACCACCCTGTCACGGAAGCCGGGTGCGAAACGCTCGATCTGCGCGATGATCAATTCCGTTGCGTCGCCGTCGTATCCGGCGGGCACATGGGCGTACGCGTCGATCGGGTGCACGTCGCCGCTGGAGCGGGCGGGGTCGGCGAGGTACTGCTGCCCCAGCAGCACGAACGGACGCTTCGGCATCCGTCCGCGGGCGACGTCCTTCTCGGCGGCGGCGATCTGCTCGAAGGTGCCGCCGAGGTGCACGGTGCCCGCGCGCCGGGACGGTTCGTGCTGCCAGGGCACGCCACCTTCGACCGCGAACGCCACCTGGAAGGCTCCGGGCCCGTGCCGGAACCGCTCGAACGCCCGGCGCACGTGCGGCGGCAAGGCGTCGTCGCCGATGATGCGCACCGCCGCGGTGGGCGAGGTGTCGAGCAGCACGATGTCGGCGCCGGTCTCGCGGCGCACCTGCGCCAGCGACCGCACGGTGACGCCGGTCTTGACGGTGCCGCCGTGTTGTTCGAGCACGCGGATCATCGCGGCGCTGATCGCCTGCGACCCGCCGATCGCGACCGGCCAGCCGTACCGGTGTGCGGCGGTGCCGAGCGCGAGACCGATCGCCGACGACGCGAGCGAACCGAGCGGCCGGAAGGCGTGCGCGGCGACACCCGCCCAGAGCGCCTTGGCCTGCGGTGCACGGTAGAGCTTGGCGATCGCGGCGGCCGGCAGGCCCGCCCCGACGCCGAAGCGTCCGAGCGCGAGCGGGTACTTCGGCACGTGCAGCACCGGCTGCAGGAACTCCTGCGCGATGAGGTCGAAACGGTCGTCGAGCGGGCCGAAGATGCGCCGGTAGGTGGCGCCGTCCGCACCCAGCGCGGACGCCGTCCGGTCGACGTCCCGCAGAGCGGCGGCGCCGTCGCCGCCGTCCAACGGGTGCGAGTACTCGACGTCCGGCCAGCCCCAATTCAGGCCCGCCGCAGTCAGATCCACGCTGCGCGAGAACGCGGTGTCGATCGCGAGGGGATGGAAGCCGGAGCACTCGTCGTGCAGCACCCCGGGCACCGTCGCCTCGGTCGAACGGGTGCCGCCGCCGGGAGCGTCCGCGGCCTCGAGCACGGTCACCTGCACGCCGGCGAGGGCGAGGGTGACGGCGCCGGCGAGGCCGTTCGGGCCGCTCCCGACGACGACTGCGGTGGTCATGTCGTCAGACTCCCACGGACGCCCACGGACGCCCGCGGGCCGCGCGCGCCGAGTCCGGTGACGACGTCGTTCGGCACGACATAGCCCTCGCGCTGCCAGGTGACCTGGTGCCGGATCGGTCCGTCGGGCAGCCACGGCAGGGCGTCGGCGGCGTCCTTCGACAGGTAGGTGCCGCGCTCGACCACGCCGAGAGCCGCGTCGATCACCCGGTAGTCGACGTAGTTCTTGTGGATCGCCTGCGACTCGGTGAACGCGACGACCAGGTCGCCCGGCTGGTAGTTGCAGCGCTTCTGCACCGCCGCGATGAGCCGCTCGTCGTGCAGGTGACCGTCGCCGAAGTTCCAGCCGATGAGGCTGTTGCAGACGAACTCCGCCTCACGCACCGTGTAGGTCTCGACGTCGGTGTGCCGGTCGATGAGCGACAGCAGCGCACGACCCTGGGAGTGCATGCTGCGCCAGGCGATGGCCTTGCCGAGGAACATCTCGGCCAGCGGCTCGGGGAAGCCGGCCTTGACCAACTGGTCGATCTGGTTCTTCGAGGCCTTGGTGATGTTCTGGTTGAGACGCTCCTCCTTCTCGCGGTCACGGAAGGCCCAGGTGGCCGAGGCCCAGTTGCCGGCGTACTGCCGCATCGACGGCAGGAACGACACCAGGTCGGGGCGCAGGTTACCGATGATCGGGAAGATCACCGACACCGCGACGATGGCCGCGACGACACCCGGGTTCGCGTCCCAGACACCCCAGCCGTCGCCGGCCGGGTGGGCCCAGAACAGCCAGACCGCGGCGAACATGAAGAACACGTTCCACTCCAGCGGCACGGCCAGCGGGAAGGTGCTGGTGATGAACAGGTGGAAGGCCACCATCGACGCCACCGCGACGATCGTCAGCCACGGCCACGGCGAGAACAACAGGATCAACGGCATGCCGCACTCGGCGAGGGTGCCGGTGACGTGGGCGGCGAAGGTAGCCACCTTCGACGGGCGCAGGTCGTCGGGGTAGTTGCGGTAGAACGTGCGGCGCAACGTTTTCGAGGAGAACCACGGGGTGTTGCTCATCATCGGCGGGATGACGTTGGTGAAGTGCACACCCAGCTTTGAAGCGCTCGCCGCGACCCACACCACGACGATCGCGATCTTCAGCGCGACGATGAGGTCGACCTCGGACAGCACCGTGAACAGGAACATCGGCACGAGGTACTGCTCGGAGCGGGAGGTCAGGTAGACCAGCTTGTCGCGCAGACCACCGAGCAGGATCAGACCGCAGGCGGCGAGCACGGCCCAGGTCGGCAGCAGCCCGCTGGCGGCCGACACCCGATCGGTGGCCACACCCGGCACCGCCATCAGGAAGACCAGGTCGGCGATCAGCAGCCAGTAGACCGCGACGTCCCACCAGGTGCGGTGGTCGCCCGCGGTGCCCGGCACCTTGTTCGGCCATGGCGCGATGCGCAGGGTGTTGCGGCGGCCGAGGTAGAGGAAGCCGCCGATCATCGGGTCGAACTTGAAGGCCAGCGGACCCGAGGAGGAGCCCAGGCCGATGACCTCGAAGAAGACGGTCCAGACCAGCAGCTTCTGGTAGAAGATCGGCTCGGTCCACCACGACGAAAACTCCGACAACGGCCCGAGATCGCTTGTGCCCCAGGCGATGAAGAACCCGCCGACGACGTAGATGATCAGCTTGAAGATGTAAATCAGGTGGAACAGTTTCGGACTGCCGAAGCCCCAGTCGACCCAGTGCTGGGCGAGGAACTTGGTGCGGTCGAAGAACGGCATGGCCATGACCTCGTCCGGCGGAACGTCCGGGAGATCGGGGGTCTTGAGTCCCATGTCAGTTTCCTTGGTTTCCGGCGGCGAGGGCGGCATCGCTCTCGCGCAGGGCGGGTTTGCTGATCTTGCCCACGGGGTTCTTCGGCAAGGCCTCGACGACGTGGACGGCGACAGGCACCTTCACGCGGGCGAGGTGGGTGCGGCAGTGCTCACGAAGGGTCTCCTCGTCGAGCTGCGCGCCGGGGTAGGCGACGACGTACGCCACCGGCACTTCGCCGAGCACGGGGTCGGGTCGGCCGATGACGGCCGCCTCGAGCACTCCGTCGACGGCGGCGAGCACCGATTCGATCTCCTTGGGGTAGATGTTCTCCCCACCGCGGATGATCATGTCCTTGATGCGGTCGACCAGCTTGAGGTAGCCGTCGGCGTCGAGCGAACCGACATCGCCGGTGTGCAACCACCCGTCGATCACCGTCTTCGCGGTGGCCTCGGGGTTGCCCAGGTAGCCGCGCATCACGGTGGGTCCGCTGATCAACACTTCGCCCGGTTCGTCGACGTCGGCGTCGGTGCCGTCGGGGCGCACGATGCGGATCGTCTGTTCGGGCAGGGCCGGGCCGACCGTGCCGAGCTTCTGCACGCCGTCGACCGGGTTGCAGGCCGACGCGCAGGTGCCCTCGGTGAGGCCGTAGCCCTCGATCATGTTGAACCCAAAGCGTTTTGCGCTCGCTTCGAGGATTTCCTTGCTCACCGGCGCGGCGCCGCAGACGACGAACCGCAGCGAGCTGGTGTCGGGCTGCACCTCCGGCGGGAGGGAGACGAGCAGGCTGTAGATCGTGGGCACGGCGGAGAAGTAGGTCGGCCGCGCCTTCTCGACCCGGTCGAAGAAGGTGGACGGCGAGAACTGGCCGGCGATCGTGGCCCGTGCGCCGCGACGCAGCGGGGCGAGCACGCTCACCATGATCGCGTTGACGTGGAACAGCGGCAGGATCAGCAGGCTGTGGTCGTCGGCGGTGAGCTTGATGTGGTCGCCCATGATGCGACTCATCGCGTCGGTGTTGGCGTGGTCGAGCATGACGCCCTTGGGGCGGCCGGTCGATCCGCTGGTGTAGATCAGGAGGGCGAGGTCGTCGGCGCTGACGTCGACCGGCTCGGGCGCGTCGTCGGTCTCGGTGCGCATGTCGTCGACGAGAATCGTCGGCGCTCCCCCGGACGGTGCATCAGGCCCCGTCGTGATCGCGAACTTGGCACCGGAGTCGCCGACCTGGCGGGTCGCCTCGGTCTGCGTGAACGCCGGGTTGACCGGGGTGATCGCGCCGCCGAGCCGCCACGCGGCGAACATCGCCACGACGAGTTCGACCCGGTTGGGCAGGATCACGGCCAGCACGTCGCCGCGTCCGAACCCCAGCTCGCGCAGTTGGGCCGCGAAAGCGCCTACGCGCGAGTCGAGTTCGTTGAAGGTGAACGATCCGTTGTCGTCGGCGATCGCCGGGGCGTCGCCGAACCGCGCGGCCATCGTGTGGGAAAGGTGATCGAAGCTCACCTCGGACCTCCTCGTCCGTTCAGGAATTCCTAGAACGGTAGGAAGAAGTCGGATGGTGGCGTCATGGCCACGAGGTACGAATGTTAGCTACGTCACAGTGCATAGTGCACGAAGGGTGCTGCGATGGTGCACGAGTCGGGGTGGTGCAAACCGCGGATCGGTGGGATTGCGCAGTGCAAACCGCGCGTCATGGAGCGCGGTTTGCCCTACGCCACGCCGCCCAGGGCAGCCCCGAGCTCACCCCACCGCGCGCCGCACCGACCCGTCCGCCTCGCTCAACCGGCGCTCCGCTTCACCGGCGGACGCCCCCGCGAGCAGCATCACCCTCGCCACCTTGGGCCGGTTGCCCGACGCGGTGAGCGCCTCGGCCGCGACGGCCGCTTCGACCCCGGCGGCGGTCGCGACGATGCGCCGCGCCCGGTCGACGAGCTTCTCGTTGGTTGGGCGCACGTCGATCATCAGGTTTTCGTGCACCTTGCCGAGCTGCACCATCGAGGCGGTGGTCAGCATGTTGCAGACCAGCTTCTGCGCGGTGCCGGCTTTGAGCCGGGTCGAGCCGGTGACGACCTCCGGCCCGGTGACCACCTCGATCGCGACGTCGGCCACCTGCCCCACCAATGAGCCTGCGTTGCACGAGATTCCGACCGTCGAGGCACCTCGCTCGCGGGCTCGGCGCAGCGCACCGACGACGTACGGCGTGCGCCCGCTGGCCGCCAGACCCACCACGGTGTCGTGCTCACCTCGTGCACGCTCATCTCGTCGAGGCGCATCGTGCGCTCGTTGCGTTGCTCGGTTGTCAGCTGGTGCAGGTCCATCGTTGAATCCTCCCAGGAGGTTCGATGTCGGCTCTCGTGATCGATCTTGGCAAGACCACATGCCGTGGCGTGTGCGAATCGACCCGTCGCGAGGGTGCGGGCGCGCCGGGGGTGGCCGCACCGGGCGGGGTCGACGAACTCCCGGCCACGGTCACCGACGCCCGCGGGTGCGGACGGTTCGCGCCGTCCGTCGCGCGTGCGGCAGCGGACGGCGACGAGGTGGCGGCCGACATCGTCCGGCGGGCCGGTGCGGCGCTGGCCGACACCGTGCGCGCAGCCCTGCCCCGCGGCGGCCCGCTGGTGGTCGTGGGCGGTCTGCTCAACCTCGGCGATCTGCTGTGGAAACCGTTGCGGGACAACCCGACCATCGAATGGCACGAGCCCCTCGGCGATGCGATGGACGGCGCGCGACTGCTGCTCGACAGCACGTCGACGGTGCACGAACCCGCCGTCCGCCGGGCCTGAGCGCCACCCGTCGGAAAGCGGGCACGGGCACCCCGAAAAGGCCCTATGATCCAGTACATCCGCGGCCGAGGGAGTCGCGGACTCATCATGTCTCGGGGAGAAAATGTCCACCACTGCTGCGCGCCTCGGCGCTGTCACCACCGCCGTCCTCGGCGCCACCCTGCTCGCTGCGCCCGTCGCCGACGCCGCACCGACCGTCACCACCCGCACCGCGAACTTCACCGCGTCGGCCACCACCGTCACCCGCGGCACGGCCGTAACCTTCAAGGGCCAGACCCAGCGCCTGTCCGGCACCCGCTGGGTCGCGCTGCCCAACACCGTCGCCACCGTGTGGTTCGACGCCGACGGCACCGCCCCGAACAAGCTCATGGGCACGGTGCGCAGCAACAGCCTGGCGAACCTCACGGCCAAGCTGACCCCGTCGGCCAGCGGCTACTGGACCATCCGCGTCTCGCAGACCGCCACGCTCAAGCCGTCGGTGACGGTGCGTAAGTACGTGCGCGTGACGACGCCGACGTCGTACCGTCCGGCCGCCGGTTCGTGGAACTGCCCGAGCTGGGCGCCGATCAAGGGCAACCTCTCCAGCCACATCTACCACATGCCGTGGCAGCGCTACTACAGCCGCACCAAGCCGGAGATGTGCTTCGCCACCGAGGCCGCCGCGGTCAAGGCCGGCTACCGCAAGTCGAAGGTCTGATCGACCGCAGCAACAAGGAATCCGCGTGAGTTCGAAGCGAACTCACGCGGATTCTGCTTTGTCAGCCGACTGCTCAGACCGGCTTCAGCACATCGGTGCCCATGAACGGCTGCAACGCCGCCGGAACCTTCACCGAACCGTCCGCCTGCTGGTGGTTCTCCAGCAGCGCCACGATCGGACGGGTGTCGGTGAGCATCGTGCCGTTGAGCGTGGCCGCGATCTCGGGCTTGCCGTCGGCGCCGCGGTATCGCACCCCGAGCCGGCGGGCCTGGTAGGTGGTGCAGTTCGAGGTGGAGGTCAGCTCGCGGTAGGTCTCCTGCGTGGGCACCCATGCCTCGCAGTCGAACTTGCGCGCGGCCGGGCCTCCGAGGTCACCGGCGGCGACGTCGATGATCCGGTACGGCAACTCCAACCCGTCCAGCACCCGCTTCTCGATGGTGAGCAGGCGGTCGTGCTCGGCCTCGGCGTCCTCGGGACGGCAGTAGACGAACATCTCGGTCTTGTTGAACTGGTGCACCCGGAAGATGCCGCGGGTGTCCTTGCCGTACGACCCGGCCTCGCGGCGGTAGCAGGTCGAGGTGGCGGTGTAGCGCAGCGGACCGTTGCTCAGGTCGAGGATCTCGTCGGCGTGGTAGCCGGCGAGCGCGACCTCGGAGGTGCCGGTGAGGAACAGGTCGTCGGCTTCGAGCAGGTAGACCTCGTCGGCGTGGCTGTCGATGAACCCGGCGCCGGCCATCGTGCGGCGCAGCACCAGGTTGGGCACGACGAGACCGGTGAGGCCCTCCTCGCGGGCGATCTGCTGGCAGTAGGCCATCAGCGCCTGCGACAACTGCGCGCCGACACCCTTGAGGTAGTAGAACCGCGAGCCGCTGACCTTCGCGCCGCGCTCCATGTCGATCGCGCCGAGCAACTCGCCGAGCGCGAGGTGGTCGAGCGGTTCGAAGTCGAAGGTCGGCTTGGCGCCGCGCTCCTCGATGGTGCGGAAGTTCTCCTCGCCACCGGCGGGCACACCGTCGACGACGATATTGCCGACCTGGCGCATCAGCTGGTTGAAGGTCTCGCCCTCGGTGTCGGCGGCGGCGTCGAGTTCCTTGACCCGGGCGGCCAGGGCGGCGGCCTCGGTGCGGGCCTGCTCGGCCTCGGCCTCGAGCGCGGTGACGTCCTCGCCGGCCTTCTTCGCCTTGTTGAGGCGACCCATCACGGCGCCGACGTTCTTGCTGACCGACTTCTGCTGCGAGCGCAGCTGCTCGAACTCGCTGAGCGACGACCGGCGGGCCTTGTCGGCGTCCAGGATCTTGTCGACGACCGTTTCGTCCTCGCCGCGCGCACGCTGGCTGGCCTTGACGGCGTCGGGGTTCTCACGCAGGAACTTGATGTCGATCACGCGGGCCAGGCTAGTCGTTGCAGGGGGCCGGTCGCCTCCCGGATTACCGCGCGACCCCACCGGACTGGCACTCTGGGTGCGCTATGAAGCGCGCCGCCGTCGTCGTGAACCCGACGAAGATCAAGAAGATGCCCGAGTTTCGACGACACGTCGAACAGGTCATGCGTAGCTACGGTTGGGCGGCGCCGCTGTGGCTGGAGACGACGGTCGACGACCCGGGCTTCGGCCAGGCGCGGACAGCGGTCGACCAGGGCGTCGACATGGTCGCCGCGCTCGGCGGCGACGGCACGGTGCGCAACGTGGCGTCCGGCTTGTTGGACACCGGCATTCCGCTCGGCATCCTGCCGGCCGGCACCGGCAACCTGCTCGCGCGCAACCTCGGTCTGCCGGTGCGCAACCACTTCGCCGGCCTGCGGGCGGCGATGGCCGGACGCGACCGCGCGATCGACACGTTGTGCGTGCAGATCGACACCACCGGCGACGGCGAACCCGACGAGCAGGCCATCTGCACCGTGATGACCGGGTGCGGGCTCGATGCCGAGATCATGGCCTCGACCTCCGACAAGCTGAAGGACCGCGCCAGCTGGTTGGCCTACCCGATCGCCGGGCTCAAGCACATCAACGCCGGCCGCACCCCGATGCGGATCGCCTACGACGACGGCGACCTGCAGCCGATCCGTCCGCTGACCACGGTGCTCGTGGGCAACTGCGGCGAACTCACCGGCGGCGTCACGCTGATGCCCGACGCCTCGCCGGATGACGGGGCGCTCGACGTCGTCGAACTGTCGGCCAAGGGTGCGACCTGGGCGCGGCTGGTCTCGCAGGTGCTGCGGGCCGCGCGCAAGGAGACCAAGCAGGTGCGGCGCCGGACGGCATACAGCGTGCGGATCGAGTGCGCCGAACCGACCCGGGTCGAGATCGACGGCGAGGTGCACGATCACGCGCTGACCGTGCAGATCGCGGTGAAGCCGAAGTCGTTGCTGGTGCGCGTGCCGCGATGAGTCCGTCGGCCGGTGCCGACCGGTGGAGTCATGCGTACGACCCCACGTCGAAGGTCTTCCGGTTCAGTTCGTGGCATCTGCTGCCCGGCGACCCGGACGCCTTCTATGAGGAGTTGCACGACATCGAGGCATGGCCGTCGTGGTGGCCGCAGGTGCGCTCGGTCGAACCCATCGACGACCGCAGCGGCTACGTCGCCATTCGTTCGTTCTTGCCGATCACGTTGCGGCTCAAGCTGGTTGCGCTGGTCGACGACTCGGTGTCGCGCACGCTGAGGGCTTCCCTGGACGGCGATCTCACCGGCTGGTCGCGGTTCGTGGTGCAGCCCGCCGGCGAGGGCAGCCTCCTGCACTACGACCAGGAGGCGCGGGTCACCAAGCCCGGAGCGGCATCGAGGTTCGCCGGGGCGGCGCGTCCACTGCTCGTCGCCAACCACCGGTCGATGATGCGGACGGGGCTGCGCGCCCTGGTGCGCCGGGCGGGCTGACCCGCCTACACCGCAGCGTGAGTGTCATGAGGTAGGAGGTGTCCCTGGCTCGAACCTCATGACACTCACCTTCTGGGCCGGGCGGACCGATCAGAAGTAGACCTGGCAGTACTTCACCGCCACGGCGTAGGCCCGCTTGTGATGGAGCTCGAGGCGAATCTGCGCCGAGCGCGCGTTCCAGTTGTAGGTCGTGTAGATCGTCTTGGTCGACCAGGGGTTCTGCATGAACGTGACGGGGGTCCACTCCGTGCCCCACGCCCAGTTCTTCTGCAGGACGCTGTAGGCGGGCTTGTAGTAGTAGTTGGACGACTTGTAGTAGATGGGCTTCATGACGACCTTGTCGCGCACAGCCCCGTCGTAGCGGATGGCCTTGAACGACGCGAGCACGGTGCCGTCGGCGCCCTTGATCCGGCAGATCTTCGTCTGGTCTCCGGCGGCTTCGGCGCCCTGAGCGGTGACCACTCCGGCACCGCCGATCAGCCCGGCGACAGCAAGGGCCGCGCCCGCGCGCACCCGCAACTTGTTCTTCATGAGAGTTCCTCCCTGGTGATTTCCTCGCGTGGCGAGGTGTTTGTGAACCGGGAGTGCGACGGGGCTCCCCCGCGAGGAGGTTCCGTCGACTGGGAGATTCCTGACAGTCCGCCCGTCGCCGGTCGATAGACCCGCTCGACTGCACGCCCGGCCGCACCGACACGTAGACTGAGGGTGACCTCCCGGACGATTCGCTAGGACTTCACCATGCGCGCGCCCATCCGACATGCACTCGCCTCCGCCGCCGCGGCCTCGCTGCTCCTGACCGCCTGCTCGAGCGGGTCTGACGACGCCACGAGTCCGACCTCGGCCACCACCGAGGCACCGGCCGGCACTGCCGAACCGTTGGGAACGAGCGCCGACTCGACCACACCTGGATCGACCGCGACCGGCAGTTCCGCGCCGTCCACATCGTCGGCGGGCTCGTCGGCCGTCAATGGGTCGAATGGCTCGAACGGCTCGAACGGCTCGAACGGCTCGTCGGCCAGCGGCGGGGCCGGCAACACCGCCGGCGGGAGCGGCTCAACCGGCGCCAGCCGTCCGACGGTGGTGCCGAACCCGACCGACAACAGCCGTCCGACCTCGATCGCGGGCACCCGCGGCACCGGCTGCGTGCCCACCCGGGTCGACGTGCCGAGCGTCGGCATCTCCGAGCCGATCGTGGCCATGGGCACCAACTCCCAGGGCCAGATCTACCCGCCGCCGCGCACCACCATGTGGTACGACAAGTCACCCCAGCCGGGCGCCAACGGCGTTGCGGTCGTCGCCGGCCACGTCACCTACGACGGCCCCGACGACTTCTACGAACTCGACCGCGTCAAGAACGGCGCCTCGGTGACCGTGCGCTGCAGCAACGGACGCGTGTTGTCGTGGAAGGTGAGCGAGAAGCAGTCGGTGCTCAAGACGGCACTGCAGACCGACCAGCGGGTGTGGGGCGGTTCGTCGACCCCCGTCGTCGCGTTGATCACCTGCGACCGGGCCTCGAAGGTGGTCAACGGGCACCACCTGAACAACTACGTGGTCTGGGTGCGCCCGGCGTAGCTCAGCCCTGGGTGCGCAGCTGCTCCAACCAGTCCCGCGCGTCCGCGAACGACTCGTCGCTCGCGCTCGGCACCACCTCGGCGGGGCGGGCGTCGGCGCGCGGGTACGACCCGAAGAAGCGCACCCGGGCCGCCACGCGATGCAGCGACATCAGCGTCTCGGCCACGCGGGCGTCGTCGAGGTGGCCCTCGAAGTCGATCGAAAAACCGTACGACCCCATCGCCGCCCCGGTCGGACGCGACTCGAGGCGGGTCATGTTGATGCCACGGGCCGCGAACTGCTCCAGCATCTCCAGCAGACCGCCGGCGTGGTCGTCGTGCTGAAAGAGCATGATCGTCGTCTTGTCGGCCCCGGTCGCGGCGGGCAGGTGTCCAGGCCCGGATACGACCACGAACCGGGTCACCGCCGACGCGTTGTCCCCGATGTCCGAGGCGAGCACCTCGAGCCCGAAGGTGTCGGCGGCCATCCGTGCACACACGGCCGCTTGGTAGGTCAGGTCGTCGAGGCCGCTCAGATCCTCCGCCGCAGCAGCCGTCGAGAGAGTCGGAACGTAGTGTGCCGCAGGAAGATTCGCTTCCATCCAACCCCGCACCTGCGCCCAGGCGTGCGAGTGGGAACCGACGGCGCGCACCGACTCGAGGGTCGTGCCCGGTCGCGCGGCCAGCACGAAGGTGATCGGCACCAGTACCTCCGCTCGGATGTACAACTCGTCGCGGGCGTTCAGCGCGTCGAGGGTGGCGGAGACGCCGCCTTCGACGGAGTTCTCGATCGGCACGACGCCGAGATCGATCTCGCCGGCCTGCACCGCATCGAGCACCGCCGTCACCGTCGCGAAAGGCACGGACGCGTCCAATCGGTCTGCAGCGCCGACGGATTCGAGGTGGGCGGCGAGGGCCGCCTGGGTGAAGGTGCCGCGCGGGCCGAAGTAGCCGTACGTCGTCTCGTTGCTCACTTGCTGCCCTTCGGGTGGGGTCGGTCGCGGGTCACGCATTCCGGGAGTCCTTACGGGCGGCGGCGAGGGCCTGCCGCTCCTCGGGGCTGAGGGTGATCTCGCTGCGTCCGTCGATCACACCCTTGGCGTAGGTGCGCGATTCGCCGCGGGCGTGGATCGAGGAGATCACCAGTCCGTCGCCGGAGTCGTCGAGGATCGCGGCCGAGAACGACAGCCGTCCGCCCATGTCGCCGAACGCGTCGTAGCGCACCACCGACACGTGCCGCAGGCCCGCGGCGACGTGGTCGCCGACGGCGTCGACCCGTCCGCCGAGCGCGGTGACGCGATGGTCGAGCGCGGTGATGCGGTCGTGCTCACCGCGCAGCACCGTGGTCACGTCGTGCGGGTCTGACCCGCCCCACAGCACCTCGACATTGCGTTGCACCGCGCGCAACCGCAGCACCGCCACCGCGGCCACGACGAGCGCCACCACGGCGACGACGAGCGCGAGGACGGCGAGTGTGGTCACGAAGGCAGGTTAGTGGGCCGTTAGCCTTGGCCCGCCATGGATCTCGCGCTGACCCTCACCGTCTTCACCACACTCTTCGTCCTCGAACTCCCGGACAAGACCTTCATCGCCACCCTCGTGATGTCGACGAAGTACCGTCCGCTGCTCGTCTGGATCGGTGTGGTCGCCGCATTCCTCGTGCAGACGGTCGTCGCGGTCGCGTTCGGTGGACTGCTCGGCCGACTGCCCGAAGACCCGGTGCACGCCGTCGTCATGGTGCTCTTCCTCGTCGCCGGCATCCTGCTGATCCGCGGCGCCTCCCACGCCAAGGAGGAGGAGGAAGAGGCCGAGGAGGAGTTCGGCGAGAAGGTGACCCGTGAGGCCAAGGGCTGGCACGTCATCACCACCAGCTTCCTGATCCTGTTCCTCGCCGAGTGGGGCGACCTGTCGCAGTTGGCGACCGCCGGATTCGTGGCCCGCGGCGGCAACCCGTTCGCTGTCGGCATCGGCGCCTTCGCGGCCCTCGCCCTCGTCTCCGGGCTCGCCGCGCTGCTCGGCAAGACCCTGCAGGGACGTCTGCCGCTGGCTCTCATCCGCCGCATCGCCGGTGTCATCTGCCTGTTCTTCGCGGTGACGATGGCGCTGCAGTTGGCCGGGGTCGAGATGCCGGGCTGGCTGCCGGTCTGATTCGGGTTCGACTCGGGCTCGCTTCGCGAGCGCGGCTCACGCACGCAAACCCCCGGCTCAACCACCGAGACACGCAGCCCACCCAGCGAACACCCCAACCGACCCGATCACGCCCGTGCGCGCCCGTCCGCAGTTCGTAGGAACACAGGACCGCCACCTACGCTGTCCGAATGCTGCGCCGCTGGATCCTGATCACCGCGTTCACGGTGGTCGCGTATCTCGCGGCGTCCATCGCCTGGTCGGCGGTGCAGGCGCGCCCGCCGGTGCAACCGGTCGGCGACCAGCCCGGCCCGCTGATCGTCGTCTCGGCCCCGGGGCTCACCTTCGACGACACCCCGCAGGCCCGCACGTCCGCGCTGTGGGACCTGGCCCGCGAGGGCGCCGTCGGCGCGATGACCACGCGCGGCCTGTCCGACCACAGCTGCTCCGCGCAGAGCTGGCTGACGTTGTCGGCCGGCGTGCGCACCACCTTGTGGAAGTCGGTGCGGGCGGTGCCCGGGTCGCTGCCCACGCAGGCGTGCCCGGTCGCGCCCGAGCCGACGGCTCTCGGCAGCGGCATGGCCAAGCACCTGCAGTGGACGAAGTGGCGCACGACCACCTTGAGCCGCACCCAGCCGGCCAATATCGGCGCGCTGGCCACCCTGCTCGCGCCGTCCGGCAGTAGTAAGTGTGTCGCCGCGGCCGGACGCGACGCGGCGCTCGGCGCCGCCGACACCAACGGTGTCATCTCCAACTACACGCCCGACCCCTACCAAGTCGACGTCAACCTGTGCGATGTCACGTTCATCAGCCTCGACCGCCCCGACGACGCGTTCCTGCGGCGCATCCTCGACAGCGCCCCGCCCCGGGCCACGATCATCGTGGGGTCGTTCGCCGACGACGCCGGCCCCGAACGCCTGCATCCGGTGGTCGTCGTCGGCCCCGGTGTGCAGCACGGCCTGCTGACCTCGGCCTCGACCCGGCAGCGCGGCATGGTGCAACTGGTCGACCTGTCGGCGTTCATGTTCTCCCGCGCCGGAACGAAGGCGGTCAACCTGCCGGAGGGACGCAACCTGCTGGTGCAGCCGTCCGGTTCGCCGACCGCGCCGGTGCTGCGCAGCGGCGAGATCAGTCACGCGCTGCAGGTGCAGCACGCGGCGGTGGGCCCGTTCCTCATCGGCTTCTACGGCGCCGTGATCATGCTGTTGCTGGTCGGCGTCGCCGGGGCGATCCTCGCCGCGCGGCTGAGCATGGAGAAACAACGCCAGGCCGCCCACCACTTCACCGCGTTCGTCGCGGCCACCGCCGTCGCGATGCCGGTCTCCACCTGGCTGGTGAACCTCTACCCGTGGTGGCGGCACGACGATCCGACGAAGATCCTGTGCTCCGGCATCGTGCTCATCGCGGTGGCGCTCGCGGCGTTCGCCCGGCTCGGGCCGTGGCGGCGCTGGACCGGCGGCTCGACCGCGACGCTCTGCCTGGTCACCGCATCGGTCATCGCGCTCGACGTCACCCACGGCGACGACCTGCAGTTCCTGTCGATCATGGGCCTGCAGCCGGTGTACGGCGGACGCTACTTCGGCATGGGCAACGTCGGGTTCGCGTTCTTCGCGACGTCGGCGCTGATGTTCGCCGCGATCGTCGCCTCACCGCTGGCCCAGGGCGACCGCGGACGCCACGGGCTGGCCGCGCTCACCGTCCTCCTCGTCGGGGCCGCCGCGATCCTCGTCGACGGCTACCCCGGCTGGGGTGCGGAGGCCGGCGGGCCGATCGCGATGCTGCCGGCGTTCGCCTACCTGGCGATCAACGCCGCCGGTTGGCGGCTGACCTGGCTGCGGTTCCTGCTCGTCACGGCCGCGGCGGCGGCGGTCGTCTTCGTCATGGCCGCGCTCGACTACCTGCGCGGACCGAGCCAGCGCACCCACCTCGGCGACTTCTTCGCCCAGGCCGTCGTGCACGGCAACTTCTCCCGCGTCGAACGGGTCTGGCAGGCCAACTGGAACATGATGACCGACAACCCCGCGGCGCTGTTGGTGCCGGCGATCCCGCTGCTGCTGGCCTACGTGCTGCTGCGTCCGCAGTCGCGGTTGGCCCAGCCGCTGCGTCCGATCTTCGACCGGTTGCCGGTGCTGTCGAACGGCATGGCGGCCGTCACCGTGTGCTGGGTGATCGGGTTCGCGGTCAACGATACTGGCGTTGGGATTCCCGCAGCGGGTCTGATGCTTCTGGCTCCACTGGTGCTGATGCAGCGGGCTCGGATCGCTGCCACGCCCCGATCGCAAGTAGCGCCGCAAGAGCCGCGATGACGTAGCTGTTGGCCGGGATCTGCCACAGGTTGATCGGCCATTGGGTGGCCTTGTCGCCGGGCGAGTTCATCGCCCAGAACGCCCACCACGGCCACTTCAACAGGTAGATCAGGAACAGTGCACCCACCGCCGCCAGCCGCTTGCGGTCGCCGTGCGCCAACCGGATCAGCACCGCGAAAACCACCAGCAGCCAGTCGTGGTGGTGGATCCACGAGACCGGCGAGATGAGCACGGCGACCAGTCCGACCGCGGCCACCGCGGTGACCGGCCGGTTCAGTTCGTGGGCCCGCGCGGCGATGCGCATCCCGACGATCAGGACGGCGATCACGAGCACCGCCCAGATCAGCGAACCGAGCGTGTTGTCGCCGCGCAGGCGGTAGATGACGCCGCGGATCGACTGGTTCGAGACGCCCGCGTTGCTGCCGAGTCGCTCGGGATCGAGCAGCGCCCCGAACCAGAAGTCGATCGAGGTCTGGAAGTCGATCGCCGCGGCGAAGAGCGTGAGCCCGGCGGCGGTGCCGACCGACGTCCAGAACGCGCGCCACTGCCGGGTGACCGCGAAGTAGACGATGAAGATCGCCGGGGTCAGCTTGATCGCGGCCGCGAACCCGACCAGCACGCCGTACGGCACCTTGCGCAACGGCCGCCACCGGGTGAGGTCGGCCAGCACCAGGAACACCAGGAACGCGTCGACCTGCCCGAACCGGAAACCGTCGGTCACCGGCAGCATCTGGAAGCCGATCGCCATCGCCAGACCGAAGGTGAGCGGACGCCACCATTCCGGCTTGCGCCACCAGCGCGCCCCCACGATCCAGACGATCGCGATGTTGGTGAGCGCCTGCAGCGCGTACCAGATCCAGCCGACCACATGGAACGGCAACAACGCCAACGGCACCGCCATCATCGACGGGAACGGCGGGTAGGTGAACGGCAGCAGCTGCGGCGGCGGGGTGAGCGACTCGTAGACCGGTCGCCCGATGAGGTGGGAGACGCCGGCGTTGCGGTAGACCTCCAGGTCGACCTGCCAACGCCCGGGCCGGGCGTCGATGAGGTGCAGCCAAACCAGCGGGGCCAGGGAGAGGAGCATCAGCGCGATCCCGCCGACCCAGGCGAGGCGGCGGCGGGTCGAGTCGGTCACCCGCACATTGTGCCTGCATCCCCACCTGGCGAGAGTTTGCAGGGCCGTGCACCTGCGTCGCGTGTCGCGCAAACTTTCGGCGGGAGGGGGCCTGCGAGAGTCTGCAAGGTGGGGCAGTTGCGTCGCGTGTCGCGCAAACTTTCGGCGCATCTACGCTGGGCGCATGACCCGCCGGTACTCCCTCGTTGTGCTGGCGGCCGTGCTGGCGTTCGCTGCACTGCTCGGGTTCGTCAACCTGGTCGACAAGCCGCCGCGCCGCACCCAACTGGCCACCGACCACTCGATCGTGGTCATCGCGGCGCCCGGGTTGCGCTGGGCCGACGTCACCTCAACCGGTTACGCCGACCTGTGGGCCACCCTCGACTACGGCGCGATCGGCTCGGTCATCCCGCGCGGCGGGGTCACCGGCACCTGCTCCAGCGACGCCTGGCTGAGCCTGTCCGCCGGACGCGGGGTGACGGTGCCGTCGTGGTGTGCAAAACCGCCGGCCCCGACGGGCGGCTCCATCGCCGGTTGGTCGAGCCGGCGCACCGACAAGGCCCCGATCGGGTTGCTCGCCGACCGCTACCGGGCGGCCGGCAAGTGCGTCGCCGCGGTCGGTCCGGGCGCGGCGCTGGGCGCGGCCGACTCCGCCGGCAAGGTCGGTCACTACACCGCGAAGGTCGCCGGCGCGTCGTACTCGCAGTGCGCGCTCACCCTCGTCGACGCGTCCGAGGGCTCGGCGCACACCACGATGGCCCAGCTCAACACGGCCTTCTCTGCCATCCCGTCCTCGGCCACCGTCATCATCACCGGGCTGTCCGACGGCCCCGGGGTGAAGGACGCGGGCGACGCGCGGCTGCGCTCGCTGTTCGTGCTCGGCAACAGCGTCAAGCACGGCACCCTCTGGTCGGCGTCGGTGCGCCAGCCGGGCATCGTGCAGTTGCCCGACCTGACCGCCACCCTCCTCTCGGCGCTCGGCCCGGTGCCCGATCAGGTGCAGGGGTCGCCGCTGCAGGTCGCCGCCAACCAGACGCCGTCGGCCACCCTGGTGAAGCAGGCCCGGTCCGCCGACACCCAGTTGCGCGGCGTGTGCGACCTGACCGTGCCGTTCTTCGCCGGCTGGGGGCTGCTCGGCCTGCTGCTCGGGGTGGGTCTGTGGCGATGGCGCGCCGCCGTGCCGACCTGGCTGCCGCCGACCCTCACCTGGTGGACGGCGGTGCCCGCAGCCACCTTCCTCGCCGGGCTCTCGCCGTGGCCGTCGTGGCCCGCGCCGTCGCTCTGGCTGGTGATCTTCACCGCGCTCTACGCCGGGGTGATCACCGGCATCGCCTACGCCGGCCGGTGGCGGCGGACGGTGACCGGCCCGGTGATCGCGGTGGCCGCCGCGACCTGGGTGGTGCTCGCCGTCGACGTGATGCACGGATCGCGGTTGCAGTTCAGCGGATTGCTCGGGCTGCAGCCGATCAACGGCGGGCGCTTCTACGGGATGGGCAATGTCGGGTTCGCGCTGTTTGCGACCAGCGCGGTGGTGGCGGCCGGGCTCGGCGCGGGCGCCCTGCTCGAACGCGGGGAGGCCAGGCTCGCCGCCTGCACCCTCGCGCTGGCCGGGGTCGCCACCGTCGTCATCGACGGCTGGCCGGGGTGGGGCGCCGACTTCGGTGGACCGCCGGCGGTGGTGCTGGCGACGGTCGTGCTTGTGGCGCTCGCCCTCGGGGTGCGGATGCGGTCGCGGTTGGTGCTGCTCGCGGCCCTCGGGGCCTTCCTCGTGGCGGCGCTGCTGGCCTTCGCCGACTGGCTGCGCCCGGCCGAATCTCGCACTCACCTGGGCAAGTTCGTGCAGCAGGTGCTCGACGGCGACGGGCTCGGCGTGGTCGGCGACAAGCTCGGCGCCAACCTGAAGCTGGTCTTCGGCACGCCGTTCAGCCCGCTGGTGCCGATCGCTTTGATCGCGCTGATCTGGATCGTCGCCAAGCCCACGTCGAAGCCCGGCGCGGCGCTCGACGTCGCCCTCCGCAGCGTGCCGTTCGCCCGGGAGACCCTCATCGGGCTGCTGGTGCTCTGGACCGTCGGCTTCGCCATGAACGACTCCGGTCTTGCGCTGCTGCTCAACGGAATCGGGCTCGCGCTGCCGCTCGCGATGACGCTGGCGGCGCACCGGTTGCGCCGCGATCAGGACCACACGATCCACATCTGAGCTACACCCGTAGTAAAGGAAAGTGGTCGCTGTTGCGACCACTTTCCTTTACTACGGGTGTGGAGTCGGCTCGGATGATGACGCGCGGGCGGATGACCGACGCCACGCCACCGCGGCGAGAGCCAGCAGCGAGGCCCAACAGACGTACGGCGTGACGTTGGAGCGGAAGCCGAGCGTCCAGTCCTGCACGGACGGCGCGATGCCGACCGCGCGACCGGGCGCGTAGGCGAGCGTCATGAACAGGTGCCGCACCACGAGGATCGCGTCCCACACGAACGGCACGAGCAGCGGCAGCAACATCCAGGTGACGGCGTCGTACCAGGGCAGCGAGTAGGGCGCCAGCAGCACGTACGCGGTCATCAGCACGAAGGTCAGCGTCACCGCCTCGCGGGTCGCCCCGTCGGTCACCCCGTCGGCCAGACCGAGCCGGTGCACCAGGCCGTAACCCACCCACGCGAAGCCGATCATCAACACTGCCGCGAGCACGAAAACGATGGTGGTCACGCCCCATTCGGGCATGAAGTGGCGCAGCCCGCGGATCACCGGCGACCAAGGCGAGGCGTACGAGAACGACCCGCCGGCCGCCTTCAGTTGGCGCAGCACGTGCGGCCCGGCGATGACGTACGCGGGCACGACCACGAGCGCGAACCCGGCGGCCAGCCGTGCCGCGCGCTGGCCGAACTGCGAGCGGTCGACCGACCGCCACGCCCACAGCACCGCGAGCAGCACCACGCCGTACGTCACCTTGGTGGCGAACGCCGCTCCGACGAAAACTCCTGTCGCCAGCGGGTTTCGGTGCATCGCCCAGAGCGCGGCGAGCACGAACGCGCCGGCCAACAGATCGACGTGGGCGCCGAGCACGAGGGTGGCGAAGACGAGCGGGTTGAAGGTCCAGAGCACGTCGACGCGCCGGCGCAGGTCGCCGGTCGACGCGACCTGCAGCAGCAGCCAGCGCACCGCCAACCAGGCGAGCACGATGAGCCACTGCCACACCCAGACGGTGTCGCGCAGGTTGTCTCCACCGAGCGCCGAGCACAGCGATTGGAACGCCGTGGCGACCGGACCGTAGACGCTGGGGGTGTCCTGCCAGGGGGCCTGCACCGCGCCCGCCACCGGGTCGAGGCCGTCGCGCCACTTGATCGGCGACTCGACGTAGGGGTCGGCGCCGCCCATCGCGATGCGGCCGTACGCGGCGTAGTTGATGTGGTCGGCCGAGCCGATCGGACCGGTGAGCAGGGCCGTCGCGCCGACGAAGGCGACCAGCCCCCAGTGCGCCACGCGCCGCGGTGCCTGCCAGAGTCCGACGAGCACGCCCAGGGCCGCCGCGATGTAGGCGGCGAACAGCAGGGTCGTCACGACCGTCGAGTTCGGGTACCACGCCACCAGCACACCGGGCGAGAAGTCGCCCGACCCGAGCGGCGGTTTCGCCGCCGATGACCGGCCCGCCCCGACCAGCCACATCAGCCCAAAAGCCAACAGCAGCAACGGGATTCGCGAGCGGCGCAGCAGCGTCATCGTCGGCGCCTCAGCGCGAACCACACGTCGCGGAACTGCGCCGCACGGTGCAGCTTCGCGCGCAGGTCGGTGCCGGTGACGCGGTGGTGCAGTTCGACCGGCACCTCCTCGACCCGCAGTCCGGCGTTGAGCACGTCGATCGTCATGCCGACCTCGACGCCCCAGCCCGAGGCGAACGGCAAGGCGGCTTCGAGGGCGGCCGGGTTGAGGCAGCGCTGCCCCGACAACGGTTGTTCGACGCGGCGTCCGGTGGCCTGCTCGATGCCGTCACGGGCCAGGCGCACCACGCGTCCGCTGCCGCCGCCGGCGGTCTTCTGCTTCGGCAGGTTCGCGATCGTGAGGTCGGCAGCACCCTCGAGCACCGGCTCGACGATCGGGGTGATCGCCCCCGCGGAGTCCTCGAGGTCGGCGTCGACGAACAGCACGGGGCTGCGGGCGTAGCCGAGCTGCTGGGCGTACTGCACCCCGGTGGCCATCGCGGTGGCCTTGCCCATGGTGTGCGGGTGCCGGCTGACGTAGGCGCCCGCGTCGGCGGCCAGCGTGGCGGTCTCGTCGGCCGACCCGTCGTCGACCACGATCACCGTCATGGTGTGCGGCAGCGCGGCCACCGCACGCACGGTGGAACTGATCCGTTCGGCCTCGTCCTTGGCCGGGACGATCGCGACGACTCCGTGCCGGACCGGCATCAGCGCAGGGTGATCTGGCGGCTCACGACACCGTTGCGGGCGCGCCGCTCCTCGGGCGTCAGGGGCGTGTCGACGGCGAGCGCGCGCTCGAAGCGCTGCGCGAGTTCGCCCATGGCACAGTCGTGTTCGGCCGCTTCGGTCGCCGCGTCGACCTCCCACACCGGCACCAACAGGCCGTACGCGCGGAACGCGCCGAGCAGGCGTCCGTCGCCCAACCCGCTCTCGCCGGCGGCGTGCAAGCGGGCGAGCGCGTCGGTCGCGCGGTTCTCGTCGGCCTCGAGGATCCACCGCACGTAGGTGCGCTGGCCGATGCGGCACCAGTAGGCCGACGGCACGTCCTTCATCCGGACGGTGGGCGACACCGACTCGTTGGCGCGGTCCATCGACGCGCGGCCTTCTTCGTCGAGCTCGGCCTCGTCGAGCCAGAAGTCGAAACCCTCCTGCACGGTGACCTCGAGCGCGTCGGAACGCACGAGGTCCTGCATCCGGGGGCTGTCGGCGGTGGCCTTCGGCGGGTACTCCAACGGCATGCCGTCGGGCAGGGCCAGGGCCGCACGCACGACCTCGCCGAGGTCGCGGGAGGCGTCGCCCGACCCGGTGAGCGACTGGATCGCGACGAACACGTCGCCGTTGTCACGCTTCATCGCCGGCCACGCCATCGGCAGCACGGTGGCGAGCGTGATGTCGTGGCTCGCGCCGTCGACCTCGACCGTCACCGGAGCGGTGGCCGCCGGCACGATCTCGCGCATCGCGACCCATTGCGCTTCGTCCGGGAGGTCGGCGAACGGTCGACCGACGTACGGAACCGGCTTCACCTTCTGCTGCTTGGTGCCGGCTGCCTTGTTCTCTGCTTTGCGACGCGAGGCCTTGCCCATGATCGGTCAGCGTACCGGCCGGTTCGGGGGCGGCGGCGGGCGCGTTACGGCAAACGGGAGGACCGCCCGTTTCGTGTGCCGACCTTCGAAACCGAAACTCGCCGGAACGCCGTCCGCGCCGCTAGTCTGGTGATCGCGCTCCTGCGCTACCGCTCCGCTGCCAGGCCGGTCGGAGCCGACAACACAGCCGCCGATGCCAGGCCGATCGGCTGGAGAAACTGACATGCCTGTAGAGATCAATCCGCAACGGATCGCCGAACTCACCGAGATCGAGGCGGCCAAGCTCGACAAGAAGACGTCCAAGTCGAAGGACATGTACGAGCGCGCCAGCGTGCACCTGTCCGGCGGTGTCGCGTCGTCCTACCAGCTGCGTGACCCGTGGCCGATCTACCTCGAGGGCGGCCAGGGGCCCAAGGTCTGGGACGTCGACGGCAACGAGATGTGGGACTTCCACAACGGCTTCGGGTCGATGGTGCAGGGTCACGCGCACCCGATCATCGGCAAGGCCATCGCAGAGCGCTACCCCAAGGGCACCCACTTCGCCGCCCCCACCGAAGACGCGATCGTCGTCGGTGACGAGCTGGCCCGCCGCTGGAACCTGCCTAAGTGGCGCTACACCAACTCCGGTTCCGAGTCGACGATGGACGCGATCCGCATCGCCCGCGCCTACGCCGGCCGCGACACCGTGATGAAGATCTTCGGCTCCTACCACGGCCACCACGACACCGTCATGGTCTCGATCGGCGTGCCCTACGGCGAGATCGGCGACAAGGACAACCTGAAGTCGCTGCCCTACGGCGCCGGCATCCCGGACGCCACGGTGCAGATGACCGTCGCGGTGCCGTTCAACGACGCCGAGGCGATGGAGCGCCGCATCATCGCCCTCGACAAGGAGGGCCGCAAGCCCGCCTGCGTGATCATGGAAGCCGCCATGATGAACCTCGGCGTCGTGCTCCCCGAGCCCGGCTACCTCGAGGCCGTCCGCGAGATCACCAAGAAGCACGGCATCGTGCTGATCTTCGACGAGGTCAAGACCGGTCTGCAGGTCGCCGCCGGTGGCGCCACCGAGCGCTTCGGCGTGCTGCCCGACATGGTCACCCTCGCCAAGGGTCTCGGCGCCGGTCTGCCCACCGGTGCGATCGGTGGCTCCGAAGAGGTCATGTCCGTCGTCGAGGACGGCACCGTCTACCAGGTCGGCACCTACAACGGAAACCCCCTCGGTGTCGCCGCGATGCGCGCCAACCTGCTCGAGGTGCTGACCCCCGACGCCTACAAGCACCTCGGCCACCTCAACGACCGCATCGTCGGTGGCTGCCAGGACGTCGTCGACAAGTACGACCTGCCCGGCTACGCCGTCGGCATCGGCTCCAAGGGTTGCGTCACGTTCTCCCCCGAGAAGGTCGTCGACTACGCCAGCTACAAGGCCCACCAGAACGGCCCGCTGGCCGACCTCGCGTGGCTCTACAACATGAACCGCGGCATCTTCATGACCCCGGGTCGTGAGGAGGAATGGACGCTGTCCATTACCCACACCGACGAGGCGATCGACGCGTACGTCTCGGTGTTCGACGAGATGGCCCGCGACCTCACGGTCGGCTGACTCTTCTCAGTTGACGGGGTAGTGCAAACCGCGGATTGGGGCCGCTCGAAGTAGTGCAAACCGCGGATTAGGTCCGCTCGAAGTAGAGCAAACCGCGGTTGGGTCGCTTCCTGTAGTGCAAACCGCGCTCCATAGACCGCGGTTTGCACTACCCGAATCTGCCAATCCGCGGTTTGCACTACCCGACGCCACCCCGATCCCCGGTTGCGGCTACCGCGCGTCGAGCAACGCCACCAGCTTCTTCGGAGCCGTGTTGCAATACGACATGTCGATCAGCTCACCCACCTCGTCCCAGTCGACGCCGTCCGGGTCGTCAGCGCGCAGCTGCGTGCGGCCGGGTTCGCCGAGGTGGTGGGCGAGGTCGAGCACGAGCCACCCGGCGTGGCCGATATACGCCGGCACGTGGAACCGATCGTCCTCGAGCAATGCCGCCCGCTCCTGCTCGTCGGGCAGGAAGCAGAGCGCCCGGTTGAGCCGGGTCGAGTCGTGTTCACCTTTGATGTGCGCCCGCCACGAGGCGAAGGTCTTGCGGTGAAACCAGTTCGGGCTGCCGTGCGACACCCGCTCCTTTGCCTCCGGGAACGTCAGCGCAATCTGCCGCACCCGCGCGAGCAGAGCATCGTCGTCGGCGAACATCGTCGGGTGGGCCATCGAACCGGAGCTCAGTCAGCCGCGGGGGCGGCCTCGCCGTAGACCAGCGGGATGTACTCGGGGTGCTTGGTGATCCACGTCCGCGCGAACGGACACAGCGGCACCACCGCCCGCGAGCCCTCTGCGCGCACCTCGTCCAACGCCTGTCGGACGAGGGTGCTGCCGACACCGTGACCTTCGTACTTCGGTTGCACGACAACGTGTTCCAGCACGACGACGTCCTCGGTGGACGCGTACTCGATGTAGCCGGCCGCGTCGCCGTTGGTCGTGATGGCCTCCCAGCGGTTGCGCACGGGATGGTTGCTGACGGTGACCTCGAGCCGGTCGCTCACGGGGACACTCCTTCTGCGTCGGGTACCTACACCCAACGCTAGATGTGACCGGCGGGTAGGTGGGTCAGGCTACGGATTTGCCACGTCGATTGCGCGGACGCAGCCGGGCGCCGTCGGCACCCGCGTGCAGCCGCATCGAGGTCGGCCCGTCGTCCTGGCAGAACAGGTCGCCGAACTCCAATCGGTGTCGCCGACGCTCACGGCGCCGGCATCGAGCAGCCCCCGTGCTCGACCTTGGAATCGAGCTCGAGGATGACCTGCGCGTCGGGCGCTAGGTCAAGTTGCGCGCCGAGCAGCGGGCCGTAGTGGTCGAGGAAGCACCACGCCCCGACGAGCGACCACCGCTCCCCTCGCAAACACTGCACATGCAAACTGGCACTGCTGCTGCAGCAGCAGTGCCTGTTTCGTGGTGCAGCACCTGCGAGGGGAGGTGCAGTGTTTGCGGACGGTGCGGGGCGAGGTGCTGCGGGGCGGAGATGCCCCGGGACGCCGCGCCTCGACGGTCAGACCGTCGAGATCCCGAACGCCTCGGCGCGTCGCAGATAGCCCTCGGCCTCCTCGTACCGCCGCTGGCGGTAGAGGGTGCGACCGAGCACGACCACGGCGTAAGCATCGGCGGGGTCCTCGGCAATGATCGCGCGAGCGACCGCCTCGGCCTTGGTCAGCTGGGCCGAGTGGTAGAGCGAGCGCAGGTGCAACTCGCGTACGTCGGCGCGCCCCTTACCTTCGTCGGACGCCAGGATCGCTTCGAGTTCCTTGGCTGCCGGCGCGAACCTGCGCTGCTCGAACAACCGCTGTGCGTACTGGAACCTCTCGAACTCATCGACCATGTCGACCTCCTTCGGTCTTTCGATTGTGGCTCAGCCGATGGAACCCAGGAGCTGATCGAACGGGGTGAAATCTGCGAACTCGTCGACCTTCGGCTTGCGGATGCTGTTGCCCGCCAGCACGGTTCGCAGTTCGCCGGCGGCACGCTCGATGCGGCGCTCCAGGGCGGCTGCGCCCTCACCGCCGAAGTCGGAGGTGGCGGCGTAGACACCGGTCGGCAGCGCGAATGCACCCATGTAGGCGAACAGCGGGCGCAGCGCGTGGTCGATGACCAGCGAGTGCCGCTCGGATCCGCCGGTCGCGCCGAGCAGCACCGGGGTGCCGCGCAGCGTGCCCTCCTCGACCAGGTCGAGGAACGACTTGAACAGGCCCGAGAAGGACGCCTGGAAGGTCGGGGTCACGACGACCAGGGCATCGGCCTCGGTCACCGCGCGTAGGTCGTCGGCCAGCGCGCCGGTCGGGAAACCGGTGAGCAATGCGTCGGCGATCGCGTGGGCGTGTTCACGCACCTCGATGTGATGCACCTCGACCTCGCTGACGTCGGCCCCCAGCAGCTGGGTGCGAGCGGCCTGCGCCAACTGGTCGGCCAGCAACCGCGTCGACGAGGGCGAGCGCAGCCCGGCACTGATGACGACGAGCTCGGTCATCTCTGTCCTCCAGTTAGTTAGTCTCTCGATGGAACAATGGTGGGCTCCGAAGCATTCCGCTCCGCGTGGGCCGCAGCCAACAGCGAGGCGTGCGTCGGAGCGTCCGGCACGTCGGCGGGACGCATCGCGGCGAACTCCTTGCGCAGCACCGGCACGACCTCCTCGCCGAGGATGTCGAGCTGCTCGAGCACGGTCTTCAACGGCAGGCCGGCGTGGTCGATGAGGAACAGCTGACGCTGGTAGTCGCCGACGTACTCGCGGAAGCTCAGCGTGCGCTCGATGACCTCCTGCGGCGAACCCACGGTCAGCGGGGTCTCGCGGGTCATGGTCTCCAGCGACGGGCCGCCGCCGTAGACCGGCGCGTGGTCGAAGTACGGCGTGAACTCGCGCTTGGCGTCCTGGCTGTTCTTGCGCATGAACACCTGGCCGCCGAGGCCGACGATGGCCTGGGCCGCGGTGCCGTGTCCGTAGTGCTCGAACCGGCGGCGATAGAGCTGCACCATCTGCTGGGTGTGCTCCTTCGGCCAGAAGATGTGGTTGGCGAATCCGTCGCCGTAGTAGGCGGCCTGCTCGGCGATCTCGGGGCTGCGGATCGAGCCGTGCCACACGAACGGTGCGATGCCGTCGAGCGGACGCGGGGTGGAGGTGAAGCCCTGCAACGGGGTGCGGTGCTTGCCCTGCCAGTTGACCTGCTCCTCGCGCCACAGCTTGTGCAGCAGGGCGTAGTTCTCGACCGCGAGCTCGATGCCGTCGCGGATGTCGCGGCCGAACCACGGGTACACCGGGCCGGTGTTGCCGCGGCCGAGCATGAGGTCCATGCGGCCGTCGCAGAGGTGCTGCAGGTAGGCGTAGTCCTCGGCGAGGCGCACCGGGTCGTTGGTGGTGATCAGCGTCGTCGACGTGGTGAGCACGATGCGCTCGGTCTGCGCGGCGATGTTCGCGAGCAGGACGGTCGGGTTCGCCGGGGCGATGAACGGCGGGTTGTGGTGCTCGCCCGTGGCGAACACGTCGAGTCCGACCTCTTCGGCCTTCTTCGCGATCGCGACCGTCGCCTTGATGCGCTCGTGCTCGGTCGGGGTGCGGCCGGTCACCGGGTCGGTGGTCACGTCGCCGACGGTGAAGATTCCGAACTGCATGTCTCTCGCTCCCTCGTTCGTTGATCTGTCAACCAATGTAGTGGACGTGTCAACTAATTTCCACTCGGCTTCATTCCCGACGCCATCCCCGCACACGCTGCGGTTGCCGGCACACGCTGCGGGGCGGTTTCAACCGGCGAGTTCGCGCATCTCCCGCGGCAGTTCCTCGAGCAACCGCAGCCACAGCTCGGACGCGGTCGGATAGCTGGGCACGGCGTGCCGCAGCGTGGCGACGGGCACGCGTCCGACGATCGCGATGGTGGCGGCGTGCAGCAGCTCGCCGGCCTGCGGACCGACGAAGGTGGCCGCCTGCACGGTGCGGGTGCTGCGATCGACGGCGAGTTGGGCCCAGCCGGTGACGTCGTCGCGCAGCAGCGCCGAGCCGCCGGCGGCGTTGAACGGCACGCGCACGACCTCGGCGTCGGGCAGCGCCGAGGTGAGCGGACCCACCTGTGCCACTTGCGGATCGGTGAAGACGACCTGCGGCACCGGCACGTCGTCGGGCTCCTTCGCCGGCCCGCCGGCGAGCCGCTCGCCGATCACCCGTGCGCGGTACTTGCCCCAGTGGGTCAACGGCGCCTCGCCGCTCGCGTCACCGACCGCCACCAGCCAGTCGGGCCACTTGGCGGGGTCGGTGCCGAGCCCGCGTTCGTCGAGGCCGAGCTCGGCCAGTCGCGGTCGGCGGCCGACAGCGAGCAGGATCTCGTCGGCCTCGACGGTGTCGTCACCGAGCGTCACCGTGACCACGCCGCCGTGCACCCGTCCGAGTCCGGTGTCGCGGGCGTCGGACCGCGCGCAGCCGGTGACCTTCGCCCCGAGGCGCACGTCGACACCGGCGTCCTGCAGCGCCGCCAGCACGACCTCGGACGCGAACGACTCCTGGTTCGCGAGCAGACGGTCGCCGCGCACGAGCATCGTGACGCGGCTGCCGAGCGCGGCCATCCAGGTGGCGGCCTCGCAGGCGACGACCCCGCCGCCGACGATCACGAGGCGCTCGGGCACCTCCTGCACCCCGGTCGCATCTCGCGATCCCCAGGCGGCGACGTCCGCATACTCCGGCGGCACGACCGGCGTGCTGCCGGTGGCCACCACCACCGCACGCCGGGCGCTCAGCGTGCGGTCGCCGACCCGCACCGTCCGCTCACCGGTCAGGCGTCCTGATCCGCGGACGACCGCGAGCCCGGCGCCCTCGGCCCACTTCACCTGGCCGGAGTCGTCGTAGTTCGACACCCAGTAGTCGCGCCGCTTCAACAGGCCGTCGAGGTCGACGCCGGCGTCGGTCACGCCGTCCAGATGCTTTGTGTCGGAGGCGATCTCGATGGGTCGCAGCAGCGCCTTGCTCGGCATGCACGCGTAGTAGGAGCACTCCCCGCCGAGCAGTTCGCTCTCGACGAGCACCGCGGTGAGGCCGGAGTGCTCGGTGGCGTACTGCGCGACGTTCTCGCCGACGGGGCCGGCGCCGATCACGATGAAGTCGTATTCGTCAGTCATGTCTCGACGCTACGGCCAATCGCAGGGGCGGCATAGGCCGAGCGGTGCGCGCGTTGCACCCGACATGCGTGGTGAATACAAGGTGCCGGGCGGCAAGTTGGTCGCCGTCGATCTCCAGGTGCAGGACGGCCGGTTGGCCCAGGTGCACATCTCGGGTGACTTCTTCCTCGAACCCGAGGAGGCGCTGTTCGACATCGACGCGGCGCTCAACGGGATGCCCACCGATGCCGGTGTCGATCAACTGAGTTCGGCGATCAGCGGAGCCGTCGGCAAGGACACCTCGTTCATCGGGTTCTCCCCCGAGGCCGTCGGCATCGCCGTCCGTCGCGCACTCGGCAAGGCGACCGGCTGGCACGACCACACCTTCGACGTCATCCCGGCCCGCACGATGCACCCGGCGATGCACGTCGCGCTCGACGAGGTCATCGGACGCGAGGTGTCGCGCGGCGAGCGGCCGCCGACCCTGCGCTTCTGGGACTGGGACTCCCCGTTGGTCGTCATCGGGTCGTTCCAGTCGGTGAAGAACGAGATCGATCCGGACGGCGCGGCCAAGCACGGCATCGGCGTGGTGCGGCGAGTGTCGGGCGGCGGCGCGATGTTCATGGAGCCGGGCAACTGCATCACCTACTCGCTCGTCGTGCCGACCTCGTTGGTCGAGGGCCTGAGCTTCGAGCGGTCGTACTCCTTCCTGGACGACTGGGTGATCGAGGCGCTGGCGGAGGTAGGTGTCAACGCCCACTTCGTGCCGTTGAACGACATCGCCAGCGACCAGGGCAAGATCGGCGGCGCCGCGCAGAAGCGGTTCGCGCCGGTCGACGGCGGCACCGGTGCGGTGCTGCACCACGTGACGATGAGCTACGACATCGACGCCGACAAGATGCTCGAGGTGCTCCGCATCGGCCGCGAGAAGATGAGCGACAAGGGCCACCGCTCGGCGAACAAGCGGGTCGACCCGATGCGGTCGCAGACCGGCATGACCCGCGAGGCGATCCTCGACTCGTTCCTCGCCACCTTCGAGAAGCGCTACGCGACAACGCGATCCGAGTACTCCCCGGCCGAGCTGGACGCGGCGCAGAAGCTCGTCGACGAGAAGTTCTCCACACCGGAGTGGACGCACCGCGTGCCGTGACACCGGGCTGACGACATGCGGACGGGGCGGGCCCGGGTATCCGGGCTCGCCCCCGTCCGTCACTGTGCGCGGGAGGTAATCAAGCCGCGATCAGCGGCGCCAGCGTCTCACCCAGGAGGCTGACGCGTCCGGGGATGTGGCCGTTGGCGGGCATGTTGGCGGTGAACCCGTCGACGCCGAGGTCGAGCAGCTTGCGGTAGGTGCCGGCGACCTCCTGCGGTCCGCCGACGATCACGCCGCCACGCCGTCCGCCCAGCTCGGGGGTGCGGGCGATCGCGTCCTCGAGTTCCTGTTCGGCTTGCTCCTTGGTCGGCGCGATCACGCAGCTGGTCTGGTAGCTGACGGTGATCTCGCTGCGGTCGCGGCCGAGCGCTGCGCAGTGGTCGTCGAGCGCCTTGAGTTTGCGGGCCACCTCGTCGGGCGCGCAGATGATGTTCGACTCGTCGGCATACTGCGCCACCATCCGCAGCGTCTTCTTCTCGCCACCGCCGCCGATCATCACCGGGATGCGGCTCAGCGGCGCCGGGCTGTTGACCGCCTCGTGCACGCGGTACCACTTGCCCTCGAGTGACGGCTTCTCGCCGCGCAGCATCGGAAGCACAATGTTCAGCGACTCCTCCAACCGCTCGAAGCGGTCGGTGAAGGTGCCGAATTCGTAACCGAGACAGTCGTGTTCGAGCTCGAACCAGCCGGCACCGATGCCGAGCTGGGCACGTCCGTGGCTCACGACGTCCAAGGCAGTGACGACCTTCGCGAGCAGCGTCGGGTTGCGGTAGGTGTTGCCGCTCACCAGCGCCGACAGCTGGGGAAAGCCTGGGAACCGAACCCGGCGGTACGGGGTGCGGTCGGGCCCACACCGCGCCGATGGATAGCCTGCCGAAGTTCGTCCCGCGGTGTGCGCGCCGGCGGAAAGACCGGCTCACGAAGGGGTTTCATCCATGTCGACGACCGAGTCCGAGAACCATCTCGAACGCGGGCTGTCCAACCGTCACATCCAGCTGATCGCCATCGGCGGCACCATCGGCACCGGGCTTTTCATGGGTTCGGGCAACACCATCAGCAAGGCCGGCCCGTCGGTCATCTTCGTCTACATGATCATCGGCGCGATGCTCTACTTCGTGCTCCGCGCGATGGGCGAGCTGCTGCTGTCGAATCTGGAGTACAAGAGCTTCGCCGACTTCGCCGGCGACATCCTCGGGCCCTGGGCGGCCTACTTCACCGGCTGGACCCGCGGGCAGCAGTATCGGCACCGCCTTCGAGATGATCACGACCGTCTCGTCGATCTGCTCCATGTTCGTCTGGACGATCATCGCCCACGCGCGCGTCCAGGATGGACGACCCGCGCTGACCGACTCCGGCGACCAACCCGGCGGCCGGCTCCAGTGAAAGATCGGTGCTGTCAGAGCAACACCGATCTTTCACTGGAGCCCGCGACAAGGGCGTCGGTCAGAGCGTGACGACCATCTTTCCGGTGTTCGCGCCCTCGAGCAGGTCGATGAACGCCTGCGGGGCGTTGTCCAGACCGGCGCGGGTCGTCTCGTCCCAACTGATCGAACCGTCGGCCAGCCAGGGGCCGACGGTCGCGACGAATTCGTCCTTGAGCGAGGCGTACTTGCCCACGATGAACCCGCGCAGGGTGAGGCGCTTGCCGATCGCGAGCGCCAGGTTGCGCGGGGCCGGGGTCGCCTCGGTGGCGTTGTACTGCGAGATCGCGCCGCACATCGCGACCCGGCCGTCGACGTTGAGGCTGGAGATCGCGGCCTCGAGGTGGTCGCCGCCGACATTGTCGAAGTAGACGTCGATGCCGTCGGGCGCCGCCTGCTTCAACAGATTGCGCACCGGGCCGTCGTGGTAGTCGAAGGCGGCGTCGAAACCGAGTTCGAGCAGGCGCGCGACCTTCTCCGGTGAACCGGCCGAACCGATCACCCGCGAGGCGCCCGACAGCTTCGCGATCTGGCCGACCAGCGAACCGACCGCGCCCGCGGCGCCCGACACGTAGACGATGTCGCCCGGCTTGAACTCGGCGGCGGCCATCAACCCGGCGTACGCGGTGAGGCCGGGCATGCCGAGCACGCCCAGGTAGGCGCTGTCGGAGAAGTCGGACCCTTCGATGCGCGTGGCTCGGTCGGCCGGCAGGACGGCGTGCTCACGCCAGCCGAGCCCGTGCAGCACGCGGTCGCCCTCGGCGAATCCTTCTGCCTTGGAGGCGATCACCGTGCCGACGGCCCCACCGTCGAGCGGCTTGTCGACCTGGAAGGGCGGCACGTACGACTTCACGTCGTTCATCCGTCCGCGCATGTACGGGTCGACCGACATGACGGTGTTGGCCACGAGGATCTCGCCGTCCTGCAACGGCGGCAGGTCGACCTCGACGAGCCGGAAGTTGTCGGGCGTCGGTGCGCCGTTGGGTCGGGAAGCCAGGTGGATCTCACGGGTCTTGCTCGGAATGGTCATGCGATCAGCGTAGGCGCGAGGTGTCGACCGCCGATCATCGAACCACCCATCCAGGTGACGCCTTCAGGTGTCCGATTTCGGTAACCATGGGAGACATGCCGAAGATGCCCCGAATCGCCGTCGTCGCCCCCACCCCGCTCGCGGTGGTCGAGGCCACGGCCGCGCTCACCGAGACGACCCGTAGCGAGCACGACGAGTCGGGCGTGCACATCCATCCGGGAGGCCAGGGCCTGTGGATGGCGCGCATGGCGCGCTCGCTCGGCGCCGAGGTGACCGTCATCGGTCCGTTCGGGGGCGAGCTCGGCCCGCTGGTCGTGACGATGCTGCGCGACCTCGATCTCACCGTCCGACCGGTGCCCTACCCGGCGGGCAACGGCGGCTACATCTACGACCTGCGCGCCGGCGAGCGTCACGTGATCGCGCACATGCCACCCCCACCGCTCAGCCGACATGAGTTCGACGACCTCTACGGCGTTGCGCTGGTCGAGGGCATGGACGCCGATCTCACCGTGATCACCGGCTGTGAGCCGGCCGACGTGCTACCCGCAGAGTTCTTCGAGCGGCTCATCCGCGACATCCGGGCGTCGGGCGGACGGGTCGTGGCCGACCTGTCCGGCGACGCCGCGCTGGCTGCGATCCGGGCCGAGGTGGACGTGCTCAAGATCGCCCATGACGAGCTGCTCGACGCCGACCTGGCCGCCGGCGAGAGCATGCCGAAGCTGGTCGCGGGCGCGCGCAAGCTGATCGACGACGGGGTCGGCGCCGTCGTCGTCTCCCGCGCCGAGAAGCCGGCACTCGTGGTCGACGCCGAGGGGGTGCACGAGTTGATCACACCGCCGGTCAGCACGCACGAGCATCGCGGGGCCGGCGACTCCATGACCGCCGGCATCGCTGTCGGCATCGCCCGCGGCGCCGACCTCGTCGATGCGACACGTCTGGGCGCTGCCGCCGGCGCGCTCAACGTCACCCGGGGCGGCCTCGGCACCGGCAACCGCGACACGATCGAGCGCATCGCCGAGCACGTCGAGATCAAGGAGCACTGAGCAGCCGATGCACATTCTCATCACCAACGACGACGGCATCGGGTCGGCCGGGCTCGCAGTGCTCGCACGAGCCGCCCTGCAGCGCGGTCATACCGTGCAGGTGGCGGCCCCGGCGCACGAGTACTCCGGCGCGTCGGCATCCCTTGCCGGCGAGGAAAAGGACGGCAAAATCGTTCTGGTGGAGGCCGATCCGCCCGGCATGCCGCACGACGTCGAATGCGTCGGGGTGCGGGCCGCACCGGGTCTCATCACCTTCCTGGCCTGCTACGGCGCCTTCGGCGACAAACCCGACCTGGTGATGTCGGGGTGCAACCTCGGCGCCAACACCGGCCACGCGACGCTGCATTCGGGCACCGTCGGAGCAGCCCACACCGCGGTGACCCACGACGTGCTGGGGCTGGCCGTCTCGGTCACCTCCGCCGACCCGCAGCACTGGGACACGGTGGAGCGAGTGACCGGCATCGCGCTGGAATGGATCGAGCAGGCCGGATTCAACGGACACGTGCTCAACATCAACGTGCCCGACGTCGCCTGGAAGCAACTGCGCGGACTGCGGGGCGCCCACCTGGCACCGTTCGGCGCCGTGCAGGCCCGCATCGACGACCGGTTCACCGAGGGCCTCGCCGTCACGTACGTCGCCGAGGCGGGCGACGACGAACCCGGCTCCGACCATCACCTGCTCACTCAGGGCTGGGCGACCGCGACCTGGCTACGAGCGCCCGTCGACAACATGCACCTTCCGTTGCCCGAGTTCGTCGGCGCCGCCGACGGATCGGATGTGCAGGAGTACCAACCTGATTCGGCTCGCGTCATGACCACGCGGGAGGCGCAGTGAACCGTCCGACCCTGGACTTACCCGCGCGTTTACGCAACGGTCGGTCAATGCGACGACTCGGACTCGTGACCCTGACCGCCCTCGCCCTCACCGTTCCTCCCTTCGGCGCCACCGCCGATGCCGCGCCGTCCGGCCCGTCGGGCCAGCCGGCCGCCAAGGCGTTCGCGGGCAACTGGAAGCAGAGCGTGCTCGACCCCGACCAGAACTTCCGCGGACTCGCCGCCGTGAGCAGGTCGCAGGCGTGGGTCAGCGGCGAGAGCCTGACCGGGGGCAAGGCCAAGGTCTTCCGCACCACCGACTCGGGCAAGACATGGAAAGACGTCACCCCGCCCGGCACCGAGGGCCTGTCGTTCCGCGACGTCGAGGTCAACGGCAAGGTCGCGCACGTGCTCGCGATCGGGCCCGGCCAGGACTCCCGCATCTACCGCAGCACCGACGGCGGCGCGACCTGGGCCGAGACGTTCCGCAACACCGACGAGGCGGCGTTCTACGACTGCATGGCGTTCTACCCCGGCGGCCAGCGCGGTCTCGCGGTGAGCGACCCGGTCGACGGCAAGCTGCGCATCCTCGCGACCACCGACGCCGGACGCAGCTGGAAGGTGTTGCCCAACGAGGGAATGCCTGCCTCCGACAACGAGTACGGCTTCGCGGCGAGCGGCGACTGCCTGACGACCGTCGGCAACACGGCGTTCCTCATCACCGGCGGGTCGAAGTCGCGCGCGCTGCGCTCCGACGACGGCGGGCTCACCTGGACGGCCAGCGACAACCGCATCCCCGCGGGCGAATCGGCCGGCGGGTTCGCCGGAGACTTCGCCGACCAGCGGCACGGCATCGCCGTCGGCGGCGACTTCGCCGACCCGACCGACGTGCAGGACACCGCCTCCTACACGACCGACGGACGCACCTGGACCGGCGGGATCAGCCTCACCCACGTCGGCGAGGACGTCTCCTTCTTGGGCGGGCCGTGGACGGCGGTCGCGGCCGGCGACTACCGCGGCTCGACCGGCACCAGCCTCACCACCGACGGCGGCCGCACCTGGACGCGGGTGAGCGACCAGGGCTACCACGCGATCGAGTGCCTCCCCGGCGGTGTGTGCTGGGCGGCCGGCAGGAAGGGAGCCGTCGCCCGCGGCTGACGCGGTCGTCAGCGGGAACCATCCGGGGGTAGGCGCCGTCAGCGCCTGTGGACCTCCCCGCACCGAAAGGCAGCTGCACCATGACCGAATGCTCCGACGACGAACTGCGCACCTGCGCGATGGAGCTGGTCCACCCCGGCTTCCTCGACCTCGACGACGCGAAGCAGGCCATCACCGAAATCTGGGAACTGCCCGAGGGTGACCCGCGGGCCACAGCGGTCGTCGACGAGGTGTGGCGCGCCCACTCCGCGACGTTGGCCGCGACTGACAGGCCGAGCCAATACAGCCGGATGGCAGCGGCGTTCAGCGACCTCGGCGAGCGCGGCGTCGTCGCCCGGATGAACTTCACCTGCTGCAACACCTGTGCCGTCAGCGAGATCGATGACGAACGCGAACCGGGCGGCAGCTCGGACTACCCGTTCCAGGAGTGGGGCTATGCCTACTTCCACTCCCAGGACGCCGAGCGACTCGCCGAACTGCCGACGCAGCTCTACATCGGCTTCGGGGTCTTCCCGGGCAGCCCGCAGCTGCCCAAGCCCGAACCCGGGCTCTCCCAGGAGCAGTGGACGCAGCGGCATCTGGCCGCCGATGGCGCGGTGGCACAGCTCGTCGTCGACCGGCTGCGCGCCCACGGGTTGCCGGTCGTCTGGTCGGGCGACCCGCAGCAGAGGATCGTCGTGCCGATCGACGACTGGCGAAAGCCGCTGCCTGACAGCTCCGACTCCTTCGGTGGTGCCGCATTCCAGGATCCCGCCGAAGGTGCGCAGGTTTCGAGCGGGTTCTTCAGCGGCTTGCGCAAGCGCCTGCGCGGGTCGTGACAACCGCGCGTCGGTTTAGCGGTAGGTGGCCGGGCTCACACCGACTCGAATCGTCACAATGACGCCTCTACCCCTAGTATTGATGTAGCGGTCCGCACAGTCTTGCCTCGGTCCGCAGGTGTTTGCGAAGCCCCGAAGCTTCGCCCATACCGCCCCAGCCGGCGCAGACGGTGCGCGCGGGGCGATCCCGGCGAGACGCCGCTCTCGATGGAGATTTTCGTTGTCTGACAACACTTTTGCGCGCTTCGGCGTGCCCACTTCGCTCATCCGTGTCCTGGCTGACCAGGGCATCACCGAGCCCACCCCGATTCAGGCCGCGACGCTGCCCGACTCGCTCGCCGGCCGCGACGTGCTCGGCCGTGGCCGCACCGGCTCCGGCAAGACCTTCGCGTTCCTGCTGCCGGTCGTCGCCCGCCTCGTGGCTTCCCCGACCAAGCGCGCCCCGAAGCGTCCGCGCGCGCTGATCCTCGCCCCGACCCGTGAGCTCGCCGGTCAGATCGAGGCCTCGCTCAAGCCGCTCGCCGCCGTCGCCGGTCTGCGTTCGCACACCGTCTTCGGTGGTGTCGGCCAGAACCCGCAGGCCGCCGCGCTGGCCAAGGGCCTCGACGTGCTCGTCGCCTGCCCCGGCCGCCTGGAAGACCTTGTCTCCCAGGGACTTTGCGACCTCAGCGCGATCGAGATCACCGTGCTCGACGAGGCCGACCACATGGCCGACCTCGGCTTCCTGCCGGTGGTGAAGCGCATCCTCGACAAGACCCCGAAGAACGGTCAGCGACTGCTCTTCTCGGCCACCCTCGACCGTGGCATCGACGTGCTGGTGAAGCGTTACCTGCACGACCCGGTGACCCACCACGCCGACAGCGCGCAGTCGCCGGTCGCCTCGATGGAGCACCACGTGCTGCACGTCGCCAAGGACGACCGCCTGCCGGTGCTCGTCGACCTCACCGCGGCCCCCGGGCGCACGGTCGTCTTCACGCGCACCAAGCACGGCGCGAAGAAGCTCGCGAAGCAGCTTGTCGCACAAGGCGTTCCGGCCGTCGACCTGCACGGCAACCTGAGCCAGAACGCGCGCGTGCGCAACATGGACGCGTTCCACAACGGCACCGTCCGCACGCTGGTCGCGACCGACATCGCGGCCCGCGGCATCCACGTCGACGACGTGTCGCTGGTCGTGCACGCCGACCCGCCGGCCGAGCACAAGGCTTACCTGCACCGTTCGGGCCGCACCGCGCGCGCCGGCGCCGCGGGCACCGTCGTCACGCTGATGCTCGACGAGCAGCGCAAGGACGTCCGCGACCTCACCAAGGCTGCGGGCATCAAGCCGACGACCACCACGGTCGACCCGAAGCACCCGCTGCTGAGCGAGCTCGCCCCCGGCGAGCGCACCTTCGTCGCGCCGAGCGACATCCCGGTCGTCGCCGCCCCGCCGCAGCAGGCGAAGCAGGCCGGCCAGGGCCGTCGCCGCAGTGGCGGCGCGGGCCGGTCGGGTGGCGCGCGATCCGGTGCCGGCGCGCAGAACTCCGGCGGTCAGCGCCAGGGTGGCGGACGCGGACGCGGCGGTTCGTCGAACGGCTCGACCCAGCGTCCGGCCGGTGCCGGGCAGCGTCCGGCCGCCGGCAGCCAGCGCCAGGGCGGACAGCGCCAGGCAGCACAGACCCGCACCCAGCCGGAGGGCCAGGGCGCGCGTCGCTCGCGCGGTCCGCGTCGGGCGAGCAGCCCGGCCACCCGCGGCTGACCGGGTCTTCCGGAAGGCCTGACACCGAGCAAGCACGAATCGGTCCACCCACGCGATGCGCGGGTGGGCCGATTCGTTTGTGTCGGAGTGTTACTCGCCGCAGCGGGCGATGTTGAGATCGCCACCGAGGACGTCCTGATAGAACGTCATCGCGTCGCGGGCGGTGTCCTTGAACGAGATGTACGGGTTCAGTGTGGAGGCCGTACGACAAACGTAGAACTCGACACCGACAACCGCTAGAGGTTCGGGAAGTCGTAGTCGACAATCACCGGAGCGTGGTCACTGATGCGGGCATCGCGCGAGGGTTCGCGGTCGACCCAGGCGGCGGTCGCGGTCTTGGCCAGCTTCGGGGAGGCGAGGTGGTAGTCGATGCGCCAGCCGACGTTCTTGTCGAAGGCCTGACCCATCCACGACCACCACGAATACGGTCCGTCGGTGTCGGGGTGCTTCGCGCGCAGCACGTCGACGAGGGTGCGCGGCGAGATCTGCGCGTCGATCCACGCACGCTCCTCCGGCAGGAAGCCCTCGACCTGGTTGCTGCGCCGCCAGTTGGTGAGGTCGTAGCGGGTGTGGCCGATGTTGAGGTCGCCCATCAACAGGAACTCGCGGCCGCCCGCGAGCGCCTCGCGCCGAGCCCGCGACAGTTGCCGGGCGAACGCATCGAGGAAGCGCATCTTGCGCTCGTACTTCGCTCCGCCGTCCGGCGCCTCGCGCATGCGGCCGGGCTTCTGCAGGTGTGCCGGCAGCCCGCCCTTGGGCAGGTAGAGGGAGGCGACGGTCAGCGGTGCGTCGGCGAGATCGACCTCGACGTAACGGCCTTCGTGGGCGAACTCGCGCATGCCGCGGGCGAGCGTCACCTCGCCGACCGGTGCGGCCTGACCGTCGATGCGCACGTGCCCGCTCCAGGTGCGGACGGCGGCCACCGGCTGCCGCGTCAACACGGCGACGCCGTTGCGCCCCTTGTGCCCGCCCTCGTCGTACGCCACGTGGTAGGCGCCGTACACGCCGTCCGGGATGTCGGCCTGCTGGGCCCGAACCTCTTGCAGCGCAACGACATCCGGGTTGGAAGTGGCGAGCCATTGTTCGAAGCCGCGGCGCTGGGCCGCACGGATCCCGTTGACGTTGTAACTCGCGATGCGCACCGGGAGACCTTAGGACAGCGGAAAAGTGGCCGCGATAGCGACCACTTTCCCTGACTACGGCTGTGGAGCCGGCTCAGTCCTCGACGGCGGTGACCGTCACGGGGATGTTGCCGCGGGTGGCGTTGGAGTAGGGGCACACCTGGTGGGCCTTGTCGGCGAGCTCCTGCGCCTGCGCGAGCTCGACGCCCGGGATGACGACCTCGAGCTCCACGGCGAGACCGAAGCCGCCGCCGTCGACCTTGCCGATGCTGACCTTCGCACCGACGGCGGAGTTGGACAGGTCGGCGCCGGTGCCGGCGGCCACCTTCTTCAGCGCGCCGTGGAAGCAGGCGGCGTAGCCGGCCGCGAAGAGGTCCTCCGGGTTGGCCGCGCCACCGGGGCCGCCCATGCCCTCGGGCACCTTGAGGTCGAGGTCGATGTAGCCGTCGGTGGTCTTGGTGTGACCGTTGCGTCCGTCGCCGGTGGCGAGCGCCTCGGCGGTGTAGAGAGTTTCCATGCGAAGTCCTCCTGGGTTCGGGGTCTTTCCTCCTGCACGCTACGCCCCGGCACCCACCCGGTCGGACCCCGCGTCCGAAGGATGGACCCGAAGCCCGAACCGGAGCGCCGACCTTGGCAGACTGCGGCTATGAGCCAGCTTCACCCGAACATGCAGCCCCACTTCGATGCGGTCGTCGCCCGCAACCCGGGTGAGGAGGAGTTCCACCAGGCCGTCTACGAGGTGATGCACAGCCTCAACCCGATCGCCGGCAAGCGTCCGGAGTATGCGCAGTGGTCGATCCTGAAGCGGGTGTGCGAGCCGGAGCGGCAGATCATCTTCCGGGTGCCGTGGGTGACAGATGCCGGCGAAGTGGAGATCAACCGCGGCTTCCGGGTGGAGTTCAACTCGGCGCTCGGGCCGTACAAGGGCGGGCTCCGGTTCCACCCCAGCGTCAACCTGTCGATCATCAAGTTCCTCGGGTTCGAGCAGATCTTCAAGAACTCCCTCACCGGCATGCCGATCGGCGGCGGCAAGGGCGGCTCCGACTTCGACCCGAAGGGGCGGTCGGACGCGGAGATCATGCGGTTCTGCCAGTCGTTCATGACCGAGCTCTACCGCCACATCGGCGCCGAGACCGACGTGCCCGCCGGTGACATCGGGGTGGGCGGCCGCGAACTCGGCTACCTGTTCGGCCAGTACAAGCGGATCACCAACCGCTACGAGTCGGGCGTGCTCACCGGCAAGGGCCTGTCGTGGGGCGGCTCGCAGGTGCGCACCGAGGCAACCGGTTACGGCACCGTTTTCTTCACCCAGGAGATGCTCAAGACGCGCGGCGAGAGCTTCGACGGCAAGCGCGTCGTGGTGTCGGGGTCGGGCAATGTCGCGCTGTACGCGATCGAGAAGGTGCAGCAGCTCGGCGGCACGGTGGTCGCCTGCTCCGACTCCGACGGCTATCTGATCGACGACAACGGCCTCGACCTGGCGCAGCTGAAGGACCTCAAGGAAGTGCGCCGCGAACGGCTGTCGGCCTACGTCTCCGACACCGCGCAGCACTCGACGGACGGCTCCATCTGGCAGGTGCCGTGCGACGTCGCGTTGCCGTGTGCGACCCAGAACGAACTGAACGAGGACGACGCAAAGGCGTTGATCGAGAACGGTGTTCAAGCGGTGGCGGAGGGCGCGAACATGCCCTGCACGCCGGGGGCCGTCCGGCTGTTGTTGGACGCCTCGGTGCTCTTCGGCCCGGGCAAGGCCTCGAACGCCGGCGGCGTCGCCACCAGTGCGCTGGAGATGCAGCAGAACGCGAGCCGCGACTCGTGGAGCTTCGAGGACACCGAGGCCCGCCTGCAGCAGATCATGGTCGACATCCACGAGCGCTGCGTGTCGACGGCCGACGAGTTCGGGCTGCCCGGCAACTACGTCGCCGGCGCAAACCTCGCCGGTTACATCAAGGTGGCCGACGCGATGGTCGCGCTCGGGGTGATCTGAGCCGGCGCTTCGGCGTCATGGCCTCGTGACCCGAAGTCGCCGACCCCTGAGCGCTTGCGCGGACAAGCCCAGGGGACGGCGGCCGGCTCTTGTGCGGCCGCCGTCGGTCAGGGGGTCCAGTAGGCGGAGGTGTCGACCGTGACCGGGGTTGCCCCCGAGGCGAACACGGTGATCGTGCCGCCGGTGCCGACCTTCACGATCGCACTGTTCGAGATCGACCCACCCGTGGTGTAGTTCAGATTCGACACCACCGGCCGGGCACCGCCCGTCGGATAGACCGTCAGGTACCCCGCCGTCGACGGGTTCGCCGCAGTCACCGTCACCTGCACCGCCTTCGCGTTCGCCGGCACCCCGGCAACCCCAGCAACCTGCACCGTGAACGACCCACCCGAGGCCACCGCACGGTTGGTCACCAACCGCGTCGGTGTGAACGCCACCGCGTCACCGACGGCCGGCACCCAGCCGTCCAGATCGACAATCAACTCCGTCGACGCCGTCGACCGCAACGTGATCTTCCCGCCCGTGCCGAGCTTGACCACACCCATCCCCGCGATCGTCTGATTCGACCGGTACGACACCGACAACGCCGACGGCACCGCCACCCCCGCCGGGAACGCCGTCACCGACCCTGCACCCGCCGGCCCGACCGTCGTGATGTTCACGACCGCCGCCGACGCGTTCGCCGGCACCCCGTTCGCACCACCGATCGTCAACGTCACCGTGCCACCCGCCGGGATCCGCACCTTCGGTGCACCGATCCCGTACCGCGTATCCAACACCCGCACCGGGGTCACCCCGGTGTACGCCGCACCCGCCGGGTAATACCCCGCGACATCCGCAATCAACTGTGTCCGCGCCGCGGTGTACAACGACACCTTGCCGCCCGTACCGACCTTCGTCACGACCAGGTTCGGAACCGTCTGTCCGGGAACGAAATTCAGGTTCGACGCCGTCGGCCGCACCGCGCCCGTCGGCCACACCGTCACATACCCCGACCCCGGACCCGTCGGCGAGACCGCCGTCACGTTCAACACCACAGCCGACGCACCGGCCGGCACACCACCCACGCCCGTGACCTGCAGATCCACCCGACCACCAGCCGGCACCAACATCTTCGGCGCACCAATCCCATACCGCGTATCCAAAATCCGCGACGGAGCCAACGACACGAACTTCGGCGGGGCGACGACGTCGGGGGTGAACGACCAGCCGAGGTTCAGGACGCCGGCCTCCCCCTGGTAGCCGTCGACCGCGATTCGGTAGGTCGTGCCGCCGATGACCTGCTGGTTGCTCACCCGACTGGTGTAGTCACCGGAGGCGACGTCGTCGCTGTAGGCGATCGTCGTCAGCGCGTTGACCGCGCCACCGGTGTAGATGCCGAGCAGCGTGTCGAAGCTCGACCCGGCGGTCGTGACCGTGAGCTTGCCGGTCGACGGAGCCGTCCAGTTGAACCACACCGATGCCCCGCCGGCCCAGGTCGCGTGCGCCGGCTCACCGGCCTCCTTGGTCGCGTTCGCGGTGGTCTGCGTCCAGGTGCCGCCGGTGACGGGGGTCAGGACGCGTCCGTTCACGAAGTTGTCGTTCGCCGGTGCCACAGGCAGTGTGCCGGCGCCGGTCACGGTCGCGGTCATCGTTGCCGCACAGCCGCCGGTCGCCACCATCGACGCCCCCGACCCCGCTCCCGAGTAGAAGTTGGAGTTGGGCACACTCGTCGCGTTGAACTGGGTGTGTCCGGCGACTGCGTGCCACGGGTCGTCCGCGGAGCCGCGGCTACCCGGGTAAGTGTCCATGTCCTGCGGGCCTCCGGCCTCCTCGACGTCGATCAGGCGCCCGGTGGACACTGCGCCCGCGTTGTTCGTGAAGGTCTCCGCCACGTGATAGACGAGCAGCCCGCACCCCGGCAGGGCGGCATCGAGGCCGGTCGGTTGCCGGTTCTCGACGAGGAAGTACTCCCCCGTGCCACCCATCTCGGCGCCACCTGGGTTGACGCCCAACAGCACGGCTTGGCTGCTCGTGGCGGCTGCACTCAACGACACGCTCCGGCCACTCGTGTTCACCACGGTGGGTGTGATCCAACCCTGGAGATACTTGCTGTAGGCATCGGGCAAGGTCGGCGAATTTCCTTGTTGGCCACCGCCACTGGTGCCCCAACTGCCTGACGCCATCAGGCTCCACGCGCCGATGCCTTCGGTGCGGAAACTGGTGTCGTAGAGGTCGGTCCAGCCGAGGTCGTGGCCGAACTCGTGAGCCATGATGCCGATCGTCGCCATATGCGCTCCGGCCGGATTGGACGCGAGGCAGTGCACCTCACCGAACTGGGTGTAGCCCAGGCGACCGACGATCTTGCCGTCGACGGTCGGCGCGCTCGCCACCGCCCACTTGTGACCCCACACGCTCGGGCTGCACGATGAGGTGCCGCCGTACGACGTCTCGTAGCCGGCGACGATCACCGTGATGTGCAGCTCGCCCGGTGCGATGTAGCCGTCGCCGTTCGTGTCGAACGCGGCGTAGTTGATGAACGGGTCGGCCGCCTGGATCGCGGCGGCGGTGAGGTTCTGGTTGACCGTGCTGGTGTTTCCGGCGGTGTTCGGGTGGTTCATCGGCAGGGTCACCCAACCGATCACCCCGTCGTTCGCCGTGCCGCTGGTCTCGGTGGCCGGCACCAGGTCGAGTTGGTTGAAACTGGCGCCCTTGTAGAACGACCGCACACTGCCGGACGCCCCGAAGAAGTTCTGCGACCACTGCGCCGGGGTGGTGCCCCGGGAGGTGAGGTCGAGGAACTGCGCGAGGATGACGACCGTGCGCTGGTTGCCGGTGAACCCGGCGAACGGCGCCCTGTCGTCGACCGGCGCGGCCACGCGGTCCTTGCTCGGCTTGAGGTCGGTCGACGCGCTCGGCGGCGCCTTGCTCGGCCCGGCCGCCACAGCGCTCGCCGCCGGTTGACCGTTCGCGTCGAGGTGGTCGGCGTAGCGCCAGGTGTTCGAGGAATCCTTGACGACGGTGGCGCCCTTGTCGGTGGTCGTCCAACTGCGCAGGCTGTCGCCGTGGTTGACGAGCGTCAACTTGGTGCCGTCGGGCTGAATCGCCGTGTACGGCGCCGGGTTGACCGGAGCGCCACGCACCGCGCGGGTCGTGGTGCCCTCCTTCTTCGGCCCCTTCACCGGCGTCTTGTTGTCGAGCACCGTGGTGGACGACTGTGCCGATGACTTGGCCGCCGGCGTGCTGCCGAGCGCCGGTGGTTGCACAGCGGCCGCCATCGCGGTCGCCGTGGCGAATGCTGTGCCGAGCGCCAGCAGGCGCCGTCCGATCGATCCCATGTCCCCGATGCCCTTCGATCAAGAGGTTCCCTGCTGTGAGGTTCCTCCTGAGAAGGGCTTTTCGCAGGGGTTTGGGGGAAGTTGGTACGACGGCTGTTACGTGTTTGCTTCGACCGTTGTCGGAACGGCCGTCGCGACGCAGGTCGGCTCCTTCTGCACCCGGCCGCCCACGGCAGCGTAAGCCCGGAAACCGCCGACGAGGTCGGTCGCTCGGTGGAACCCGAGCCGCTGCAGGTCGCGCGCCGCCAGCGACGAGGCGTACCCCTCGTTGCAGACCACGATCACCTCGTCGTCGAGACCGGGTCCATCGGGGATCGAGGCGCCGCTGGTCGGGTCGAGACGCCACTCGAGCACCAGTCGGTCGATGACGACGGCTCCGGGAACGTGCCCTTCGACGGTGCGGGTCTCGCTGGGCCGCACGTCGACGACGAACGCCCCGTCGCGTCGGCGGGCCGCAAGCTCGTCCGGTTGCACCCGGGTCAGGCCTTCGCGCGCGTCGGCGAGCAACCGGTCGATGCCGACGCCGGTCACCACTCGCGGGCCTGGGCGCCGTCCGAGCGCTCGATGCGGTCGAGGGTGACGGTGCGGTTGTCCCAGTTGTAGTAATACATCTCGGTGAGGCGGGGGCTGTACGCGTGGATGGTCACGGCCGGCTCGACGACCTCGTTGCGCACGTCGTGGATCTCTCCCGGACGCACCACCTGCACGACGCCGGGCGAGAACTTGCGCGGCATCAGGCGTCCGAGGTCGTCCACCCGGATCTCGGTGATCGTGCCCTGCACCGCGGCGAAGGCGGCGGTGGCGTCGCCGTGACTGTGCAGGTCGGTCGACTGGAAGGTCTGCCAGGAGATGACCCAGACGTCGACGCCCTCGGGCACCTCGATCTTGGCCCAGTGCCGCTGCGCGCCGGTGAAGTCGACGTGCTGCTCCCAGCAGCTGCGATCGGCGGCAACCCGGCGGACGAGGTCGACCAACTCGGTCTCGGACAACGTGCGGACGGCGGTGGTGGCAGTCATGAGCGAAACCATAACCTTATGTTTTGGTTTTGCCAACCATCGGTAATGCTTGTTGGATGCACTCGCCGTAGTCGTCGACCTCCTCGCGGACGATCTCGGCTGAACGTGCCGAGGTAACTCCTTGTCGCCGAAGCGGCGCGGCTCGGCGGGCGGCTCAGCGAGTGAGGGGCGGGTTGAGCCGGGTGGCGTCGCCGACCCGGTAGATCGCCGCGGGCCGCCCGCGACCGCGCCGCTGCTCTCCGGTGTCGACGACGAACCCGTCGGTGCCGATCACCTTGCGATTGAAGTTGGCCGGGTCGAGGCGCACGCCCCAGACCGCCTCGTAGACGCCACGCAGCTCGCTCATGGTGAACTCCGGTGGCAGGAATGCCGTTGCGATCGTGGCGTATTCGAGTTTGCTGCGGGCTCGTTCGATGCCGTCGCGCAGGATCTGCGCGTGGTCGAAGGCCAGTCTGCGGCCGAGGGCCGCCTCGACCGGCACCCATTCGGCCTCGTCGGCGTCGGTGCCGGGCACGGTGTCGGGCAGGTCGGCGGCAAGGGCGAGGTAGGCGATCGAGATCACCCGCTTGGGGTGTTCGGTGTCGCGCTTGGGGGCGGTGTAACTGGCGAGCTGTTCGAGCCGTACGTCGCGCCGCCGCAGCCCGACCTCCTCGGCGAGTTCGCGATAGGCCGCGGCCTCGGCCGACTCACCCTCGAGCAGAAACCCGCCGGGCAGTGCCCACCGTCCGCGGGCGGCGCGCGCCTTGCGCTTCACCAGCGCGACGTGGAGTTCGCCGTCGCGCAGGGTGAGCGCGACGACGTCGGCGGCGATCCAGGCGGTGAGGCGATCCATGACCACCACTATATGTTGCGGTGACCAAAACGAGTCAGCCGTGCAGGCGTTGCCGCAGCCCCGAGGTGCGCCGGGCCGGTGTGGCGACCGCCTGCTCGACGGCGGCCATCGACCCGACGAGCGTGAGCTGCCGTTGCGGGCGGGTGACCGCGGTGTAGACGAGCTCGCGAGTGAGCAGCTTCGACTCGATCGGCGGCACGATCACGACGATCTCGTCGGCCTGGCTGCCCTGCGCCTTGTGCACCGTCATCGCGTGCATGGTCTCGACGTCCGACAGCCGCCACGGCGGGTGCAACTCGGGGCCGCGCCCGGTCTCGATCACCGCGCGCAGCCCGTCGGGGGTGTGCACGACGACGCCGGCGTCGCCGTTGTTGAGTCCGAGCCCGTGATCGTTGCGGGTGACCAGCAGCGGCCGACCGATGTACATGCTGTTCGGGCGCACGTCGGGCACATGCTTGGCGAGCTCCTGCTCGACGAGCCGGTTCCAGTGGGTCGCGCCATGCGGACCGTCCCGGTGAGCGCACAGCAGGCGCAGCCGTCCGAGCCGGTCGAGCGCCCCGGCGAGGTCGCCGCGGGCCGCCGCCTCGCGCAGGGCGAGCGCGTGGTCGAGCACCTGCGGCAGGTCGTCCATCGTCGGCGCATCGGTCTCGATCAGACGGACGCCGGTGCTCGCCTCGGCGATCACCGCACACACCCGCGCCGGCTCACCGGATCGGAAGGCCGCGGCGAGCAGGGCACGGTCGTCACCCATCCGGTAGTCGCGCACGAGGCGCACCACGGCGCCCGAATCGGCCAGCCCCGCAACGACATCGGCGAGCACCGAGCCCGCCTCGACCGACGCCAACTGGTCGGGGTCGCCGACGAGCAGCAGCCGCGCGGTGGCCGGTAACGCCTCGCACAGCCGCGCCATCAGGTTGAGCGACACCATCGACGCCTCGTCGACGACCACCAGGTCGTAGGGCAACGGGTTGCCGGTGCCGTGCTTGAACCGCAGGTTGGTGCCGGGCAGCGGTCCGAGCAACCGGTGCAGGGTGACGCCGGGCCGCACCGTGCCGTCGTCGGTCAACGCCCCGAGTGCCTCGTTCATCCGCGCGGCCGCCTTGCCGGTCGGCGCCGCGAGACCGATGCGCAACGCCCCGCCGGAGGCCCGCGCCATCGTGCGCAGCACCTGCCCGATCGCGTGGGTCTTGCCCATGCCGGGACCACCGGTGAGCACGGTGACCGGCCGGGTGGCCACCGACCGCACCGCCGCCTGCTGCTCGTCGTTGAGTTCGCTGCCGGCGAGGTCGGCATCGACCGCGACCGGGTCGACCGGTGGCAGCTGCGCCGGGTCACGCTCGGTGAGGGCGGCCGCGATGCGCCGCTCGTCGAGCAGGTACCGATCGAGGTAGACGAGGTCGAGGTCGAGATGCAGCACCTGGTCGCGCAACAGTGGACTCGTGGCCAGCGCGCCACGCCATGCCTGGATCTCGGGCAACTCCACCAGATCGGCGACGGTCGCGGGGTCGAGGCTGTCGATCTCCCCGAGGTCGCCTTCACCGAGGTCGCCGCCGTCCTCGTCGGCGGTCTCATCGGCCGTGCTGATCGTTGCCACATCGGCGAGGTCGAGCGCGGTCGACCCTTCCCGCACGGCACGCACCGTGAACGCCAACGCCAGCGCGGCGTCCGACTCGACGCCCTCCCCGACCGTGCCGCAGACCCGCGCGGTGGCGATGCAGTCGCTGCCGTCGAGGATGCCGGCCCGGTTGAGGGTGGCGAGACGTCCAGTGGCGTTACGGCTGACCGCCGCGAGGGTGGTGTCGCTGGTTTCGGTGCTCATCGCCCACCTCCGTCGAGCAGGTCGGACAGTTCGTCGAGCAGCCCCGCGGGCGGTTGCCAGGAGAAGATGCCGCAGCGCCCGCCCTCGACCACCGGGGTGTCGGGCCCGGCCATGCCGCGCAGGTAGAGGTACATGACACCGCCGAAGTGCTCCGCCGGGTCGTAGCCGGGCAGCCGCCAGCGCAGATACCGGTGCAGCACCACGGAATACAGGATCGCCTGCAACGGGTAGGAGGATCCGTTCATCGCCGCGGCGAGCCGCGACGGGGTGTAGTCGGCCAGCGTGAGCGGTTCGCCGGGCAGACCGAGCCAGTTGGTCTTGTAGTCGACGACGTAGTAGCGGCCGTCGTGCCGGAAGGTGAGGTCGACCGAACCGGTGAGGTAGCCCAGGAGGGTCTGTGCGCCGTACGACTCGTCGCGCAGCGCGGCCGCGAAGGGCCGCAGCGGGTCGTCGGCGGCGAGCCGGGCGTCGAGCACGTCGGCCATGTCACCCAGCACCGGGCGTCCGTGCGGTCGGTCGCCACCGGCGAGCGGGAGTTCGAAGTCCATCTCGGCGAAGCGATCGGTGCCGAGGATGTCGGCCAGCCGGGGCGCGTCGTCGTCGACGCCCAACGGCGTGGTGCAGACCGCATGGAGCGCATCGGCGAGCAGTTGGACGCTCACCTCCACCGGCCATTGCACCAACTGTTCGCGCACCTGCTCGGCGAGATGGGCGCGCAGGTCGGACGCCTGCAGGTCGGCATGTTCGAGCACGCCGTGCACCAACGAACCGAAGGTCGCGCCCACGGGTTGATCGGCCATCGGCGACGGCGCGGCGAGCGCCGGGTCGCCGGTCTGCGCGGGTGCGGTGATCGTGACGGCCTCCTCGTCGGCGCGGCCGAGCACGTCGTCCTCGGGCTCGGAGTGGTCGGCGGCCGCGAGTTCGTGCGCGGCCGACAGACCCGAGTAGGACGTGCGGCGCCAGGCTCGGTCGATCACGGACGGGTCGAACGAACGGGCTGCGAGGCGGCTGGTGGCACGCACCACCTCCGCCTTCGCCGGCGCGTCACCAGACCCGATCTCGGCCAGGCTGAAGGTGTCATGGTCGGTCCAGACCTGCAGCGTGCGGTTGATCGACGCGGGCGACGGTTTCGGCAACGGGTCGGGGATGGCGATGGCCGGGGCGAGGTGCGGTCGGTCGGTGCGCTCCTGGAGCAGCGTGTCGAGCGCTTCGGGTGAGTCGGTCTGCCCGAACAGCAGCCGGTGCAGCCCGGCGTTGCGGCTGTCGTAGCTGGGCGCCCACCACAGCACCAGCTGCGACTGGGCCCGGGTCATCGCCACGTAGCTGAGCCGCATGTGTTCGCCGAGGTCGTCGGCTCGCCGCTCGGCACCGCCGAGGTCGGCGGGGTCGAAGGAGAGCACGCGGCGTCCGTCGCGGTGCACGATCACCGCGTGCTCCTTGTCGGACAGCCAGTTGTTGAACAGGAACGGCGCGTAGACGATCGGGTACTGCAGCCCCTTGCTGGAGTGGATCGTCGACAAGGTGACCGCGAGCGCGTCGGAGTCGAGCCGCAGGATGCGCGAGTCGGCGGGGGCGATCGCGTCGTCGGCCGCCTGCTTCATCATCCACGCGACCAGCGACGCGAGCCCGGTCGTGCCACCGAGCACCTGCTCCTGCAGCACCTGGGCGCAGTGCTCGATGTCGGTGAGTTCGCGTTCACCGCCGAGGCGGCCGAGCAAGCGTTGTGCGAGGCCGTGGCTGCGGGCGACGTCGAGCACCCCGGCCACGCCGCCGCGGTGGAACGCACTGATCAGCGAACGGATCTGGGCCGCAACGGTTTCGACGCCGGCTTCGCCCTGCTCGTCGAGCTCGGCCGCGGTGAGGCCGATGAACGGGGTGAGTGCCGCGAGGCGCACGCGTTCGGGGCGGTGCGGCTGCTCCAACGCCATCAGGAGTTCGAGCCAGGCCTCGGCCGCGGGGGTGCGCAGCACCGACTCGTTGGAGCCGAGCACCGAGGGGATCCCCCTGTGCTGCAACTCCTTCCGGATGCCGGCGAGGTCTTTGGTGAAGTGGCACAGCACCGCGATGTCGTGCGGTTGCACGGGTCGGCCGTCGAGGGTTGCGCCGGACGCCAGCAACCGCTGGATGTCGTCGGCGACGTCGGGGTAGATCTGGGCGCGCACATCGCCGATGCCGGGCTGGCGGTCACCGTCGTGCATCGGCCAGGCGCGCAGTCGGATCGGGGTGTTGTCGGGGGCGCCGGCCAGCCGGTGACCCTGGTGGTGGGCGGTGACGGGGTGCACGACGATGCCCTCGGACAGTGCCACACCGTTCATCAGGGTCTGCAGCGAACGCACCAGCGGTTCGTCGCTGCGGAAGTTGGTGGGCAGCGAGGTGCGCCGGTCGGCCGTCGCGGCCGCCTGCAGGTAGGTGTGGATGTCGCCGCCGCGGAAGGCGTAGATCGCCTGCTTGGGGTCGCCGATGAGCAGCAGCGAGATGTCGGGGTGGGCGAAGGCGCGCGAAAACACCTGCCACTGCACCGGATCGGTGTCCTGGAACTCGTCGACGAGCACCACCGACCAGCGGTCGCGCATGCGTTGCCGGGCCGGCCCGTGCTCGTCTTCGAGCGCGGCGGCGAGTTGTTCGAGCAGGTCGTCGTAGGAGAGCACCGACGCCCGCCGTTTGCGTCGCCGGAACTCCTCCAGCACCCGCCGCACCAACGCCAGGCGCGGGCCGAGGGCACCCGCCGCATTGTGCGGGTGCAGCACCGCGCCGGGGTTCGCCAGTGCGTGCCGACTGTCTTTGCGGACGACGTCGTGGGCCGGGGTGCCGGACGGATCGGCGAGGTGGGTGGCGAGGAAGAGGTCGTCGATCACGTCTTCCTGCAGGTCGGCCAGGTCTTCGGCGAGCGTCGCGCCCGGATCGGAGTCGCCCGCGACGCCCAGGCCGCGCAGCACGTAGTGGCAGAACTGGTGGATGGTGGCGATCGTCGCGGTGTCGAAGTCGGCGACCGCCGCGCGCAGACGCCGCACTCGGAGCGCCAATTCATTTGTGTCGCAGTCGCGTAGGTGGGCCACGAGCGGGTCGTCGCTGGGGTCACCCGACTCGAGCAGGGTGAGGGTTTCCTCCAGCCGTGCGCGCACCCGTTCGCGCAGTTCCTGGCTGGCGGCCCGACTGAAAGTGACGACCAACAGCTGGTCGAGCGGCATGCCGCGTTCGGCGACGTAGCGGGTGGCGAGCGCGGCCACCGTCCAGGTCTTGCCGGTGCCGGCGCTGGCCTCTATGAGGGTGACGCCGGACGCCGGCAGGTCGCCGGTGATGTCGAAGGTGTCGGTCACGGGTGGGGTCTGGTTCTGGTTCATGCGTCGTCCAGGTGTTCCAGCAGGGGCAGCCAGATGCGTCGGGCGAACCGGCGCAGCGCGACCGCGATGTCGTCGATCGGCGCGCCCCGGCCGAGGATCTTCACCCAGTAGGGGTCGGCGTTCTCGCCGTCGAAGCGGTCGCCCTCCCAGTCATTGCGCGCGAACTGCAGCAGCAGCGCCTCGGCGGGGTCGCCGCGCAGCAGGCGGATCCGGTTGCCCTTGGTGAAGGCGTAGGCGGTCTTCGGCGGCACCCCCATCGGGTACCGCTGGCCGAGCGCCCGCAGCTGTGCCAGGTCGGCGAGCAACTGCGGCGCGGCCGCCCCCGGCGACCGCAGCCGCATCGTGCCTTTGCGTCCGTTGAGCACGGCGTGGTGGTCGTGATCAGGCTCGGTCGCGGCGACCGCGAGCAGTTGCACCCACGCCGAGATCAGTTGTCGCGCACCGACCCTGGAGAAGGTGTGCTGGCGCAGCTCGTCGCCGTAGAGTCCGCTGACCACACCGGTGAAACGGACGGCGCCGCCGGGCGTGCCGGCTTCGTCGGTCGTCTGCAGGTCGAGCCTGATGTCGACCGAACGCACCGGCGGATCGTCGGGCCGGTGGATGCCCCGGGCCAGCGCGGTGAGGTCGGACTGCACGTCGGCGCGGGCTTTGGCGCCGAGCGACCCGGGCGGGAAGCTGCCGCGCCGGTCTTCCTGCTGCAGCGCGGCGTCGACGGTGGCACCACGCACCACCTGCTGCAGTGCCCGGTCGCCGATCTGCCAGGTCTGCAGCGAGTCGAGCGCGATCGGCACGGAGTCGTCGATCGGGTCGACGTCGCGGGGCACGAAGATGCCGAGTCGGCCGCGCAGGAAGTCGCGGGCGGGGTTGTGCAGAAAGCCGGTGAGCTCGTCGATCGTCACCGTGTCCGAGGGGAGCGGCGCGAGCAGCCCGGGCACGAACGGCGGCGGCGCGGACGGCGACTCCCGGAACCGGCGCAGCGCGAGCGCGCCGTCGAGGCTGGGACGGTCGAAGGTGCCGCCGGGTATCGGCGCATCGTCGGTGAAGTTGCGTTCGTCGAAGGCCTGCAGGGGGTGCTGCCGGACGAACGGCAGCTCGGCTTCGTCCGCCCCGCAGGAAGCCGCGGCGTCGGTGCGCCGGGCCACCGCGATGAGTTCCTGCAACGGCACGGCCGGCGGTCGCCGCGCACCGCTGCGCTCGTCGAACCCGGCGTAGATCGCCACGAAGTACTTCTCGGCGGCCATCACCGCGTCGAGCAGCAACTGCCGGTCTTCGCTGCGCAGGTCGCGCTCACCGACGTGCGGACGGCGGGCGAGCACGTCGTCGCCGTCGATCACCGGCGAGCGCGGGTAGAGGCCGTCGTCGAGGCCGAGCACCACGACCGCCTGGTGCGGCACCGACCGCATGGGCACCATCGAGCAGACCGTGATCGCGCCGGTGCGGAAGTTGGAGCGGCTCGGGCGACCACCCCAGCGCTGCTCGAGCAGCATGCGGATGTCACTGAGTCGCAACGAAACATCGCCGGCGGCCGCCGCCACGGCGTCGAGTTCGCGATCGATCTGGGCGAGCTGCCACCGGTCGTCGAACGGCACGTCGGCGAGGGCGTGCACGGTGTCCTTCAACCACGCCATCCACTGCGTGGTCGGGAAGCTGCCGTCGGCCGATTTGAGCACCTCGCCGCGTCCGCGCACGTCGTCGGCGGCGCGCTTCACGCGCTCGAGCAGTTCGAGGAAGCGGCCGACGAGTTCGACCTCGCGGCTGCCGATGTCGTCGACCGGCGCATGGTCGATGGCGGCCCCGGCCGAGCCCCGGCCGACCGCGACGCCGAGCGCGAGCCGGTCCATCGCCGGGGTCCAGGTGTAGCCCTCGAACCCACGCAGGCCGTACTCAGCGCGGTGGGTGCCGTCGAACCCCCACCGCACGTCGACCTCCTCCACCCAGGTGCCGATGCGGCTGAGCGCGTCGTCGTCGAATCCGAAACGGTGGCGCACCGATTCGTGACCGGCGAGGTCGAGCACCTCGGTGGCGGTGAGGCGTCCGGCGACGATCGCGATGAGGCGCTGGGCGAGGTCGAACAACGGGTTGGTGGCGCCGAGCGCACGGTCGGCCAACTGCAGCCGCAGCTGCTGGCCGGGGTGGGGGTGCACATCGGGGCCGTCGTCGGAGGTGACCGCGGTGAGCCCGAAGGTGGCCTGCAGCAGCGGCGCGAACGCCTCGATGTCGGGGCACATCACGACGATGTCGCGGGGTTGGAGGCCGCCCTGGCCCTCCGCGAGCATCCAGGTGAGCACCTCGCGCAGCACCTCCACCTGGCGCGGTCGGCCGTGGCAGGCGTGCACCTGGAAGGAGAGATCGTCGGCGGCACCCTCGCGGGCTGGGTCAGGGCCTTGGTTGTGTCGGATATCGCTCTGCAGCAACGAAAGACGACTCTCGACAGTTTCCTCGTAAGGGTGCGGAGCCGTGATGGTCGGCTGCATCGACAGGAGGTTCTGCTCGAGCTCGCGCACGTCGCGGGCGAGGGTGGCCAGCAGCGGGTTGCGGGCGGTGAGCGCGCTGGCGTCGTCGACCCGGGCGGGCACGGCATCGGCGGGCCGGACGGCGGCGATGTCGTCCCACAGCGACGGCGAGGGGTGCGGCAGCCACAGGTGCACGTCACGCGTGGTCGCGAGCGCCTGGATGAGTTCGCGATCGGCGCGGGTGAACCGGGTGTATCCGAAGAACGAAACCCGTTGCGGCAGATCGGGATCGATCGAACCGTCGGTGAGACCACGGACGACCCGGTGGTGGCGTTCGGTGACCGACTCGTCGAGCCGGTGACGGTCGAGGGTGAGCTCGACGACGTGCCGCCACAGCGGCGGTTGCCAGGTGAGGTCGGGCGGCAGCGACTGTCCGTAGCCGTCGGTGGCGTCGCCGCGTTCCCACTTGGCGAGCATCTGCGGACGGTCGCGGGCGTAGGCCGCGAACAAGCCGGCGATGCGCCGCGCCACGACGTAGCGGCGCGCCTGACGCGCCTTGCGCTCCCACTCGGCGGCCGGGTCGCCGGTGATCTCCTCCCCCGCTCCGAGGTGGCGGGTGATCGCCTCGAATCCCGGTGTTCCGCAGAGGTCGTCGATCGCGTCGAGGGTGGCCCACACGAGCCGGTCGCTGTGCCACGGGTCGTCGCGGTCGCGCGAGAGCAACAGACCCACCAGCGACGCCGGGGTGAGCACCTGCAGACCGGCACAGATGCCGTCGTCCTTGGCGTCGGAAGCACCGAGGGTGTGCGACAGCCGTTGGCCGAGCCAGCGTTCGACGCCGCGGGCGGGCACGATGACGACCTCGGCGCTGAAGACGTCGGCGGGGGCGTCGCGCAGCATCGCGGCCAGGCCCGCGGCGAGTTGGTCCGGCCGGTCGCTGCGGTGGACGTGGAGGGTCATGCGCCCTCCAGTTCGGTAAGGCTGACGAGGTCGGCGGTGTGGTCGCGGATCCACGCGGTGGCGGCGGTGTCGTCTTCGTTGTAGTCGAGCACCCGCTGCTGCAGCCCGGCGCGCTGCTCGGCGTCGGAGGTGGCGCGCGCCTCGTCGACCCAGAGTTGGCAGTTGCGGCCGCCCGGATCGTCGTCGCGCCACTCGAAGCCGAGTTCGCCCGCGAGCGGCTTGAGGCCGAGGCCGCGGGTGGCGACGAGGTGCTTCTCGGCCCACTGATGGGTGTCGAAGAACGGGATGCCGATGTGCTTGATCGCGCTGGGCCCGAGGATGAGCCGCAGCTTCTGTCGCTCGACGTCGCCGTGGTGGAAGACCATGATCGACTCGCCGGCTGCGGCCGCTGAATCCCGTTGTTCGACAAGCCAGTCGGCGAGGCGTTCGGCGATCGCCCGCTCGTCGCCGAGGGTGAGTTCGTGCCAGTCGACGAAGGCGTGGAAGGCGACGGTGTCGCCCCGCCGCAGCCGCGCGCCCCACAGGAGCACGCGTCCGGCGGTGTCGTTCTCCATGTCGAGGTCGATCTCGACGTCGGCCCTGGGGGCGCGCACGGAGTCGGGGGCACGGAACGCCAAGGTGTGGCCGGCGACGGCGAGCCGCGCCTTCTCGATGGTGAGGCCGAGCCGTTTGCGCCACCCCTGCTTGCCCTCGATCTCGGCGAGGTAGCGCTCGACCCATTCGGGGGTGAGCTCGACGGCCGCGAGTTGTTCGACGGTGGTGATGCCGAGCGTTTGGAGCGCGAGCCACTCGCGCACCCGCGGGCGCCAGGTCTCGAACGACGTGGTCGGGTCGGCGGCGAAGGTGGGCTCGCACCCGGCGTACATCGGGCACCCGTCGCATTCGGAGCTGTAGATCGGCACCACGATAGCGGGCTTGCCGGCCGCGGCGTTCTCGGCGATCGCGACCCGGAAACCGAACTCGTGGTCGTAGCGCTCGAGCGCGGTGCGCTTCTTGGTCGACTCGCTGCGGGAGTAGGTCTCGAAGGCGGGCTCGTCGAGCCGGATCCACGTGCCGTGCACCTCGTCGAGCTGCCAGGTGCCGACCCAGTCGTCGCCGGAAACCAGGAACGCCTCGTGGTGCTCCGGGCCCGGGTGACGCCCCATCGACTCCAACATCCTTGTGTAGTGGGCGAGTTGGAGCGCGTCGTTCTCCAGACGTCCGACCCGCGGACGCGCGTGGTCGAGGGTGCGGCGGGCCTGCGGGTCGGACGCCGGGGCGATCGTGACCGAGTAGGTGTTCCGGGTGTTGGACGCCTTGCCCTCCAGGAAACGGTGCAGCTTCACCTCGCCCGGCAGGTAGGTGGCCGGCAGGTCGTCGCCGTGTCGGACGAGCAGGTCGGGTCGACCGACCCGGTGCCCGTCGACGTCGTCGGGCAGCACGCCGCGCAGGATCACCGGCACCCCGGCGTCCATCGCGTCGAGGGTCTGCTGCACGGTGGCGCGCCGCCCGGAGTCTTGGTCGACCAGGCAGAACCGGTCGGGGCGACTACTCGCGATGTCGTTGAAGAGCGTCTGCTCGAACGCGAGCCCGGCGTCGATCGCCTCCTGGATCGCCGGCGGCTGCTCGGCCGGCATCAGCGTGATGTCGGGGTCGAAGGCGTGATGGGTGCGCACGGGGCACTGGGTGGCCGGGGAGGCGCCCAGCGTCACCGGTCGACCGCCCATCGGTTCACCCCTTTCAGTCCTTCGAGGGGAGGTTACGGGACGCCGCCGACAACCGTCCTCCCCCTCCGCAAATGCTGCACTTCCCAGCACACGCTGTTGTTTCAACAGCAGCGTGTGACGGCAGGTGCAGCGCCTGCGGGGGCTAGGTGCAGCGTTTGCGGGGAGGGCGGAGGCAAATCGGCGCTCGACCTGATTTGCTCGTCGGGTGAACTCCCCCGGTGACCAGCCCGACCTCGACGCCGCGATCCGCGCCATCATGGCCGGCCGCGACCTGTCCGCCCTCGCCGAAGACCTCCGCCGTGACCGCCTGCCCCAGGCAGCGCCCGACGGTTCGCGGTTCGGGATGCACGTGAACAAGCCGATCAAGCTGCCCGAGCCGCCGTACGACCCGATCACGCTCACCGTCCTGGTCGAGCTCGAGGACGCGAACCCCGAGATCTGGCGCCGGCTCGAGCTGCGCGGTGACCAGCGTCTCGACCAACTGCACGAGGTGCTCCAGGCGGCGATGGGGTGGAACAACAGTCACCTGCACCGCTTCAACCGTTCGAGCGAGCGCGACTACTTCCTGACCGAGTTCGACGAACACGAGGGCACCGCCGGCACGCCCGAACGCGAGGTGCGCCTCGACCAGGTGCTGCGCCAGCCGGGTGACAGCCTCAACTACGAGTACGACTTCGGCGACGGCTGGGAGCACGTGCTGCGCGTCACCGATGTGCGCACCTGCGCGACCGACGACCCGGTCGCCCGTTGCGAGGCCGGGGAGCGCGCCTGCCCGCCGGACGACATCGGCGGCATCCACCGCTGGAACGAGCTCGCCGCCCAGCTCTGGCCGGTCGAGGACCTGCGCAACCTCAGGACCAGTACGGCCCCGGGCTCCCCATCGGGATGGATCCGAACCGGTTCGACCTGCACGAGACCAACCAGGCCATCGCCGCGGCACTCGAGCGAGCCCCCGCCGTGTCGAGGTACATCGAGGCACTCGACGGGGCGCCGACGAAGATCGAGCCGTTCGAGGACCTCATCCGCCGCAGATCGCGTTGTTCTTCGGCGTCTGGTCGGACTGAGGTTCGGCCCTCAGGCGTCGCCCGCTCGCCGGGCGGGGTCGAGGAGGAGCCGCGTGAATTCGATGCCCAGCGGGGTGACCTGAACTCCGTCGGGTCGGTCGACCAGCATCCCGGCCTCCTCCCAGAACAGCAGCGCCGAACCCAGCCACCTGATGCTCGTCTTGCGCATGCTCTTCGCCGCGGCGCCGAACTGCTCGAGGTCGCCGAACATGTTCTCCGGCGCCTGCAGCCACCAGCTCTCGATGTCGGCGCGGGTCTTCAGCCGGTCGGTCTGCACACCGAGGACGATGCCCGGCAGCGGATCGCCGAGGAAGAGCCGATGGGTGTGGTGATGCAGCCGGCTCAGAAGGGCGATTTCGTGTGCATGCCTCGCGGCTGGGTCGTCTTGCATTGGCCGCGGCACGTGCACGACGCGGTTGCCCCGGTAGTCGAGCAGCCCGACGTCCTTCGCCGGCGAGAAGAGCAGGCCGAGGCCGAGATGGTCGCCGGCCGAGCGCCAGGGTGACGGTGGGCTGCCGAGCACCCGTTCGACCCATTCGTCGATCTCCAGTGCCGCGATGATCTCCGCCGCGAACTTCGGCCGCAACCAACCGGCAGACGTGACCTCCCGCCCCCGCTCACCGATGGCGTCCAGCAGCCCGTCGAGCCGATGCCGATAGGTCGACCGTGCGACGACGGCGAGCACCTCGGCTGGATCCTGGATCGGCAGGGCGGCCTGCACGTCGATGTCGGTGACGGTGGCGCCCGCTGCGGTGTCGCCGGGCTCTCTGTCGATCCGGTCACCGGACGGCGTAACGCCCTTCGTGCGTCCCGCGGCTGCCGGGCGGGTGCGGTGGGCGCGGTCGGCGCGGCCTGCGGGCATCGACTCCTGCGCGCGACGCGCCTCCGTCGCTAGGTCGGACGGGTCGGCCGACCCCGGCGCGAGCCGTCCGGTCGCACTCAGGAACTGCCAGAACGTGGCGAGCGTGTCGACGAGCGCACCGGTGTCGGACGCCGCCCCTCCGGGCGCGCGGTGGTCGGGCGCCCCTCCGGGCGCGCGGTGTTCCGGCCAGCGCACGGTGATCAGGTGGTCCGCCGAACCCGCCGGCCAGGACGTTCCCGGGGTGCGATCGTGGGTGTCGCGAAGGTTCAGCACCGTGCTCAGCAACGTCGCGTCGAGCGGTCGGCCGGCGTTCTCCGCCCAATGCACGGCGTGCGTCGTGAGCAGTTCGTACGGATCGTTCACCCGTCCATCATCCGTCGCGACTGACCCGGCGTCGGCGCCGCGTCGTCCTGACCGCGTAGGCGAGACGACCCGCGGCGCCTCGACCGGCCGGTTGTAACGTCGGATCCGTCAGCATCAAGCCCCTGGAGATCATCGGTCGCGTCGCGCTCGGCGCCCCGTTCGTCAAGCTCGGCCTCGAAGCCGCACAGAACCCCGGCGCCCGGGTCAAGGCCGCCGAAGGCATCGGCCTGCCGGCCCCGGAAGCGCTGGTGCGGTTCCGGCGCGGCGATGGCGGCCGGCGGTGTCGCGGTCGCGCTCGGCAAATTGCCGCGGACGGCGTCCGCCGGGTTGATCCTGTCGCTGATCCCGACCACGTACGCGGGGCACCAGTTCTGGAACGTCGAGGACCCCGCCGTCCGCAAGGCGCATCAGATCAACTTCCTCAAGAACGTCGCGCTCGCCGGTGCGTTCGCGGTGATCGCTGCCCGCGACTGACCGACCACACTTCCCGCAAACGCTGCACCTACCTTCAGACGCTGCCGCTGCAACCGCAGCCTCTGAAGGCAAGTGCAGCGTTTGCGGGTGGGGCGGCGGCGTAGCCCCGGCTGACGCACCGAGGCCGCGTTGTACGCCTGAACCAGGTCGAGGGCGCGGCTGCTCAGCTCGCCGAGTTCGGGATCGACGGCGATGTAGAGGTCGCCCGCCTCCATCCGTTCGCGCATCGTGCGGTCGTCGCTGCTCATCCAGCCATGCTCGCACGCAGCAGGCGGGCGCCTGCGAGGTCAGTTGTTGAGGCCGCTGCCCTTGTAGTACCACCGGCCGGCGCCGCGGACGGCGTAGTAGTAGGTGGACGCGATCGCCCGACAGGTCGCGCCCTTGCCGGCCGCCGTGCACGCGTTGTTCATGCGGGTGCGGAACGCCTGGTCGCAGGTCAACCGGTTGGTGCGGCTGCCCTTGCTGTAACACGCGTCGTGCCGCACGCACGCGTTGTGGAAGTTCGCCCCGCCCGGCGGGTTCTCGGGCACCAGGCGCCCGATCCAGTTGTTCGGCCCGCACTGGAACTCGGGCGCCGCGTGCGCCTCCGGCACCACCGCGACACTCGCTCCGGCCGCCAGCACGACCCCACACATTGCCGTCAGAACCCTGCTCTTCATGCCCCTGCTCCCCTGCTGAATACGCCTGAATGCACCTGAATCCACCAACTGTGACAGCACGAAAGATCTCGTACGACGGCACGCCTGTCCATGGACTTTGCCAAGTCCTTACCTGTGGAAAACGCCGCGGACGCTGCCTGGAGCGCAAGATGCAAGGGCTGCTCGCAGGTTCAGGGAGGTCCCGATGACAGCACGACCCGGTCGCATCGTTGCGCCGATTCTCGCTCTGGCGCTGGCCGGAGGCGTGCTCACGGGCTGCTCCGGCGGTTCGTCCGAAGCCGAATCCTCGAGTCCGTCGAGCACCTCGACGACAGCGACTTCGTCGACCACTTCGACGGCCGCGACCACGACGACCGCCACCCAGAGCCCGACCAGCAACGCGACGTACGCCGGTGCGCCGGGAGTGCCCGAGGAGGCCAAGTACAAGACGGACGCCGGTGCGATCGCTTTCGCGAAGTACTACCTGGAGACCGTGAACAAGGTCGGCAAGGAGCCGAAGGTCGGGGTGCTCGAGCCGTTGGCGCTGCCGAGCTGTAAGACGTGCGTTCGGCAACGGCAAACCGTCTCGGCGCTTGTTGCCGACAAGCAGCGCTTCTCTGGCGACCAGTTCGTTGTCCTCGACGCGTCAAAGTTGCCAAGCGAAGGCGATGTCATCGTCAGCGTCACCGTTGACCAGCCGGCGACCGACACTGTGGATGCCAAAGGGTCAGTAGTTGAGAAGGGCGAGCCCCTCGGTCGTGCAGCAGCCGTCCTTACGCTGATTTGGACGAGTGGATGGCGGGTGGCCGAGCTTCAGCAAGGAACGCCGTGAGCGCCACTGCGACGGTCCTCATGATCGCTGTAACCAGCCTTGGCGGCCTCATTCAACACCCGGGCACGGTCGCCGGAGGCACTCCGAAGTGCAAAGGGATCGTCTGTACACAGAACACCGGCGGCGGCACGTACGCAGGAAAGACCGAGGCACAAACTCGTGCCCTCCCACCCAGGGGCGAGGCCAAGTACGCCACGGCAGGCAAGCAGGTGACGAAGGTCGTCCCGTACGAGTACGTCACGATCCTCGCCTGCGGCAACAACACGGTGACTTCGACGGTCGAGGTGGGCTGCACGAGTGCGTACCAAACCTGCACCGACGCGAACGCGCCCGGGCCGTACTCGATCATCTTCCGTCGCTTGCTCATTCCGGAGCCTGACGTGACGAAGGTCTGGGAGCGCGTCGGCACCACCTGCTGGCCGAACGCCGTCCCGAACAACACGGCCCGCCCGCAACTGACGATGGCGATGATCAAGTCGCAGTGGGAGCACACGCCGTTCGCGAAGCCCACGGTGGCGACCCAGCCCGTCGGCGGAGCGACGCTGGTGACCCTGCCGGTCTACTTCCAATTGCAGTACCCCGCAGCCGGATTCCAGCCGAACGAGATCAACACGGTCACGCTGCTCGGGCACCAGGTGCGCATCAAGCCGACGTTCAAGCACAACGTGTTCACCTTCGGCGACGGGTCGACGAGCGGCACGACCCAGTCGGGTGGCGGCACCTACCCCGACGGCGACATCAAGCACGCCTACGACAAGCGCGGTCGTTACACGACGAGCGTGGCGACGACGTACGGCGGCCAGTACTCGGTCGACGGCGGCGGCTGGGCCGACATCCCCGGCGCGATCACCGTGTCGGGGCCGACGAGCACGATCGAGGTCGTCACGACCAAGAACGAACTGGTCAACCAGTAGGTCGCCGGCTCCTTCGCCGCTTGATCGACGACCCCGGCGACCGAACGAAACGACCCGAAAACCCTTGTCGTCGTCTTGTTTTCGAACCCTAGACGTGCGTCTTCATCGGGCCGCCTGCCCAGGTGACCGCCTCGGAGAGGGCGGCGACGACGTCCACCTCGCCCACCCCGGCATCGGCGTACGCACGGTGCAGGTTCGGGACGAGCCGCTCGGCGTCGGTCCAAGTCGCGAACTCGCCGAGGTCGGCCGCACGCGCGGCGGTCAGCGGGTCGACGCCGCGTCGGATGCCGTCGGCCGCGACCCCTCGAACGAACTCGTAGTAGGCGCGGTGCTGGGCGATCACCTCGGGGAGTTCGGCCGCGCTGATCACGGGTCCGTGCCCGGGCACCACCTGCGCCGCGCCGAACGACGCGATCCAGTCGAGGCTCCTGTTCGCGCCGTCGACCGAACCCATGAAGACCAGTGGGCTGAGCCCATGGAAGAGCAGGTCGCCGGTGAAGAGCACGCCCTCGCTCGGGATCCACGCGACGGTGTCACCGGTGGTGTGCGCCGGGTGACCGGGATGCCGCAATTCGACTGTGGCGCCGCCGATCTCGACGGTCTGCCGGTCGGTGAAGGAGACCGTCGGAACGCGACGGGTGACCGCACCCCAGTCGGGCACCGGCTGCCACAGCGGCGGGCAGCCGTCGATGATCGGGTCGGTGCGCAACTGCTCGCACATCAACTCGTGGCCGAGCAACGTCGCATCCTCGGGCAGCAGCGAGTTGCCGTAGCAGTGGTCACCGTGGGCGTGGGTGTTGACCGCCCAACGCACGCTCCCGTCGACCGCGCCGGCGACCGCATCGAGAAAGGCCGTCGTACGCGGCTCGGTGGCACACGTGTCGACCACGAAGATCCCGTCGTCGCCGGCCACGACACCCGCATTGTTGAGCCACCAGGTGCCGTCGGGCTGCACCCAGGCCCAGACCCGGTCGGTGAGCTGCTGGAGCCGTCCGGAGAACCGGGAGCTGTTGTCGGTCATGGCGTTTCCTCCGTCTCGGTGGGTCTTCGGTCAGCCTGCCAGGGTGGCGCCCGTGACGCGGTCAAGCCGTCCGGCGACGCACCTGAACGACCACTCGCACGAGGATCACCAGCGCCACCGCCTCGACACCGCGTTCTTCGCCCTCCACGAGGGCGACCGTCCGCAGACCCCGAAGGGTCAGTCGCCGGTCACCGCGAAGTTGGTGCGCGAGGCGTTGCAGCAGTCGACCGAACCGCGCACGGCCGCCGAGATCGCCGACGAGGTGGGCGTCTCCCGGGCCACCGCGCAGCGCTATCTGGCGGCACTCGCCGAGGACGGCAAGGCGCGAATGGCGTTGCGGTACGGCGCGACCGGGCGACCGGAGCACCAGTACGACTGGCTCTGAGGTCAGTCCCTCTTCTTGCCGCCCTTCCCCGGCTGGGCGTCCTTCGCTGCCTTGGCGTCCTTCGCCGACTTGGCTGCCTGCGCGGCTTTGGTCACCTCGGCGGCGTGGTCGGGCACGTAGGTCTGCGAGGTGCGCGGCGGACGCGTGTAGCCAACGGGCGCTGGGCGCTCGGGCACGTCGGGCGTCGGCAACTCCACCGGGTGCCACGGAATGGTCGACAGCAGGTGTGCGATGACGTTGATGCGCGAGGCCCGCTTGTCCTCGGATTCGACGACGTACCAAGGTGATTGGGGCTTGTCGGTGGCGGCGAACATGTGGTCCTTCGCCTGCGAGTAGGCCTCCCAGCGGGTGATCGACTCAAGGTCCATCGGCGACAGCTTCCACCGGCGCATCGGGTCTTCGGACCGCGCTTTGAACCGCGCCTGCTGCTCGACGTCCGACACCGAGAACCAGTACTTGCGCAGCAGGATGCCGTCGTCGATGAGCATCTGCTCGAAGATCGGCGCCTGCACCAGGAAGCGCTCGTACTGCTCCTGGGTGCAGAACCCCATCACCCGCTCGACGCCGGCGCGGTTGTACCAGGACCGGTCGAAGATGACGATCTCGCCGGCGGCCGGGAGATGTTCGACGTAGCGCTGGAAGTACCACTGCGTCTTCTGTCGATCCGAGGGCTTCGGCAGCGCGGCCACGCGTGCAACGCGCGGGTTGAGATATTCGGTGATTCGCTTGATCGCCGAGCCCTTGCCGGCGGCGTCGCGCCCCTCGAAGACGACCACGACACGCGCGCCCGTCTGCTTCACCCACTCCTGCATGGCGACGAGCTCGGTCTGCAATCGCTCGAGCTCGGCCTCGTAGAGCTTCTTGTCCATCCGGACGGTGCCGTTCGCAGTCTTCTTGGCCATTGTCCGATCCTGCCAGGCGGGGCGGCCGGCCGGGAAGGAATCAACCGACGCGACACGACCCGACACGACCCGACACGACCCCGGACGCCGGCGAACCCGCCCGCGGGCTGCGGACGGGTTCGTCGGGGAGGCGGTCAGCGCAGGAAACCGTTGCCGACCTTCCGGCCCCACCACTTACCCAGGCCGAGCTTGTCGCCGGCGAAGGTGTAGGCGAGGACGAGCAGGCAGATCGCCTCGATCCAGTGACTGTCGGTGATCGGGTTGGTGAACCCGTGGTTCGCCTGACCGATCGGGAACTCCGCGAGGTACATCAGACCGAGCAGCAGGGTGCCCGACCACGCGGCGATCTTCAGGCCGGCTCCGGCGAGGACGGCGATGCCGATGCCGGCCAGGCCGATCATGAACAGCCAGTCGGCCCAGGGGCCAGCGATGTTCTTGAAGAAGTCGGCGAACGGGCCCTCGGTGTTCTTCATGAAGCCCTGGGCGGGGGTGCCGCCGTCGATCCAGGCCCGGGCCGCCGGGGTGGCGTAACCGAGACCGAAGGCCTTGTCGAACTACTGGAGATAGGCGACCAGCGGTTCGGCCGAATTCCTCAGGGAACCAGCACGACCTTGCCGGTGACCTTGCGGGTCTCCAACGACTTCAGCGCCTCGGCGGCCTCGGCCAGCGGGTATGTGCCGCCGACGATCGGCTTGAGCACGCCGCTCTCCAAGTGGGGCACCATCGCGTTCCATTCCGTTCCGATGTGCCCCGGGCGCGACATCGCGTAGGCACCCCAGCCCACGCCGACGACCGAAATGTTGTTGAGCAGCAGGCGATTCACCTTCACCTCGGGAATCGAGCCGGCGGTGAACCCGATGACCAGGAGGCGGCCGTCGTCCTTGAGCGTGCGCAGCGAGTCGGTGAACCGGTCGCCACCCACCGGGTCGACGACGATGTCGATCGACTTGCCGACCGCGTCCTTGAACCCGTCGGCGAGCACGTACTCGTCGGCGCCGGCGGCGACCGCTACCTCGCCCTTCTCATCCGTCGACACGACGGCGACGACGCGTCCGGCACCGAACGCCTTCGCCACCTGGATGGACGCCGTGCCGATACCACCCGCGGCGCCCTGCACCAGCACGCTCTCACCCTCGCGCAGGCCGCCGCGCTCGACCAGTGCGAAGTAGGCGGTGCCGTAGTTGAAGATGAACGACGCACCCTCCTCGAAGGTCACCGAGTCAGGCAGCTCGAAGGTGAGGTCGGGGCTGGCGGTGACCACCTCGGCGAAGCCGCCCAACATCGGCAGCGCGGCGACGCGGTCGCCCGCGGCGAACCCACTGCCCTCCGGTGCACTGCGCACGACGCCGGCCACCTCGGCGCCCGGCACGAACGGCAGATCGGGCTTCATCTGGTAGAGCCCGCGGGTCTGCAGCAACTCGGGAAACGCGACACCGGCGGCCTTCACCTCGATGACGACCTGGGAGTCGGACGCGGCGTCGGGCAGGTCGGCGAGCGTGACAGCGTCGGGGCCGTCGAGGGAGGTGATCTGGATGGCGCGCATGGGCAGGCCTCTCTTCGGGGAGGTGAACTCGGGTCGGAGTCCGTCGGCTGACGGCAACGATACGTTTGTACAGTTCGGGTGAGACCCGCGCCACACCTGGTCCAGCACTCGTCAACCTGGAGATCCGCATGACCGACCAACCGAAACCGTTGACCGGGACGACCGTCGTGACCCTCGCGGTCAACCTGCCCGGCCCGCTCGCCGCGTCGCGGCTGGTGGAGTACGGCGCGCGCGTGATCAAGGTCGAGCCGCCGGCCGGCGACCCGCTCGGCCTGATGGTGCCCGACTGGTACGGCGAACTGGCCGCCGGTCAGGAGGTCGTGAAACTCGACCTCAAGGATGCGGCCGACCGCGCCCGGCTCGACGAGATCCTCGCCGAGGCCGACCTGCTGCTGACGTCGTTCCGGCCGTCGGCCAACGAGCGACTCGGCCTGCCGGCCAGCGCCGAGAAGCACGGCCTCGCCTACGTCGAGATCATCGGCTCGGCGTCGCACCCCGATCACTCCGGACACGACCTGACCTACCAGGCGGCGTTCGGCACCGTCGTGCCGCCGGCCATGCCGCCGCTGCCGATCGCCGACCTGCTCGGCGCCGAGCGGGCCACCTCCACCTGCCTCGCGATGCTGCGCGCCCGCGAACTCGGCCGGCCCGCGACCGCCCAGGTGGCGCTCGAGGACGCCGCCCAATGGGCCTCCGGCGCAATGCGATTGACCGGACCGGGCGCGATCCTCAACGGCATCCTGCCCAACTACAACATCTACCCGACCAGCGACGGCTGGGTCGCCGTGGGAGCGCTCGAGCCGCACTTCGCCGCGCGCCTGGCCGAACACGTCGCCCCCGACGACCGGCTGGCCGAGACCTTCAAGACCCGCACCAGCGACGACTGGGAAGCGTTCGGCAACGAACACGACATCCCGCTGGTCGCCGTCCGGCGTAGCCCGCACTCTCCTTCCTGACCACCACAACCTCAGCGAAAAGGGACAGTTAGCAATGGAATTCAAGAACCGCACGTTCATCGTCACCGGCGGCGCCTCCGGCCTCGGCGGCGCCACCACCAAGGCCCTGCTCGAGCGCGGCGCCACCGTCGTCGTCGCCGACCTCAAGGGTGAGGCACCCGAGGGCGCGACCTTCGTGGCCACCGACGTCACCGACGAGCAGCAGGTGCAGCACGCCGTCGACGTCGCCCGCGACCAGGACGCCCCGCTGTCGGGTGTCGTCAACTGCGCCGGCATCGCGATCGCCGCGAAGGTGCTCGGCAAGCAGGGCCCGCACTCGCTCGACTCGTTCATGAAGGTGCTGCAGGTCAACGTCGGCGGCACCTTCAACATGATCCGGCTCGCGGCCGCCGCGATGAAGGAGAACGAGCCCGGTGAGGACGGCGAGCGCGGCGTCATCATCAACACCGCGTCCGTCGCCGCGTACGACGGCCAGATCGGCCAGGCCGCCTACTCCGCCTCCAAGGGCGGCGTCGTCGGTATGACCCTCCCGATCGCCCGCGAACTTGCCCGCGACGGCATCCGCGTCATGACCATCGCCCCCGGCATCTTCTGGACCCCGATGATGGCCGGGCTGCCCGAAGAAGCCCAGAAGTCGCTCGGCGAGCAGGTGCCCTTCCCCTCGCGCCTCGGCGACCCGTCCGAGTACGCCGCGCTCGCGACGCACATCATCGAGAACCGCATGCTCAACGGCGAGGTCATCCGGCTGGACGGCGCCATCCGCATGGCCCCGCGGTAATTCGTCTGGCAAAAACGGGAGTTGGTGCGTCAGCGGGAGTTGGATGGCCCAGCGGGAGCAGCACCTCCCGCCCGCGCAACCAACTCCCGCTGACGCACCAACCCTGGCGTCACCGGCCGGCTGACGAGTGTTCTGTCTTGCAGAATTGTTTGTTCCGCTTCATGTGACCTGCCCCACGGCGACTACGCCCGAGTAGCGGTCCCCCCGTGACAGATACAAGCCCAGGGGTGAGACTCAGCTCATGTCGACCGTCACTCGCGACCAGCAGTCCGCCAGCCCCGGTGACCAGACCGAGCGCCCGCCGCGGCGTGAGGTCTCGCTGACCGATCGCTACGAGAAGCGGTCGGGCCTGGTCTACCTCTCCGGCCTGCAGGCCCTGGTGCGCCTCCCCCTCGACCAGGCGCGCGCCGACCGCGAGGCGGGGAAACGCACCGGCACCCTCATCTCGGGGTACGAAGGTTCACCGCTCGGCGGGCTCGACCTCGAGATCGGCCGCCGCCAGAAGCTGATGGACGAGCACGGCGTGGTGTTCCGGCCGGCGGTCAACGAGGAGTTGGGCTCGAACGCGGTGCAGGGCTCGCAGCTGTCGTCGGTGGTCGGCGAGCAGACCTGCGACGGCGTGGTCGGCATCTGGTACGGCAAGGCGCCTGGCCTCGACCGGTCGACGGACGCGATGCGGCACGGCAATCTCGGCGGCGCGGCACCGACCGGCGGCGTGCTCGCGCTGGTCGGCGACGACTCGACCGCGAAGTCGTCGACGGTGCCGAGCAGTTCGGAGATGGCGATGGCCGAGGTCGGGTTGACGGTGCTCAGCCCGTCCGACGCGCAGGACGTGCTGGTGCTCGGGCGGCACGGCATCGCGCTGTCGCGATTCTGCGGGTTGTGGACCGGCCTGAAGTTGGCGACGAATGTGGTGGACGGCGCGATGACGGTCGATCTCGACGCCACCGCCGTCACCCCGGTGATTCCCGACAACACGATCGACGGGAAGCCCTACCGGCACACCGTCTCGGCCAGCTTCCTGCAGCCGCACCTCGCCGCGCTCGAGGAGTCGCTGATGAACGCGCGTCCCGAGCTCGCCCTGCGCTACGCCCGCGCGAACGGCCTCAACAAGATCGTCGGTGACCGCTCGGCCCGCATCGGTTTCGTCGCCCACGGCGCCACCTACCTCGACACGCTGCGAGCGCTGAGTCGCCTTGGTATCGAAGCCGATTCGCCCGACTCGGGCGTGCGCGTCCTCAAGCTCGGCATGGTGTCGCCGCTCGAACCGACCATCGTGCAGGAGTTCGCCGAGGGGCTCGACGAGATCATCGTGATCGAGGAGAAGCGCCCGTTCGTCGAGCTGTTGGTCAAGGACGTGCTCTACGGACGGCCGGAGGCACCCGCCGTGTACGGCAAGCGTGGGCCGTCGGGCGAGGCGTTGGTGCGTGCGACCGGCGACCTGCCGCCGGAGGTCATCGCAAAGGCCATCTCGCCGCGGATCGAGGCGGTGAGTCCCGGTCTCGTGCAGGTCGATCCGGCCACCCAGCACCGCCGTCCGCCGTCGTTGCCGTTGGTGCCGCTGCTGCCCCGCCTGCCGTACTTCTGCTCCGGCTGCCCGCACAACACCTCGACGCAGGTGCCCGAGGGGTCGATGGTCGGTGGCGGCATCGGCTGCTCCGCACTCGCCTCGTACATGGACGCCGATCGTGTCGGGCAGATGTTGGGCCTGTGCCAGATGGGTGGCGAGGGCGCCGCGTGGACCGGCCTGTCGCCGTTCGTGCGCGAGAACCACATCTTCCAGAACCTCGGCGACGGCACGTTCACCCACTCCGGCAGCCTCGCGGTGCGCGCCGCGATCGCGTCGGGCGTCAACATCACCTACAAGCTGCTCTACAACGGTGCGGTCGCGATGACCGGTGGCCAGCAGGCGGTCGGTGGCATGTCGGTGCCGGAGATCGTGCAGGAACTCCTCGCCGAGGGTGCCGCCAAGATCGTCATCACCACCGAGGACCTCGACGACTACCGCGGCGTGAAACTGCCCGCCGGGGTCGAGGTGCGTGACCGGTCACGCCTGATCGAGACGCAGAACGAACTGGCCGCGGTGCCGGGCGTGACGGTGCTGATCCACGACCAGGAGTGCGCCACCGAGCTGCGCCGCAAACGCAAGCGCGGCAAGGTGGCGGCGCCGACGACGCGGGTGCTCATCAACGAGCGCGTCTGCGAGGGCTGCGGCGACTGCGGAGCGAAGTCGAACTGTCTGTCGGTGCAGCCGGTCGAGACCGAGTTCGGCCGCAAGACCCGCATCCACCAGGCGTCGTGCAATGTCGACTACTCGTGCGTGCAGGGCGACTGCCCCTCGTTCGTCATGGTGGAGCCCGGCACCAAGCGCGCCGCGAAGACCCCGCCGCTGCTCGAAGCGACCGATCTGCCTGCGCCGCAACGCAAGACGCGCGTCGACCACTTCGGCATGCGGATGACCGGCGTCGGCGGCACCGGCATCGTGACGACCGCCCAGGTGATCGCGACCGCGGGTGTCATCGACGGGTTGCACGTGCGCGGCCTCGACCAACTCGGCCTTGCGCAGAAGGGTGGTGCGGTGGTCTCCGACCTGATCTTCACCTACTCCCCCGAGCGCCGTCCGAACAAGGTGGGCGAAGCCGAGTGCGACCTCTACCTCGGCTGTGACCTGTTGGTCGCGGCGTCCGACAGCAACCTCACCACCGTCTCGCCCGAGCGCACGATCGCCGTGCTCTCGACCAGCGAGGTGCCGACCGGGCAGATGGTGACGCACACCAACGTGGGCTTCCCGCCGCAAGACCGGACGGTGGGTGTCATCGCCCGCGCGGCGCGCGAGACGGTGAGCACCGACGCCCGCGACCTGTGCCTGACGCTCTTCGGCGACGACCAGTACGCCAACGTGCTGCTCGTCGGCGTGGCCGTGCAGGCCGGCGCGTTGCCGCTCGCGCCGGACGCCGTCGAGGAGGCGATCACGCTCAACGGCGCGGCCGTGGAGCGCAACCTGCAGGCGTTCCGCCGCGGACGTCAGGTGGTGGCCGACCCCGCCGGTCTGGAGGCGACGCTCACCGCGCTCGCGTCGGCCGCGGCGCCGCTCGACGAACCCGTCGCGAGCGAGCAGGCGCGTGGGATCGCGGGTCAGGTGCGCGGTGGCGCGACGCTGCGCGCACTGGTCGAGCGGCGCGTCGACGAGCTCATCGCCTACCAGGACGTTGCGTACGCCCAGCGTTATGTGGAGACGGTCGAGGAGGTGCGCGGCAAGGCCGAGCGGGCGGGCGTCACCTCGACGGTCGCCGAGGCGGTTGCCGCCAACCTGTTCAAGTTGATGGCGTACAAGGACGAGTACGAGGTGGCCCGCTTGGTGCTCGATCCCGCGATGGAGCAGGCCGTCACCGCGGAGTTCGGCGACGACGCGACCTGGTCGGTGATGCTGCACCCGCCGATGCTGCGGGCGATGGGCATGGCCCGGAAGATCAAGTTCGGTCCGTCGACCCGGCCGGCGTTTCACGCGCTCCGCACGATGCGCAAGCTGCGCGGCACGAAGCTCGACCCGTTCGGCGCGGCGAAGGTGCGCCGGGTGGAGCGGGAGTTGGTGGGCGAGTATGTGGACGGTGTGCGGCAGGCGGTTTCTACGCTCAGCCCGGCCACCGAAGCGGCGGTCGTCGAGCTCGCGCTGCTGCCCGACATGATCCGCGGCTACGAGCAGATCAAGCTCGACAACGTGGCGCGCTACCGCGAGCGCCGGGCGGATATCCTCGCGTCGCTGCGGGAGGGCTGAGGCCTTACCGCGACACCCGCTCCGAGCCGAAGGGCAGCCCGTGACGGGCTGCCCTTCGTCGTTGCTCGCGGCGTCAGTTCATCCACTGCACCAGTTGCCAGACGATGCCGTTGGGGTCGGCGAACTGGCAGTAGCGCTCACCCCACGGTTCGGTCTCCGGTGCGGTGACGACCCTCGCGCCGTCCGCCTCGATGCGCGCGAGTTGGTTGCGAAAGCTGTAGTTGGCTCCGACAAGTGGAGCTCGAGCTCCACCGTCCGCAACCAACTACGTCGCACGCACCCAACTCCCGCGCAAGCCGGCACCCGCGCTCGCTCAGGTCGCCGCCGCAACTGCAGTGCCTGCCGGGAGGTTCAGCGTCTGCGGGGGTTGTGACCCGGCTCCGGCCTGCCGACCGGAGCCGGGTCACTCGGCCGGGATGCCGCGTCCGCCGCGCCAGCCGTGCCAGCGGTCGACCTGCATGATCGCGGAGACCCGCGGGCTGGTGCGATTGCCGTACTGCTCGCCGGTGTAGTGCTTGCTGATCCGGTCGATGTCGACGAGATCGGGGTCGGCGAACTGCTCGACGATCCGGCCGACCATCGACACGTGGGTGTACCAGTTGTCGTCGAGCACGGTGAGGCTGATGCGCGGGTCACGCTCGAGGTGCTTCACGCGCACCCGGGTGTGGTCCATGTTGAGCAGGATGCGGTCGTCGTCCTCGAGCAGGTACCAGGTGGCCACCGACACCGGCGCCCCGTCGCTGCGCAGCGTGGCGACGACGGCGGGGTTGGGCTTGCGCAGCAGTTCGCGCAGTTCGTCGGGGAAGGGCAGTCGGGGCATGGTGGGTCCTCTCGTGCGGTGAGGTGCGGTACGGATCAACACTAGGGCGACCTCCAATCCACGAAACGGCTCATCGCCTCGGGCGACCCGCGGCCCGAACTCCCGCCCTCCTCGCAGCCCGGCCCCCTCCGCAGACGCTGCACTCCCCGACAGACGCTGACCGTCCCGCCGACGCAGCCGCGTGGCTACACACTGCTGGTCGACGGGCAGGCCACCCTCGACGGCGACGACTGCGTGGTCACCCCCAGCGGTGCCGTGCTGCACCGTCCGGCGGCGCACGAGGACGGCCCGCCGGCTAACGCCTTCGCCGGCGACAAGACCGGCTGCGGCAACGACTGCCGTCCGGTGTGATCGCCTGAGCACGCCATGACGTCGACAACGGCGGGACGGCGCGTGCTGCGGATCGGATCGGGAGCGTCGAGGTCTGCGATGACCGACCCCGCACCGAACGAGAAAGCCCCAGATCAGAAGACCTGGGGCTTTCTCTTGCTGTGCGCGAGGGGGGAGTTGAACCCCCACGCCCTTTCGGGCACACGGACCTGAACCGTGCGCGTCTGCCTATTCCGCCACTCGCGCGTGACCGCCATAGTCTGCCCTAGTCTTCCGGCCGATCACAAATCGAGTCGTCACACCGGGCGGAACGGCCCGCCGACGGCACGGTTCGCGGGCACACGATTCGTCCACAAACTCACCTCCACAGCTGTGGAAAGTGGTGTGGATAACTGTGGACAGTGTGTTGAGGATTGCCTCGCGCAGGCGCACACCCGGATCGAGCGCGCTCCGGTGAAGGATTGCTGCTGTCAGGACAGCAGCAATCCTTCACTGGAGACGGCAGACCCGGCCGGACGCGGGTTTCGAGGCTCGCTGCGCTCGCCCCTCCGGCAACCGGGACCTCCTCGGGCCACCGGAGTCGCAAACACCGGAAGCCACCCGCACATCCCTCAGCCGCGAGCCTGCACCGTCCGGAAGCGAGCCTCGGCGATCTCACGAAAGGCCGCCATGTGCTCGGGCACGTCGACGACGTCCGGGTTGACGACCTCCTCGAAGGCGGCGCCCTGGATCATCCGCTTGATCGGCACCTCGAGCTTCTTGCCGGTGCGGGTGTGCGGGATGCCGGCGACCTCGATGATCTCGTCGGGCACGTGCCGCGGCGACGCCTTCTCGCGCACCCGCTGCTTGATAGCCGAGGCGAGCTCGTTGGTCAGCTCAGAGCCCGAGTTGAGCACGACGAACAGCGGCATCCAGTAGTCGCCGTCGGCCTCCTCGGCACCGATCACGAGCGCCTCGGCGACCTCGGGCATCGACTCGACCGCGGAGTAGATGTCTCCCGAACCCATCCGCACGCCGTGCCGGTTGAGCGTGGAGTCGGAGCGGCCGAGCACGAGCACGCTGCCCCGGTCGGTGATCTTGATCCAGTCGCCGTGCCGCCACACACCTCCCTCGTAGTGCTCGAAGTAGGCCTTGCGGTACTTCGCGCCGTCGGGGTCGTTCCAGAACCGGATCGGCATCGACGGCAGCGGTTCGACGCACACCAACTCGCCGACCTGGTTGACGACCGGCTTGCCCTCGTCGTCCCACGCCTCGACCTTGAGGCCGAGCCCGCGCACCGGCAGTTCTCCGCTCCACACCGGTACGTTCGGTGAGCCCATCGCGAACGCGGCCGCGATGTCTGTACCGCCCGACATCGAGAACAACGGGATGTCGCCGACCTCGTCGCGCACGTAACGGAACGCGTGGTCGGGGCACGGCGAGCCGGTGACGCCCGTGATGCGCAGCGCCGACAGGTCGAAGTCGGCGGACGGGTGAATGCCCTGGTCCTGCGACGCACCGAGAAACCCGGGGCTCGTGCCGAAAACCGTCACACCGCAACGCGATACGACGTCCCAACAGGCGGCTGCTGTGGGCGCCATCGGCGCTCCGTCGTAACAGACGATCGCGCCGCCAGCGGTGAGTGCGCCGACGAGGCAGTTCCACATTACCCAGGACGGCGAGGTGTACCACATGAACCGGTCGGTCGACCTGAGGTCCCAGTTGAGCGAGAGCAGGCTCGTCTGCACCGGCAGCACGCCGCCGTGCGAGTGCACGATGCCCTTCGGCAGGCCCGTCGTGCCGGAGGAGAACATCACCCACAGCGGGTGCTCCGAGGGCACCTGCAACGGCTCGTACGCGTGGTCGCCGGCGACCATCTGCTCGAACGGCACCGTGTCGTCCAGCCCCTTGCCGAGCCGGGTGACCCCGACGACGTGCTCGACCGTCGGCAGCCCCGCACGCAACGCGGCGACCGCCTCCCGTTGGTCGCGTTCCTTCGTCGCGAACCAGTGACCGTCGGCGGCCACCAGCACCTTCGGCTCGAGTTGCGCGAACCGGTCGATCGCCGCGGCCGGCGCGTAGTCCTGACCGACGCCCGACCAGATCGCGCCGACCGACATGGTGCCGAGCGCGGCCACGATCGTCTCGGCGACATTGGGCAGGTAGCCGACGACGACGTCCTCGGGGCGGACGCCGAGCGCGCGCAGGTTGTGCGCGAAGTTCGCCACCTGCCTGCGCAGCTGTGCCCAGGTGAGTTCGGCGCGGTCGCCCTGCTCACCGGTGGTGATGATCGCGAGGTCGTCGTCGGCGCCGCGGGTGACGACGTACTCGGCGAGGTTGAGCTCGGCGCCGGTGAACCACTTCGCTCCGGGCATCTGGTGGGAGTCGAGCGCCTGGGTGAAGGTGCCCGGCAGCTCGTAGTACTCCCAGACCGCGGCCCAGAAGTCCTCGAGGTGGTCGACCGACCACTGCCACAGGTCGTTGTAGGCGGTGACGTCGATGCCGTACTTCTCACCGACCCAGACCGAGAAGCGGTGGATGTTCGTCGACTCGACGAACTCGGGAGTGGGTTGCCACATGACTTCAGGGGCGTTCGACACTTGACGACCTCGCAAGGGAGACGGGAGCAGGCAGAGCGGACGGTGTGCTGTCCGTCACTCTACGAACGGTGGTTCGCGGGGCTCACGCAGCCCGAAACCGATCGCACACGCTGCACGTCTTTGCAGAGGCTGCGGGTGCACCCGCAGCCATTGCAAGCAGCCGCAGCGTTTGCTCTGAGGCAGACCCGTCACATGTGAGGATCGATCCATGGAATGGCTCGTGGGGCTCATCGTGCTCGCCGTCGTGGTGATCGTCGGGATGGCGATTCGCACGGCCGTCAGCAACGGTCGCGAACTGACCGCCTTCGACGGGGTCGCGCCGGGCATCATCCCGGCGAACCCCAACGCTCACCCGACGACGAAGGTCAAGGCGAGGGAACTGCTGCCCGACCCGCCGCCGCCACGCTTCAATCCGCCCGAGCTGCTCATGCCGTGGATGGCCGGGTCGGTGCTGCCGCGCGGCATCGGCGGACGCGATGTGGGGGCGCTGCTGGTCGACCTCGCGGTCGCGGGCTACCTGCGCATCGACAAAGATCCGGCGGCGAGCGCGAAGCGCAAGAAGGAGAAGTCGGACTGGATCCTCACCCGCACCGCCAAGCCGGTCAGCCACCTCACCGGGGCGCCCAGCGACATGATGATGCTCGTCTTCCCCCAGGGCCAGCCCGGGGAGGCCACCGGCATGGACGCCGTCCGCCGCCGGGGCAGCGGCACCGCCGGACGCGAGGTGCGCGCCGCGATCCTCACCGACACCACCCAGACGCTCGGGTTCGCACCCACCCAGGACCACGCCGTCCGCACCGCGCTGCGCGCCCAGACGGGGCAGTTCCACCAGTACCTGCGCACCGCCGAGGCGGTACAGATCCGGGTCGACGAGGCGGCGTCGATCTTCAGCCGTTACCTCCCGTGGGCGATCGCGCTGGGTGAGGCCGAGCACTGGGCAGCGGTGTTCCGCGACGTCGCGCAGAGTCTCGGCGACGGTGGGTTCACCGCGACCGACGCGGCCGTGCTCAGCAGCTGGGGCAACGACCTCGCGTGGTTCGGCGGCTTCGACGCGAGCGGGTTCGACGTGGGCGGCTTCGACGCCGGCGCACTCGGGGCCGGCGCGATCGACCTCGGCGGCATCGGCAACCTCGGCACCGACTTCACGTCGTTCTCCGACTCGATCGGATCGTTCGGCGACAGCATCAGCGACGTCGGCTCGTCGTTCGACAGCTTCTCCGGCGACTTCGGCGGATCGAGCGGCGGCGACGGTGGGGGCAGCAGCTGGTCGTGCGGCAGCTCCTCCTCGTGCAGTTCGTCGTGCGGGTCGAGCTGTGGCGGCGGGGGCGGCTGCGGCAGCAGCTGATGCCCACGCCGCGAAAGTTTGCAGCGTCCCGCATCTTCGTCGCGAGTCGCACGAACATTCGCAAGGTGGACGGTGACACCCGCGGAAACCCCGCTACCCGCTCATACGTTGTCGCCCTCGTTACGATGACGTGACTGCCGCGCGGGCTCGTCCCTCAAGCCTCAGCAGTCACAATCGCCACTGACACAACGATCGACGGGACAAGGAGGGCGGAGCGATGGGCCTGTTCGACAAGCTCGAGAAGCGCCTCGAGTCCGGGGTGAACAACGCGTTCGCCAAGGCCTTCCGATCGGAGGTGCAACCGGTCGAGCTCGCCAGCGCCCTGCGCCGCGCGATGGACGACAGGGCCACCTCGGCCGGCAAGAACAAGCGCCCGATCGTGCCCAACCTGTTCGACATCGAGCTGAGCCCGACCGATCACGAGCAGCTCACCGCCCACCGCAAGGCACTCGTCGACGAACTCAAGGCGAGCGCCGCCGAGCACGCCGAGACCCAGCGCTACACCCCCGGCGGCCCGCTGACCATCAACTTCAGCGCCAATGACGGACTCGAGACCGGCGTCTTCAAGGTGCGCCCGTCGATCGCCCGGCAGGCCCAGGCGTCCGTCGAGCTCGAGCCGGCGCCCCAGCCCGAACCACAGCGCAGCGCACCGCCGGCCGGCGGGTTCGCGCTGCCCGGATTCGGCCGCCGCAAGGCCGAGCCCGAACCCCGGTACGACGAGCACGACGACTACGACGACGCCGACGACTACGACGACGACTACGACGACGACTACGACGACGAGCCCTCGGACGGCGGGTACCAGGAGTACGTCGAGCCGGCGCGTCCGATCTCCCCCAGCCCGGCCGCGCCGCGCAGTTACCGACAGCGCCCCTACCTCGACGTCGACGGCGACCACTACCCGCTGATGGGCGCGATCACGATCATCGGACGCGACGACGACGTCGACGTGGTGCTCGACGACTCAGGAGTTTCCAGGCGGCACAGCGAAATTCGCGTCACGAACGACGGCCCCCACCTCGTGGCGAGCCTGTCCGACCTAGGCTCGACCAACGGCACTTTCCTCAATGGTGAACGGATCACCAGCGTGCATCTCGACGACGGCGACCGAATCACCGTGGGCCGCACATCGCTGATCTTCCGGCAAGGTGGACGCCGATGAGCCGCACGTCAGCGGGCTGCTTCGTGCCGGCCTGGGAGGTTTCGACTCGCCCTCCTTCGTCGGGCGGCTCAACCAGCGGAAAGGTCCGCCGATGAGCGAACTCACCGTCACCGCGATCCGCCTCGGGCTGCTCGCCATGCTGTGGGCATTCGTCTTCAGCATCGTCGGGGTGCTGCGCAGCGACCTGTACGGCGCCCGTACGGTCGCCCGCGGCGCGTCCCGTCCGACCCCGGCAGGCGCACCCCGTCCGGCCAAGCGGCGCGGCCCGACCCACCTCGCGGTGGTGGAGGGGCACATGCGCGGCATCACCGTGCCGCTGTCCGAGGCCGGCGTGCTGATCGGGCGTAACCCGGAGTGCAGCCTCGTGCTGTCCGACGAGTTCGCCAGCGGCCGTCACGCCCGCGTCTACCCCGAGGGCGACCAGTGGTTCATCGACGATCTCGGTTCCACGAACGGAACCTTCGTCGGCCCTCAGCGCATCGGTGAACACGTGCCGTTGCACGAAGGTTCCCGCGTCCGGATCGGCACCACGGTGCTGGAAGTCAGGAAGTAACCCATGTCGATCGCCCTGCGCTTCGCAGCTCGCTCCAATCTCGGCCTCGGTTCCAAGACCCGCAACGAGGACTCCGCGTACGCCTCGCCCGACATGCTCGTGCTCGCCGACGGCATGGGCGGACACGCCGCCGGTGACACCGCGAGTTCCACCGTCGTGGCCGAACTGATGGCGCTCGACGGCGAGTCGTGGGGCGCCGACGAGGCCGCCAACCAGTTGCGGGCCGCGGTGCTGCGCGCCAACGACCGGCTGCGCGAGCAGATGGACGCCGACGTCGAGACCGAGGGCATGGGCACCACGCTCATCGCGTTCCTGCGCTCCGGCAACAACCTCGCGATGGCCAACATCGGCGACAGCCGCGCCTACCTGGTGCGCGACGGCGTGTTCAGCCAGCTGACCAAGGACCACTCGTTCGTGCAGGCCCTGCTCGACGAGGGACGCATCACCGCCGAGGAGGCCGAGCACCACCCGCAGCGCTCGATGGTCACCCGGGTGCTCACCGGACGCGAGGACGACCAGCCCGACATCTCTTTGCGTGAGGCGCGGCTCGGCGACCGCTACCTGATCTGTTCCGACGGCCTGTCCGACTACGTCGCGCACTCGACGATCGAGGGCATCGTCACCTCGCAGGGCACGCCCGGCGACATCGCCGACCGGCTGATCGAGATCGCGATCAAGGCGTCGACCCGAGACAACGTCACCGTCGTGGTGGCTGACGTCATCGACGGCAACGAGCGCACCTCGACCACCCCGCAGATCGTCGGCGCAGCCGCCGACCGGGCCATCGGACGCGAGTTCGACGACACCCAGGAGCAGCCGCAGGCGCCGCGCAGCCCGGCCGAGAAGGCCGCCGCGCTGCAGCGCGAGACCTCGGCCCCCACCCCGGTCGAGCAGCCGTACGACGACTACGAGGACGGCGACACCCAAGGCATGCCGCAGCTCGCGGAGGAGAAGCCCTCGCGCGGCAAGTGGCGTTGGTTCGCTCTCGGCATCGTGCTCGTCGCGATGCTCGTCGCCGCCGGCCTGCTCGCGTACAACTGGACCCAGAACCAGTACTTCGTCGGCCAGAAGTCGGGAAAGGTCGCGATCTTCAAGGGTGTGCCGCAGGACCTCGGGCCGATCAGCCTGTCGGGCGTCGACCAGTCGACCGACATCAACGTGGCCGACCTGCCCAGCTTTTACCGCGACAAGGTCAACGACACGATGACCGCCAAGAGCAAGTCCGACGCCACCCGGGTCGTCGCCGACCTGCGCGCACAGATCGAACGCTGCAAGCTCGACACCACCGGGAGCAACTGCGCGTCGTGACCGTCACCGACCAGAAACCCCGCACCCGCCGCGGCACCGAACTGGTGCTGCTGATCTTCGCGATCGCGGTGGTGCTGTTGGCGTACGCCAATGTGGGTCTGGCGATGGAGGGCAGCCTGCCGGTCGACCTGCTGCCGATCGGTGTCGGCTTCGGGGTGATCACGCTGATCTTCCACCTGGTGTTGCGCTGGAAGGCGGCGTACGCCGACCCCACCCTGCTGCCGATCGCGACCCTGCTGAACGGGCTCGGGTTGGTGATGATCCACCGCCTCGACCTGAACAGTTCCAAGACCAACGGACTGCTCGAAGGCTCCGCGCTGCGCCAGCTGATCTGGTCGGCGATCGCGATCGGTGCGGCGATCGCGCTGCTCTTCCTCGTCTCCGACCACCGCCGGCTGCGGCGCTACACCTTCACCTTCGCGCTCGCGGCGATCATCCTGCTGATGATGCCGCTGATGCCGCTGATCGGTAAGAACATCAACGGCAACAGGATCTGGATCGGGCTCGGCCCGTTCACCTTCCAGCCGGGCGAGATCGCCAAGCTGTGCGCGGTCATCTTCTTCGCGTCCTACCTGGTGCAGACCCGCGACGCGCTCAGCCTGGTCGGCAAGCGGGTGCTCGGCTTCCCGTTGCCGCGCGCCCGCGACCTCGGCCCGATCGTCGTCGCCTGGCTCGCCTCGCTGGCGGTGCTGGTGTTCGAGTCGGACCTCGGCACCTCGCTGCTGTTCTTCGGACTCTTCGTCGGGATGCTCTACATCGCCACCGAACGCCGGTCGTGGATCGTCATCGGTCTCGGGATGTTCCTGCTCGGCTGCGTGGTGGCCTACCAGTTGTTCGCCCACTTCCGGGTGCGCGTGCAACTGTGGCTCGACCCGTTCACCGCGGGGTTGTCCGACCAGAACGCCAAGGGACTCATGGGCATGGCCTCGGGCGGCCTGACCGGCACCGGGCTCGGCCAGGGCCACCCAGAGATCACCTACTTCGCCAACTCCGACTTCATCTTCGCCAGCTTCGGCGAGGAACTCGGACTCGTCGGCGTGATGGCGATCCTGTTGCTCTACGGCCTGTTCGTCGAACGCGGTCTGCGCACCGCGCTCGCCGCCCGCGACGGGTTCGGCAAGCTGCTGGCCACCGGCCTCGCCTTCTCGATCGCGCTGCAGTGCTTCGTCGTGATCGGCGGTGTCACCCGGGTGATCCCGCTGACCGGCCAGACCACACCGTTCCTCGCCGCCGGCGGTTCGTCGCTGCTGGCCAACTGGGTGCTGGTCGCACTGCTGCTGCGGATCAGCGACCAGGCGCGCCGGCCGATGTTCGAGTCGGCGAACGTCTCCGACGACATGACCCAGGTGGTGAAGGTCAGATGAACCACCCCACAAAGCTCCTCCCCCGCTTCGCTCCTCCGGATACTTTGCGGGGGCCCCGATGAATACCCCGATCCGCCGGTTGTCCGTGGTGGTGATGGCGATGTTCGCGGCCCTGCTCATCGCCAGCACGATGATCCAGTTCGTGCAGGCGAAGACCTACGACGCCAAGCCCGGCAACCGCCGCACCCTGCTGAAGTCGTACGCCAAGGAGCGCGGCTCGATCCTGGTCGACGGCACCGCCGTCGCCGTCTCCAAGCCGGCCGACGACGACCTGAAGTGGCTGCGCACCTACCCGCAGGGGCCGGAGTACGCCGCCGTCACCGGTTACTTCTCCTTCACCTACGGCACCAGCGGGGTCGAGCGGGGCTACAACGACCTGCTCTCGGGCAGTTCGGACAAGCTGTTCTACCGGCAGCTGCCCGACATCCTCACCGGCAAGGAGCCCCAGGGCGCCAGCGTCGACCTGACGATCAAGGCCAAGGTGCAGGCCGCCGCCCGCAAGGCGCTCGGCAACCAGCGCGGCGCCGTCGTGGCGATGGACCCCAAGACCGGCGCGATCCTCGCGATGGTCACCAGCCCGACGTACGACCCGAACCTGCTGTCGTCGCACGACCTGAACGCCGTGCAGACCAACTGGAAGAACCTCACGACCGCAAACAGCCAGCCGATGGTCAACCGGGCCATCTCGGGCAACCTCTACCCGCCGGGGTCGACCTTCAAGCTGGTCACCGCCGCCGCGGCGCTGCAGTCGGGCGACTACAACCCCGACAGCGAACTCGACGGCCCGGCCGCCCTCAAGCTGCCCGGTGTCACCAAGCCGCTGCCGAACGTCACCGGTCAGGCCTGCGGCCCGAACGACAAGACGACGCTCACCCACGCGCTGGAGATCAGCTGCAACACCGCGTTCGCCGACCTGGGCATGAAGCTCGGGCAGGACGCCGTCCGGCAGCAGGCCAGCAAGTTCGGCTTCGGTCAGCAGCTCACCGTGCCGATGAGTGTGACCCCCTCGACCTTCCCGGCCAACCTGCAGCAGGCGCAGCTGGCGCAGTCGTCGATCGGTCAGTTCGACGTGCGGGTCACCCCGTTGCAGGTCGCGATGATCTCCAGCGCGACCGCCAACGACGGCAAGGTGATGCGCCCCTACCTGGTGCAGACCGTGCGCGACAAGAACCTCGACGTCATCCAGTCGACCGACCCGTCGGTGCTGTCCGAGGCGGTCAGCTCCCAGACCGCCGGCAAGTTGCGGGACATGATGGTCAAGGTCGTGTCGAACGGGACGGGCGTGCGGGCCCAGATCCCCGGAATGGATGTAGCCGGAAAGACCGGAACGGCAGAGACCGCTCCGGGCGTCAACGCAGACGTGTGGTTCACCGGTTTCGCGCCGGCGAACAACCCCAAAGTGGCCGTCGCGGTCGTCGTGGAGGACGGCGGCACGGCCGGACAAGAAGCATCCGGAGGATCGGTGGCAGCACCGATCGCAAGGGCAGTGATGGAAGCGGTGGTCAACCAATGAACCGGACCGGAGACGTCCTCGGCGGACGGTACGAACTCACCGACCGCATCGCCGCGGGCGGCATGGGTGAGGTGTGGAAGGCGACCGACAAGGTGCTCGGCCGAACCGTCGCGCTCAAACTGCTCAAGGACGGGCTGACCGACGAGATCGGCTTCACCGAGCGCTTCCGCAACGAGGCGCGACTGTCGGCGGCGCTGACCCACGGCAACGTGGCGCAGGTCTACGACTACGGCGAGGACGACGGCACGGCCTACCTGGTGATGGAGTACGTGCCGGGCATGCCGCTGTCGAAGATCATCGCGGAGAACGCCCCGATCTCCGCCGCCGACACCGCCGGCCTGTTGGCCCAGGCCGCCGCCGCGCTCAATGCCGCACACCGCAGTGGCCTGATCCACCGCGACGTGAAGCCGGCGAACATGCTGGTCACCGCCGACGGCATCGTGAAGCTCACCGACTTCGGCATCGCCCGGGCGGTGGGTTCGGCGGCGATGACCAAGACCGGTGAGGTGATGGGCACCGCCCAGTACCTCGCCCCCGAGGCCGCCGTCGGACGCGAGGTCACCGGTCTCGCCGACGTCTACGCGCTCGGTGTCATCGCCTACGAGATGGTCGCCGGACGCCGTCCGTTCGAGGCCGACAGCCCGGTCGCCCTGGCATTGGCGCACGTCAACCAGCCGCCGCCGCAGCTGCCGCAGGAGGTGCCGCCGCCGGTGCGCGCGATCATACTCGCAACGCTGGAGAAGGACCCGGCGATGCGCCCGCACTCGGCCGCGGAGTTCTCCCGCGCGCTGCGTCAGGCCGTCACCGACTGCCGCCAGATGGGCTTCGACCCCACCAAGCGCGCCCCCAAGTCGGACGGCGTGCCGCAGGCCGGTGTGTCGGGGCCGCACTCGCCGCAGCCCGGCGGTGCGTCCGGACCCAACTCCGGCCCGAATTCGGGTCCCAACTCCGGTCCCAACTCCGGGCCCAACTCAGGTCCGCACTCCGGCCCGCACGGCGGTGTGGCCGCCGGCCTGCCGGGACGCCACGAGGTGGAACACCACCCGGCACCGACCGGACCGGCCGCTCCGCCGTCCGGCCACCCGGCCGCGGCGAACTTCCAGGGCGATCCCAACGGTCCGAACGCGCCGACGTCCGGGCCGCACGCCGCGACCTCGGGCCCGCACGCGACGTCGAAGTTCGCCTCGACGACGCCGGCCACCCGGCGTGAGCAGCGGGTGCAGACCAGCGGCGGCCAGTCGTCCGTCGGCGGCAACCCCGACGACGACTACCTGGGCCTGGGCATCTCGCAGAAGACGTTCATGTACCTCGTCGGGGGTGTGATCGGATTGATCCTGCTGGTGGTGATCCTCGTGCTGTTGCTCAACGGCAACGGCAAGGTGACCAAGGCGCCCACCTCCTCCGGCCCACAGATCACGCAGCAGTTCGACCGAGGAACACTGAGCTGATGACCGAGTCCCCCCGCCTGCTCGGTGGCCGCTACGAGGTCGGCGAACTCATCGGGCGCGGTGGCATGGCCGAGGTTCACCTCGGACACGACACGCGCCTGGGCCGTCCGGTCGCGATCAAGGTGTTGCGCAGCGATCTCGCCCGCGACTCCACCTTCCTGCGCCGATTCCGCCGCGAGGCGAAGTCGGCCGCCGGGCTCAACCACCACGCGATCGTCGCCGTCTACGACTCCGGTGAGGAGACGCAGATCGAGAGCGGCGGCGCCGAGGTCGCGATCCCGTACATCGTGATGGAGTACGTCGACGGCGAGACGCTGCGCGACATCCTCAACGCCGAGGGGCACCTGTCGCCCGATGAGGCAGCCCGCATCACCCAGGGCATCCTGTCGGCGCTGGAGTACTCCCACAGCCGCGGCATCGTGCACCGCGACATCAAGCCGGCCAACGTCATGCTGACCCGCGGCGGTCAGGTGAAGGTGATGGACTTCGGCATCGCCCGAGCGCTCGCCGACGTCGGCGCCACCATGACCTCGGCCCAGGCCGTCGTCGGCACCGCGCGGTACCTGTCTCCGGAGCAGGCCAAGGGCGACACCGTCGACGAACGCTCCGACCTCTACTCGGCCGGCTGTGTCTTCTACGAACTCCTTTGCGGTCGAACGCCGTTCGTGGGCGAACCGGTGAGCCTGGTCTATCAGCACATCAGCGACCTGCCGGCCCCGCCGTCGGCGTACGAGCCCACCGTGCCCGGCCCGATGGACGCCGTCGCGATGCACTCGCTGGAGAAGCCGCGCGACGACCGCTACCAGACGGCGGCCGACTTCCGCACCGACCTGCAGAACGCACGCACCCGCGCCCCGATCTCCGCGGCCGCCTCCGCGAGCCTGGTCACCGCCGGCGGCGCCGCCGCCGCGGCCGCCCGGGCACCGCAGGCCGCCGACACCCCCAAGCGCGACCACACCCGTGAGATCGACGACCGCGGACGCCGTCCGAACCATGCGGGGTTGTGGGTCGCCGCCACCCTCGCGGCCCTGCTGGCGATCCTGGGCATCGGCTGGTTGGTGATGAACGGCGGCGACAAGGCGAAGCTGGCGACCGTGCCGTCCGTGCGCGGCTTCACCCAGCAGGCGGCCGACCAGACGTTGCGCGACGCGAAGTTCCTGCCGACCTTCCGCAAGGTCACCAGCGATGCGCAGATCGACACGGTCGTCAACCAGTCGCCCGGCGGCGGTCAGCAGGCCGAGGAGGGCACGAGCGTCGTCGTCGAGATCTCCGGCGGGCCCAACACCCGCACGGTGCCGAGCGTGGTCGGTCAGACCGAGCAGCAGGCGCGTCAGACGCTGCGCGACGCCGGCTTCGCGAACGTCGCGGTCGACCCGACCAAGGTCGACGGCACGCAGTACCCCGACGGGCAGGTCACCTCGACCACCCCGGCCGCGAACAACGCGGTCGCGCCGTCGACCACGATCACGCTGAAGATCAGCTCGGGCCGGGTGACCGTGCCGAACAACCTGGTCGGCATGGACATCTCGGCCGCTCAGGACGCGTTGACCAAGGCGCACCTGCGGTGGACGGTGCAGTACCGCCCGACGAGCAACAACAACGAGGTCAACAACGTGCTCGAGGTGCCGGACGCCGACAAGCAGGTGGCCGTCGACTCGCAGGTGACGATCATCGTGGGTTCGCCGGCGGCGCAGACCGTGACGTCGACCGCGACCGTCACCGTGCCGCCGTCCACCTCGTCGACCAGCTCGCCGTCGAGCTCCCCCAGCTCGACGCCGTCGTCGTCACCTAGTTCGTCACCTAGTTCGTCACCGAGTTCGTCACCGACCTCCACGTCGACCTCGGCGCCGCCGTCGTCGACCTCGCCGCAGACACCGCCGCCCAGGTAGGACCCGCGTCGGGTTCTGCCGACGCGGCGGCACCGCGAGGTGGACCGCCGATGAGCGACGTGGACGCGGTCAGTGCACCAGCGGCGCCAACCCCACCGAACGCTGCACGGCGTCGGCGTCGCCGCACACCGCGAGCCAGTTGGCGAGCATCCGGTGGCCGCCTTCGGTGAGCACCGACTCGGGGTGGAACTGCACCCCGTGCAGCGGAAGCTCGCGATGCCGGACGGCCATGACGATGCCGTTCTCGGTGCGGCCGGTGACGATCAGTTCGTCGGGCACGGTGTCCGACTCGATCGCCAGCGAGTGGTAGCGGGTCGCGGTGAACGGCGACGGCAGCCCCTCCAGCACGCCGGTGCCGTCGTGCACGATCTGCGAGGTCTTGCCGTGCAGGAGTTCAGGCGCGCGCGAGACCACGCCGCCGTAGACGACGCCGAGGGCCTGGTGGCCGAGGCACACCCCGAACATCGGCTGCGAGCGCTCGGCGCAGGCCCGGATCATGTCCATCGAGACGCCGGCCTCCTCGGGAGTGCCGGGGCCGGGTGACACGAGCACACCGTCGAACGCAGCCGCCTCGTCGGTCGTCACGGCGTCGTTGCGCCGCACGTCGCACTCGGCGCCGAGCTGCTCGAGGTAGCCGACGATCGTGAAGACGAAACTGTCGTAGTTGTCGACGACGAGGATGCGGGTCATAGCCGAAATGCTACGTCCGGACGCGACGCCGCCCCCTCGCCGTCCCAGCACGACCGTCCAGCACCACCCCACGTCGCAAACGCTGCGCCTGCCTGCACACGCTGCTGCTGCAACTGCAGCGTGTGCAGGCAGGTGCAGCGTCTGCAGGGTGTGCCGTGGCTGAGGGGTCAGCCGGCCTTGGCGTACTTCAGGTCGGTCGTGCCCTCGAACGCCGGGAAGGTCTGCTTGGTGGCGGTCTTCACGTCGTAGCCGAGCCCGACGAGGTCGACGTAGTCGCGGTAGTTGGCGACATCGGGGTCGTCCTGCAGCGCCTTCTTCAGCGTGGCGATGTCGCCCATCGCGGTGATCTTGAAGGGCGGGGAGTAGACGCGGCCCTTGAGGATGAGCGTGTTGCCGACGCACCGGACGGCGGAGGTGCTGATCACCCGCTGGTCCATCAGCATCATCGCCTTCGCGCCGCCGCGCCACAGGGCGTTGACGACCGACTGGACGTCCTGCTGGTGCACGACCATCCAGTTGAGGTTGCCGCCCTCGGGCAAGGTGGACGGGTCGCGCTTGGAGTCGTCGAGGGTGACCGTGACGGTGTCGCCGGTGACCGCGGTGAAGCCGGCCTGCGGCGCGAGCTTGTCGGCCTGCGCGGCGATGCCGGCCACTGTGGTGCCGCCGCCCTGTTGCTTGCTGAGGGCATCGACCTCGCCCTGCAGTTTCTTCGCGGTGGCGGCCTGCCCGGCGACGCGCTGGTTGGCTGCCAACACCACCTGGGACAGGTCACGCTGCCCCGGTCGCAGATCGCTGCCCCGGCTGGTCGAGGCGCTGATGCCGAACAGCAGACCCGCGCTGACGGTCACCGCGGTGACCACAAGCGTCCATGGTTTGCGGCGGGTCATCGGTGGGCCTTCGATCGGGGGTGACTTAGGCTCTAGCCTAACCGCCGTACCGACCGGGAGAAGATGTGAGCAAGTCCAGCAAGCCGTCCGACGAGCCGAAGGACGCGGTCAGCGACGCCGTCGACGAGTCCCTGATCGACCCGGCCGAGACCGCCGAGACCAGCGACACCCTCGGGGTGGCGAAGAAGACCAAGGCGGAGCGCGAGGCCGAGAAGGAAGAGGCCCGCCGCGAGAAGGAGCGCGAGACCCTGCGTCGGCGCACCACTCCGCAGCCGGTGAAGCTCGACGGCGGCAAGAACCCCGGCTGGTGGGTGCCGACGATGCTCGGGTTCATGGTGCTCGGCCTGATCTGGCTGGTCGTCTACTACCTGTCGGGCAGCAAGCAGTACCCCGTGCCCAGCCTCAACCAGTGGAACATGGCCGTCGGCTTCGCCCTGATCATGATCGGGTTCATCATGACGACCCGCTGGAAGTAGCCACCCACTTTTCAGCACCGCGCGCCAACACCGCGCCCCCAAACCCCCACCCGCAAACGCTGCACCTACCGCCACACGCCGCTGCTGCTGCACCCGCAGCGTGTGCCGATAGGTGCAGCGTTTGCTGTGTTGTAGGGAGGGCGTGCACGCGCTCGCGTGCAACAGACGTTCGAAGTTACAACAGTGTGGTTTTCCCCAGCTGTGGAAACCCCTGTGGAAAACGGCAGGGTTATCCCCAGAAGGTGCAAATGTTGTGGAAAACCCGCGTGCTGGAGTTGGCGGTCCAGCGTCGATAGCGCCGGAGGTGGCTCTCACCCGACGACAGCGCAAGGCTCAGCGCGGCGGGACGGCTCACCCTCTGGGCGACGAAGGAACCGGCGGGTGATCGCCGAAGGAGCCGCGAGACTTATACGAAGGCGTGACCGATTTGCGGGCCGGCACCCAGGGTGGCCCAGCCGACCACGACGAGCAGCAGGGCGATGGCGCTGAGGCCGCCCCATTGCACCCGCTTGTCGTTGTGCAGCAGCACGGCCGCGCACGCGGCGCCGGTGACGGCACCGCCGAGGTGGGCCTGCCAGGCGATGCCGGCGATGACCAGCGACAGCACGGCGTTGATCGCGATGACCACGAGCATCGAGGTGATGTCGCGCTTGAGTTTGAGGTTGAGCACGACCACGGCGAGGAAGAGTCCGAACACCGCGCCGGACGCGCCGACGGTGCCTTGGAGCCAGCCGGATCCGACGGAGGGGTAGGCGGCGAGCAGTTCGTAGCCCACCGAACCACCGAGCGCCGACACCAGGTAGAGCGCGAGGAAACGGACGCGTCCGAGCACCGGCTCGAGGTATTGGCCGGTGAGCCACAGCGCGTACATGTTGAACAGCAGGTGCATCGGCGAACCCGGGTCGTGCAGGAACGCCGCGGTCAGGAAGCGCCACGGCTCGGACTCACCGAGCGCGGGAGCGAAGAAGAAGCGGTCGGTGACCGAGCTGTCCATCAGCTGCAGCAACCACATCACGGTGCAGACACCGATGATTCCGAAGCTGACGACCGGCCGCTCCTGACCCGGTCGGACGACGACCGCGCGGGGGTTGGCCTTGGCCTCCTGCTTCACGCAGTCGACACACTGGATGCCGACCGGCGCCGGCCGTTGACAGGCCGGGCAGGTCGGACGATCGCAGCGCTGACAACGCACATAAGCCACCTGCCCCGGGTGACGGGGGCAGGTGGGCTCAGGTGTGTTGCCGGACAAGGACATCGTCAGGAAACGGTGACCTTCTCGATGACGACCGGCTCGACCGGCTTGTCCTGCGCACCGGTGCGGACGCCGGCGATCTGGTCGACGACGTCGCGGCTCTCCTGGTCGGAGACCTCACCGAAGATCGTGTGCTTGCCCTGCAGCCAGGTGGTCGGGGCGACGGTGATGAAGAACTGGGAACCGTTGGTGCCCTTGCCCATCCGCTTGCCCGCGTTGGCCATCGCGAGGATGTACGGGGAGTTGAAGTTGCGGTCGGGCGAGATCTCGTCGTCGAAGGTGTACCCGGGGCCACCGATGCCTTCGCCGAGCGGGCAGCCGCCCTGGATCATGAAGCCGGGGATGATGCGGTGGAAGGTGAGTCCGTCGAAGAAGGGCTGCGGGTTGGTGCGGCCTGCGTCGTCCTTGTAGTCGAGGGTGCCCTGCGCCAGGCCGACGAAGTTCTTCACCGTGTTCGGTGCGTCGTTCTCGAAGAGGGTGACGTTGATGTCGCCGTGGTTGGTGTGCAGCGTTGCGTTCATGTCCCAGAGTCTATGTTCCACCGCCGACGCCGTGCCCACCCCGGGGCGCACCCCGTGCCCACCCCGGGGCGCACCCGAGCCGACCTCGCTCTCCCCGCCCAGTGGGGTGATTCACCCCGGATCGGCCACCAACCGGGACGTCCCGATCGTTAGGGTGGACAGCAGTCCGAGGGCCCCGTCCCTCGCGGGAAAAGGAGACGTTCAAGTGTTGAGGATCAACCCCTCGCCCGCCGAGAAGGCGACCGACAAGGCCAAGGACGGCGTGCAGGACTTCAAGTCCGCCGCGTCCATCGCGCTGTCTGCAGCGCTCGACAAGGCGAACGACGCCGCTGCCGCAGCCGCGCCGAAGCTCGAGGCCGCCAAGGAAGTCGTGGCCCCCAAGGTCGAGGCCGCCAAGGAAGCCGCCGCGCCGAAGCTCGAGGCCGTGAAGGAGGCTGCCGCGCCCAAGGTCGAAGCTGCCAAGGAAGCCGCCGCGCCCAAGGTCGAGGCCGCCAAGGAAGCCGCCGCGCCGAAGCTCGGCGCCGCTGCCGCAACGCTGAAGGACACCCGCAAGGACGCCCGCAAGTCGGCGAAGAAGGCCGCCAAGCAGGCCCGCAAGCAGGCCGCCCCGAAGCTCGACGCCGCCAAGGCCGCCGCAGCCGGCGCCGCCGCGAGCGCCGCCAACTCCGACGCCGCCGAGAAGGTGCAGGAGTTCGCCGGGCTGACCCGCGACCAGGCCCACTCGCTGTTCTCCGAGGAGTGGCTGCCGCGCATCCAGACCGCGATCGCCGGTGCCACCGCCGCCGCACAGCAGGCCGGCCAGCGCGCCGGTGAGGCCGGCACCAACGCCTACCTCGCGCTCCCGCCGCAGGCACAGGACGTCGTCGACAAGGTCGTGCCCGCCGCCGCGAAGAAGCGCAAGAAGAAGGGCAAGGTGCTGATCGTGCTGGGCCTCGCCGGCATCGCCGCCGGTGGCTACCTGGTCTACAGCTCGAAGCAGAAGAAGGAGCAGGCCCGCCAGGCGCAGGCCGCGGCTCGTGCGTCGCAGGCGGCTGCTGCCGACCCGGCGAAGGCGAACCCGATCGCGTCCGAGACGGACGGCGTCTCCCGCCACTGAGCAGTATTTTCTTGCTGCTCCCTCGCGGTTCGGACCCCCAGCACCCTCGCAAGCTCGGTGCTGGGGGTCCGACGCGTTCCGCAGCGTGAGCCTGCCGCTCTGGTCACCCAGGTGCGACCAGCGGCAGACGCACCCTCGCAGGCTCGGTGCTGGGGGTCCGACGCGTTCCGCAGCATGAGCCTGCCGCTGCGGTCACCCAGGTGCCACCAGCGGCAGGGCGGGTTTCGCGGGTCCTCCGCACGTCGTCCCCGCGGCTCCACCCGCACCAAGTCGCGCCGGACGCGACTTACTCGGCGGTATCGCGCCGAACCCGCGAGTAACTCGCGCCTGACGCGAGTTCGTCGGCTCTCATCGGTGGTCGGCCCGGCGTCGCAGCCCCTAGGCTCGCCACTATGAACGTCGTCTTCGTGGAACCGAACTTCCCGCGCAACCAGCGCGAGTTCCCGCGCGCGCTCAAGGCCGTCGGGGCCACCGTCTTCGCGGTCGGCGAGACCCCGTGGGAATGGCTGGACGAGGAACTCCAGAGCTGGATCGACCACTACTACCAGGTGGGGTCGGTCACCGACGTCGACCAACTGTCGGCCGCGGTCTCCCACTTCCAGAGCCTCGCGTGGATCGACGCGCTCGAAGCCACCATCGAGTCGCACACCCTGCCGGCCGCTACCGTCCGCGAGCGCCACGGCATCCCGGGCACCAGCGTCCACACCACCTACCTGTGCCGCGACAAGCCGGCGATGAAGGACGCGTTGCGCCGGGCCGGAGTGCCCACCGCGGCCTCGACCGGGGCGTCGACCGTGGAGGAGATCCGCGAGTTCGTGGCGGCCAACGGCTACCCGATCATCATCAAGCCGCGCGACGGCGCCGGCGCCGCGGGCACCCACAAGATCAGCAACGACACCGAACTGAACGCCGTCCTCGACACGCTCGGGGGCACCGCGTCAGTGGCGGTGGAGGAGTTCATCGAGGGGCACGAGGGTTTCTACGACACGATCAGCGTCGACGGCGACATCAAGCTCGACTTCGCCTGCCACTACTACCCGGGCGTGCTCGAGGCGATGCGCACGCGGTGGATCAGCCCGCAGTACATCTCCACCAACCGCATCGGCGAGGGCGGGCTGTACGCCGAGCTGCGCGACCTCGGCGAGCGGGTCAACCACGCGCTCGGCATCGAGACCTCGGCGACCCACATGGAGTACTTCGTCAGCCCGAAAGGCCTGCGGTTCAGCGAGATCGGCGCTCGCCCGCCGGGTGTCGGCTGCTGGGATCTCTACGCCGCCGGCAACGACATGGACATCTTCCGGGCGTGGGCCGACGCGATCGTTCACCACCAGGTGTGGCACGTGCCGAGTCGGCAGTACGCGGCCGGCATCATCGCGCTGCGCCCCGACCGCGACGGCGTGATCACCCACATCGACGGGCTCGACGACGTGTATCGCCGCTACGGGTCGCTGCTCATCGACCAGCACCTGCCGGTCGGTCAGGGCACCCAGCCGATCGAAGCCGGCTACATGGCGAACGCGTGGATGCGCCTGCGGCACAGGGATTTCGACACCCTGCGCGACGTCCTCGACGACATCGGGCGTACCGTCCAGGTCCGTGCTTCCTAACCACCCTCGCCACCGACCCTGCCGGCGGCGCTCGTGAGCATCGTCCTGCTCGGGCCCCAGCGCCGTCCGTCGCTGGACAAGATCGTCACCGCGCTCGGGCTGCCCGGGCCGTTCGTCACGATCACCGCCGGGTGGCAGGAGCGGGAGAAGGACGACGCCGACCTCGACCGGCACCTGCGGGAGCGCTCGCGCAACCTGCACCTGTGGCACCGCATGCAGCACGTGTTCGAGGTCGACCCGGAGTACGCGCTGGCACACCACGCCCGCCGGGCACAGTTGCTGGAGTTGCAGGGGCTGTATCAACTCGGGCTGTCGCACACGGTGAAGTTCCTGGAGGAGTTGCGCCACCGCACCACCGGGTCGGCGGGCATGCGGGAGCTGGCCGTGCAGGACGCGATCGGGGTGTTCCGCGGCATCGACCGACAGCACATCGCGCGGGTGCGCGAGATCCAGGGACGGTTCTACGCCGAGTACCCGCCGCACGAGCGGCCGGCGATCGTGCAGCACCGGCAGGAGGTCGCCGCGCTGATGGCTGACGCGTCCGCGGTGGTGTTGGCCGGTGGTCACGTGGTGGAGCTGTTGGACGCGTTGCACCTGTTCAACGTGACCGCGACCGGGCTGGGCCGGTTGCCGATCATCGCGTGGTCGGCCGGCGCCATGGCGCTCACCTCGCAGGTGGTGCTTTTCGACGAGCACGCGGTGCGTGGGCCGGGGTGCGCCGAGGTGTTCGACCAAGGGCTCGGGGTGTTGCCCGACCTCGCGCTCTTCCCGGCCGCCCGGCAACGGCTGCGCACCGGCGACAAGCAGAACATGGGCCTGCTCGCCCGCCGGTTCGCGCCGTCCCTCTGCGTGCCGCTCGACCCCGGCGCCCGCGTCGAGATCGGCGACGACGGGTCGCTGCCCCCCGATGCACCGGTGGTCGACTTCGTGGGCACCATGGGTCCGTTGGCGGACGCCGTGGGCGTGCGTGCCGTTTCGGAAGGGGGCGAGCGTGGCCAAGCTGGCGATCAACCGACTGCGTGAGCGCCGTCCGCTCGACGAGGCGCGCATCGACCGGTTCCTGCAGCGCAACCAGGTGCCGATCGTCGAGGGACCCAAGTGCACCTTCCTGTTCCGTGGCAGCGCGCACGATGCTGTCGACGAGGTGTGGGTGTGTCACCGCATCGTCGGGCAACCCGACCGGGTGCCGATGAAACGCATCCAGGGCACCACGCTGTGGTTCACGATCATGGAGCTGCCGGCGGGTTCACGCGTCGAGTACCAGATCGAGGTGCGGCGCGGCGAGCACTACGAGCGGTTCAACGACCCGCTCAACCCGAAGCTGGCGCACAGCCCGGTGGGTTCGTCGTCGGTGTGTCAGGCGTACGGCTACACCGAGCCGGAGTGGGCGAAGTACGACCCGGAGGCGCGGCCGGGCGAACTGTTGGAGATGCGCCACCCGAGCGGAGCGTTGCGGCGCGAATCGCATTGCCGCGTCTACCTGCCCGCGCGTTACCGGTCGACCCGCCGTTACCCGCTGCTGGTGGTGCACGACGGCGACGACTTCCTCAACTTCGCCGCGATGAAAAACGTGCTCGACAACCTCATCCACCGGCGTGACATGGCCGAGACGATCGTCGCCTTCACCAACCCAGGCGACCGCACCCGCGAGTACGCCAACAGCGCGCAGCACGCCCGCTTCCTGCACTCGGAGCTGATCCCCCGGCTCGAGGCCGAGCTCCCGCTGCTCGGCACCCCCGCCGGACGCTGCCTGATGGGCGCGTCGTTCGGCGGCGTCGCCAGCCTCTCGACGGCGTACCGCTACCCCGACTTCTTCGGTTCGCTTCTGCTGCAGTCGGGTTCGTTCGTGTTCACCGACATCGGCGACCACGGCGGCGGACCCGCGTTCGACCCTGTCGTGCGCTTCATGAACCGCTACCGGGCCAAGCCGCAGCGGGTGGTCGACCGGATGTTCATGTCGTGCGGCATCTACGAGCCGCTCATCGTGTCGAACCGGTCGATGGTGCCGGTGTTCGAACAGACCGGCATGGACGTGCGCTACGTCGAGGCGCGCGACGGGCACTCCTGGGAGGACTGGCGCGACCGGTTGCGCGACGGATTGAGTTGGATCTTCCCCGGGGCGTCGCAGTACTACTACGAGTGAACGTCGTCCTTCCGTCATGGTCGCAAGTCGCTACGCGGGCGGCTGCGACCGCACCCCGACGCTGGGAAAGCAGGGTTATGCGGACTAGAGGCTGAGTTTCAGTTCGGCTAGGGCCTCGGTCGGGAACACGTGATTCGGCCACCATGATGCGTACTGAACTTGGTCAATATTGTCGTACGCGTCAACGACGGCACGGACCAAAGCGTCTAACGGAGCGGAAAATTCAACCGCGGCAACGTGGGGTTCGGAATTCTCAATCCTAATCTTTGCTGCACCCGACCGGTTGATGAAGGAAATAATGGATCCTTCCGGCTCCCGAAGCATCGTGGCTACTGCGACATGGCTTTGTCCTGACGCGAACGGGACGAGTTGCCGGGCCAAGCTGCCAGGAAAGTCGCTGAGGTACGAGAACCTTCCCGAATACGTTTGGGAATTCGTCGCCACCCTGAGGTTCCCCAGCCCGACGTCAACCGGTTCCAGCCGAATCAGGAGCTGACACATACTGTCCAGAGCCTGTCCGGTGCCGTGTATGCCGTAACAATTGTCTTGTTCGCCGCATTGAACACGACGTAGCTTGACAATGCCGTCGTCACAGAGAGCCAAGTAATCGCACGATATTGGGGGTCCGACGCCGACCCCAGTCGTCCCTTACTGAGAGTCCGACTTATGCAGGGGATCATGTTCTTGGATGGGGCGTGCCCGGAGGCTGCAATGTGACGAACCGCCCCACAGTTCAGCGTGTATCCCCCGCTGAAAGTCGCGACAATCGCCGAGTTGGGCGCAGCCGGGTAATTGAGGCAATCATCCCAGGTCCAGCCTCCGCCCCCTTCGCAGGTCGCGCAGATCGATCCCGGAATCGCCCTGGACGCGCCGCTGAGGGTCGTGGGGAATCGGGGTGGAACTTGCGCGGTTGCACCCTCCGAACCAGTCAAAACGAACCCGAGAAACACCAATAGTGCGGTAAACACCCTGAAGAGCATCGTCCGCGAATCATGTGCCCATCACCACCTCGCGAGTTGGCCGCACCATGTGGACCGAAGGTGCGGATCCTTGCACCCTATGGCTATTCCCGGGGTGCGACCAGCCCTGAAAGTACCGTCACAGCACGAACCCGAACAGCGGGCTGTCCGGCGGCAGGTGCTCGATGTGCAGCGGCGATGCCTCGATGCGTTTCAGCAGCGGTTCGTAGTCGTCGGCTGACCCGAGTTCGATGGCGACGAGCGCCGGCCCGAACTCGCGGTTGTTCTTCTTGACGTACTCGAACAGCGCGATGTCGTCGTCGGGGCCGAGGATCTCGTTGAGGAAGCGGCGCAGCGCGCCTGGCTCCTGCGAGAACTCCACCATGAAGTAGTGCTTGCGGCCTTCGTAGACCAGGGCGCGTTCGACGACGTCGGCGTAGCGCGACACGTCGTTGTTGCCGCCCGACACCACGCACACGACGGTCTGTCCGGGTTCGATCGTCACGTTCGCGAGAGCGGCGGAGGCGAGCGCCCCGGACGGCTCGGCGATGACGCCCTCCACCTGGTAGAGCGACAGCATCTCGACGCAGATGGCGCCCTCGTCGACGGTGACCACCTGGGGCGCCGCGGCCTGAATGATCGGGAAGGTCACGTCACCGATTCGGCGGACGGCGGTGCCGTCGGCGAACGCGTCGATCACCTCGAGCGTCACCGGTGCGCCGGCGTCCAGGGCGGCGGTGAGGCTGGCGGCGCCGGTGGGTTCGGCGCCGATCACTCGGGTGGGCGAATCGGCCAATGCCGCAACGGTGCCGGCGAGCAGGCCGCCACCGCCGACCGGCACGATGACGACGTCCGGGGCGCTTTTGAGTTCGTCGATGATCTCGGCCATGACGGTGCCCTGGCCGGCGATCACCTGGGCGTTGTCGAAGGCGGGCACGAGGGTGGCTCCGGTGCGCGCGGCGTCGGCCTTGGCGGCCGCGGCGGCGTCGTCGTAGGTCTCGCCGGTGACGACGAGTTCGACGAACTGCTTGCCGAGCGAGGCCACCCGGTCGCGCTTCTGCCGCGGGGTGTTGGTCGGCAGGTAGATGCGGGCGTGCACGCCGAGGTCGGCGCAGGCGAGCGCGACCCCTTGCGCGTGGTTGCCGGCGCTGGCGGCGACGACACCGGCGGCCCGCTGCTCGGCCGAGAGCCGGCTGATCAGGTTGAGTGCGCCGCGAATCTTGTAGGAGCGCACCGGCTGCTGGTCTTCGCGCTTCAGGAGCACGGTCGCGCCGAGCGCGAGCGACCAGCGCTCGCAGTACTGCAGCGGTGTGCGCACCGCCACCTCGTCGATTCGTGCGCGTGCGGCGTCGACGTCTGCACGGGTCACCGAGGTAGCGGGCATGCCGGCCAGGATAGTGGCGCGTCCCGGATCGCGGACAGAGCGTCTGGTATCCGGAACACCGATCGAGGCGCGTAGGTACCTCGGGCAGAGCCGGCACGGGTAGTCCCGTCACTCTGTCAGGTGACGACACTGCTCCCCGGGCTGCGCCCGGGGAGCAGTGTGGAGTGGCCGACGTACGGCGCGCCAGGCTCAGGTCAACGACGTGTCGTCGCGCTGCTGGTGCTGCCGGACGTTGTCCGCGGAGTCCTGGGCACTGTCCTTGACGTCGGTCGCGGCCTGTTGGGCTTCGGACTTGACGGTCTGAGCGGCCTCCTGGGCGGTGTCCTTGACGCTCTGAACAGCGTCCTGGGCCGGCTCCTTGAGATTCTGAGCAGTCTCTTGAGCCATCGACTGCGCCTGCGCGACCAACGGCTGCGCGCTCTGCGTGGCCTGCTGCGCGAGGTCCTGTTCCTTCTGCGAGGCCGGCATCAACGAACCCACCAGCCAGCCGACGCCGAGCGCGATCAGACCTGCGGCCAGAGGATTCCCCTGCGCCTGGCGCCTGGCCTGCTGGGGCAACTGCCCGACCTGCGCACCGACGTCCGACGCGCGATCGCCGATCCCGGGACCGTCACCGGTGTGTTCGTCCCGGAAGTCCTGGGCGGACCCGATGACCTTGTCCTTCAGCCCCGCCGCGGTGCCGGTCACCTTGTCGACCTGGCGACGAGCGATGTTGCCCGGCGTCACGGCCTCGCCGAGCGCGTTGACGTTCTGACTGAGGTTGGAGCGCGTGTGTTCGATCTCTTGACGCAGCTGCTCCGGATCTTTGTTGCTCATCGGTTGTATTCCTCATTTCCTTGGAGCGCGACCGGAACCCGCTTGGCGGAGTCGACGGTGCGCGGAATTCCTTTGACGTTCTTGAGCTGTCCCTTGCCCATGACAGCGAGGACTGCGGCGATGACGCCCCAGATCAGAGCGACGACGACTGCTGACCAGCCGAGGTTGTCGAGCAGGTCACCGAGCGCCCACCAGAGGGCGATCGAGAGGAAGAAGAGTGCGTAATGCACCGCCGCGCCGGCCCCGGCAAGCATGCCTGCACCCTTGCCGGCCTTGCTCGCGGACTCCTGCACCTCCGCCTTGGCGAGTGCGACTTCCTGCCGCATCAGCGTGGACAGGTCCTCGGTGATCTCACCGATGATCGACCCGATGGAGGAGGGCTCGCCCTTCTCGTAGGTGCCGTGCGCCGCGGGCAGCGGCTCGGCCGGTGGGATGGCGTCGGTCACGTGCTCGTACTGCCGGTTGGAGTCGAGCGGGCCCGTCGCCCGTGGCGCGCCGTCCGGCACTGCGGACGCGGAGTTCTCGTTCGCTGCGGTCGACATCAGCGCAGTTCCTGCGGCGGGCGAGGCGACTGGTGCCCGAAGCCCGGGGTGGGTTCGACACCCTGTCCGGCGACGCCCGGCTCCGATCCGTAGCCCGGACCGCTGCCGTCGTACGGCTGGTCTGTGGTCACGTGCTTTGCGTACTGCTCGCCGATTCCGTAATGACCCGCCGGGGACGCGTAACCGCTGGGCTGCTGGAGCTGGACATCCGCCTCCTGCCCGGTGCCGGCGTTCCCGTCGTCCCGAGCCTCGTCGGCGATGCCGCGCGTCACGCGTCCGGCGACCAGGCCGACGACAGCGGCCGCGGCCAGGAAGGCACCGGGACGCCGGCGGGCGAACCGCTTGACCTCCTCGACCACCTCACCCGGCTCACGGTTCTCCATCCAGGTCGCGGCGTCGCGGGTGCGGGTGGACGCCTGACGAGCAAGGTCCGATGCGATCCCGGACTGCTCGCCACCGCGGGCCATCCCGTCCAGCTCGTCGGCGAGCGAACTCAGGCCGGTCGCGAGCCGCTTCTGCTGGTCGGAGCCATGGCCGCCGAGCTCGTTCTTGAGCTGGTCGAACAGCGTCTTCAACTGCTGGGTGGCCTCGTTCACGACATCGCCGACCTGCTCCTGCGCGGTGCCGGCGACGTCGGACGCTGACGACTTCGTGTCCTGCGCCACGGACTTGGCCTCCTGGGAGGCCACCTCCTTTGTGGGAGCCGGCTCGGACACGCCGGCCCCTGCCTGCACGTAGTTGTCGCCGCGCGCGCCCGCGCTCGGCAGATCCTGATCAGACATGTCTCGTCCTATCGTGAGATTCGGTGTAGTGCGGCCCCCCTACGAGGGCGTCCCCGGACAACCTCCGCTGCCTGGCGATTCGTCCCTCCCGGCGCGACCGGACTACTTCGACGGTAGGACGCAGGGCGACCGCGGAAGCCGCAGAGCGCCACGAAAAGGCCGGATCGCGGCGAATTCACCCCCAAGGGGGTGAACCGGGTCTGCTTCATCGCAAGTTCATCCGTACGCGGCCGGTCTCGCCTACGCTGGCGACGACAGCAAAGGGATCTGCTCTGGAGGAGTGCTCATGTCTCGCGACGCCATCGTCATGCTCAAGGAAGATCACAAGGAGATCCGGGCGTGCTTCCGGGAGTTCCAGAAGGCGAGCACCACGCCGGCCCGCAAGGGCAAGCTGGTGGACCAGATCATCGAGTTGCTCACGGTGCACACCTACGTAGAGAACGAGGTCATGTACCCACGCGTCCGGGAGTTGCTACCCGAACTGGAGGACGACGTGCTCGAGTCGTACGAGGAACACCATGTTGCCGACCTGCTCGTGGTCGAATTGGCGCCGATGACGCCCAAGGACGAGCGATTCGAGGCGAAGACGACGGTGCTCATCGAAAACGTCACCCATCACATGCAAGAAGAGGAAGACGACTGGTTCCCCAAGGTGCGTGCGGGGCTGTCGCGCACCCAACTGCAGGACATCGGCGCCGAACTCGCCGAAGCGAAGAAGCGTGCTCCCCGCCGTCCTGAGCAGCCCAGCGCACTGAAGAAGACCATCGACGCAGTGATCAAGTAGTCGGAGGTGCGGTGTGGGCGTCGGCCCGCACGTGATGTCGGACGCCGGGCCGGCGCGCACGGCGTGCTGCCGTCGGCCCGTCGGAGCACTCTCAGGGCCGCACCGTTCGCCGCCGCGAGCGCGGCTGACAGGTGCGACACCAGAACAGGTTGCGCGCGCCGATCTCCTTGCGCGACAAAGGAGTTCCGCAGACCAGGCAGGGTTGGCCCTCGCGTCGGTAGACGTAGACCTCGCCGCCGTGCTTGTCGACGCGCGGTGGCCGGCCCATCGCCTCCGGGGTGTGCTCGGGGTAGACGGTGTCGATCCGTCCGTCGCGCACGCCGAGCGGCATCAGCGTGACGAAGTCGTCCCAGATCGCCTCGAACTCGCTGCGCCGCAGGAACTTCCCGCTCATGAACGGGTCGATGCGATGCCGATAGAGCGCCTCGGCCCGGTAGATGTTGCCGACGCCGGCGAAGATCTTCTGGTCCATGCACAAGACCGCGATCGGTGAAGCCGAGCGGTGGATGCGCGACCACGCCTTCTCCGGGTCGGCGTCGATGCGCAGCGGGTCAGGACCGAGCGCGTCCGTGATCTTGGAAACCTCTGCGGGAGAGCGCAGTTGGCAGACGTTCGGGCCGCGCAGGTCCATCGTGAAGGGTTCGTGGTCGGTGGAGAGCCGCCACCGAATGGCCCCCGTCTCGGGCGGATCGACCTCAGCCGCGAAGAAGAACTTGCCGAGCAGCCCGAGATGGATGTTCACCTGCTCCGGCACGTGCTCGAACCCGACGAACATGTGCTTGCCGAAGGCCTCGGCCCGTTCGAAGACGCGTCCATCGAGCTCGGCCGCGCCGTCGAAGCGGCCCTGGGGCGAGGTGGAGCGCACCGGGTGACCGGCGAACCGGTCGTTCAGGATGCCGGCGATGCGGTGGGTGACATGTCCTTCGGGCACCGCACCAACCTATCGACCGCTTCAGTGAAAGACTGCTGTCGTCATAGCAGCAGCAATCTTTCACTGAAGCTTCGAAGACGAGCTACGAATCCGACTCAGCCGGCGGACAGCGCGTCGACGAACCACCCGGTGATGCTGGCTGGGTGGGTGATGGCGGTGCCGACCACGACGGTGTGGGCCCCACGACGCAACGCCTCGGCGGCCTGGGCCGGGGTGTGCACGCGTCCCTCGACGGCCAGCGGCAGTTCGGCGAAGCCGGCGATCTCCTCGACGAGGGCGAAGTCGGGGCCGTCGGTCTTCGGGCGTTCGCCGGAGTAGCCGGCCAGCGTGGTGCCGAGCAGGTGCACCCCGGCGTCCTGGGCGGCACGGGCATCGTCGGCCGATCCGCAGTCGGCCATCACCAGCGCGGACGGGTGCGACTGCGCCAGCCCGGCGACGACGTCGGCGAGCGACAGACCGTCCGGACGCTCACGGCGGGTGCCGTCGACCGCGACGATCTCGCACCCGGTGTCGGCGACCGCGCGGGCGTCGGCCAGCGTCGGGGTGATGAACACGCCGTCCTTGCCGATCTTGACCAGCCCGATGATCGGCACGTCGATCACCGGACGCATCGCACGCAGGTCGTCGAGCCCCTTGGCACGGATCGCGGCGGCCCCGCCGATGACAGCCGACTGCGCCACCTGGGTCATCGTGCGCGGGTCGAGCATCGGCTCGCCGTCGTAGGCCTGGCACGACACGACGAGACGGCCACGCAGTGCTTCGAGGACGGGGTTCACGAGGGTTCCTCCTGGGGACGAGCGGCAGACAGGTCAAAAGGCGAATCAACGGGCGAAGCAACGGACGAATCAACGGACGCCCCGAAGGGCGGACGGTGCACCAGCGACGCCGCCCCGACGATCGCGGCGTCGGGCCCGAGCACGGCGGGCAGCACGGGCAGGTCGGCGAGCACGTCGACCAGTTCGGCGCGCAGCGCCTGCTCGAAGGCGTCCCACCACAGCGGCCCGGCCGACGCCATGCCGCCACCGACGACGACGAGGTCGGGGTCGACGGTGGTGACGATGCCGGCGATGGTGCGGCCGAGCGACACAGCGGCCTCGCGCACCACCCGCGAGGCGAGCGGGTCACCGGCGACAGCCAGCGCCACGATCGCGCGGGTGTCATCGGCGACACCGCCGAGCGCGACGAACCGGCGGTGGATCGCCGGGCCGGCCGCGATCGCCTCGAGGTGACCGTCGCGGCCGCACGGGCAGCACAGCCCGTCGGCGCCGACGGCCGGGATGTGGGCGATCTCGCCGGCCACGTGGTGGCGTCCGGTGAGTGGGCGACCGTCGACGACCACGCAGCCGCCGACACCGGTGCCCACACCGACCATCAGGAAGCTGCGGGCCGAGGCCGCGGCGCCGGTCCACAACTCGCCGAGCGCATGCGCGTCGACGTCGTTGACCACCCGCACCGGCACGCCGAGTCGCGCGGCGAGCCCGCCGGCGACATCGGTGCCGACCCAGCCGACGAACGAGTCGGTCGCCGACACGATCGTTCCCCGTGAAACGTCGACGACGCCGGCGGTGCCCACCCCGACCGCGGCGAGCGGACGGTCGCCGGCGGCCTCGCGGGCCACCGCGGCGGCGGCGTCCAACACGGCGTCCGGACTCACCAGCGCCGGTGTCGCAGCGGTGGCGATCGGGCCGGAAGCCCCGGACGGATCGACCACCGCTGCAGCGGTTTTGGTGCCGCCGATGTCGATGCCGACGACGACCGGGGAGCTCATCACGCGGAGGCGGTGTCCAGCAGGCCGACCTCGGCGAGGATGCCGTCGATGGCCTTCAGTGCGGAGTCGTCGAGCGGACGCAACGGCGCCGGCATGGTGCCCGAGGAGATGATGCCCAGGCGCGCGACCGCGGCCTTGAACGCGCCGATGCCGCCGGCGTCGCCGCCGAGACCGGCGGGCGTGAAGACGATGTCGAACAGGCGGTTGAGGCGAGCCTGCTCCTTGCGGGCGGCGTCCCAGTCGCCGGCGACCGCGGCGTCCCACATGCGCACGTAGCCGGCGGGGTCGACGTTGGCCAGGCCCGGCACGGCGCCACCGGCACCGAGCAGGAACATGCTGTCGACCATCACCTCGTGCCCGGTGAGCACGTCGAGCGGCTCACCGGCGGCACGGTTGGCGTCGACCAGGCGGCGGAAGCCGACGTCGTCGCCCGAGGAGTCCTTGATGCCCTTGATGACACCTTCGGACGCCAGCTGCATGACCATGTCGATGCCGAGCTTGGTGTTGACCCGCACCGGCACGTCGTAGGCGATGAGCGGCACGTCGACCGACGCGGCGAGCATGCGGTACGACTCGGCGATCTCGGCGATGTCCTGCAGCGCGTACAGCGGGGCGGTCGCGACGATCGCGTCGGCACCGAGCTCGACGGCGCGACGGGCGTGTTCGGCCATCCGGCGGGCGGTGAAGTCGGGCACACCGACGACCACCGGCACGCGTCCGGCGACCCGCTCGACGGTGCGCCGCACCACGTCGTCACGCTCGGCGTCGGTCAGGTAGGCCACCTGGCCCGACGAACCCAGCGGGAAGATGCCGTGCACGCCCGCGTCGAGCAGGTGGTCGATCAGACGGTCGAGGCTGTCGTGGTCGACAGCACCGTCTTGGTGCATCGGGGTGAGCAGCGGCGGCACGATGCCGTGGAGGACGTTCATGGCTTCCCTTGGGTGGTTTCGGGCTTGAGCAGGGTCGGGGTGGCCGCCAGCAGGGTGCGGGTGTAGTCCTGCTGCGGGTTGAGGAAGACCTCGTCGGCGGGCCCGGTCTCGACGATCGAGCCGCGGTTCATCACCGCGATGCGGTCGGAGACGTAGCGCACCGTCGAGATGTCGTGGCTGATGAACACGAGGCCGAGGTTAAGGGCTTCCTTGAGGTCGGTGAGCAGGTTGAGCACCTGCGCGCGCACCGACACATCGAGCGCCGAGGTCGGTTCGTCGGCGACGACGATCGCGGGGTCGAGCGCGAGCGCCCGGGCGATCGCGACACGCTGGCGCTGACCACCGGAGATCTGCCGCGGCAGCACGTCGAGCGCCGACGCCGGCAGACCGACGAGGTCGAGCAGTTCCCGAATGCGCTTCTCGCGCTCGGTCGGCGAACCGACCTTGTGCACCGCGAGCGGGTCGAGCAACTGGTCGCGCACGGTCATCCGCGGGTTGAGCGCGGTGGCCGGATCCTGGAACACCACCGACACGGTGCGGCCGAGGGCGCGGCGCGACGCCGCATCGAAGCTCATCGGCTTGCCCTCGAAGAACACCTCGCCCTCGGTCGGCTTCTGCAGGCCGACGAGCACGCGGGCCAGCGTCGACTTGCCACTGCCCGACTCGCCCACCACGCCGACGGTCTCGCCTCGGCGCACCGAGAAGTCGATGCCGTCGATCGCGCGCACACTGCCCGAGCGGAACAGTCCGCCGGTGCGGGTCTTGTGCACGACGTGCACCCCGCGCAGCTCCATCACCGGGGTGCTGTCAGCGCTCACGGAGTCCTTCTCGAGCTTCATCGCGTGACCTCCATCTCCTGTGCGTTGTCGGCGTCGAAGGCGGCCCACCGGTGGTCGGTGCCGGGCACCGTCTGCATCGGCGGACGCCGGTCGAGACCGACCGTCGGGTGCGACGAACGCGGTGCGAACCGGTCGCCGGCGACGAACTCGCGCGGCGAGGGCACGACGCCGGGCACCTGGTGCAGGCGTCCGACGCCCGACTCGATCGACAGCACCGCGCCGAGCAGGCCGCGGGTGTACTCGTGGCGCGGGTCGGTGAGCAGTTGGCTGGTCTGACCCGACTCGACCACCTGACCGGCGTACATCACCGTGATGCGGTGTGCCACCTGGGGGACGAGCGCCAGGTCGTGCGAGACGAAAACCATTGCGAATCCGAGCTCTTCGCGCAGCTTGTTGAGCAGCGCCACCACCTGCTTCTGCACGGTGACGTCGAGCGCGGTGGTCGGCTCGTCGGCGATCACCAGCTTGGGGTTGCGGGTGAGGGCCATCGCGATGAGCACCCGCTGGCGCTGACCGCCGGACAGCTCGTGCGGGTAGCTCTTGAGGGTGCGCTGCGGGTCGAGGCCGACCAGCTCGAGCAGCTCCTCGGCGGAACGCTTGCCGCCACGCTTGGTCAGCTGCTTCATCTGCGCCGAGATGAGCATCGACGGGTTGAGCGAGCTCAGCGCGTCCTGGTAGATCATCGCGATCTCGTGGCCGCGCAGCGCGTTGTGCTCCTTCGGGCTGAGCGCCAGCAGGTCGCGGCCCTCGTACAGGATCTGCCCGGTGATCTGCGCGTTCGGCGGCAGCAGGCCCATGATCGACATCGAGGTGATCGACTTGCCACAGCCCGACTCACCGACCAGGCCCATCGTCTCCCCCGGCCGCACCGAGAACGACACGTGGTCGACGACGTCGACGTCGCCGTGCTGCTCGGGGAAGCGGATGCAGAGATCCTTCACCTCGAGCACCGGCGGCTCGTCAGTCATGGAGACCAGCCGATCGGTGCGGGCGCTCTCGACCGACCTCAGCGCGGCGAGGCGGTCTTCGAGGGCGATCGTCGGGGTGTTCGCGGCGGCGGCGAGCGCCGCCACGGCCGGCTCCTCGGAGTCCTCGACGGCGTCCTTCAGCTTCACCGGACGCGCCTTGAGCGACACCATCGCGTCGGTCATGCCCTCCGACAGCACGTTCAGCGCGAGCACGGTGATCAGGATCATCAGGCCCGGGAAGAAGGTGGCCCACCAACCACCGTTCAGCAGCAGCTGCTTGCCGTCGGCGAGCACGTTGCCCCACGACGGGTCCGGCGGCTTCACCCCGGCGTTGATGAACGACAGGGACGCCTCGAAGACGATCGCGTCGGCGACCAGCACGGTCGCGAACACCAGGATCGGGGCCAGGCAGTTGCGGGCGACGTGCTTGATGAGGATGCGCGGGGTGCCCGAGCCCATCACCTTCGACGCCGACACGTAGTCCTCGCCGAACTGCGCGAGCACGTTGGCACGCACGACGCGGGTCAGCTGCGGGGTGTAGAGGAACGCGATCGCGAGGATCAGCACCGGGGTCGACGAACCCCAGACCGCCACGAACACGGCGGCGAGCGCGATGCCCGGGAAGCTCATGATGATGTCGAGGATGCGCATCAGCACTTCCGACACCCACTTGCCGGCGGTGGCCGCGATCGAGCCGAGGATCGCGGCGGCCACCAGGGCCAGCCCGGTCGCACACAGGCCGATGAGCAGCGACGCGCGGGCGCCGTACGCCACCCGGCTGAAGATGTCGCGTCCGATCGCGTCGGTGCCGAACCAGTGGTTACCGTCGGGTGACGTGGACGGCGTGCCGGTGGTCAGCGGGCCGTACTGGGTGATCAGCGGGGCGAAGATCGCCATCAGCACGATCAGGGCGACCACGGCCAGCGCGATCTTGGAGCCGAGCTTCAGATTGCCCAGTCGCAGACCGGGGCGGGAGAGCCGTTCGGTGAGTTCGCGGCGCATGTCAGATGCTCCTGATGCGGGGGTTGACCAGGACGTACAGCACGTCCACGAGGATGTTCACGACGATGAACGCGATCGCGACGGTGAGCGTGACGCCCTGCACGAGGTAGACGTCGTTGCGGGTCACGCCGTCGAGGATCAGCTGTCCCATCGCCTGGATGTTGAAGATGATCTCGATGATCACGGCACCACCCATCAGGTAGCCGACGCGCAGACCGAGCACGGTGATCGGGGTGACCAGCGCGTTGCGCAACACGTTGCGTCCGACCACCACGCGCTTGGGGATGCCGGCGCCGATCGCGGTGCGCACGTAGTCCTTGTCCAACTCCTCCACCATCGAGGTGCGGACGACGCGGGTGAGCGAGCCGGCCACCGGCACCGCGAGCGCCACCGCGGGGAGGGTGATGTTGTTCAGCCAGATGCCGGGGTCTTGCGAGAAGGGCACCCACTCCGACACCACGGCCGGGTAGAGACCGGCGCCTCCGGGCACGGTCGACAGCCACTGGATCAGCAGGATCGCCAGCCAGAAGGACGGCGTCGCCAGGCCCGCGATCGACAGCACGCGGATCACCTGGTCGGGCCAGCGGTCGCGGTAGAGGGCGGCGACCACGCCCAGCACCAGCGCGATGACGACCGCGATTATCAACCCGAGAAAGGTCAACTGCAAGGTGATCGGGAACGCCTTCTTGATGAACTCGGTCACCGGGACGTTACCGGCGCTGGTGCCCATGTCGCCGTGCAACAGACCACCCAGGAAGGAGAAGTAGCGCACGATCAACGGGTCGTTGAGGCCGTTCACCTCGCGGTACTTCGCCAGTGCCTCGGGCGACGCCGACTCACCGAGTGCGAGTCGGGCCGGGTCGGCCGGAGAGAACGACATCACCACGAACACCAGCAATGTCACGCCCAGCACCATGATCGGGAAGGCGAGCAACCGGCGTCCGATGAGACGCACAAGGGTGGTCACAGAAAAGCTCCTCGGGTGGGGAGCCCGACGCCGTGGGGGAACGGCGCCGGGCTCCGGTAAATCACTTCGTCGAACCGACGTCCACGAAGGACAGTCCGGTCAACGCGATCGGTGCGAAGCCGGGCAGAGACGCGTCGTCCCAAGCGGTGGTCGCCTTGCGGTGGAACAGTGGGTACAGCGGGATGTTCTGCGAGATCACGTCGAACAGCTCGCCCCACTTGGCCTTCTGCGGCTCACCGTCGAGCTTGGCGGCGGCGTCGAGCAGGGTCTGCACCTGCTTGTAGGAGGACGAACCCTTCCAGTGCATGCGCCGGTCGGTCCAGGTGTCGGCGGCGTACCACCAGCGCATCAGCAGGTCGGCATCCGAACCGAACACCGACGGGTCACCGGGGGCGATGACCATGTCGTACGCGGCCGGCTTGCCGTCGATGGTGTTGTAGACGTCGGCCGACTTCTTCTGGTCGAACTCCACGGTCAGGCCGGCGGCCTCCAGCGACTCCTTGATGATCGGCGTCGCCTTCTTGACCCAGGCGTGGTCGGTGCACAGCATCCGGATCTTCTTCAGACCGGTCTGGCCGAGCAGCTCCTTCGCCTTGGCCTGGTCGTAGGTGTAGACGACCTTCGCCTTCTTGTACGCCGGGTGGCTCTCCTGCACGAAGGAGGTGGCCGGGGTGGCGTTGCCGAGGTAGGCGGTGTCGACGACCTTGTTCATGTCGATCGCGTACATGATCGCCTGGCGGTTGCGGACGTCGTCGAACGGCTTGGAGCCGCAGTTGAACATCGCGAACAGCAGCGCGAAGCCCTGCACCGCTTCGACCTTCGAGGTCGACTCGAGCGACTTGACCGACAGGTCGGGCACGAGGTCCATGGCCTGGATCGCCTTGGAGGTCAACGCGTTCTGACGCGTCGAGTCGTCGGGCATGACCTTCCAGATCATCTTCGCGGCCTTGGCCGGGTGCTGGCCGGTGTAACCGTCGAAGCGCTCGAAGACGATCTGCTTGGAGGTCGAGGAGTTGTCGGTCATCTTGTACGGACCGGTGCCGACCGGGTTGGCGTCGAACGCCTTCGGGTCCTTGCTGGCGGCGGCCTTCGGCACGATCTTGACGACGGCGATGCGCTCGGCGACCAGCGTGAAGGGGTACTTCAGCGAGATGGTGACGGTCTTCGCGTCCTTCTTGGTCACCTTGTCGAGGAAGGCGATGAAGGTCGAGTAGAGCGACTCGGTCTTCGGGTCGAGCACGCGCTCGAAGCTGTAGACGACGTCGTCGGTGGTGACGTCGCTGCCGTCGTGGAACTTCGCACCGTCGCGCAGGGTGACCTCGTAGGTCTTGTCGTCGACCTTCTTCGGCAGGGCCGAACCGAGGGCCGGGAAGACCTCGCGCTTGCCCACCGGGCTGATCTCGGTGAGGCCCTCCATGGTGTGCCAGTTGGCGGCGACGGTGAGCGCAGCGGTCGTGGTCATCGGGTCGAACCCGTTGGTGCCGAGCTCGTAGGAGATACCTGCGGTGATGGTGCCGGACGCGTTGGCCGACGACGGCGACCCGCCGGACGACGTGCGGTCTTCCGGCTTGGTGCCACAGGCCGCGAGCGTGCTGGTGAGCGCGGCCGCCGCGCTCATGGCGCCGACGAGGCCGAGGAAGCTGCGCCGCGTGGGCTGCGCTGCGGGAGTCATGAAATCCATGGCTTCTCCAAATCTGTCTGATGTCAGATGTCCGATGTCTTGGTAGAGTAAGACACGTCACACCCCGCTGCAAGCCCCACCCCCGTCCGACATACCGAGAAATGCTCCACGAACCTCCTCCGACGAAGGACGATCGACCCATGCCACGTCCAGAGACGCCCACCGTCACCAGCGCGATCAAGCAGCTGATCCTCGACCGGCACCTGCGACCGGGTGATCCCATGCCCACCGAGAACGAGCTGGTCGACCTGCTCGGCGTGTCGCGCTCCAGCGTGCGCGAGGCGGTGCGCACCCTCGTCGCGCTCGACATCCTCGAGGTGCGGCACGGACACGGCACCTTCGTCGGCGGCGTGTCGCTGCGTCCGTTGGTCGAGGCCCTGGTGTTCCGCGGGGTGATGTCGCCGGGCGACGACTACCGCACCGTGCGCGAAGTGGTCGAGATGCGCACCAGCCTCGACCTGGCGATGGCCGAGACCGTCGTCGAACGGCTCGCCGGACGCGACGCCCCCGAACTGCGCGAGCTCACCCGGACGATGGTCGCCGCGGCGGCCCGCGGCGAGAGCTTCGCCGAAGCCGACTGCGCCTTCCACGTCGGCCTGGCCGCGCTGCAGGACAACCAGTTGTTCGGGCAGATGGTCGGTGCGCTGTGGGAGATCCACTCCACGATCACCCCCAAGCTCGGACTGCCGACGACCCGCGACATCGAGGACACCGCCAAGGCGCACGTGACGTTGCTCGAGCGCGCGGTCGCGGGCGACCTGGACGGGTATCGCGCCGCCGTCGTCGGCCACTACGCCCCGCTGATGCGGGTGCTCGACAAGGCCAACCCCGCTGTGCCCGCCGAGGAAGCGATCGCCTGATGGAGGTCGTGATCTGCCCGTCGGCCGCGGTCGTCGGTGAACTGGCCGCGGCCAAGGTGGCCCGGGTGTGCCGGGACGTCGGCCCCTCGGTGGTGCTCGGTGTGGCCACCGGTTCGTCGCCGCTGTCGCTCTACGAACACCTCGCCGCCGCGGTCGCCGCCGGCGACCTCGACCTGTCCGCCGCGTCGGCCTTCGCCCTCGACGAGTACGTCGGTCTGCCGCCCGGCCACCCCGAGTCGTATGCGTCGGTCATCGCCCGGACGGTGACCGAACCCCTGCGGCTCGACCCGTCCCGCGTGCGGCTGCCCGACGGCAACGCCGCCGACGTGCCGGCCGCCTGCGCCGACTACGAGCGCGCGATCGCTGCAGCGGGCGGGGTCGACGTGCAGATCCTCGGGGTCGGCGCCAACGGGCACATCGGGTTCAACGAGCCGGGTTCGTCGCTGTCGAGCCGCACCCGCATCAAAACCCTCGCCGAACGCACCCGCGCCGACAACGCGCGCTTCTTCGACTCCCCCGAGCAGGTGCCGACCCACTGCCTCACCCAGGGCCTCGGCACGATCATGGCCGCCCGCGAGGTGGTGCTGGTCGCCCAGGGCGCAAGCAAGGCCGACGCGATCGCGGCCGTCGTCGAAGGGCCCGTCACCGCGAGCTGCCCGGGGTCGGTGCTGCAGTTCCACGAGAAGGCGACGGTGATCGTCGACGAGCAGGCCGCGGCCAAGCTGCGGCTCGCCGACGAGTACCGCCACACCTGGGCCAACAAGCCGTCCTGGCAGTCCTGGCGCTAGGCCGAATACCCGCAAACCCTGCGCTTGCCGGCACCCGCTGCTGTTGCAACAGCAGCGCGTGCACGTAAGCGCAGCGTTTGCGGGTATTGGAGACGGGTGTCAGGAGCGGACGAGCCGGTTGATCGCGTCGGTCGCTTCCTTGATCTTCACCCGAGCCTCCTCGTCGCCCATCCGGGCGGCGTCGACCACGCAGTGCGACAGGTGGTCTTCGAGCAGCCCCGTCGCGACGCCCTGCAACGCACGGGTGAGCGCGCTGACCTGGGTGAGGATGTCGATGCAGTACTTCTCCTCGTCGATCATCTTCGCGATGCCGCGGGCCTGGCCCTCGATGCGCTTCATCCGGCGCAGGTAGGCGTCCTTGTCGGCGATGTAACCGTGGTGGTGCTCGTGCTGCGCCTCCTCATCGGGCTCGACAGGTTCGACGTGCTCGACGGATCGCGTGGTGTCGTCGCTGGTGGTCATCGGGTCGTCCTTTCCTGGTCGGCGAGTGCCTTGAACCCCCGCAGCCGCAGGCTGTTACCCACGACGAACACGCTGGAGAAGGCCATCGCCGCGCCGGCGAGCATCGGGTTGAGCATGCCGAGAGCCGCCAGCGGTATCGCCGCGACGTTGTAGGCGAATGCCCAGAACAGGTTGGTCTTGATCGTGGCGAGTGTCTTGCGCGACAACCGGATTGCGTCGCCCGCGCTGCGCAGATCACCGCGCACGAGCGTGATGTCGGACGCCTCGATCGCGACGTCGGTGCCGGTGCCCATCGCCAAGCCGAGGTCGGCCTGCGCCAGCGCCGGGGCGTCGTTGACGCCGTCACCCACCATCGCGACGACCTTGCCTTCGCCCTGCAGGCCGGCCACGACATCGACCTTGTCTTTGGGCAGCACCTCGGCGATCACCTTGTCGATGCCGACCTCAGCGCCGATCTGTCGGGCGACGGCCTCGTTGTCGCCGGTGAGCAACACGGGCGTGAGGCCGAGGGCCTTGAGCTCCGAAATCGCTTGTGCGCTGGTCGGTTTCACCGTGTCGGCGACCACCAGGATGCCACGGGCCGCGCCGTCCCAACCGGCCACGACGACGGTGCGCCCGGCCTGCTCCTCGGCGAGCTTGCGGGCCACGAGCTCGGATGAGAGATGCTGCGACCAGTCGGCCAGCAAAGACTCGCGCCCGACCACGACCGCGTGCCCGTCGACGACGCCCTGCACGCCCTTGCCCTCGAGGTTCGCGAAGTCTTCCGGGGTGGGCAGCTCGCCGACCTCGGCGGCGGCGCCCTTGGCGACGGCCTGGGCGATCGGGTGCTCCGAGGAGTGCTCGAGCGCACCGGCCAGCCGCAACAGGTCAGTTCGGTCGGTGCCCTGCTCGGCGATCGCGTCGACGAGGCTCATCCGGCCGGTCGTCACGGTGCCGGTCTTGTCGAGCACGATCGTGTCGACCTTGCGGGTCGACTCCAACACCTCCGGGCCCTTGATCAGGATGCCGGTCTGCGCGCCGCGTCCGGTGCCCACCAACAACGCTGTGGGAGTGGCGAGTCCGAGGGCGCACGGGCAGGCGATGACGAGCACCGCGACGGCAGCGGTGAAGGCGGCGGACGCCGGGAACCCGGCCCCCAGCCACGCACCCAGGGTGGCGACGGCGATCGCGATGACGATCGGCACGAACACCCCGGAGATGCGGTCGGCGAGCCGCTGCACCTCGGCCTTGCCGGTCTGGGCGTCCTCGACCAGCTTGGCCATCTGGGCCAGCTGGGTGTCGGAGCCCACGCGGGTCGCCCGCACCACCAGGCGTCCGCCGACGTTGACGGTGGCGCCGGTGACAGCGTCCGTCTCACCGACCTCGACCGGCACCGACTCGCCGGTGAGCATCGACGCGTCGACCGCCGAGGTGCCACTGACCACCACGCCGTCGGTCGCGATCTTCTCCCCCGGCCGCACCACGAACTCGTCGCCGACCCGCAGCTCCTCCACCGGGATCTTCACCTCGGTGCGGGAATCGCCGACACCGCGCAGCACCGAGACGTCCTTCGACCCGAGTTCGAGCAACGCGCGAAGCGCGGCGCCGGCCTGACGCTTCGACCGCTTCTCGAAGTAGCGGCCGGCGAGGATGAACGTAGTGACGCCGGCGGCGACCTCGAGGTAGATGTTCGAGGCCCCGTCGGACGGCGCGATGGTGAGTTCGAAGGCGTGGGTCATGCCGGGCACACCGGCACTGCCGAAGAACAGCGCGTAGAGCGACCAGCCGAAGGCGGCGAGGGTGCCCATCGAGATGAGCGTGTCCATCGTCGCGGCGCCGTGCCGCAGGTTGGTGAAGGCCGCCTTGTGGAACGGCCAGGCCGCCCAGACGATCACCGGTGCGGCGAGGGTGAGCGAGGCCCACTGCCAGTAGGTGAACTGCAACGCAGGAATCATCGCCATCGCGATCACCGGGATGCTCAGCACGGCCGCGCCGATGAGCCGCTGGCGCAGCGAGGTGAGTTCCGGATCTTCCTGTGGCGCAGCGGTGTTCGTGTCACGCTTGGGCGCAGGAAGGGCCGCGGTGTAGCCGGTCTTCTCGACCTCGGCGATCAGCTGCTGCGGGTCGTAGCCCGCGGGGACGACGACCCTCGCCTTCTCGGTGGCGTAGTTGACCGAGGCGACGACGCCGTCGAGCTTGTTGAGCTTGCGCTCGATGCGGTTGGCGCACGACGCACAGGTCATGCCGCCGATCTCGAGTTCGACGTCGGCTCCCCCGGTGGTCGGGGTTGCGGTGCTCACGGTGCTGCCTTCTCTCAATGCGAAGTCGGGTGGGTGGTGGGCGCGGCCGGCGAGTCGGTCTCGGTGTGGGTCACCATCGGCTCGCTGCGTTGCTGCCAGTCGGTGACCACACTCTGCGGCACGACGGCGCGGGCGATCCCGAAGGCGGCACCGAAGACCAGTACGAGTGCGGCCAGGTAGAGACCGATCCGAGCGCCCGCGTTCATCAGGCCCGCACCGCCGAGTAGCCGGCCTCCTCGACCGCGGCCAGCACGGCGGCGTCGTCGATCTCCTGGGCGGAGGTGACGACGAGCTTGCCGGTCTCGTGGCTGACCTCGACGCCCTCGACGCCGGCGATCTCGCCGACTTCCTCACGCACCGACATCTCGCAGTGCCCACAGGTCATCCCGGTCACCTGGTAAGTGTTCGCAGCCATCTCGTTCTCCTTCTCACGGGGACGTTCAACGGTCTCAACTATATACCCTCCGGGGGTATTCCCTATCGAGAGTACGCGTTGACACGGGGGGAACGCGGTGCACGGCGTCCCCTCGGCGGCCGGTGAACATCAGGTGTGTATTGCTGGCCGGTGAGCAGGCAGCCGCCCTAGCCCGGATCGTTCACGGTGCCGCGGAGTGATCGGCGCGTAGAAACACGGAAGTGCCTGCCCAGCAGGGGAAACTTGGACTTGCGACGGTTCAAGATCTTCAGCTTGGAAGGCACTCCGTAGGTGAAGCGTACTTTGTGGTCCAGTGGGTTGTCCGTGTCCGGTGATGGTGTCGGCGTGGTGGCCCACGCGGGGAGTGTCGGACTTCGTCTGTTGGCCGACCGAACCGGCCTGACGGGTGGTCTCGCCGCAGCGATGGCGCGCCACTCGTTCACCCCGGTCCACGACCGTGGCCGGGTCCTGGTCGATGTCGCGGTGATGATCGCTGATGGTGGTGAGGCGATCGCCGACATCGACGTGCTGCGTCACCAGTCGTGCGTGCTCGGTCCGGTCGCCTCGCCACCGACGGTGTGGCGCACCTTGGACGAAGTCACGCCCGGTCGGCTGAAGAAGATCGCCATCGCGCGGGCACGCACCCGCCGCCACGTGTGGGCCCACCTGCCTGGTGGGGTGCCCGCAAGCCAGGTCGCCGGGACCGATCTCGGTGCCACCGTCGTGCTCGACGTGGACGCCACGATCGTGATCACCCACTCCGAGAAACAGAACGCTGCGGCCACGTTCAAACGGACCTTCGGGTTCCACCCGCTCGGCGTATGGTGCGACAACACCAGCGAGTTCCTCGCGGCGAAACTACGGGCCGGGAACGCCGGGTCGAACACGACAGCCGATCACATCGAGGTCCTGACCGAGGCGATGGCCCAGATCCCCGGCACCCACCGTAAGAAGCTGTTGATCCGTTCCGATGGTGCGGGCGCATCCCATGGGCTGCTGGACTGGCTCACCGAACAAGGTCAGATCCGTGGCCGCAGCCTGGAGTACTCGATCGGATTCGCGGTCACCGAGAAGATCCGCGACGCGATCAGGCTGGTCCCGCAGCAGGTGTGGTCGCCCGCGACGAACGCGGACGGCGGGGTGCGCGAGGGTGGTGACGTCGCCGAACTGACCGGGCTGCTGGACCTGAGCGGTTGGCCGGCCGGGATGCGGGTGATCGTGCGCCGTGAACGGCCGCATCCCGGTGCGCAGCTGTCGCTGTTCGAGGAGACCGACGGGTGGCGCTACCAAGCCTTCGTCACCAACACCAGCACCGGGCAGCTCGCGCTCCTCGAAGCGCGGCACCGGGCTCATGCCCGGGTCGAGGACCGGATCCGGCACGCCAAGGACACGGGCCTGGGTCGGTTCCCCTCGCGTGAGTTCGGCATCAACAGCGCGTGGTTGACGTTGACCATGATCGCGGCGGATCTGGTCGCCTGGACCCGCCTGATCGCGTTCACCGCCGACGCCGAGGTCCTGGCTACATGCGAACCGAAAGCGTTGCGGTACAGGCTTCTTCACGTCCCCGCCCGGCTCATCCACGGTCAGCGACGACGACGGTTGAAGATCGCTGAAACGTGGCCCTGGGCGGCCGCAATCGTCGCGGTCTTCGCGAACATCGCCGCCATCCCGTGGCCAGCCTGACCCAACCCGTCCGCCCACGAGATCACCACCCGGAGAACCGCAGACCGGCAGCGCCAGCCGGCACCTCGTCATCCCCACGGACCATCACCGAGCGAACTCACGTAGCAACACCGTCGATCACGACCTCATGAAAGACCGGGGCTAGGGTGACGGTGACGCCGTCTTGTAGGTGTCGACGAAGGCACGCGAAAGGATCTTGCCGCGATGACCGATTCGAACCACCCCTGGACCACCGCCGACGCAGAGGTTTCGGCCGACGACCTCGGCCGCATCGATCGCTGGTGGCGCGCCGCGAACTACCTGTCGGTGGGTCAGATCTACCTGCTCGACAACCCGTTGCTGCGCACCCCGCTGACCCGCGACCACGTGAAGCCGCGGCTGCTCGGACACTGGGGCACGACGCCCGGACTCAACTTCCTCTACGCCCACCTCAACCGGGTGGTGCGCGACCGGCAGCGGCCGACCGTCTTCATCACCGGGCCGGGACACGGCGGGCCGGGCATGGTCGCCAACACCTACCTCGAAGGCACTTACACCGAGGTCTACCCGCACATCGGGCACGACGACGAGGGCCTGCAGAAACTGTTCAAGCAGTTCAGTTTTCCCGGCGGCATCCCCTCGCACGTCGCGCCGGAGACGCCCGGGTCGATCCACGAGGGCGGCGAGCTCGGCTACTCGCTCAGCCACGCGTACGGCGCGGTGTTCGACAACCCCGACCTGCTCGCGTTCACGGTGGTCGGCGACGGTGAGGCCGAGACCGGCCCGCTGGCGACCAGCTGGCACGGCAACAAGTTCGTCAACCCGGTGACGGACGGCGTGGTGCTGCCGGTGCTGCACCTCAACGGGTACAAGATCGCCAACCCGACCGTGCTCGCCCGCATCGACGACGACGAACTCGACGCATTGATGCGCGGCTACGGGCACACGCCGTACATCTTCGTCGCCGGGTTCGACGACGAGTCGCACGAGTCGATCCACGCGCGGTTCGCCCAGTTGCTCGACGAGGTGTTCGACCACCTCGCCCGCATCAAGCAGACCGCCGCCGAGCAGGGCGCCGACGACGCGGAGCGGCCGCGCTGGCCGATGATCGTGTTCCGCACCCCGAAGGGGTGGACGGGTCCAAAGACGATCGACGGACAGGTCACCGAGGGCAGTTGGCGCAGCCACCAGGTGCCGCTGGCCAACGCCCGCGACACCGACGAGCACCTGCACGACCTCGACGCGTGGCTGCGCAGCTACGCGGTCGACGAACTGTTCGACGAGGCGGGGGCGATCGACCCCGAGATCACCGCGCTCGCGCCGTCCGGTGAGTTGCGGATGGGTGCGACGCCGTACGCCAACGGCGGGTTGTTGCGGGTCGACCTGCGGTTGCCCGACTTCCGTCAGCACGGCGTCGAGGTCACCGAACCAGGCGTGACGATCGCCGAGGCCACGAAGGTGCTCGGCCAGTGGCTGACCGAGGTGATGCGTCAGAACCCGGAGAATTTCCGGGTGTTCGGGCCCGACGAGACCGCCTCGAACCGGCTGCAGGCGCTGTACGAGGTGACCGACAAGCAGTGGCTCGCCGGGTACGAACCCAACGACGAGGGCGACCCGATGGCGCGCGTCGGCAAGGTCGCCGAGATGCTGTCGGAGCACCAGTGCCAGGGCTGGCTCGAGGGCTACCTGCTCACTGGACGGCACGGGCTGATGTCGTCGTACGAGGCGTTCATCCACATCGTCGATTCGATGTTCAACCAGCACGCCAAGTGGCTGAAGGTCACCGACCACATCGCCTGGCGGCGTCCGATCGCCTCGCTCAACTACCTGCTCAGCTCGCACGTGTGGCGGCAGGACCACAACGGTTTCAGCCACCAGGACCCCGGCTTCATCGACCACGTCGTCAACAAGAAGGCCGACATCATCCGGGTCTACCTGCCGCCGGACGCGAACACCCTGCTGTCGACCTTCGACCACGTGCTGCGCACCACGCAGTACGTGAACGTGGTCGTGGCCGGCAAGCAGCCCGGGCCGCAGTGGTTGTCGATGGACGACGCGGTGCGGCACTGCGCTCGCGGCCTCGGCATCTGGGACTGGGCCGGGACCGAGGCCGAGGGCGAGCAACCCGACGTCGTGCTCGGCTGCGCCGGCGACATCCCCACCGTCGAGATCATCGCGGCCGCGGCGATCCTGCGCGAACGGGTGCCCGACCTCAAGGTGCGGGTCGTGAACGTGGTCGACCTGATGCGGTTGCAGGACGAACGGGAGCACCCGCACGGGTTGTCGGACAAGGAGTTCGACGCGATCTTCACCACCGATCGTCCGATCGTCTTCGCCTACCACGGCTATCCGACCCTGATCCACCGGCTGACCTACCGGCGCACCGGTCACGCCAACCTGCACGTGCGCGGCTACAAGGAGGAGGGCACCACCACCACGCCGTTCGACATGGTGATGCTCAACGACCTCGACCGCTACCACCTGGTGATCGACGTGATCGACCGCGTGCCCGGCCTCGCAGCACGGGCCGCCGGGTTGCGGCAGGAGATGCAGGACGCGCGGCTCGACGCCCGCGCCTACGCGTACGAACACGGCGAGGACATCCCGGCCGTGGCGGGCTGGCAGTTCGGCGACGGCGGGGACGCGACGACCCTGCAGGACACCGGGGGCGACAACATCTGAGGCTCTTTCACTCACTCCTGACCGATGGTGTGGCCGGTGCGTCGTCGAGCCCGAACTCTCGGGCCTGAACGCACGGTGGCGGGCTCCAGTGAAAGATTGCTGCTGTCAGGGCAGCAGCAATCTTTCACTGGAGAACCCTCGGAGCCGCTTGGAACTGCTCGGAGCTGCTCGGACCGCTCGCAGCCCGGAGACGCCGAGAGGGACCGACGACGCGCGTCGGTCCCTCTCAGAACGTGGTGGAGGTAAGGGGACTCGAACCCCTAACCCCCTGCTTGCAAAGCAGGTGCGCTACCAATTGCGCCATACCCCCGGGGTGGGCCACCCGTGACGAGTGGCCCGGGGACGATCAGCTGGCGGTGCCAGTGGCGTCGAAGCTCTTCTCGCCGGGCTTGTCGGAAGCCTTGGACCACATGTCCTTACCGACCTTGCCCTGCTTGTACTTCTGGCTCGCGAACGCGGCAGCGCCGGCTGCAGCAACGACCATCAGTGCCTTCTTCATACTCACTCCTCGAGTGTTGTTCGAACCGGTGGTGGGCCTAACAGGACTTGAACCTGTGACCTCTTCCTTATCAGGGAAGCGCTCTAACCGACTGAGCTATAGGCCCGTCCGCCGTTCGACGGCCGCCCCAAGGGGCAACGCCGAACGAGATTACCCCATGCAGGCACGGGGCACCAAAACGGGCCTAGTCGTCCGTCAGCGTGAGCTGCAAACCGCCGACCAGGGAGGCACAAATGTTGTACAAGAACGCCATCAGTGTCGCGATCGCCGTCATCAGGATGACGTCGATCACCCCGATCAATACTGACAGAGACAACACCTTGCCGAAGCCGATGTAGTCCATCAGATTGAAGTTGGATCCCTCACGGTCGAGCGTGCGCAGCAACTCGTTGAGGTTGTCGAAGACGCCCATGCCGGCCAGCACCGTCCACAGCACACCGACCATGACCACGGTCGCGATGCCGATGGCGACGGACAGCAGGAAGCTGACCTTGAACACCGAGAACGGGTCGACCCGGGAGACGGTGAGCCGCACCCGGCGTGGGGTCGCCCGGGCCGGACGCTGCCCGGGGCGGGCTGCAGGGCGCTGCCCGGTTGCCGGACGGCGTGCCGCACCGGCGGGTGCCGGACGCCGCTGACCCGAGGTGCTGGGTCGGTTGGCCGGACGGGAAGCGCCGGCGGGCAGCTTGGCCGCCTCCGCCTGGCTCTTGCCGCTGCCGGTGGGGGTGCTCACTCCTGGCCTCCAGGTTCGTCGGTCGGGGTCTCGGTCGCGTCATCCGAGGACTCCACCTGCGCGTCACCGGTCGCATCGTCGGTCGAACGATCGGTCACGGCGTCGGAGGTCTCGTCGGCGGCTGTTTCGGTGGGGAGTGCTTCGGTCGTCGCCGCGGCAGAATCGTCTGCGCCCGGCTCGGTCGAACCTACAACTTCCTCATCGACCTCGTCACTTTCGACGTTCCGCGCAACGGCAACGATCGCATCACCCTTGTCGGGTGTGGCGAACTGCACACCCTGGGTCGAGCGTCCGGTGCGGCGCACCTCGGCCACCCGGGAGCGGACGATCTTGCCCTTCTCCATGACGACCATGACCTCGTCGCCCTCGTCGACGGTCAGCGCGCCGACCAGGTCGCCACCGCGCTCGGAGATCGCGGCGACCTTCACACCGAGGGTCGCTCGACCCTTCACCGGGTACTCCGACGCGGCGGTGCGCTTGGCCAGACCATTGGCGAACACCACGAACAGGTCGGGGTCGGTGCCCTCCTCGACGACCGCGATAGCGAGCAGGTCGTCGCCGTCGCGGAACTTCATGCCGGTGACACCGGAGGTGGACCGGCCCATCGGACGCAGCGTGTCGTCGGTGGCGTGGAAGCGCACCGACTGACCCTTGCGCGACACCATCAGGATGTCGTCCGCGCGGGAGCACAGCCCGGCGCCCACCAGTTCGTCGCCGTCACGCAGGTTGACCGCGATGAGACCGCCGGAGCGCGGCGAGTCGTACTCGGTGAGGCGGGTCTTCTTCACCAGGCCCTTGCGGGTGGCGAGCACGAGGTACTCGGCGGCGTCGTAGTCGGTGAGCGCCATGACACCGGCGATCTTCTCGCCCGGCTGGAAGGCCAGCAGGTTCGCGACGTGCTGACCCTTCGCGTCGCGGCTGCCCTCCGGCAGTTCGTAGGCCTTGGCGCGGTAGACGCGTCCGGTGTTGGTGAAGAACAGCAACCAGTGGTGGGTGGAGGTGACGAAGAAGCTGTCGACCACGTCGTCGCCGCGCAGGTTGGCCCCGCGCACGCCCTTGCCACCGCGCCGCTGCGCGCGGTACTCGCTCACCTTCGTGCGCTTGGCGTAGCCGCCGCGGGTGATGGTGACGACGACGTCTTCCTGCGGGATGAGGTCTTCCATCGACATGTCACCGTCGAAGGGCACGATCTGCGTACGGCGGTCGTCGCCGTACTTGTCGACGATCTCGCCGAGCTCGTCCTTGATGATCTGCCGCTGCCGCTCCGGCTTGGCGAGGATGTCGTTGTAGTCGTCGATCTTGACCTGCAGCTCATCGTGTTCGTCGATGATGCGCTGCCGCTCAAGGGCGGCCAGCTGGCGCAACTGCATGCCCAGGATCGCTCGGGCCTGCTCGTCGTCGACGTCGAGCAACTCCATCAAGCCGACCCGGGCCGCGTCGGCGGACGCCGACCGGCGGATGAGCGCGATGACCTCGTCCAGCATGTCGAGGGCCTTGAGGAAACCGCGCAGGATGTGGATGCGCTTCTCGGCCTCCGCCAGGCGGTGCTTGGTGCGCCGCACGATGACGTCGACCTGGTGCTCGACCCAGTGCCGCACGAACGCCGAGATCGGCAGGGTGCGCGGCACACCGTCGACCAGGGCCACCATGTTGGCGCCGAAGTTGGTCTGCAGCTGGGTGTGCTTGTAGAGGTTGTTGAGCACGACCTTCGCCACGGCATCGCGCTTGAGCACGATCACGAGGCGTTGACCGGTGCGACCCGAGGTCTCGTCGCGCAGGTCGGCAATGCCGCCGATCTTGCCGTCCTTGACCAGCAGCGCGATCTTCTCGGCGAGCGCGTCGGGGTTGACCTGGTAGGGCAGCTCGGTGACCACCAGGCACTGCCGGCCCTGGATCTCCTCGACGTTGACGACGGCCCGCATGATGATCGAGCCGCGGCCGGTGCGGTAGGCCTCCTCGATGCCCTTGCGCCCCATGATGAGCGCGCCGGTCGGGAAGTCGGGCCCGGGCAGGTGGGTGAGCGCGTACTCCAGCAGCTGCTCACGGCTGACCTCGGGGTTGTCGAGGTACCACTGGGCCACTGCCGCGACCTCGCGCAGGTTGTGCGGCGGGATCTGGGTGGCCATTCCGACGGCGATACCGGCCGAACCGTTGACCAGCAGGTTGGGGAAGCGGGCCGGCAGCACGGTGGGCTGCAGCGTCTTGCCGTCGTAGTTGGGCTCGAAGTCGACGGTGTTCTCGTCGATGTCGCGCACCAGCTCCATCGCCAGCGGCGCCATCTTGCACTCGGTGTATCGCGGTGCGGCGGCGCCGTCGTTGCCCGGCGAGCCGAAGTTGCCCTGGCCCTGCACCAGCGGGTAACGCATCGACCACGGCTGCACCAGCCGGACGAGGGCGTCGTAGATCGCCGAGTCGCCGTGCGGGTGGTACTGACCCATCACGTCGCCGACGACGCGCGAGCACTTGTTGAAGCCGCGGTCGGGGCGGTAGCCGCCGTCGAACATCGCGTAGACGATGCGCCGGTGCACCGGCTTCAAACCGTCCCGGACGTCGGGCAGCGCGCGGCTCACGATCACGCTCATCGCGTATTCGATGTAGCTGCGCTGCATCTCGGTGTTGAGGTCGACCGGGTCGATGTGGTCCGTGGTCGGCGGGGTCTGCTCAGTCATGTAGTTCCCTAGTCAGTGTTCGACAGGACGCGTCGGGCCCGGCGCGCGGGCCGCGCGGCTCAGATATCGAGGAAGCGGACGTCCTTGGCGTTGCGCTGGATGAATCCGCGCCGGCTCTCGACGTCTTCGCCCATGAGGATCGCGAAGATCTCGTCGGCCGCGGCCGCGTCGTCGAGGGTGACCTGCAGCAGCGTGCGCTGGTCGGGGTCCATCGTGGTCTCCCACAGCTCGTGGTAGTTCATCTCGCCGAGACCCTTGTAGCGCTGCACCGGGTTGTCCTTGGGCAGGCGGCGGCCCTGGCTCTGGCCGGCCTGGATCAACCCGTCGCGTTCACGGTCGGAGAACGCGAACTCGTGCTCGTGGTTGCTCCACTTGATGCGGTAGAGCGGCGGCTGCGCGAGGTAGACGTAACCGGCCTCGATGAGCGGGCGCATGAACCGGAACAGCAGCGTCAGCAGCAGCGTGCGGATGTGCATGCCGTCGACGTCGGCGTCGGCCATCAGCACGATCTTGTGATAGCGCGCCTTCTCGATGTTGAACTCTTCGCCGATGCCGGTGCCGAACGCCGAGATCAGCGACTGCACCTCGTTGTTGGCGAGCACCTTGTCGATGCGGGCCTTCTCGACGTTCAGGATCTTGCCGCGGATCGGCAGGATGGCCTGGTTGTGCGGGTTGCGCCCCTGGGTGGCCGAACCGCCGGCGGAGTCGCCCTCGACAATGAAGACCTCGGAGATCGTCGGGTCGTTGCTCTGGCAGTCCTTGAGCTTGCCCGGCATCGCGGCGGAGTCGAGCAGGCCCTTGCGGCGGGTGGCCTCACGCGCCTTGCGCGCGGCCATCCGGGCGGCGGCGGCCTGCACCGACTTGCGCACGATCGCCTTGCCCTCGTTCGGGTGCTGGGCCAGCCAGTGCTCGAACTCGTCGCGGACGGCGGCCTGCACGAAACCCTTCACCTCGGAGTTGCCGAGCTTGGTCTTGGTCTGGCCCTCGAACTGCGGTTCGCCGAGCTTCACCGAGATGACGGCGGTGAGACCCTCGCGGATGTCGTCGCCGGTGAGGTTGTCGTCCTTCTCCTTCAGCAGCTTCTGCGCGCGGGCGAAGTTGTTGACCAGCGAGGTGAGCGCGGTGCGGAAGCCCTCCTCGTGGGTGCCGCCCTCATGGGTGTTCACCGCGTTGGCGTAGGTGTGCACCGACTCGCTGTACGCGGTGGTCCACTGCATCGCGACCTCGACCGAGAGCATGCGCTCGGTGTCCTCGGTCTCGAACGCGATGATCTCGTCGTGCACCGGCTCGTTGCGCTTGGAGGAGTTGAGGTGCTTGACGTAGTCGAGCAGACCGTTGTCGTAGCGGTAGGTGACGGTGCGCTTCTTCTGCTCCTTCGCCTTCGCCGCGGCGGCCGCCTCGGCCGAGTCGGCGTCGGACGACTCCTCGCCGATCTCGGACAGGTCGTCGAGACCCTCGTCGTCGTCGGCCTGCACCCGCTCGTCGGTGAGCGAGACGGTCAGACCCTTGTTGAGGAACGCGGTCTGCTGGAAGCGCGACCGGATCGTCTCGAAGTCGTAGGTCGTGGTGTCGAAGATCTCGGGGCTGGCCCAGAAGGTGATGGTGGTGCCGGTCGGCTCGTCGGGCTCCATCGCCCGGACGTCTGCCAGCGGCGCGTCGGGTTCGCCGAGGGTGAACGACATCTCGTGGACGCGGCCGTTCTGGCGCACCTGCGCGGTGAGCCGGCTCGACAGCGCGTTGACGACCGAGGAGCCGACGCCGTGCAGACCACCGGACACCTTGTACCCGCCGCCGCCGAACTTTCCGCCGGCGTGCAACTGGGTGAGCACGAGCTCGACCGTGCTGATGCCGTAGGCGTCGTTCATGCCGGTCGGGATGCCGCGTCCGTGGTCGGTGACCTCGACGCCGCCGTCGGCGCGCAGCGTCACCAGCACCCGGTCGTTGTGGCCGGCGAGCGCCTCGTCGACCGCGTTGTCGACGATCTCCCACACGAGGTGGTGCAGACCGCGCTCACCGGTCGAACCGATGTACATGCCGGGTCGCTTGCGAACCGCTTCGAGCCCTTCCAGCACCTGGATCGCGGAGGCGTCGTAGACGACCTCACCGTCGGCGTTCACCGAAACGGCGGGCGCCTCGGGGGGCGTCCCGTCGTTGTCGTCGTTGCCTTTGCCCTGCTTCGGACTGTCGGTCACAGTGCTCCTCGAATCGACCTGACCCAAACCTTGAAAATTCTACCTTGCCGCGGGCGAGAACCCGCGCTCAGACGCGCTCAACGGTGGACAGGAGCGGCCGCCAGGGGGCGCTGTGAATACCGATACGTCGGACGGGGGTTCAGCGGCGCTGCGAACGATTCGCCGGACGCGGGGCGCGGCTGGGTGAGTCCGGGGTGAGTCCGGGGTGAGTCCGGGGTCAGTTCGGGGTCAGTTCGGCAGCACGTAGACGGTCGGACGGCGTCCGTCGTCGGGCTGCGCGGTGCCCACGCAGGTGATGAACGAGCCGTCCGGGTGGTTGCAGTCGAAGACGTACTGCTTGCCGGTGACGGCCGAGCGGGCGCCGATCTGCTGGCTGCTGCCGGCCTGCACCGCCCGGGCCTGTGCGGCCACCGAGCCGGCGAATTCACACGAGACGTCCGGGCTGGTGGAGAAGATCTCGTTGCCGCACCCGGTGTCGCTGCCGGCCGGGAGGGTGACCGGGGTGCTCGAACTCGAGGTGGTGGACGACGTCGTGCTCGACGTGCTCGAGGAGGTGCTGCTCGAGCCCTCCTGGGTGGACGACGTGGAGTCGGCGCCGGACGACGTGCTGCTCGTGGCCGCGTTGCTCGGGGTGCCGGTGTCCTGCCTGCCGTTGAGGAACATGTAGCCGACGACCGCGAGCACCGCGAGGGAGACACCGAGGATCATCAACGGCACCAGCACCGAACCCTCCCGCTTGGGCTCCGGCTCGTACTGCGGCTCGGGCACATAACCCGCGCCCTGCTCGGGCTGTTGGAAGTACTGCGCACCCGGCGCGCTCGGCGCCTGCTGGGTGGGCTGCTGGGCGTAGGCGCCCGACGGCACACCGGGGTCGGTGATCTCGTCGTCGACCGCCGGGCGGAAGAACTTGTCGAAGGTGTCGTCACGACGGCCCTGGTCGGGGTCGGTCACTGTCGAGGCCCTGCTTTCCGTTCGGTTCGCCGCCGGGTGGCGACGTTCCCCCGTGTGTCCATTCGCTCGAGTTTACGCGGAGAAGGTGTCACCCGTAGGTGTCGCGCGGGCCCCGTCCGCCGTGCACTTTGCGCGGGCCTTTGTTCCAGGACGGTGCCGAAGGCCCGAGAAACCGCAGTTCGCCGACGATGTCGGGCCCGATGGTCTGCTCGATCTGCCCGAGGATCGTCGAACTCATGTAACCGAGCTGGGTGCGCCAGGCGGTCGAGTCGGCCCGGACGGTGAGCACGCCGTCCTCGAACCCGGTCGCCGTCGCGTGCGCGGCGACCTCCGGCCCGACGATCTCGGGCCATTTCGCGAGCACCGAACCCGCCGCGACGTCGACCTTCCAGCCGCGATCGGCGAGCAACCGCTCCATCTGGTCGGACAAGGTTGCCGGGTCACGGCCGTCGTCGCGGCGCGGTTCGCCGGCGCCGAACGCACGCCTGCGGGGCTGCTGGCCGGGGCGCACACCCTTGTCGCGGGCGGCCCGGCGGGCGCGGGACACCGCCTCGCGGGCGGCGATGCGCCAGTCGACCTCATCGGCTTGTGCGCCGCTGGCGTCCGCCGAGCTCCCCGACGAACCTCCCGCTGCGGGCTTGTCCGCAGGGTCGGTGTCGTCGGTGGCCATTGGTTCAGCGTATTGCGGCGGCGGTGCGAGGCACTACTCGCCGACGGCGCGGTCGGACGCGCGGTCGGACGCGCGGTCGGACGCGGGGTCGGACGCGGGGTCGGCGTCTGGGCCCGGGGGTCCGGGCTCCACGGGTTCGGGCTCCACGGGTTCGGGCTGCACCGGTTCGGGCTCAGGGTCTACCGGTTCGATTTCGGCACTGTCCCGATCAACAGTCCCGGGATCCACAGCGTCCGCTTCGTCGCCGTCCGCTGCGACGTGACCGCGGGTCACGTTGAACCGCCGCCCGCTCAACGCCACCGGCACGTCGTCGGCGACCGCCGCCGTGATCAACACCTGCTCGGCGTCGGCAACCATCGCCGCCAGGCGGGAGCGCCGTCCGCCGTCCAACTCGGCGAACACGTCGTCGAGCACGAGCACCGGGTCGGTACCGAGGTCGTGCCGCAGCAGTTGGAACGCCGCCAGCCGTATGCCGAGCGCGAACGACCACGACTCTCCGTGCGATGCGTAACCCTTCGCGGGCAGGTCACCGAGTTGCAGTTGCACCTCGTCGCGGTGCGGCCCGACGAGGGTGACGCCGCGCTCCACCTCGGCGCGGCGCATCTCGGCGAAGGTCTCGTGCATGCCGGCGGTGATGGCGTCCAACTCGGGCACCTCGCCGGCCGCGAGTTCGTCGGCGAGTTTCACGTGCAACGAACTGCGATAGCTCAGCCGCGCATCACCCTGCCCGGCGCTGACCTCGTCGTACGCCTCGGCGATGTACGGACGCAGGTCGCGCAGCAGCCGCAGCCGGGCGTAGGTCAGGTTGGCCCCGACGGTGGCGAGGTGCTCGTTCCACACCGGTAGCGTCGCGTCGAGCGCGCCCCGGTCGTGGCCGGTGCGGGCCGACTTCAACAGGGCGTTGCGCTGCTTGAGGATCTTGTCGTAGTCGCTGCGGGCGCCGGCCCATTTCGGTTGCCGCGCCACCAGCAACTCGTCCAGGAACTGTCGCCGGTTCGACGGGTCGCCCTTCACCAGCGCGAGATCCTCGGGGGCGAACAGCACCGTGCGGATGGTGCCCAGGATGTCGCGCGGACGGGTCGACGCGGCGCGCCCGAGGCGGGCCCGGTTGGCCCGGCCGGGGTTGATCTCGAGTTCGAGTTGCTGCTCGTGCCCTTCACGGACGACCGCCGCCCGCACGTATGCGCGCTCGGCGCCGGCCCGCACCAGCGGCGCGTCGTTGCTGACGCGGTGCGACCCGAGGGTCGCGAGGTAACCGATCGCCTCGACCAGGTTGGTCTTGCCCTGACCGTTCAGCCCCACGAACGTCGTGATGCCCGGAGTCAACGCGACCTCGGCCTCCGGGTACGACCGGAAGTCGACCAGGGACAGGTGGCGGACGAACACCGCCACATCGTAGGTGGCACGCGCGGCCGGGTCGAAGCGCAACAGGCCCAGTCCCGTCGGCGGGCTCCAGTGAAAGATTGCTGCTGCTACAGCAACAGCAATCTTTCACTGGGCAGCGCTTGCGCCTGTCAATGCCACTGGTGGCAACCGACGCCGAAGGAGCCGCGAGAAGATGTCAGTTGTCGGAGGCCTTCGCACCCGGGGTGGCTTCGCCGGAGGTGTCCTTCTTCTCGGCGGCCGGGCTGACCTCGGCCTGGCCCTCCTTGCGCCACGGCTCCTGACCGAACTTCATCACCTCGTGGCCACCGAACTGTCCACGCAGCGCGGCGACGGCCTGCATCTGCGGGGAGTTCTCCTGGCGGGAGGTGAACCGGGCGAACAGCGCGGCGGCGAGCACCGGCATCGGCACAGCGAGGTTGATGGCTTCCTCCAGCGTCCAGCGTCCTTCACCGGAGTCGGTGGAGTATTCGCTGATGCCTTCGAGGTGCGGGGTCTCCTCGAGGGCCTTCACCATGAGGTCGAGCAACCAGGAGCGGACGACGGTGCCGCGGCTCCATGCCCGGAAGCAGCCCTCGACGTCCTTGACGATGTCCTTGGCCTCGAGCAGTTCCCAGCCCTCGGCGTAGGCGTGCATCAGGCCGTACTCGATGCCGTTGTGCACCATCTTCGCGTAGTGACCGGCACCGACCTCGCCGGCGTGCACCCAGCCCTCCTCGCGCGGACCCTCGGGGCGCAGCGCGTCGAAGATCGGCATGAGGCGCTCGACGTTCTTCTCGTCGCCGCCGCACATCAGGCCGTAGCCGTTCTCCTTGCCCCAGACGCCGCCGGAGACACCGCAGTCGACGAACTCGACGCCCTGCTGCTTGAGCAGGTCGGCGTTGGCCTGGTCGTCGGTGAACTTGGAGTTGCCGCCGTCGATCACGAGGTCGCCCTCGTCGAGCAGGTCGGCGAGCTGCTTGATGGTGTCGCGGGTGGGGTCGCCGGCCGGCACCATCACCCACACCGCGCGGGGGGCGTCCAGGCGCGACACCAGGTCGGCGAGGTCCTTCGCGTCGCTGATGTCGGGGTTGCGGTCGTAGCCGACGATGTCGTGACCGGCGGCCTTGAGGCGATCACGCATGTTGCCGCCCATCTTGCCGAGACCGATGAGACCCATCTGCATGTCGTTGGCTCCTTCGAGAGGTGGTGCTTGGGGGGGGAGGGATCAGCTGGCGAAACGCACCGGCATCAGCACGTAGCGGAAGCTCTCGTCGGCGTCGCCGTCCTGCTCGGCCTGGCCCGACATCACGGCCGGACGGCTGGGCTGGGTGAACGACAGACGCACGAATGCGGTGCCGACGGCGCCGAGGCCGTCGAGCAGGAACTGCGGGTTGAAAGCGATGTCGATGTCGGGCCCGGTGAGACTCGACTCGACGGCCTCGCTGGCCTGGGCGTCGTCGCCCTGGCCGGCCTCGATGGTCACCTGACCCTCGGTGAACCGCAGCCGGACGGGGGTGTTGCGTTCGGCGACCAGCGACACACGCTTGACCGCTTCGGCGAGCTCGCCGGTGCTGATCACCGCGGTGGTGTCGACGCTGGTCGGGAAGATCGAGGTGACCTTGGGGTACTCGCCGTCGAGCAGGCGGGTGGTGGTCTGCCGCTTGCCGGCCTCGAAACCGACGAGGCCCTCGCCGCCGGCGGCGGTGCCGACCGCGAGGCTCACCGAACCGGACGCGCCGAGCGCCCGCGCGGTGTCGTGCAGGGTGCGGGCCGGCACCAGTGCGACGTGGGCGGCGTCGGTCGAGGCGGGGTTCCAGGTGAACTCGCGCAGCGCGAGGCGGTAGCGGTCGGTCGCCAACAGGGTGACCTTCTCGCCCTCGATCTCCATCCGCACACCGGTGAGGATCGGCAGGGTGTCGGAGCGGTCGGCGGCGATCGCGACCTGATTGACGGCGGTGGTGAACACGTCGCCCTCGATGGTGCCGGACGGCTCGGGGGCGGTCGGCAGCGTCGGGTAGTCGGCCACCGGCATCTGCGGGAGCGCGAAACGGCTGGTGCCGCAGACGAGCTCGACCTTGTTGCCGTCGGCGGTGACGGTGACGGGCTTGTTCTTCAGCGAGCGCGAGATGTCGCCGAGTAGCTTGCCGGGCACGAGCACGGTGCCGGGCTCGTCGACCGAGGCGGCGACGGTGACCTTGGCGGACACCTCGTAGTCGAAGGCCGACAGCGTCAGACCCTCCGGCGTGGCCTCCAGCAGCACACCGGACAGCACCGGCACCGGCGGGCGCGGCGACAGGCCACGGACGGCCCAGGTAACGGCTTCGGCCAGGACGTCGCGTTCGACCTGCAGCTTCACGTCATTCCTTCGATCGGGGAATCGGCTCGGAGCGCGTGTGTCAACGCCCCACGCCGAACAACTCAGACGACGGTCACATCGTCGCAGGGCGAGACTAGCCGTTCCTCCCCCCACCGGCATCCTCCGCCCTTGTGCTTTTGGCCCACGGACTCGAACGCCGTCCGGACCGCCGCCGGCTTCATCCACACCCGATCTGCAGTTCGCGGTGCACGGATCGATATTGGTGAGTGAGTTGGTGTTCGTAGTAGCAGTTGTGAGTTCTGTGGATGACGCCCGTCTGCGCAGGTCAACCACCGTCCGAGCCTGTCGGAACCGCTGTGGAAAGTCGCTCGGTGAACTCCGCCGCCCTGTGGATCCATGTGGTGCGTCCACACCAGATCGTCCGAATCTGTGGATAACCACCATTGTTCTCCACAGAGAAGTGCAGTTATCCACAGGGTGGGGTGTGGATGAACGCCTACCAGGTCCGGTCGGACCATTGGGCCCTGCGGACGAATTCATCCACAGCTGGGGACGAACCGGTGAATTGTTCCCGGGTGACACCCCGTCCGATGCGCCGTGTTGGGCGGTCGTCAACCCTGGACCGCGCGTCAGGGTGACCCGCCAGTACTCCCAGCTGTGGAAAACAGTGTGGAGAACCGCGGTGCCCGAGGGGACGGGAGAAGGGTGAGTCAGCCGCGGCCGAGCTCGTTGGCGGCCCGGCGCACCCGGGACGTGAGCTCGGTGATCTGGTCGAACAGGTGCGGCTTGCTGCCCATCAGGTCGCGGATCTTGCGGTCGGCGTACATCACCGTGGTGTGGTCGCGGCCGCCGAAGTACTTGCCGATGTGCGGCAACGACTCGTCGGTGAGTTCGCGGCACAGGTACATCGCGATCTGGCGGGCGTTGGCCATCGACCGGGAGCGGGACGGGCCGCACAGGTCGTCGATCGTGACGTCGAAGAACTCCGCCGACTGGTCCATGATCAGCGGAATCGTGATCTGACCTGCGGCATTGCCGACCATGAGGTCCTTGAGCACCTGCGAGGCGCTCTCGACGGTGACCGGCTGCTTCGACACCGACGCGTAGGCGGTGACGCGGATCAGTGCGCCCTCGAGTTCACGGATGTTGGTGGCCACCTTGTCGGCGATCAGCGTGAGCACGTCGGCCGGCAGCTGCATCTTCTCCGAGTCGGCCTTGCGCCGCAGGATCGCGATGCGGGTCTCCAGGTCGGGCGGCGTGACGTCGGTGGTCAGGCCCCACTCGAACCGCGACCGCAACCGGTCCTCGAGTCCGTTGAGCTTCTTCGGCGGCTGGTCGCTCGACAGCACGATCTGCTTCTGGCTGTTGTGCAGCGCGTTGAAGGTGTGGAAGAACTCCTCCTGCGTCGACTCCTTGCCCTGCAGGAACTGCACGTCGTCGATGAGCAGCACGTCGACGTTGTCGCGGTAGCGCTTCTGGAACGAGCGGCCGGCCTCGTCGCGGATGGAGTTGATGAAGTCGTTGGTGAACTCCTCGGAGTTCACGTAGAGCACCCGCAACTGCGGGTAGTAGCTGCGCACGTAGTTGCCGATCGCGTGCAACAGGTGGGTCTTGCCCAACCCGGACTCGCCGTAGACGAACAGCGGGTTGTACGAACGGGCCGGGGTCTCGGCGACCGCCTGGGCCGCGGCGCACGCGAACCGGTTGCCCTGCCCGACGACGAAGCTCTCGAAGGTGTAGCGCGGGTTGAGGCGAGCGTCGTCGAGCTGGTTGACGGTGATCGGGTCACGCGGCGGCGCGGTCGTGACCTGCAACTCGGTCTGTCCGACATGGTCGTCGTCGTGCTCGGCCGCGACCAGCGAGGGGCCGTCGTCGGCGTCGTCGGGTTCGATGCTGGTCAGCGACCCGTCGACGGTCACTGCCAGCCGGACGGGGTGACCCAGCTCGGCGGCGAGCGCGTTGCAGACGGGATCGTTGAGGGTGGTCTCGACGAAGACCTTCGTGTGGTCGTAGGGCACGGCCAACAGCGCGGTCTCGCCGACGATGCCGACCAGACGGGCGATGCGCAGGAACGCGCGATCCCTCGCCGGTGTGCCCGAATCTTCCAGTCCCAGCAGGGTGGCGTGCCACACATGGGCCAGGTCGACCTCAGGTTCGGTCAAGGTCAGGACTCCCCTTCAGGTCAGGCGTCTGGCGATGTCCGAACGCTCGTGTACGAGGTCGGACGTCGTCGGCCCGGTGCGGCCGGCTGCCAATGATACGACGGATATCCACAGGGTTATGCACAGACTGTGAATAGATCCTGACACGGGGTCGGAGCGCCGACGCTAACAAGATCCCCGGCCGCGCCGCAACCCGTGCGGTCGCACTTTCTCGAACCGGTCGGCGTGTCGTCTTGGTGGACGGCCGAACAGGTGCTCGGATGGAGGGTTCCCAGTCGCCCCGACGGGCGTGGTCGCGCCGGTTTGACCCGTCCGCCCACCGGCCCGTATCGTGGATGACTGACCTTTTGTGGCGTTCCCATCATCGCCGGTGCCGGCGATGGCTGACTCATGTCGGTGTGCGACCGAATGCCACACACCAGCCAGTAAGACCGGGCCCCGGCCCGACCATGTGACGGAGTAATGACGTGAGCAAGCGCACCTTCCAGCCGAACACCCGCCGTCGGTCCAAGACCCACGGCTTCCGCCTGCGTATGCGCACCCGCGCCGGCCGCTCGATCCTGGCCAACCGTCGCCGCAAGGGCCGCGAGAAGCTCTCGGCCTGAGCCGCCCGGCCGAACCGGCTGCTCGCTCATGCTGCCGGCCGCGCATCGGATGCGCACCAGCGCCGACTTCTCCACCGTCCTGCGGACGCGTGGCAGCGGTCGCGCCGGCAGCCGGCTGCTGGTCGTGCATGTGCGCACCCCCGGGACCGCTGATGATGCCGACACGGCTGACTGCCGTGTCGGCTTTGTCGTGTCCAAGGCGGTCGGCAACTCGGTGGTCCGCAACCGCACCCAGCGCAAGCTGCGACACCTGATGCGTGACCGACTCGGCGGGTTTCCGCCCGGTTCGCTGGTCGTGGTCCGCGCGCAGCCGTCCGCGGCGTCGGCCACCAGCGCCGAACTCGGCGCCGAACTCGACCGACTGATCCCCCGCGCCCTGGCCGGTGTGCGATGAGTGCCGTCAACAAGGTGCTGTCGTTCCCGCTCGTCGTGCTGGTGGTCATCTACCGCAAGCTGATCTCGCCGCTGCTGCCGCCGAGTTGCCGGTTCACGCCCTCCTGTTCGGAGTACGCGCTCACTGCATTGCAACGATTCGGTCCGATCAAGGGCACCTGGCTGACGATCCGCCGGCTCGGGCGTTGTAACCCCTGGAATCCCGGCGGGGTCGACCACGTGCCCGAACGCCGCACCAAGAACGCCGACGGCGTCCCGCATACTTCATGACATCCGCTGACTGAAGGACATCATGCTCGACACAATCCTCTATCCGCTCGAATGGTTCGTCGCCTTCGTGATGGTGAGCTTCCACAACCTGTTCACCGCCATCGGAATGCGGGCGGAGTCCGGCTGGACCTGGGCGCTGTCCATCGCCGGTCTCGTGGTCGTGCTGCGAATCCTGCTGATTCCACTGTTCGTCAAGCAGATCAAGAGCTCGCGCCGGATGCAGCTCATCCAGCCCGAGCTGCAGAAGATCCAGAAGAAGTACAAGGGCAAGAAGGATCCGGAGTCCCGTCAGAAGATGACGGAAGAGACGATGGAACTGTACAAGCGCACGGGCACCAACCCGTTCAGTTCGTGTATGCCGATCCTGCTGCAGTCGCCGTTCTTCTTCGCGTTGTTCCGCGTGCTCAACAACCTGGACGAGATGGCGGCCGGCAAGCGTGAGCCGATCGGTCTGCTGACCAAGGAACTCGCCAGCCAGGCCGAGACGTCGACGTTGTTCGGCGCGTCCCTGAGCTCGACCTTCCTCGGTTCGGACCAACTGTCGGTGAAGATCCTCACGGTCGTGATGATCATCCTGATGTCGGTGTCGGTGTTCATCACCCAGCACCAGCTGATGCGCCGCAACATGCCGGCGGCTGCCCTCGACAACCCGATGGCGAAGCAGCAGAAGTACCTCATGTACCTCATGCCGATCTTCTTCGCGATCACCGGTGTGAACTTCCCCATCGGTGTCCTCATCTACTGGGTGGTCACCAACCTGTGGACGATGGGCCAGCAGTTCTACGTGATCCGCCGCATGCCCACCCCTGGTTCGGACGCCGAGAAGGCGCTCGAGGAGCGTCGCCGCGCCAAGGGCAAGGAGATCAAGAAGCTCACGATCCCGGGCCTCAACAGCGATGCCGACGACGAGGACGACGCCGACCTCGCCAAGACCCCCGGCACCCCCGGCACGATGACCGCATCCGGCACCCAGGCGGGCAAGACGAGCGGCCAGCGGGTGCAGCCGTCCAGCAACAAACGTGGCAAGAACGCCAAGGGTCGCAAGCGCTGACCCCGGCCGGCCGCGCCCGCGGGCGCGTTGCCGCCGTTCCCTGAACGACACCCAGTGATCGCAGCCGATCACCTGCAGAATGCGAGCAGAGATGACTGAACAGAACACCTCCGAGGACGCTCCGAAGACCTCCGCAGCCGACCTGCTGGAGCGCGAGGGCGAGATCGCCGCCGACTTCCTGGAGAGCCTGCTGGACATCGCCGACCTGGACGGCGACATCGACGTCGACGTCGAGGGTGACCGCGCGATGGTGTCGATCGTCGACTCGGACGAGGGTCGTGTGCCGCGCCGTCTGGTCGGCACCGACGGCAAGGTGCTGGACGCGCTGCAGGAGCTCGCGCGGCTCGCCGTGCAGGCGGAGACCGGCAACCGCAGCCGGCTCATGCTCGACATCGCCGGCTACCGCGCCGAGAAGCGTGAGCAGCTGATCGCCCTCGCCACGGACGCGGTGGCGAAGGCCAAGGAGACCGGTGAGCAGCAGGCGCTGGAGCCGATGAGCGCGTTCGAGCGCAAGGTGGTGCACGACGCCGTCCTGGCCGCCGGGTTGTCCTCGGAGTCCGAGGGCGCCGAGCCGCGCCGATACGTGGTCGTCCTGCCGGCCTGACCCGACACAGACCGACGATTCACGTGAAACCGGATCACTCCGATTGCGTTCCCGAGCCGCTGCCGGACGCCCCGGCGGCGGCCGCGGCGTACCTCGGCGACCGCTTCGGCACGATGGTGCGCTTCGCCGAGCACCTCGCCGACACCGGAGTGAGCCACGGCCTCATCGGCCCGCGTGAGGTGCCGCGGCTGTGGGAACGGCACGTGTTGAACTGCGTCGGTGTGCAGGAACTCATCGAACCCGACGCGCACGTGGCCGACGTCGGCTCGGGTGCCGGGCTGCCCGGCCTCGTGATCGCGATCGCGCGACCCGATCTGCACGTCACGCTGGTCGAGCCGATGCTACGCCGGGTGACCTGGCTGGAGAACGTCAGCGAAGACCTCGGCCTGACGAACGTGAACGTGGTGCGGTCGCGCGCGGAACAGGTGACCGACCTCGAGGTCGACGTCGTGACCTCCCGCGCGGTGGCGCGACTCGACACGCTCTCCCAGTGGTCGTTGCCACTGCTGCGTTCGGGCGGGCGGATGTTGGCCCTCAAGGGCAGCTCGGCCCAGGACGAGGTCGACGAGGCCCGCGCCGCGATCGCGAAGCTCGGCGGCGCGCAAATCGAGGTGCTCACCTGCGGCGGCGAGGTGGTCGACCCACCGACGGCCATCGTGAGCGTTACGGTCGAACAGCGCATCGTGCGCCCCGCCTCCGGACGTGCGGGCGCACGTCGGGCGAAGAAGCCCGGACGCGCGGGCCGCCCGGGTGCCGGTGCGGCGGGCCGGGACGGCAGAGACGGCACGGACGGCGCGAACAGATCCCAGCGCCCGGAACGAAAGCGGAAGTGAAGGTGACGACGGTGCAGACGAGTGTGATCCCGACCGGCTGGCCGGGCGGCAGTGCGCCCGCCTCCCCGACCCCGACCGGTTGGCAGTCCCCGTCGTCTCCCGGTGTCGTTCCGGCGGACGCCTCGAGCGCGGTGCGGGGCGACGTGCGGTCGAGCGCCGGTGCGGTTGCCAACGGTGCGACCGATTCCACTGGCACCGACAGCACCGACAGCACCGACAGCACCGACAGCACCGACAGCACTGGGAAATCGGACGGTACGGACGGCGACGACGCGGGCGCCCACCCGGCGGTCGACGAGACCCCGACGTCGATCGCGTCCGAGGAGTCACCGATTCTCGCGGCGCTGGCCGACCAGTCGACCCGGCGGGCGAAGGTGCTGGCGGCCGAGGTCGCGCGCCCGGCGTCGACCCGCATCATGACGGTCGCCAACCAGAAGGGTGGCGTCGGCAAGACGACCACCACCGTGAACATCGCCGCCGCGCTCGCCCAGAAGGGCCTACGCGTGCTGGTCATCGACATCGACCCGCAGGGCAACGCGAGCACCGCGCTCGGCATCGACCACCACGCCGAGGTGCCGAGCATCTACGACGTCGTGGTCGACGGCGATCCCCTGGCGAAGGTCATCCAGGCGTGCCCCGACGTCGCGAACCTGTGGTGCGCGCCGGCCACCATCGACCTCGCCGGCGCCGAGATCGAACTCGTGTCGCTCGTCGCCCGGGAGAGCCGGCTCAAGACCGCGATCACGGCGCAGCTGCAATCGATGGCCGACGAGGAGCGCTTCGACTACATCCTCATCGACTGCCCGCCGAGCCTCGGCCTGCTGACCGTCAACGCGTTCGTGGCGGCGACCGAGGTGTTCATCCCGATCCAGTGCGAGTACTACGCGCTCGAGGGTTTGTCGCAGTTGCTCAACAACATCGAGCTCATCCGTAAGCACCTCAACCCCGAGTTGGCGGTCAGCACGATCCTGATGACGATGTACGACGCCCGCACCCGCCTGTCCGCGCAGGTCGCCGCTGAGGTGCGCGAGCATTTCCCGAACCAGGTGCTCAAGACGCGCATCCCCCGGTCGGTGCGTATCTCCGAGGCGCCGAGCTTCGGTCAGACCGTCATCACGTACGACCCGTCGTCGTCCGGTGCGCTGTCCTATCTGGAAGCAGCGACCGAGCTGGCAGCAGCTAGCTCGTAGTCCCCTGTTTCACGTGGAACGAGCTCGTTCCATGTCCGCGGGTGTGACTGGGCCAGCCCCACTCGGCACGCAGCTGCGAGGCACTTGTTTCACGTGGAACGCGCCCCGCACAGGTGCCCGCGACGAAGGCATCTCGTAGTGCCCCGTAGAATTGTGCCTCATGAGTGACAAGCGGCAGCGTGGTCTTGGTCGAGGGTTGGGTGCCCTCATTCCGACGAGTGACGGGACGGCGACGGCGCGGCCGTCCGACGTGTTCTACGGGTCTGGTTTCACGGGAAACCAGGCCGCACGGACCCGTACGACCGAGGAACCGGCGGCTGACGAGCCGAGCCTCAAGGCGGTCCCCGGCGCAAGTTTCGCCGAGATCCGCGTCACCGCGATCCGCCCGAACCCGCGTCAGCCGCGCGAGGTCTTCGACGAGGACGACCTGGCCGAGCTCACCCACAGCATCCGTGAGATCGGTGTGCTGCAGCCGATCGTCGTCCGCCCGTTGGCCCAGCCAGAAGGCGACATCACCCACGAACTCATCATGGGTGAGCGCCGACTGCGTGCCTCGAAGGCGGCCGGCAAGGAGGCGATCCCGGCTATCGTCCGCAGCACCGGCGACGACGACCTGCTGCGCGATGCGTTGCTGGAGAACTTGCACCGCAGCCAGCTGAACCCGCTGGAGGAGGCTGCCGCCTACCAGCAGTTGCTGGACGACTTCTCCTGCACCCACGACGAACTCGCCTCGCGCATCGGCCGATCCCGCCCGCAGATCTCGAACACGATCCGCCTGCTGAAGCTCCCCCCGCTGGTGGCGCGCCGGGTTGCCGCCGGCGTGTTGTCCGCCGGGCACGCCCGCGCGCTGTTGGCGCTGCCGGACGCCGCCGCGATGGAGCGGCTTGCCCAGCGCATCGTCGCGGAGGGTCTGTCGGTGCGCAGCACCGAGGAGATCGTCTCCCTCGGCGGTCAGCAGGAGAAGGCGAAGCGGGCGAGCGCGTCGCGCACCACCGTGCCGGAGTACGACGACATCGCCTCCGGGCTTGCGGACAAGCTCGAAACTCGGGTGACGATCACCTCCGGTCGCTCCCGCGGCAAGCTCACGGTCGAGTTCGCCGGATCGGACGATCTGCACCGCATCCTCGACGCCCTCGGCATCCGGACGACCACCAACTGAGGCCGACGTCCAAGGTCAACTCATCCTGGCGACGACGAAGGAGTCGCAGGACGAACGCCGAAGGAGACACTAAACAGAACGGCGCTGAATCCGGTTGGGATTCAGCGCCGTTCGGCGTTTGTCGACCTCTGTTGGTAGCGGGCGACAGCTACGTTCGTCAGCCGAGGAAGTCGGACAGCTCCTTGACGAGCTTCGGCTTCGGCAGCGCGCCGACGAGGGTCTTGACGACCTCGCCGCCGACGTAGACGTTCATCGTCGGGATGCCGGTGATGCCGTACTTCGCCGAGATCTTCGGGTTGTCGTCGGTGTTGAGCTTCACGATGTCGACCGAGTCGTGCTCCTTGGCGAGCTCCTCGAGGATCGGGGCGACCTGGCGGCACGGGCCGCACCAGGGCGCCCAGAAGTCGACGATGACCGGCTTGTCGTTCTTGAGGACGTCGGCCTCGAAGGTGGCGTCCGTGGTCTCCTTGATGGCACCCATGTGTTTCTCCTTGATTCGGGTTGTCAGCGAATGTCGTTGTGGATCAGAGAAATTGGTTCGTTCAGTGTCCGACTTTGTCGGCCAGCCAACGCTCGGCGTCGAGCGCGGCGGAGCAGCCGGAACCGGCGGCGGTGATGGCCTGACGGTAGGTGTGGTCGACCAGGTCACCGCAGGCGAAGACGCCCTCGAGGTTGGTCTTGGTCGAGCGGCCCTGGGTGAGCACGTATCCCTCGCCGTCGAGGTCGACCTGGCCGACGACCAGCTCACTGCGCGGGATGTGACCGATCGCGACGAACAGGCCGCTGGCCTCCAGGTCGCGGGTCGCCCCCGTGACGGTGTCGCGCAGGGTGAGCGATTCGAGCTTGGCGTCGCCGTGGATGCCGACCACCTCGCTGTTCCAGGCGAAGGAGATCTTGTCGTTGGCGGCGGCACGCTCGGCCATGATCTTCGAGGCGCGCAGTTCGTCGCGGCGGTGGATCATCGTGACGGTCTTGCCGAAGCGGGTGAGGAAGGTGGCCTCCTCGACCGCGGAGTCACCGCCGCCGACGACCGCGATGTCCTTGTCGCGAAAGAACGCACCGTCGCAGGTGGCGCACCACGACACGCCGTGACCGGACAGGCGCTTCTCGTCCTCCAACCCCAGCTCACGGTAGGCCGAACCCATCGCCAGGATCACCGCGTGGGCGCGGTGGATATTGCCCTCGCCGTCCGTGACGGTCTTGATGTCGCCGGAAAGTTCCATCGCGGTGACGTCGTCACGCACCAACTCGGCGCCGAACCGCTCGGCCTGGGCGCGCATCTGCTCCATCAGGTCGGGACCCATGATTCCGTCACGGAATCCGGGGAAGTTCTCCACCTCGGTGGTGTTCATCAGCGCGCCGCCGGCGGTGACCGAACCCTCGAAGACCAGTGGCTCGAGGTTGGCCCGCGCGGCGTACACCGCCGCGGTGTAACCGGCGGGACCTGACCCGACGATGATGAGGTTGCGCACCAGGTCGTTACTCACGGAAGAAGGGCCCCTGTCGGATCGGTGTGGACGGCGTTCTGCACAACCGATGGTAGGTGCCGAACATTCCCGCGCGGGCATCGGTTCACCGGTCGACACGGGCGGCCGTCACCCAGGTGACAGGACAGCCGACATGACGGACGGGTGTCAGCTGACGGTGGCGGGTCCGGCGATGGGCGTCTGGGACTTGTCGCAGTCGCGGTTCAGCACCCACACGGTCGAGCTTGCGTCACCTGTGGCCACGACGACGAGCGCCGGCCGACCTTCGTACTGGGCGATGTCGACGGTGATCCGCGACGACCGGTCGAGCACTTCCTGGCCGATGGCCGCGGCACAGGTCAGTGCGCCGTCCTTCGTGGCGACCGAGCCGAGCTTGTTCGCGTCGGCCGGCGCGAGCCCGGTGGCGAGGTCGGCGCGGGCCAGCGAGCCGGCGTCGGTCGACAACGAGGCCCGGGTGTAGTTCTTGTCGGTGCTCGTGACGTAGACCTTGTCGGCGATGCCGCTCGGCGCCTGCGCGGTCGAGGTGACCGCCTGGGTCGGCGGGGCGTCGTCGGAGCCGAGCGACTGGAACGCACCGATCGTGATCACGCCGGCGACGGCCGCCGCGGCGGCTCCACCGACGAAGCGCAGCAGTTTGCCGCTGCGGGCCGGCGTGGCCGACCGGTCGCGGCTGTGCAGCGCGGTCACATTGGATGGCTGCTCACCGCGACGCTCGGACTCGTGCCGCAGCGCGGCGGTGACCCGGGCGGCGACGTCGTCGGGCATGGGCCCGGGGTCGGGCTGGGAACGCAGGAGGTCGCGGGTACCGGTCGGGTCGGCGTCGGCGGCCGCCTCCCGCTCGAGGTCGAGCCGGTGCATGATGCGCTTGCTGACGTGGTCGGGCATCGGCCCCGGGGCGGGTTGCGACCGCAGGAGGTCACGGATGCCGGTCGGGTCGTCGTCGAAGCTCGACTGGTTGACGCCGAACTCGGCGCGGAAGCTGTCGAGCACCTGCGCGGCCACGTGGTGGGGCATCGGCCCGGGGTCGGGCTGGGAACGCAGCAGGTCGCGGATGCCGGTGGGATCATCGTCGACACCATCGCCCGTGCCCCGGGCGGGGTCGATCGGCAGCGAGTACAGACGTCCGGGCGCGCGGTCGGCGGACTCCCGGGCCAGCGCATCGCGGATGCGGTCGGACACATCGGCAGGCATCGGGCCAGGATCAGGCAGACCGCGCAGCAGTTCGCGGACGCCGGCGGGGTCGTCCTCGAACGCGGCGTCGAGCCCCTGAGGTGGCTTCGTGCTCACGCTTGTTCCTTCCGTCTGTCCGTCGGTTCGCATGGTCGGATCGGTCCACGGCGGTGCACCGTGGGCATGTGCTTGTGGTCTGTCAGCGGGTTTGACGTTACGGGCCTCACCCTCGGTTCCACTCGCAACCAACTTTTTTTCCGGCGGTGTCCTGCCCTTCTCGGCCGGTCGGGGACGCAGGTGCATTATCTGCGGGGTTCGTGTGTGCCAGCTGGGAATTCACCGGGACGACACCCAGGAGACACCGCACACCCACCCGGGCGATGCGAGGAGTTGGGTGGGGTGCCCGATGCTGCCCCTCATGCATCCGTCACCCCGCACCCGTCTCACCCGCAGCCTCGCCGTCCTGGTCGCCGGAGCGACCGTTGCCTCGGCCGCAGCGTTCGCGCCGTCCGCGGTGGCGGCTCCCCCTGCCTCCGACGTCACCCTGACCCCGCTCGGTTCCTACTCGACCGGCGCCTTCGCCGAGGGCGGCTCGGAGATCGTCGCGCACGACCCGGTGCGCCAGCGTCTGTTCTCGATCAACGCCCAGGCCGGCACCGTCGACGTGCTGTCGATCGCCGACCCGGCGAAGCCGGTGCGGGTCGCGCAACTGGCCACCCCCGGCGCCAACTCGGTCGCCGTCAGCGGCAACCTCATCGCCGTCGCGCAGCAGGCCGAGCCGAAGGCCGCTCCGGGCAGCGTCACCTTCTTCGACGCGAAGGCCCTGGGCAAGCTGCGCTCGGTCACCGTGGGCGCCCTGCCCGACATGCTCACCTTCACCCCGTCCGGCTCCAGCGTGCTGGTCGCCAACGAGGGCGAGCCCGACGGCTACTGCGCCGGTCAGGTCGACCCGGAGGGCTCGGTGTCGATCATCGACCTCGCCGGTGGCGTCGACAAAGCCACCGTGCGCACCGCCGACTTCAAGCCCTACAACGCCCAGCTCGACGAGCTGCGCGCCAAGGGTGTGCGCATCTTCGGCCCCAACGCGACCGTGGCGCAGGACCTCGAGCCGGAGTACATCACCGTCTCGACCAACTCCCAGACCGCGTGGGTGAGTCTGCAGGAGGCCAACGCGATCGCCACCGTCGACCTCAAGGCGGGCAAGATCACCGCGATCAACCCGCTCGGCACCAAGGACCACTCGCTGCCGGCGAACGCGCTCGACGCCGGCGACAAGGACGGCGAGGTCAACATCACCACCTGGCCGGTGAAGGGCCTGTACATGCCCGACGGCATCGCGTCGTACAAGGTGAAGAACCAGCATTACCTGGTGACCGCGAACGAGGGCGACGCCCGCGACTGGGACTGCTACAACGAGGAGATCCGGGTCAAGGACGCCAAGCTCGACCCGACGGTCTTCCCGAACGCGAAGGCGCTGCAGAAGAACGAGGCCATCGGTCGGCTGAAGATGACCACGACCTCGCCGAAGGGCCCGAACGGCTACACCGAGATCAACTCCTTCGGCGGACGCTCCATCTCGGTGCGCAACGCCGACACCGGCGCGCTGGTCTGGGACTCCGGGGACGCCTTCGAGCGGCTCACCGCGCAGGCCGACCCGACCAACTTCAACGCCAACCACGAGAAGAACGGCGCCGACGACCGCTCCGACGACAAGGGGCCGGAGCCGGAAGGCGTCGACCTGGGCAAGATCGGCGGCCGCACGTACGCCTTCGTCGGCCTGGAGCGCAACAGCGGCGTGGTCGTCGTCGACGTCACCGACCCGGCGCACGGCCGCATCGCCGGCTTCGGCAGCAACCGCAAGGCGGGCGATCCCGGGGCCGGCACCGCCGGTGACCTCGGCCCCGAGGGCGTGCACTTCATCGCGGCCGACCAGTCGCCGAACGGCAAGCCACTGCTTGTCGTCGGCAACGAGGTGTCCGGCACCACCACCGTCTGGCAGGTGGGCTGACGCCTCAGGTCGGGACGGCCGACCCATCGCGCGCAAGCGCGCGGTGGCTGTCGTTGGCAGCACGGACGGCGTCCAGGAGTTCGGCGAGCACGGTGTGCACGGACTCGATCTCGGCGGGGTCGTGTCGCTCCAGGACGGCGTCGATCGCGGCATTGAGGGCGGTGAACCGCTCGCGGCTCTCGCCGACGGCTGTCGCGGTGGGGGCGATGTGTGCCCGGCGACCGTCGTGCGCCGCGCTGCCGCGCACCGCGTGATCGGCCCGCTCCAACCGGCCCAGCAGTGCACTCGTCGCCGGTGGGCTCAGTGCCAAGGTGTCGCCCAGTTGACCGGCACTGAGCCCGCCGTCGCAGGCCTGCAGCACCCCGACGGCGTGCACGTCGGTGGTGCTCAGGCCCATGTCGCGGGCGACGAGGGCGGTGTGGCGGTGCGCTTCCAGCGTGATTCGGCGCAGCAGGTCGCGGATCCGGGCGTGGACCCGTGCTGGGTTCGCCTTCGGGGGCTGCCCGTCAGGGTGGTCCGGGTCAGCGACTGCCATCGGTGGAGCGGAAATCGGTGGTTTCGTTGTCGCCCTCGACGCGCTTGCCGGTCACTGCCGACTTCGCGAGGTTGACCAACTGGATGACGGCGCTGTTGCCCGGTGCGTCCCAGTACTCCGCGGAGTCGGCGGTCACCTCGATGAGGATGTTGTTCGGGTTCTCCGGTCCACCCTCCAGCCAGCTCGAGGTGAACGAACTCCACAGTTGCTTCAGCTTCGCCTCGTCGTCGACGACCCGTGCCGTGCCCGACACGGAGGCCCACGCGCCCTTACCGCTGTATGCGAGGTTCACCTGCGGGTTGGTGGCCAAGTCGCGCACCTTCTCGGTGTCGCGTTCGGCGATGAAGTAGATCGTGCCGTCGAAGTCGGAGTCCTGAGTCGCCATCGGGCGGGACACGAGCTTCCCGCTGCTGTCGATCTGGGTGAGCATCGCCAGGCGGGTGTCCTTGATGATCTCCAGCACCTTGCGTTGTTCGTCGTTCATGACGGTCTCCTTCACGGGTCGGGCGGATTCGGGGTTCAGCGCGACGACGCCTGGCGCACCTGGGGGGTGCCGGCGTTCTCGTCCTTCTTCAGGTGGTCGATCTCCTGGACGAGACGCTTCAGCTCGTCGGCCGGCACGTCGACGCCGGCCTCGCCGAAGCCGTCGAGCAGCTGCGACTCGATGGTGGACGGGTCACCGGAGTACTCGTAGCTGGTGACCTCGTCGACGACGTGCTGGGCCGCCTCGAGCGCCTCGGGCTGGTTGTTGCTTGCTGCGTCGGTCATGACGATTCTCCTGAGCGATAGGTGGGGGACAGACATGTGGCGGACGGTCGTGATTCGGGTGTTGCACCCGAGCCCGGTCGAGCAAGCTGCTGCGGCCACATTCGCCTACAACATCGCTGCGATCGCCCGGCCGCACGCCCTGGTCACCGGGCTGAACGGACAGGTCACCGTCCGGCCGTTCCCCGGGGACAGATCGAAATATTTCGATGGTGGAAATGTAACACCGAAGGACTGCGCGATTTCCGTTGGCAGCCATCGACCATGGCGGGCGACGCGGGTGGAGACTGGACGAAAGGGAACCGCCCCGGTCGGTGACGGTCACGGCGACCGGATCGTGCACGTCGACGGCCAGGGAGCATGGCGCTCGCCCGAACGTCGTGATGGGAACGTGCTGATCTTGGGAGTGGGATGGAAACCGATGAAGCGACGCACGACAGCCTCGCCGGACGATGTATGGGCGGTTGTGGCCGACGGTTGGTCGTATCCGCTGTGGGTGGTGGGAGCCTCGCGGATGCGGGCGGTGTCGGCCGATTGGCCGCAGCCCGGAGCGAAATTGCACCACTCCGTCGGCTCCTGGCCGGGGCTGCTCAACGACGAAACCACCGTGGTCGAGATGGAGCCGGCGCGCCGCCTGCGGTTGAGCGCCCGCGCACGTCCCTTCGGCGAAGCGGTCGTCGACATCACCCTCGAGCCGAGCGGATCGGGCACCGAGATCACGATGGGCGAGGACGTCAGCGCTGGTCCGGCCCGGCTGCTGCCCGGTCTGCTGCGGCAGGTGCCGATCCTGGTGCGCAACCGGGAGTCGCTGCGCCGGCTCGCGCTGGTGGCGGAGCGGCACACCGAGCCCTGAGGCGGCGAGCTCGTCAGCCGATGGACGGCGGGGAGTCGTAGAGGCGGCCGAGCACGCGCAGTCGGGCACTGCGAGTCGGCCTGCCCCACCATCGCTGCTGTCGCAGGGCCGCTCGGGCGGCCATGAAGCCGGCAGCCCCGTGCACCCCGCCACCGGGGTGCACGGCAGCGGAGGCGTGATAGAGCCCGTCGAGGTGGGTGGCAGGTCCACCGAGTCCGGTGACCGGTCGCCAGATCGCTTGCTGGAACAGCTGCATCGTGCCGCCGGCGACGGCGCCGTGCGCGAGATTGTCGTCGGCTTGGTGCAGGTCGTCCGGGCGCTGCACCCAGCGCTGGAGGATCGAGTCGCGCCAGCCCGGGGCGAGCTCGTCGAGCACCTTCTCGGCGTTCTCCGCCACCCGGTCGGCGACCTCGGCCGTCGCGATGCCACGGGGCGCGTGGGTGTAGAGCCAGAGCGCCTCGGTGCCGGCCGGAGACCGGGACGGGTCGATCGTGCTCATCTGCCCCACGAGCGAAAAGGCCCGATCGGGCACCCGGCCCGTCTCCAGGTCGGTGCTCCAGCGGGTGAGTCCCGGGCTCGAATGACCGACGTGCACCACGCCCGCGCCGTGCGCCCGCCGCGCCGACCACGGCATCGGCGTGGACAGCTTGTAGTTGACCTTGACCGTCGGCAGATCCCACGCGAACCGGTCGAGTCGGGCGCGCAGGCCGGGCGGCACCGCGTCGTCCGGTAGCAGGCGCTCGTAGAGCGCAGGGGCACTGGTGTCGGCGACCACAGCCCGACGTGCGGTGATGCTGCGTCCGTCGGCGGTGACCACCCCGGTGGCGCGCCCGCCTCGGACGAGGATCTGGGCCACCGGGGTGTGCACCCGGATGTCGACCCCGGCATGCACGGCACGTCGCTCCAGCGCGGTGGCCAGCATGCGCGTGCCCCCGGCCGGGGAGGAGAAACCGGCGTCCTGGGCGAGCATGCTCATCAGCCACCCGAACATGCCGCTGCCAGGCGCCGTGGGAGGGATGTCGGCGTGCATCGCATTGCCGGCGAACAGATCGCGCGCATCCTGGCCGACGAACAATTCCGTCACCATGCGGTCGAGGGGCAGCAAGGCGAAACGCGCGAAGTCGAGCAGGTCGCCGGCCCCGACCGCCCGCGCCAACCGGGCGGCGCTGGTGGTGGGCGGCCACTGGGTCAGCAACGCGTCGAGCAGCGGGCCCTTCACCCGCGCGTAATGGTTCGCCAGCGTCAGCCAGGTCTCACCGTCGCGGGGGTTCTGCAACCCGGCGGCGGTGTCGGGCGGGGTCGTCTCGATGGCGGCACCGAGCGGATCGTCACCGTTGGCCACGTGGGCGACGGGGCGCGGCGCGTCCGCCCAGCGCAGCCCGAAGTCCTCCAGACCCAGGCGAAGCAGCGCCGGCGACGACTTCGCGAGCGGATGACAAGCGCTGAACTCGTCCATCACCCAGGGGCCGTCGACGACCGACGACACCGCCCCGCCGACCTTGTCGCGAGCTTCGAGCAGAAGCACGTCCCACCCCGCATCGGCGAGCATCGTCGCCGCCACGAGCCCGTGGTGGCCCCCGCCGACGACGACCGCGTCGACAGTCTCGGTGTTCATCCCCTGATCCTGCGAGTCGAGCGCTCCAGGTTCCATATCGCCACACTACGGCCGGGCGCGCAGAAGAACGGGCCGCCGCCGTCCGCGTTTGCAGGCGGGTCGGCCGAGAATGGCGCGGCTGCGCTCGTCGACAGAGGGCTCACCCCGATCGTGCTGGGGGCCGACACCCCGATGGCCGGGATGGCTCATGCGGCTCGCAAGACCCCGTCCAGGAGGTCGCGTCGGTGGCGCCCGCAGCCGGTGAGCAGCAGGTTCAGTGCACGTAACCCTCGCCGTGCTTGTCGACGAGAAGCTCGGCCAGGGCTGCACGGCCCCGGGCGCAACGCGACTTGATCGTGCCCTCGGCCACCTCGAGCACGTCGGCCGCCTCCGCGACCGACATGCCCTGCATGTCGACCAGGGTGAGCGCGAGCCGCTGCGCCTCCGGGATCTTGCCGAGCGCCTCCTGCACATCGAGCCGGACGACGGTGCTGGCGTGCTCGTCGCGGCGGTCGGCCAACTCGTACTCCGGCAGTTCGGAGGTCGGCTTCACCCGGCGCAACCGGTCGAGGCAGGCGTTGACGATGATGCGGTGCAGCCAGGTGGTCACCTGCGCGTCGCCGCGGAAGGAGTCGGCCCGGCGGAACGCCGAGATGAAGCCGTCCTGCACGGCGTCGGCGGCCAGTTCGGGGTCGCGACAGGTGCGCACCGCAACCGCCCACATGCGGTCCTTGTGCCGCTTGAACAGCTCACCGAACGCGTCCTGGTCACCCGCGCAGTGGGCCGCGAGCAAGTCGCGGTCGGTCTGCTGTGAGAGGTCTTCCAGATACGTCATGACAGAACCTGAACCTCTGCGATCTTCTCCCGGTAGCCACCGAGGTTGCCGGCAGCGAGGTTGGTCACCCACAGGATGACGTACCGGCCGGTCGTGGGGGTCTTTGCGGTGACGGTCTGTTCACCGACCCCGTTCATCTCGCCGATCGGCTGCAGCCCGTCGACGCCGTCCTTGCGGTCGGTCACGAAGACCTGGATGGTCGAGGGGTTGCCGGCGGTGGTGATCCTCACCGAGCCGACCTGGGTCGCCTTGCCGAGGTCGAGCAGCAGCCCGGCGCCCTTCTTGCGGCCGCCCTGGTAGTCGGCGCGGCCGTAGATCTGCGACATCCACAACGTGTTGACGTTGCCGTCGATCGCGTTCGGGGCGAGCTCGCTGCGCTCGTCGCCGTCACCCTGCGGGTCGAAGCCGGTGATCGAGGCGACCGTGATCTTCTGGCCGGACGGCTGGGTGGTGGTCGTCGGGGTCGCCGACGTGTTCGCGCTGCCGGTGGGGGTGGTGGGCAACGGACGCTGGGTCTGGGCCGGTTGGTCGCTGCCGCCGCCACTGAAGAGTCCGCGGATGCCGATGATGCCGAGCACCAACGCGGCCACCACGAACGCCGCCACGATCGCCAGCGCCAGCTTGCTGGTGTCGCGGTCGGGGTCGTCCTGGCCGGTGCGCAGCATCGGCAGCGGTGGCTCGAGCTCGGAGAACGACGGGTCGTAGTCGTCGTCCTGCTCCCGGCGGCGTCGCTCGGCGAGCGCGGTGGCGTCGAAGGTGTGGGTCGCGTCGGGGTCGGCCGACGGCGAGTTGAAGAACTGGGTCTCGTCGTCGTCCGCGGCGGTGGCGGTGGTCTCGGCGTCAGCCTTGGTGCCGCTCGTGGCGGTTGCCGCGGCGGTTCCAGCTGTCACAGCTGCCCCTGCTCCGGCGGCACCCGCCGCAGCCGTGCCCGCGCCGGCGGACTTCGACAGGTCGTCGGTGGTCTCCGGCTTGGCCGGTGCGGGGTCTGCCCGCACGACCTCGGACGACCACGGGGCGAGCAGGGTGGCCAGTTCGCCCGGCGTGCGGGGTCCGGCGTCGTCGCCGAGCACCGCGAGGCAGAGCGAGTTGAGGTCGCGCGGCACGCTGCGGCGCAGCGAACTGACCGGCGAGACATCACCGTCGTCGTTGCGGGCGGCCTTGGCCAGACCGGCGACGTCCTCGTCACCGGGCCACTTGCCGGTCAGCGCGGCGTACAGCACCTGCACGAGACGGACGGCGTCCTGGCGGGACGCCTCGGCCGACGGCACGTCGTCGGTGCCGGCGAGCGCGGCCTCGGTGGCCGTGCCGATCACGTACACCGAACCGTCCTGGGCCCGCACGATCTCGTGCGGGGTGAGTGCGAGGTGGTGCAGGCCGCGTCCGGCGGCGGTGTGCAGGCCGGTGGCCGCCTCGCCGACCATGCGGCGGGCTTCCTCGGCCGGCAATGGGTCGAATTGCAGCATCGAGGCGATCGACTCGGCGCCGGTGAACGACTCGGTGACGACGTACGACAGCTCGTCCTGGGTGCCGACGTCGAGCACGCGGGGCAGGTGTCGGTCTTCGACCGCAGCCGCACGGCGGGCGGAGTCGAGCGCCGCCGCGGCGTGCTCACCCGACGCGTCGAAGACCGTGACGGTCACGTCGCGGCTCAGGGTCTCGTCGGTGGCCGTCCAGACCTGCTTCAGATCGGAGGAGGCGACGAGTTGCCGGAGGAGGTAACGACCGGCCAGTTCGTGGCCGGACTCGATGCCCTGCACTGATCGTTCTCCCTCGTTCGTCGACGTCGTGGTCACCCGTTCGGGTCGGCCCACCGACTCCTCCGGACGGGTGGCCCCGTCCATCCTAAGGTTCGCCGCGCCGCACGCCGGTATCCGCCGCTTCCCGGGAGCGGCGTCCGCCGGGCAGACGGGAGGTGACGGGGCTCAACAACTGGTTGATCTCGGCCACGTGCAGGCGGCGGCCGAGCGCGAGGTAGACCAGCAGGAAGAGCCCGCCGGCGACGATCGTGATGACCAGGTTGGGGCCGCGTCCGGTCGACCCGATCTGCGACTCCAGGCCGAAGCGGACGACTGCGGCGACGCCGGTGGCGACGAACGCGGCCAGGGCGAGCCGGACGTAGGTGCGCACCGCACCGGCCACCGGAATGTGCCCGATCCGCCGTTGCAGCAGCCACCAGCCGAGGATCGCCTGCACCAGGTAACTGACCGATTGGGCGAGGGCGACGCCCGGCCCGCGCCACTGCATCGGCAGCACCAGCGCCGCGAGGGTGAGGCCCATCGCGACGATCGTGCAGGCGACCTGCATCCAGAACGGCGTCTTCGCGTCCTCGTAGGCGTAGAACACCCGCTGCACCAGCACACAGATGGTGAAGGGCACGAGACCGAGCATCATCGCGATCGTCATGTCGGCGATCGGACGGCCGTTCTCCTCGCCCCAACCGACGACGACGAGCGGGTGGATCAGCACGACCGACCCGATCGTGACCGCGATGCTCGCCAGGCCGGACAGCCGCAGACCGGTGTCGAGGTCGCGCTTCACAGCGCGAGTGCGTCCCTCGGCGGCGGCGTGCGACAGGCGCGTGTAGAGCGCGGTGACCAGGCTGATCGTGACGATGGAGTGCGGCAGCATGAACAGCAGGAAGGCGTTCTGCTGGGCCGCGGTGCCGCCGTAACCCTTCGGCACCGAGTTGAGCACGTTGGTCGACAGCAGCAGACCGATCTGCTGCACCACGACCGCGCCGAAAGCCCAGATCGCGACGGTCGACGCGGTGCGCAGGCCGACGCCGCGGAAGCTGAAGTTGGGACGGAAGGTGTAACCGCTGCGCCGCAGCGGGATGATCAGCACCAGCGCCTGCGCGACGATGCCGAGCGTGGCGCTGCCGGCGAGGATGGCGACCATCTGCCAGGTCCACCGGTCGGGGTCGGCGACCTGCTCGGGGGTCGTCACCGACCAGAACCACACGAGGCCGGCGATCGAGACGATGTTCGCCAGCACCGGCGACCACATGAACGCGCCGAACCGGCCGCGCGCGTTGAGGGCCTCGCCGAGCAGGGTGTAGATGCCGTAGAAGAGGATCTGCGGCAGGCACAGGTAGGTGAACGCGATACCCAGCGAGGTGGGCGTCGAGCCGCTGACGTCCATCACGTAGTAGGCCAGCGGTGAGGCGATCGTGAAGACGATCGTGACGATCAGCAGGATGGTCAGGGCCAGGGTGAGCAGCCGGTCGGTGTAGCCCTGTCCGCCGTCGTCGTGCTTGAGCGAACGCGCCATCTGCGGCACCAGCACCGCGTTGAGCACGCCGCCTGCGAGCAGGATGTAGATCATGTTCGGCAGCGTGTTCGCGGTGCCGAAGGCGTTCGCCACGCCGCCGGTGGCGCCGAGCACCGATGCCAGCAGCACCGTCCGCACCAGGCCGAGCACGCGCGACACCATCGTGCCGGCGGCCATCACCGCGCTGGAGCGAAGGACCGACGAGCGGGCCGATGGGGTCGTTGACTCGGTGGCCCCCGGAGTGGGGTCGACGGTCTCGTCAGGGCTGCTCGTCATCGGGTGGGGAAGCTTTCGTGGTCGGTGAGTCGTGGGCGCCGGTGGCTGCCGGGTCGTCCTCGGGGTCGTCCGGGTCGAGCTCGGGTCGGTCGGCCTCGCGGGCGGGCGCCGCCGCCACGATCGCGTCGGCCGGGGTCGGACCGGCGTCGTCCGGACCGACGGTGGTCCGGCGCGGGCCCCTGCGCAGACTGCGCATGAGACCGACGACGAGCACCAGCCCGCCCACGATACCCAGCACCCAGTAGATCCACGTGGAGGTCGGGCGGACGTTGACCCTCAACTGGGTCGCGACGTCCGGGCCGCCGAGCGGCACGTCGCCGGGGGCGAACAGGCGGGCGTCGACCGCCACCTCACCGGGCGAGATGGCGGTGACCTCGGTGCGCACCGAGCTGCGGGAGTTGGCGCGCAGGCTGATCGGCTCGGGCTGCTTCTCGATGCGCAATAGGTAGCGGCGCGGCTGCAGGCGCAGCTGCACGTCGTGCACCGGACGGTTGAGGTCGTTGATCACGGTGACGGCCAGGCGTCCGGAGTCGGCGAAGAAGTTGACCGTCGAGGAGTTGACGTTGACCTTCTCCGAGAGTGCGTTGAGCGCCGTCCGGTTGGTGCTGCTCACCGTACGCAACGCGGCGGCGTTGCCGCGCCAGCGGGTGGAGCCGACGACGTCGAGCGCGCGCTGTCGGGCGCTGACGACATCGTCGCTGTCGACCAGGATCGACCCGATCGTCTCGACCCGTTGCCGCTGCCGGTTGAGCGACTGCAGCAGTTTGGGGGTGAGGGCCGAGGTCGACGCCTGCGGGTAGGGGGTGCCCTTGGCCGGGGTCGGCAGCAGGCTGACCGCCGGGGCGGTGGTGCGGGCGGCGTCGTGGTTGAGGGTGCTCGTCCAGCCGGCCGCGGAGACCGCCTTGACGGTCGCCGCGAGCGCCTGCGGGGTGGCGGTGGAGTCGCGGCCGATCGCGATGCTGATCGACCGTTGCGCACCCGGCGACTGCTGGTAGATCGCGATCGACTCGGCGAGCAGCCGCGACGACGCGACGCCCGGGTCGTCGCCGGCCGCCGCGATCGAGCTGAGGCGTTCGTCGTAGAGCACGGCGCCCGCGGTGCCGGAGACCCGGGCGATGCCGGTGGTGGCTGCCGTGCCGGTGGTGGTCGACACTGCCCGGCGGGGCAGCACGACGACCGGAGCCTGCTGGCCGGCGCTCGTCCAGGCCGCGGTGATGCGGCTGAGGTCGGTGGCCCCGACCTCGCCGCTCGGCCAGACCGCACGGGTGGTGCTGATCGCCGACAGCGCCGGGGGCAGCGGGCGGGACAGGTCGCGTTGCAGGAGGGCACGGTCGCGGTCGAGCAGGGTGGTCACGTCGGGGTCGTCGTACGCGGTCCACCACACCTGCTGGCCGGTGCCGAGGGAGCGCAGCTTGCTCAGCAGTTCGGTGACGAGCACGCCGACGGTGTCGGAGGGGATCTGGTCGGAGGTGCCGTCGCCACCGTCGGTGGTTTCGGAGGTCGTGGAGCTGGTGGCGGTGTCGCTGGGGCTCGTCGTGGAGCTCGGGCTGGCAGGGCTCGACGTGGAGCTCGGGCTGGCAGGGCTCGACGTGGAGCTCGGGCTGGTCGAGCTGGGGGCTGAGGTGCTCGAGGACGTGCCCGATGACGGGGTCGTGCCGGTGGTTGAACTCGACGTGGAGCCGGTGGCCGAACCGCTCGTCGACTCGGACGTGCTCGGACTGGGCGCGGGTTCGGTGCTCGTCGCCGGGTCTTCGATGCGGGCGGCCGGGACGTTCTCGTCGGCGCCGACCGGCGGGTCGAGCAGCATCGGGTCGATGAGCCAGGTGACCTGTTGTCCGGCGAGTGAGTCGATCAGCTGTTGCACCCGCGAGCCGCTGCCGATCGCGCGGTTCCAGGCCTCGTCGCGTGCGGTGCCGCTCGGCCCGAACAGCGCCGGATCGGCCGGCAGGGTCAGCGGCACGACCCATCCGATGCGCAGCGGTGTGGTGACGGCGCCGGTCTGCATCTGCAAGGTGGTGCGCACCTGCTGCAGGGTGGCGGCGGACGTGATCGACCCGCCCTCGGTGAGCGTGACGGTCATCGGCAGCGCCGCGAGTTGGTATTTCCAGGGCAGTTTGGCCGCGGGGATCTGCACCCGGAAGGGGCGCGCCGCGCCGTCGGGCACCGCCCCGATCGAGGCGCTCGCTACCGTCGGCGTGCTGATGCCCGACCGCCCCTGCGTCCACCGCTGCAACGCGTTCGCGGTGTCGAGCACGGTGCCGGCGACCCCGACGTGCACGGTGCCGTTGCCGATCGCGTGACCCGAGTCGTTGGTGATCGTGCCCACCACCTCGGCACCGGTGGAGTCGGCGGTGAGGCTGGAGGCGGCCGGGTCGATCGAGAGCGTGACGGTGCCGGCGCCCTTCGCCGACGGCGCGCTCGGCAGCCACAACCCGAGCACCGCCACACAGAACGCGACCAGCAGGGACGTCGTCCGTGCCAGTCGCGTGCGGGCTGAGGTGCGGGGGTGCACGGTCTCCGATCGGTGTCGGTCGGGTTGTCGGTCGGGTTGTCGGTCGGTCAGTCGGCGTTCGGTCAGCCGGCGAGCCGGCGCCACGCCATGTGGGCGATCCGGCGCTCGTTGGCGAAGGTCAGTCGCGAGTCGACCTCGTCCAGGCGGAACCATGCGGCATCGACGGCTTCCTGGTCGGGGTCGTTCTCGACCGTGATCTCACCGTCGAGTGCCTCGAGTAAATAGTGGTGCACCCGCTTGTGAATACGGAAACGCGGCGTGCTGAACCAGTAGTCGATCGTGCCGAGGGTGATGAGCGCGCGTCCGTAGATGCCGGTTTCCTCGGCCACTTCCCGCACCGCGGTCTCGACCAGTGTCTCGCCCGGTTCGACGTGACCCTTCGGCAGGCACCACTCCAGCCGTCCGGCCCGGTTGTAGCGGGCGATGAGGGCCAACCAGGCGATGCCGGAGCGCACGTCGATGACGACGCCACCGGCCGAGGTCTCCTCCAGGGACGGCAGTCGCCGCACGGGGCGACTGGCTCGTGGGACCTGGAGTGTCATTCCGTCACTGTAACCAGGCGATGCGGTCTGGTCGAAGAGTTCGACCTAACCTTTGACGGTGTCAGACCAGCAGTTCACGCCCGATCCCTCGTCGTTGCGCGCTCTTCGTGAGCGCGCTGTCGCCCAACTCGCGCCGCACCTGAGGCTGCTCACCGAGCTGGGCGAGATCTTCACGGCGGCGGGGCACGAGTTGGCCCTGGTCGGCGGTCCGGTGCGCGACGCCTTCCTCGGGCGGCGCAGCAACGACATCGACCTCACGACGTCGGCCTCGCCCGAGCAGACCGAGGCGCTGCTGAAGCCGTGGGCGTCCACCACGTGGGACATCGGCCGCGACTTCGGCACCATCGGTGCCCAGAAGGGCGAGTGGAAGGTGGAGATCACCACCTACCGCGCCGACGCGTACGACGGGGTCACTCGCAAACCGGTCGTGGCGTTCGGCGACAACCTCGACGACGACCTGGTGCGCCGCGACTTCACGGTCAACGCGATGGCGATGCGGCTGCCGACGATGGAGTTCGTCGACCCGTACGACGGGCTCGGTGCGCTCGCTCGTAAGGAACTGATCACCCCGGCCCCGGCGGAGGTGTCGTTCGCCGACGACCCGTTGCGGATGATGCGGGCCGCGCGGTTCGTCGCGCAGTTGGGTTTCACCGCCGCGCCACCCGTGGTCGAGGCGATGACCGAGCGGGCCGCGACGATCGCGATCGTGTCGCCCGAGCGGGTGCACGACGAACTCGTCAAGCTGATGGTGGCGCCCGACCCGCGCGCCGGGCTCGAACTGCTCGTCGACACCGGCCTCGCCGACCACGTGCTGCCCGAACTGCCCGCGCTCAAGCTCGAGATCGACGAACACCACCGGCACAAGGACGTCTACGAGCACTCCCTCACCGTGCTCGACCGGGCGATCGCGCTCGAGGGTCCGCGCGTGGTCGAGGGGCTCGAGGCGCCCGCGGTGGTCGAGGGCCCCGATCTGGTGCTGCGGCTCGCGGCGTTGCTGCACGACATCGGCAAGCCCGCGACGCGACGCTTCGAGCGCGGCGGTGGGGTGTCGTTCCACCACCACGAGATCGTCGGCGCCAAGTTGGCCCGCAAGCGGTTGCGGGAACTGCGCTTCGAGAAGAACGTCGTGCGTGACGTCACCCGGCTGATCGAGCTGCACCTGCGCTTCCACGGCTACGGCGGCGGCGAGTGGACCGACTCCGCGGTGCGCCGTTACGTCACCGACGCCGGCGACCAGCTCGCCCGGCTGCACCTGCTGACCCGTTCCGACTGCACCACCCGTAACAAGCGCAAGGCGGCCGCGCTCGCCGCGACGTACGACGACCTCGAACGGCGCATCGCGCGGTTGATGGAGCAGGAGGAGCTGGGCAAGGTGCGGCCCGAGCTCGACGGCAACCAGATCGGGGAGATCCTCGGCATCGCGCCCGGGCCGGTGCTCGGGCGGGCCTACAAGCACCTGCTGGCGTTCCGGCTCGACGCCGGTCAGGTCGGTGCGGACGCCGTGCGCGCGGAGTTGCTGCGCTGGTGGAGCGAGCAGCCGGAGTCGTCGGGCTCGTAGTCGGTCCGACTGCGCTACTTGTCCGTGAGTGCACTACGTACGGCTAGTGCACTCACGGATAAGTAGCGCAGTGGAGTGCCATCCCTGTGGAAAGCGGCACAGGACGGCTGTAGTTGGCAGGGTCTGCCCATGCTTGAGGACCCCTTGCTGCTGCGCTCGACGTCGCGTGGAGCCACATCGCGCGACGCGCCGATCGCCCGGCTCGTCGCGGCCCTGGCCGACGGGCGTTCGGAGTCGGTGCTCGAATCGCTCAGCCGCGCAGTCATGTTCGAGCAGGGATTCCCCAAGCCCGAACTTCAGGTGCGGTTGGTCGATTCGGACGGCGAGTTCGGACGCGGTGACTTCGGCTGGCCCGGTTTGATCGGCGAGTGCGACGGCGACCTGAAGTATGGGATGGCGCTCAGCGACGGGGACCCGTCCGCCGCGGTTGTCCGGGAGAAGCGCCGCGAGGACCGCATCCGGTTGTTCAGCGACGTCGTCCGCTGGGGTTGGATGGATGCCTTCCGGGTCGACCCGCTGGTGCGCCGGCTGGTGGCGAAGGGGCTACGTCCGGGCGACCAGTCGTCCTGGTTCTGAGTGCACTAGTTGTCCGTGAGTGCACTGGCCGGGCGTAGTGCACTCACGGACAACTAGTGCACTCGAACTGGGCGCGAACTACTCGAGGACGACCATGATGTCGCCCTCCTGGACAACATCGCCGGGCACGACACGGACGTCGGTCACGGTGCCTTCCCATTCGGGAACGACCGGGATCTCCATCTTCATCGACTCCAGCAGCACGAGCTCCTGGCCGGCCTCCACCTTGTCGCCGACGGACACGTGCACCTGCGCCACATTGGCGACGAGGTCGCTGACGATGTCCTGTCGGGCGGGGCGTTTGAACGGAGCCATGAGCGACATCGTGGCACGGCCGCCGGTAAACCCGCTGGTACGCGCCGCCCCTCCCCGAACGTCCAAATGTCCTAACAAATCTTGACAGTGGTGACGTCGCGGGAAAAGCTGGGCGCACAGCTTTGGTTCTCGCGCGCCGACCGGGCGCTCGTTTCGCCTGGAAGGACACCGTATGCGCATCGGCCTGACGGGAGTGGGGCGCATCGGCGCCTTCCACGCCGCCACGCTCGACTCACTCGACGCCGTCGACGAGCTCGTGCTCTACGACTTCGACGCCGCGCGGGCCGGCAAGGTCGCGGCCGAGCTCGGCGCGCGGGCCGTCGGTAGCGAGGAGGAACTCCTCACCGCCGGCATCGACGGGCTGGTCATCGCCACCCCGACCCCGGGCCACGCCCCGATGCTTCGCAAGGCGATCGCCGCGGGCGTCGCGACCTTCTGCGAGAAGCCGGTCGCGGCCACGCTCGGCGAAACCATCGAGCTGACCCGCCTCGCGGAGTCGACCGACACCCCCGTGCACGTCGGTTTCCAGCGCCGCTTCGACCACGGCTACCAACGCGTGCAGCGGGCGGTCGCCGACGGCGAACTCGGGTTCATCCACACCATCCGCAGCCACACCCTCGACCAGAACCCGCCGCACGCCTCGTACATCCCGACGTCCGGCGGCATCTTCCGCGACTGCAACATCCACGACTTCGACGTCGTGCGGTTCGTGTCGGGCCACGAGGTCACCAGCGTCTACGCCACCGGCGGCAACCAGGGTGCCGACTTCTTCAAGGAAGCGGGCGACTACGACACCGGCGGTGCGATGCTCACCCTCGACTCCGGCACCGTCGTGCAGATCTCCTCCACCCGCTACAACGGCCAGGGCCACGACGTGCGCACGGAGGTCTTCGGCAGCCTGGGCAGCATGTGCGTCGGGCTCGACGACACGCTCGCGATGGTGTCGGCCGAGGAGGGCGTCGACTGGCCCCGCGGCCCCGTTCACACCAGCTTCATGGAGCGCTTCCTGCCCGCCTACCGCACCGAACTCAACGCCTTCTTCGAGGTCGTCGCCGGCGAGCGGCCGAGCCCGTGCACCGTCCGCGACGCCCTCGAGGCGTTCCGCATCGCCGAGGCCTGCGAGCTGTCGAAGGCCGGCCGCCGCGTCGTCTCGATGGACGAGGTGGCCACGGCATGAGCGCCCTCGCCTCCCGCATCGCCGGCGCCCCCATCTCGTGGGGCGTGTGCGAAGTGCCGGGGTGGGGCTACCAGCTGCCGGCCGACGTCGTGCTCGAGCAGATGCGCGAACTCGGGCTCAGCGCAACGGAGTTCGGTCCGGACGGCTTCCTGCCCGACGACCCGCAGGAGAAGGTCGACGTGCTCACCGACTACGACCTGCGGGCGGTGGGGCAGTTCGTGCCGGTCGTGTTGCACGACGCCGAGTTCGATCCGTTGCCCGACGTCATCCGGGCCATCGAAGCGCTGACGGTCGCGCAGGCGTCGACGGTCGTGATCGCCGCCGCGACCGGCCTCACCGGTTACGACACCCGTCCGCAGCTCGCCGACGAGCAGTGGGTGACGCTGCTGCGCAATCTCGACCGCATCGACGTCGCGGCCACCGAGTCGGGTCTGCGCGCCACCTTGCACCCGCACGTCGGCACGATGGTCGAGAGCGGCGCCGACGCGCTGCGGGTGATCGAGGGTTCGACGATCGCGCTGTGCCTCGACACCGGCCACCTGCTCATCGGCGGCGGCGACCCGGGCGCCGTCGTGCAGCAGCACGCCGACCGCATCGGCCACGTCCACCTGAAGGACGTGCGCCTCGACCTCGCCCGCCGGGTGCAGCACGGCGAACTCACCTACGCCGAGGCGGTGGGCCAGGGCATGTACGTGCCGCTCGGCACCGGCGACGTGCCGGTCGAGCTCATCGTGCGCGGCCTCGAGGACGCCGGCTATCGCGGCTGGTATGTGCTGGAACAGGACACGATGCTCGCCGACGCGCCGGGCGGCACCGCGCACTCGCCCCTGGACGACGTGAGCAACTCCGTCGCGTATCTGATGTCGGTCGGCACCCGATGAGCGGCTCACCCGTGCGGGCAACGTTCGCGCAACGGTCCGGCAGACGCCGTGTCGATCCGACACACCGAGGCTGCGCTGCTGGGATAGTCACCGGCAGAATCGATTCCATCGCCATCCCCGCATCTGGTGAGGATGCGACCGAAAGGAAGCAGTGATGACCGCTAGGTCCGCAATGAAGCTGGCCGCAATCGGTGCAGCCACCGCGCTCGCCATCACCGGGTGCAGCAGCTCGGGCGGCAAGAAGGCCACCGAGACGTCGTCCTCGTCCGCCGGCGGTGGTGGGGTCAGCACGCCGTCCATGACGGTGGCCCTGGTCACCCACTCCGGTCCGGGCGACACCTTCTGGGACATCGTCCGCAAGGGCGCCGAGACGGCGGCCAAGACCTACAACATCAAGCTGGAGTACTCCGCCGACCCCGACGGCACCAAGCAGGCCGCGCTGGTGCAGGCCGCGGTCGACAAGAAGGTGGCCGGCGTCGCCACCACCCTCGGCAAGCCCGACGCGATGAAGGGCGCGGTGGCCAACGCCGTCAAGGCGAAGATCCCGGTGGTCGGCGTCAACTCGGGCAGCGACAAGGCCAAGGAGTTCGGCCTGATCGGGTTCTTCGGCCAGCCGGAGAAGACCGCGGGAGAGGCCGTCGGCGACCGCATCAAGGCGGCCGGCGCGACCAACCCGCTGTGCATCATCCACGAGCAGGGCAACGTCGGCCTCGAAGATCGCTGCGCGGGCGTGAAGGAGAAGGTGCCGAGCACCCAGATCCTGTACGTCGACGGCAAGAACCTGCCGAACATCGTCACGAACGTGCAGGCCAAGCTCAGCCAGAGCAAGAACATCGACTGGGTCATCGGCCTCAACGCCGACGTCACGCTCAACGCGCTCAAGGGCCGCGACGGCGCCGGGTCGAAGGCGAAGATCGGCACCTTCGACACCAACGGCGACCTGGTCAAGGCGATCCAGGACGGCAAGATCGAGTTCGCGATCGACCAGCAGCCGTGGTTGCAGGGTTACCTCGCGGTCCAGGCGATCTGGCTCTACAAGTACAACGGCAGCACCGTCGGCGGCGGCTCCCCGACGCTCACCGGTCCGGCGTTCATCGACAAGACGAACGTCGACGCGGTCGCGAAGTACGCGGCCGAGGGCATCCGCTGATTCATGAGTTCCGCCCCCACCACGACCAAGGGTGACGACCGGGTTCAGGCCCGGTCGTCGCTCGCCGGTCTGCTGAGCACGCCCGAGGTCGGTGCCCTCATCGGTGCCGTCGCCGTGATGGTGCTGTTCCTGGCCGTCGCCCCGACCTTCCGATCGATGGCCGCGATCGGCACCATCGGCTACCAGGCCTCGACCATCGGGATGATGGCCGTGCCGGTCGCGCTGCTGATGATCGGCGGCGAGTTCGACCTGTCGGCCGGTGTCTCGATGACGACGTCGGCGCTGGTGGCGTCGATGTTCTCGTGGCAGTTCGGCACCAACCTGTGGGTCGGTGTGCTCGTCGCGCTGCTCGTGGCGCTCGCGGTCGGCTTCCTCAACGGGTGGCTGCTGGTGCGCACCAAACTGCCCAGCTTCCTGGTCACCCTCGGCACCTTCTTCATCCTGCAGGGCTTCAACCTGGCGATGACCAAGCGCGTCACCGGCGGTGTCACCTCCCCGCGCATCTCCGACATGGACGGTTTCGACGCGGCCCAGAAGGTGTTCGCCACCGAGGTCAACATCGGGTCGGTCAACCTGAAGGTCACCGTCCTCATCTGGATCCTGCTGACGATCATCGGCGCGATCGTGTTGCGCAAGACGCAGATCGGCAACTGGATCCTCGCGGTCGGTGGCGATCAGGACGCCGCCCGCGCGGTCGGCGTGCCCGTCACCGCCGTGAAGATCGGGCTGTTCATGTTCGTCGGGTTCTGCGCCTGGCTGCTCGGCATGCACACCCTGTTCAACTTTGGCAGCGTGCAGTCGAACATCGGCGTCGGCGACGAGTTCATCTTCATCATCGCGGCCGTCGTCGGCGGCTGCCTGCTCACCGGCGGCTACGGCTCGGTGATCGGTGCCTCGCTCGGCGCATTGATCTACGGCATGACCAACTTGGGCATCACCTACGCCGGGTGGAACCCCGACTGGTTGAAGACCTTCCTCGGCATCATGCTGGTGCTCGCCACCCTGGTGAACACCTACATCCGGCGACAGGCTGAGAAGCGATGAGCGATCTCGGAGCAGCACTCGAGGACAAAACCGTCGACGCCGGCGGTGCACCGATCGTCGAGCTGATCGACATCGGCAAGTCGTACGGCAACGTGCACGCGCTGCGCGGGGTCGATCTGGCGGTGCGTGCCGGTGAGGTCACCTGCGTGCTCGGCGACAACGGCGCCGGCAAGTCGACGCTCATCAAGATCATGGCCGGGCTGCACGACTACACCTCCGGACGCATGCTGGTCGAGGGCGCGCAGACCCACTTCAGGTCGCCGCGCGAGTCGCTCGAGGCGGGCATCGCCACCGTCTACCAGGACCTCGCCCTCGCCCCGCTGATGTCGGTGTGGCGCAACTTCTTCCTGGGCAAGGAGATTCGCGGCGCGCTCGGGCTGATGAAGACCGACGAGATGAAGCGGATCACCGGTGACGAACTGTCGAAGATGGGCATCGTCATCCCCGACCTCGACCGTCCGGTGGGTGCGCTCTCGGGTGGTCAGAAGCAGTGTGTCGCGATCGCCCGCGCCATCTACTTCGGCGCGAAGGTGATCATCCTCGACGAACCGACCGCCGCACTGGGCGTGAAGCAGTCGGGCGTGGTGCTGAAGTACATCGTCAAGGCCCGCGACGCGGGCCTCGGCGTCGTGTTCATCACGCACAACCCGCACCACGCCTACCTCGTCGGCAACCGCTTCCTCGTGTTGAAGCTCGGCGGCGTGGCGCTCGACAAACAGCGCGCCGACCTCACCCTCGACGAACTCACCGCGCAGATGGCCGGCGGTCAGGAGCTCGAGGAGTTGTCGCACGAGTTGCGCGAGCTCGACACCGATCCGCGCAGGCCGGACGCCGACCGGGCCTGACCGGCCGCTCGCAGCGGCCTACGGCTCGATCGGCGTCGGCCCCACGACCTCGGCGCGGATGCTGTCGTCGCGGTACTGCGCCACCACCCGGCGACCTCCGCGGCACAGCTGCTCGAGCGCGGCGCCGTGCACCACCTCGCCGTTCATCGGCCAGCCCTTCGGTTGTGGCAGCCAGTGGCACAGCAGCACCTCGCCGTCGTCGGTGAGGCTCTGCTCGACGCGTGCGAGGAGGGCGGCCCAGTCGCCGGGGCTGAAGAAGTAGCCCACCTCCGAGAGCACCACCAGGTCGAAGCGGTCGGACGGCCATTCGTTCGGGGTGTCCATGACGTGCACGGTCGCGTTCGCGGGCACCCGTGAGCGGGCGGCCTGCACCGCGTGCGCGCTCGAGTCGATGCCGACCACGCGGTCGGCCCGCTGGGCGAGGTCGGCGGTCAGCACGCCGATCGAGCACCCCACCTCGAGCACGGATTCGTAGTGCCGGCGCGGCAGCAGCCCGAGGATGACCGCCCGCTTGCGCTGCTCGTACCAGGAGGATTCGACGTTCCAGGGGTCGCTGTTCGAGCCGTGCAGGGCGTCGAGTGCGTCGTCGTCGGCCGGGGCCTGGGGCAGGAGCACCTCGACGTCGCGGTGGAAATGGCGCACGACGTGGTCGGGCAGCAGCACCTCGTCGCCGGGGTCGTCCGACAACGGCTCGACCTGGCTGGTGTGGGCGGCCAGCGCGGCGACCTTGCGGTCCTGATCATCTTCGCTGAGCGCCGCCGAAACGGCCGATTCCCAAGGGAATTCGTCGACGGAGCTCCAATGCCACGCCCACACCGGGTAGCCCAGGTGATGGGCGTCGGTGCGCGTCGAGGCGAGCGCGCAGGCCTGCGCCGCGGCTTCGTGGTCGGGATGCCGGTCGAGATGCCAGGGCGACAGCAGCAGGGTCGACTCGCCGTCGAGGCCGATCGTCTCCACCACGGCGTCGACCGCGTCGTCGAGATGGTCGGCGAGCGCCCCGTCGGGAAGCGCGAGGGTGCGCACCGACGCCCCTGGGGCGAGCAGTTCGATCGCGTGTCGCACCTCGTGTTCGCGGATGCGACGCAGCGCCTCGGGGGAGTGGGTCGGTGAATCGGGGTGTGACGCGGCACCGTCGGTGAGCACCACGACGTCGACCGTCAGGTCGGCGCGAGCGGCCTGCGCGATGAGACCGCCGACCCCGAGGGTCTCGTCGTCCGGGTGTGCCGACACCACCACCAGCCGCCGCAAGGGCGACAGGTCGAGGCTCGGGAGGGCCTTGGCCCGCAGGGCCTCGCGCCATTCCTGCTCCGGCGTGCCCGGGTCGTCGAGGGAGAAGGTGCGGTTCACAGCAGCGAGGATCCGAGGGCGGCGAGGTCGCGCTCCGCGTGCCACTGCCGCAGGTAGAGGTGCAGGTCGGCCACCCGCGCCGCATGCTCCTCATCCGCCACCAGCGGGCCCGGGCCGAGCGCGTGGTCGACGGTGGTCAGCACGGTCTCTGCGGCCTGTGCCACCACCGTCCGGACGCGTGCGGCCAGGCGGCCGGGATCGTCGACGCAGCCGTCGTCGACCCGGGCGGCCGCCTCGCGCAGGGTGCAGCGGGCCGCGTGCAGGGCGGCGTCGCAGCGTCCGATGTGCATGAGCGCGATCTGGTCGGGCTTGCGCCGGCCGGCTGCCTCGGTCAGCGCGCCTGCCAGCGCGACCGCCGCACCGAACCACACCGCCGCGACACCGATGCCACCCCAGGCGAAGCCCGGGCGGCGCAGGTACCACCCGGCGTCGCCGACGGCTCGCGCCGGCACGTCGGCGAACTCCACCGATTCGCTGGTGACCTGCGGTAGACCCCGGGCGACCCAGGTGCCGCTGGTGGCCGTGACGCCCGACTGCTGCATGTCGACGGCGAACAGTCCGCGCTGCTCGTCATCGACCCAGGCCGTGACCAGTGCGTGGTCGAGCACGGCCGCGAGCGAGCACCACGGCTTGACGCCGGTGAGCGTGCAGTCGGAACCCTGCCCGCTCGCCTCCAGCCGCACACCTGGGCCTTCGGCGGCGAAGACGCCCCAAGTGCCTTCGGGCGCATCGTCGCCGGCCTCGGCGAGGATGGCGCGGGCGTCCAGGTGGGGTTCGATCGCGCGGGCCACGGTGAGGTCGATCATCCCCAGGCGTGCCAATCCCTCCCACAGTTGTGCGGTCGAGCCCGAGCCCGAGCCCGAGCCCGGCAACGGCAACGCGTCGGCGAATCGGCCCGCGAGGACCAGCGCCGCCTGTGGGTCGCCGGCCGCCTCGCGCGCCGCGCGGTACAACGCATCGTGCCCTGCCGATTCGGCGATGCCGGCCGCAACGTTCGCGCCAGTCTTCATTCCAGTTCCCCTCCGGTCCACCCGCCGGGGTGGCCCGGACGGCGTGCTTTGCATGAATATTGGTCTCGTTTGAGCGGCGAGTCCATTCGACCACCAGCGGGTGCGACAGTGGTGTGACCGTAGGGGTGAGAGAGGACGAAATGGGCGATTCCCTGGGCGGCTGCGTCCGCGATGTGCTCGTCGTGGTGCCGGCGCGCAACGAGGAGGATCTGTTGCCCCCCTGCCTCGACTCGCTCGAGGCGGCACGGTCCGCCCTTGCCCGCACCGATCCGCATGTGCGGGTCACGACGGTCGTCGTGCTCGACCGCTGCACTGATGCGTCGGCCGAGTTGGTGGAGGCCCGTTCGTGGGTGCACGCCGTCCGCAGTGACGCCGGACGGGTGGGCGCCGCCCGACGGCTCGGCGTGCAGCAGGCGATCGCCCTCGCCGGCGGTCCCGATCCTGTAGCCACGTGGATCGCGAGCACCGACGCCGACAGCGTGGTGCCGCCGCACTGGCTCAGCCGGCAGCTCGAACTCGCATGTGCCGGAACCGATCTCGTGCTCGGCACGGTTCTTCCTGATGCGAAGGGGGTCGATCCTGGCTTGATCGACGCCTGGCACGCCCGGCACGTGCTCACCGATGGTCACCCGTATGTGCACGGCGCGAACCTGGGCGTCCGGCTCAGCACCTACCTACAGGCCGGTGGCTTTGCGGAGCTGCCCGTGCACGAGGACGTGCGGCTGGTCGAAGCGATCCGACGCGACGGCGGGGCTGTGGTCTCCACCGCGTCCGCCCCGGTCGTCACATCAGGACGGTTCGAGGCGCGCGCGCCCGAAGGGTTCGCGAGCTACCTGCGGGCGCTCGCCGATCCCGATCTCGGGCTGCCGGTCTGAGCCGGCGCCGGCGTCGCCTGCCCGGCTCACCTGTCGCACCCGCGGCATAAGGTCGGCCCATGCGATTCGGCATCACGATCCTGCCCGAGCACCCGTGGTCGCGCGCCCAGGTGCTGTGGCAGCAGGCGGAGGGCTACGGCTTCGACCACGCCTGGACCTACGACCACGTCACCTGGGCCGGCCTGCCCGACAGCCCGTGGTTCTCGGCCACCACCACCCTCACGGCGGCGTCGACGGTCACCGGCCTGATGCGCCTGGGCATGTTCGTGGCCTCGCCCAACTTCCGTCACCCCGGCGCCTTCCTGCGTGAGATCACCGCGCTCGACGACATCTCCGGCGGACGCTTTTTGCTGGGCCTCGGCACCGGCGGCGACCTCGACTCCCGCATCCTCGGTGGCCCCGAGCTCACCGTGAAGCAACGGGTCGACCGGTTCGAGGAGTTCGCCGAGGTGCTCGATGTGCTGCTCACCAACGACAAGGTGACCCACCGGGGCGAGTACTTCACGATCGACGGCTTGGCGACCGCGCCCGGGCCGCGGCAACGGCCCCGCACCCCGTTCATCATGGCCGGCAACGGCCCGCGCTCGATCCGGATGGCGGTGTCGCTCGGCGCGGGCTGGGTCACCACCGGCGTCAAGGGCGAGAGCCAGGACGACTGGTGGGCCTCGCTCGAGCAACTCAGCGGCAGGCTCGACGCCGCTCTCGACAAGGCCGGACGCGACCGCTGGGGCTTCGGGCGCTTCCTCAATCTCGATGCCGGACAACGCTATTCGCTGGAGAGCGCGGCGCTGTTCGAAGACATGGTGGGGCGCGCCGGCGAGCTCGGGTTCACCGACGTCATCACCCATTGGCCCCGCGAGAAGGACGTCTACGTCGGCTCGCTCGACACCCTCGAGCAGGTCGTCGCCGACGTGATCCCGAAGTTCCGCTGATTTGGCGGCGGCGTGATTCGTCGCCGACCATCGATCCCATGTCCGGCACCCACATCGCCTTCTACCGCTTCGTCCGCGTCGACGACGTGGCGGCGGTGTGTGCGCGCCTCACCGAGCTCACCGACGGACTGCTCGGCACGGTGCTGGTGGCCACCGAGGGGGTCAACGGCATGCTCGCCGCGCCGTCCGAGCGCATCGAGGAGTTCGTCAGTGCTGCGGCCTGCGATCCGCTGCTTTCGACGGCTTTCGACGGCATGGTCTACAAGCGCACCGCGTATGAACGAATCCCGTTCTCCCGCACGCTGATCAAGGCGAAGCGCGAGATCGTTCCGCTCGGCGTCGACGGCCTCGACATGCCCGCGCGGGTCGACGACGTCGCGGCCACCGACGTGCCGCCGCACGAGTGGCGCGAGCTGATCCGCCGCGACGACGTGATCGTGCTCGACAACCGCAACTCGTTCGAGTTCGGCGTCGGCCGCTTCAAGGGCGCGGTCGACCCGGGTGTCGTTAACTTCCGCGACTTCCGTGACTACGTCGAACAGCACGCCCCGCAGTGGAGGGCCGAGGGCAAGCAGGTCGCGATGTACTGCACCGGTGGCATCAGGTGTGAGAAGTCGAGCCCCTGGATGCAAGATCTCGGTCTGCAAGTTCACCAGCTGCAGGGAGGAATCCTGAACTACTTCAAGGAGATTCCTGACGCAGACGCCGACTTCGAGGGTGAGTGCTTCGTCTTCGACAACCGGGTCACCCTCGACACCGGCCTGCGGGATGTCGGGCGCGAGCGGTCCGAGATCGACGGCTGAGGTGGTGGTGTTTCCCGAGTTGTCCCCGAGTGTCATGACGTTTGAGGTGACTACCCCTCGAACGCCATGACACTCGCTCGCGAGGGGGGCAATTCACGCCACCGCGGCGCACTTCTTCGTCAGCAACTCGACCACCCGCCGTCCGGCCGGTTTGAGCATCGCCTGTCGGTGCACGAACAGCACGATGCGCCGCTCCGGGGTCGGTGACACGAGCGGACGCTTTACCACAGTCGGTGGGAGGTTGCCGGCGGCCAGTCCGGGCACGATCGTCACGCCGATACCCGCTGCCACGAACGCGATTCCGCCGTGGTGGTCGCCGGCGTACGCGACATAGCGCGGGGTGATGCCCGCGGCCCGAGCGGCCCGCACGACGATCCCTCCGCAGGTGGTCTCGCCCGGGTCGTCGTCGATCCACGGCTCGTCGGCGAGGTCGGCGAACTTCACCTCGCGCTCGCCGGCGAGGCGGTGGCCCGCCGGCAGCAGTACGACGTAGCGGTCGTTGGAGACGACGTGCCGCTCGTACCCGGCCATCCGGGTGGGCCCCTCCTCGGGCACCTCGGTGCGGATGTCGATGTCCGGGGGCGTCGGGGCGGCCGCGACGCCGTTCTCGTTGAGTCGGAAGGTGAAGACCACGTCGGGAAACTCGGCGAGCACCGTCGAGGCCACATCGGGCATCCACTCCTCGGCGGCCGACGCGAAGGTGGAGACCGACAGGGTCTGAGTGCGGCCCGAGCGCAGGTCGTCGATCTCGCCGTCCAATCTCGCGATCGAACTCATCAATTCCTCACTGCGCGAGGCGAGTTCGAGGCCGGCAGCGGTCGGCGCGATGCCGCGTCCGCTCTTCTCGAAGAGCGTCAACCCGGTCTCCTTCGCCAGCGCCGAGAGGTGCTGACTGACGGCGGACGGCGTGTAGCCCAGGTGGGTGGCCGCGGCACCCACCGAGCCGCTCGCGACGACGGCTCGGAACACCCGCAGACGGTTTACATCGACCATGTCTCAACAGTACAGCAAGAGTGAATGGTTGTTAAGAAACATTCGCTTGTGCTTACGAGTCAGTGTGTCGAGAGTTGTACTCATGAACACCTCGATGAACCTCTTCGCCGACCCGATCGACCGCGACGCCCAGCGCGTCTCCCACGACACCGCCGCCGCCCGCGGACGCCGTCCGGCACTGCTCGCCCGCACCGCGCGCCGCGGGTGGACCGAAGTGCTGCGGCAGTGGCATCTGCAGCAAAGGCTGCACGGCAGGGCCCTGCAGATCTGAACCACGACACAGCCCGTAAAGGAGACCGACAACAGGGAGGCGGCCACCGGGGCGCCTCCCTTTCTCATCGGTAAGCCACGGCGGAACGGGAACGATCCGGCAGACTTGCGCGTCAGGAGAACCGGTGCCCGACCGGGCGCCGGGACACACAGGAGGACCGACGTGGGGGAACTCGTTGCGCGCTCATCGCGCATCGTCGAGGCGCGGCTGCAGAAGTCGTCGGTGCGCGCGATCAGCGGCTCGATGGTTTCCTACCAGGGACAGATCCAGTTCAAGAACGCCGGATTCGGCGGCGGCTCAGGCGTTCTGGCCGGTCTCAAGCAGCGCGCAACGGGCGAGGCGCTCAGCCTGATGGAGTGCACCGGCGACGGGTTGGTGCAGTTCGCGGTGCAGGCGCAGTACGTCACCGTGCTCCCGCTCAACAACGAGACCATGCAGGTCGAGAGCCGCCAGATTCTGGCGCTCGCCGGCAACCTGCAGACCAACGTCCAGTTCGCCGGTGTGGGCGGGATGAGCAGCGGCCAGGGCCTGTTCACCACCACGGTCAGCGGCACCGGTCAGGTCGCCCTGCTCAGCGCGGGCGGCCCGCTCATCCATCTCGAGGTCAACCCCAACCTCCCGTTGGTGGTCGACCCCGACGCGTTCGTCGCGGCGAAGGGGCCACTGCAGCAGTCCTTCGTCACCGACGTGTCGTGGCGGTCGGCCATCGGCCAGGGCGGCGGCGAGGCGTTCTCGCTGCGCTGGCAGGGCCAAGGCGTCGTCTCCATCCAGCCGGCGGAACGGTGATCGGGATGTTCGAGAAGGTCAACAGCAAGGTCGTCAAGGTCAACCTGGGGCAATCGGGCCCGGTGATCTCCCGCCGCGGATCGATGCTCTTCTACGCCGGGCAGGTCACCTTCGCGCCGCACCAGATTCCCGGCGCCGGCGGCGCGCCCGGGGGTGGCGGCATGGGCGCGATGGTCGGGTCGATGTTGCGCAGCGAGCACGAGCGGACGATGGTCGCCCAGGGCACCGGGGAGGTGCACTACGGCTTCCACGGTCTCGCCGTCCATGTGATCAACCTGCCGCAGGGCGGCCAGGTGACCGCCGACATGTCCCGGCTGCTCGGCTTCACCGCGGGCATGCAGGCATCGATCGTCTCCACCCAGTCGCAGCAGGCCGGCGGCGGAGGGCTGCGCGGCGCGCTGCGTGGCGCGGCCGCCGGAGCGCTCACCGGCAACGGGATGTTCACCACCCAACTCTCCGGTGTCGGGTCGGTGGTCGTGCTGGCACACGGTGAGGTGATGGAGTTGTCGGTCGGAAACGGCCCCGTCGTTGTCGATCCGCAGGCCTTCGTCGGCACCGTCGGCAACGTGCAGACCCAATTGCAATCGGCGATGAGCTGGCGCGACGCGGTCGGCCGCGGGTCGGGCGAAGCCATGCAGTTGCAGTGTCACGGCCAGGGGGTCGTGCTGGTTCAGGCATCGGAGGACAAGCTGTGAGCAACATTCTGAATCCCGGTGTGCTGCAAGGGAACGACAACATCCCCGGCAACGAGTACGCCTACTACCTGACGCTCGACCATCCCTGGTTCATGAGCAAGGGCGCGATGATCGCCTACTACGGGCAGGCGTCGTTCAACGCGCTCCGGGCCGGCATCTCGGCCAACCTGCAGCAGATGGTCGCCGGCACCTTCAGCGCCCCGATGTACCAGCAGGACTTCGTGGTGGTCGAGGGCCAAGGCACGCTGATCATCGGCGACCGCGGCTATTCCATCAACAGCTACGACCTCGATGACGGCAACCTCACCGTGCGTGCGGCGAACCTGCTCGCGTTCGAACCGGGCATCCAACTCAACCAGTCGATCGTGCCCGGCTTCCTCACCCTCATCGGCACCGGCAAGTTCCTCGCGTCGTCCAACGGCCCGGTGATGTTCGCCGAGCCGCCGCTGCGGGTCGACCCCGACGCGCTCGTCGGCTGGGCCGACTGTCCGTCGCCGTCGCTGCACTACGACCAGAACTGGGTGAACAGTTTCATGGCGGCCGGCGCCTCGATGGTCGGCATCAACTCCGGCGAGGAGCGGCAGTACGACTTCACCGGGCAAGGCACCGTGCTGATCCAGAGCAGTGAGAAGGTCATTCACGACCACCACATCGTGCGCAACATCGAGCAGCAGTTGCCGAACGTGTCGGCCGGCGGCCTGACCGCGCTGCAGGCTCGCATCTCGGCGATGCAGCAGCAGAACCGCTGAGTTCGGACGGCGTCCAGCCGGCTCCCAGCGGAAGTTCGCCGGGCCGTCGACTGGTCGTCGCCCGCCGGTCACGCGCTCGGCGGGACGCTGGGCCGTCCCCTGAAACGCCCCGTCCGAGGAGCCCCCAATGCGCCTGCGCCCCGCACTCGCAGTCCTGCTGTCCGCCACCGCCGCCACGGCGGTCGCCGTCCCCGCCCACGCCGACCAGGGCGGCGTGCCCAACGACAAGTCGCAGTACACCTTCGCGCTGATCGGCGACGTGCCCTACGGCGCCGAGCAGATCGCGAAGTTCCCCACCTGGATCAAGCAGATCAACGCCGACCCGGCGATCAGCTCGGTCGTGCACGTCGGTGACATCAAGAACGGTTCGAGCGTCTGCTCCGACGACTACTTCGCGATGATCAAGCGCGACTTCGACACCTTCGCCAAGCCGTTCGTCTACACCCCCGGCGACAACGAGTGGACCGACTGTCACCGCGCCAACAACGGTGCCTACAACCCGCTCGAGCGCCTCGACGCCGTCCGGCGCACCTTCTTCCCGCAGCCCGGCCGCACCATGGGCCAGAAGCAGATGAACGTCGACTCCCAGGCGTCGATCGGCCTGCCGGAGAACGTCAGCTACCGCATCAAGGACGTCTCGTTCGCCGCCGTGCACGTCGTCGGCTCGAACGACGCCACGCAGCCGTGGACCGGCCTCGGCGAGACCACCGCCAACCCGACCCAGCTGGCTGCCGAGAAGGCCCGCATGAACGGCGCGATCGCGTTGCTGCGCCAGACTTTCGCCGACGCCGCCAAGCGGGGCGACCGGGCGGTCGTCGTGATGCAGCAGGCCGACATGTTCGATCCGACGTACGAGCCGACCGAGGGCGACATCTCGGCGTTCCGGCCCTACGTGCAGGAGCTCGCGCGTCTGTCGAACGCGTTCGCCGGGCAGGTCTACCTGTTCAACGGGGACAGCCACATCTACGACTACGACCAGCCGCTGGCGGCCGGGTCGAAGTGGCTTGCGAAGTACGGCGTGACCGCGCCGGTCACGAACCTGCAGCGGGTCACCTGCGACGGTTCGGGCAACAACAAGGACTGGCTGCGCATCTCGATCACCAAGAAGGGTTCGCCCAACACCCTGAGCTGGACCCGGGTGCCCTACGCGGCCTGACATCGAGCACGTGGTGCGGGGAAGCGGTCGTGCTGACGACCGCTTTCCCGAACACTTCGGCTGTAGTGCGAGACTGCACGCATGGTCGAGCAGGTGGAGCACATGCTGCGCAGGTACGGCGCCGACCATCGCCGTCGCGTCCGGGTGCGCATCTTCGCCGTGGTGGCGCTGATCTGCGTGGCACTCGGCGTCGGGCTGCACCGCATCGACGCGCATCCCTTCGACGACACCGACGACACCCGCACGAGCGCCGCCGCGCGCAGCGGGACGACGCTCGAACCAGCGTGTTCCACCCCGGCCACGCGTCGCACGGTCACCGTCGACGACCTCAACGCCGTCATGGGCGGGGCCGACCTGCCCTACCTCCAGGCCGGCGACGTCGGGGCGAGCGGTCTGTTGTCGGACGACCGGCTGATCTGGGCGTTCGGTGACACGCTGCGCAGGTCGGGGGTGACGCCGAGCATGGTTGCCAACTCGATCGCGATCAGTAGCGGCACCTGCCTGTCGCAGCTCGTCGTCCGCCGTCCGGGCGTCGCTCAACCCGGCCCGGTCATCCCGGATCGCGCCGACGGCGCCGTCTACTGGCCGAGTTCGGTGCAGGTACTGCAGGGGGCTCGCACCGACGTCGTGTTCGTGTTCGCCACCCGCGTCCAGCGGCAGGGAAGCGGCGCACTCAGCTTCAAGGCGCTCGGGTCCGACGTGTTCCGGTTCGAGGTGCCCCGTGGCGGTGTTCCGGCGCTGCGCGAACACATCCAACTCACCCCCGACGGCAGCGGCGCGACGACCTGGGGGTCGGCCGCGACCGTCCACGACGGGCACCTGTACGTCTTCGGCACCCGCGACGCCTACCTCGGCAGCCGTCCGGTGCTGGTGGGGCGAGCGCCGGTGGCGTCGTTGACCGACCGCACGACCTGGCAGTTCTGGAACGGTGCCGCCTGGGTGGACGACCACCGCGCGGCGACGAACGTGCTCGCGTCCGGCGACGGGGTGTCGCAGATGTTCTCGGCCGATGTGATCGACGGACGATTCGTGCTCGTCTCCAAGTGCGGCGGAGACTTCGGCGACACCGTGTGTTCGTGGACCTCGAGCAGTCCGATGGGTCCGTGGACGCGGTCGTCCGGGGTGCGGGTGCCATACCGCACCGGGTCGACCTTCCAGTACGCGCCGATGGCGCACCCGGAGATTCCGCTCGCCGACAAGAAGCTCGCGGTGAGCTACTCCCGCAACACCGACGATCTGAGTGCGCTCACCCGCGATCCCCGGATCGGGCGGCCGACCTTCGTCGCGATCGACTGGCCGGACTGAGCCGACCCTTCTACACCCGTAGTAGAGGAAACTGGTCGCTACTGCGACTACTTTCCGAGGTCTGCGCGCCGCAGTCCTAGGCTTCGCGCCGTGGCGAAGACCATCGGCACCCTGCACACCGTCCTCGCCGGCGTGGTCTGCGGGCTGGTCGGCTTCACCAGCTCGTTCGCAGTGGTGCTCACCGGGCTGCGGGCGGTGGGTGCGTCGGACGCGCAGGCGGCGTCGGGGTTGTTCGCGCTCTGCCTGACGATGGGCCTCGGCTGCGTGCTGTTCAGCTGGCGGCTGCGGATGCCGATCACCATGGCGTGGTCGACCCCGGGCGCCGCGCTGCTGGCGACGGCCGCCGTTCCGAGCGGCGGATTCGCCGCTGCGGTGGGGGCATTCATGATCTGCGGCGTGCTGCTCGCACTCTGCGGCCTGGTGCGACCCCTCGGACGCCTGGTCGAGGCGATCCCTGCCCCGTTGGCGTCGGCGATGCTCGCCGGCGTGCTGCTGCACCTGGTGATCGCGCCGGTCACTGCGGCCCAGGCCGACCCGTGGGCGATCGCTCCGGTGATCGTGGTCTGGCTCGTGCTCACCGCCTTCGCGCGCCGGTGGGCGGTCATCGGTGCGCTGATCGCGGCGGTGGTCGTGATGGCGGCACGCGGGGTCTTCGGACGCCTCCAGCTCGGTCACGCCGCACCCGAACTCACGTTCGTGGCACCGCATTTCGACACCGGTGCGCTCTTCGCGATCGCCGTGCCGCTGTTCATCGTGACCATGACCAGCCAGAACATCCCGGGCATCGCCGTGCTCGGGGCGTACGGCTACAAGCCGGGCCTGCGTGCACCCCTGCTCTACACCGGCGCGGCGTCGGTGGTCGGCGCCCCGGCGGGCGGACACGCGATCAACCTGGCCGCCATCTCCGCGGCGCTCGCCGCCGGCCCGGAGGCCGGACCCGACCCGAAGCGGCGTTGGATCGCCGGCGTCTCCTGCGGTTTCACCTACCTCGCCTTCGGCCCGCTCGCCGGACTCGTCTCGGCCGTCGCCACCGCCGCGCCGACGGGCATCGTCGAGACGATCGCCGGGCTCGCCCTGCTGGCCACCTTCGCCTCCGCCGCTACGCCGCCTTGGGCGAGGAGCGCTCGCGGGAGGCCGGCGCGATCGCACTCGTCGTCGCGGCGTCCGGCATCACCATTGCGGGCGTCGGCTCGGCCTTCTGGGGCCTGGTTGCCGGACTCGTGCTCTACGCGGTGCTGGCGCGCCGATAGCCTGCATTCAGCAGGGGTTGGACTGTGCCGACGCATCGTGCACCAGCCCCAGTGGACCCCTTGTTGAAGACCGCAAGGGCGCGTATCTCGCCAACAGGGAGTAGTTGTGTTCAGGAGAGGAAGCAGCGCGGATCCGCGAAGGGCTCGGGAACATATCGTCCAGACCTGTGTCGTCGGTGGCGGCGACACAGTCGAGACCTCAGGCTCGATCGACCTCGGGTCCGCGGCGACGTTGTGGCTCGATCGTGGCTTCGGGCTCACCGAGCGGGTCGAGGGCGGTTGCGTCCTGATCGAGGATGCAACCGTCGATCTGGACGACGGTGAGTCCGGCACCTTTGTCGGTGCGTGGTCCAACGGGTCACTTGGTGAGTTCCGCAGGGCACCCGAGCCCGGACGCGTACCGATCCTGCTTCGCGCCGACCCATCGCTACCGGTGCGAACGGACCTGACTCAATCGAACTTCCGGGCAGCGTGCGAGCAGGTGGCGGAAGCAACCAACTCGGTCACCCTTTCCTCTGGTGGATACGGAAATCGGTTGTTTGTGAGCGTCGCGAACATCACGCCTGCGATCGCGAAGTGGTGGCCGGCGTATCGGGCCGTACAGGTTGACCTTGTCGTTTCGATTGTTCCAACCAAGCTCTGGGCCGCGGCCGGCAGCGATGTCACGCGGATTGTCGGACGGCCGAGTTCTGATCCGACCAACCCGTTCGAACTCGCGTACGGCCAGGACTGAACGCCCATCCTCTCGCGCAGTGGGAGGCGGGCATCGCTGACCGGCACCGATAGCCTGCGGGCGTGAACCGCACCCTCGAACTTGCCCGCCAGTACAACGACGACCTGCGCGCCCTGCGCCGCGACTTCCACCGCATCCCCGAGATCGGGTTGCACCTCCCGCTGACCAAGGCGCGGCTGCTCGAGGCGCTCGCCGGTCTGCCGATCGAGATCCACGAGAGCGACACCATCGACTCGGTCGTCGGGGTGATCCGCGGTGGTGCCCGCAGCGACGGACCGGTGGTGTTGCTGCGCGGCGACATGGACGCGTTGCCGGTCTTCGAGCTGTACGAATCCGACTACGCGTCGACGCATCCCGGGGTCATGCATGCCTGCGGCCACGACCTGCACATCGCCGGTCTTGTCGGCGCTGCGCGCATCCTGTGCGAGCAGCGCGACCGGCTCGCCGGCGATGTGGTGCTGATGTTCCAGCCCGGCGAGGAGGGTCCGGGTGGGGCGGAGCCCATGCTCGCCGAGGGTCTGCTCGACGTCGCCGGACGTCGGGTGGAGGCCGCGTACGCGCTGCACGTCAGCGCCGCGGCGGTGCCGCCGGGGACCTGGACCGGCAACCGGGGCGCCACGATGGCCGCGGCCGAGGACGTGCTGATCCGGGTCGACGGTGCGGGCGGCCACGGCTCGCAGCCCTGGGATGCGGTCGACCCGGTGCCCGTGGCGTGCGAGATCGCGCTCGCGGTGCAGACCCTGGTCACCCGGAGGTTCAGCCCGTTCGACCCCGTCGTCGCCACCGTCGGACGCGTCGCTGCCGGCACGAAGTCGAACATCATCCCCGACTTCGCCGAGCTCGACATCACGCTGCGCACGCTCTCCCAGGAGAACCGGGTCGCGTTGCGCGACAAGGTGATCCAGCTCGCCGAAGGCATCGCCTCGGCGCACGGGCTCACCGCCTCGACCCGCGTCGCCGAGTCGTACCCGCCCACCATCAACGACCTCGCCGAGTACGACTTCGCACTCCAGGTGATCGGCGACCTGTTCGGGCCGGACGCGTACGCCGAGCGCCCGAACCCGGAGATGGGCGCCGAGGACTTCTCGTTCGTGATGGAGCAGGTGCCCGGCGCCTACCTCTTCCTCGGCTGCTGCCCCACCGACGACCCGGCGACCGCGCCCGACAACCACTCCCCGCGAGCCGGTTTCGACGACGCCCACCTGTGGCAGGCGTCCGCCTGGCTGGCGGAGGTGGCGCTGCGCCGCTGCTCGGCGTAGCTCGTCGAAGCGGAGTTGGTGCGCCTGCGGGAGTTGGATGGCTTAGCGGGAGGAGCAACTCCCGCAACCGCAATCAACTCCCGCTCACGCACCAACTGAGGTCGACCCGTTTGGTGGACATCCTGATCGTCAGGTTCAGGCCTGGCTGGGAAGGATGCACTCATGGGGTGCGAAGGGGAAGAGTGACACCCCGAAGGGTCCGCAGCGCGAGTCGACGTCGCTCGCCTGCGATAGTCGGACAATGCCGGACGACATCGACCTCGACGACGCGATGGACGCGGTCCGCCAGGGACGCGTCCGCGTCACCGGACGCACCCAGGCCATCGCACTCGTGCTCCACGGCGGGCGCGCAACCGAGCCGCAGCCCAAGCGTTTGCGAGATATCTCCTACCTACGGATGCTCCCCTTCGCGTCGGCCGTCCGGCGAGTGTCGAGGGGCCGGGTCGCCCCGGTGCTGGTGCACAACACGCACGGTGGCTGGGTGGCGCAGTCCGGGAGCGGAGTCGTCCAGGCCCGCGAACTCGTCCGCCGGTTGCACGCCCAGTACGACCTGCCGATCGTGCTGCTGGGTCACTCCAGCGGGGGGTGGGCGGCGATCCGCGCCGGACGCGAGAAGTCGGTGATCGGCAGCGTCGCCCTTGCGCCCTGGGTGGCCGACGACGAACACGCAGAACCGTTGCGCGAGAAGATCGTTCGAGTCATCCACGGTGAGAACGACACCGTTTGCTCGCCCGCGAAAGCGCGCCGGTTCGTCGAACGGCTCCAGGCACTAGGGGCAGACGCGACCTACACCGAGGTGCCCGGAGGCGGTCACGCGTTGATCGACAAACCGTGGCGCTGGCACAACCTCGCCGCGAGCGCTGTGACCGAGATCAGCTCGGAACGCAGCTCTCGATAGGCGTGGTCTCGCAGGTGTCCCACGGCCGGTAGCCGGTGACCATCCAACGGCCGCTCTGCCGCCGCGGTCAGACCGATCTGAGCACTACGGTTCATGCTCGACTCACTTTCCTCGGGGGTTGCGGGTGCCGCACCGCGAGCTACCCACGCCCGCGGGCCCGGTCGTACCGACGCAGCGCCTCTTCGCGTTCCTCCGCGTGATCGACGATCCGCTCGGGATAGCCGTGCGCGTAACCGGCGTCATGCTTCCAGGGTTCGTGCGCGGCCTTGCCGTCGAGGTGTCGCAACTCGGGGATCCAGCGGCGCACGTAGTCGCCGTGCGGGTCGAACTTGATGCCCTGGGTGACCGGGTTGAACACGCGGAAGTAGGGGGACGCGTCGGTGCCGGTGCCCGCGACCCACTGCCAGCCATGGTTGTTGGAGGCGAGGTCGCCGTCGATCAGGTGGTCGAGGAAGTGGCGCGCGCCGACCGGCCACCACACGTGCAGGTGTTTGGTCAGGAAGCTGGCGGTGACCATGCGGACGCGGTTGTGCATCCACCCGGTCTCGGCCAGTTGCCGCATCCCGGCGTCCACGAACGGGAAGCCGGTGCGGCCTTCCTGCCAGGCCCGGATGCCGTCGCCGGGCGGGTCGTACTCCATGCCGCGCAGCGAGGTGGTCAGGTCGTGCCACGCACTGGACGGTTCGCGCAGCAGCACGTCGGCGTAGAACTCGCGCCAGGCGAGTTCGGTGATGAAGGTGTCGACGCCCTCGCCGCTGCGGCCGCGCAGGTCGGCCAGCAGGGTGCGCGGGTGGATGGCACCGACCTTGAGGTAGGGGCTGAGGAAGGACGTGCCGGGGATGCTCGGGCGATCGCGAGTGGCGGCGTAGTCGTCGATTCCGCTGTGTAAGAACTCTTTCCAACGATCCAGCGCAGCGACTTCACCCGCGTCAGGGAGGGTGAGAACGTCCTTCAGGGCGTCGTCGACGGCCTTCGTCGCAGCAGCGTCATTGCGGACCTCGCGCCAGTTCGGCTCGACCTGCGGCGCCGGGTCGGGGGTGCCGTGTTCGCGCCAGGTTCGGGCGAACGGCGTGAACACCTTGAACCCGTCACCGCTCTTGTTCCGGATGATCCCCGGGCCGATCGCGTACGGCGTGCCGGCCTCCACCCACTCGATACCGTTGCGCTGCAGCGCTTCTGCGACATCGCGATCGCGGCGGGCGCCGTACGGCGTGGTCTCGCGGGTGACGTGCACCGAGGTTGCGCCGATGCGCTCGGCAACCTGGGGGATCACCTCGCGTGGGTTGCCGTGCAGCAACGCGAGGTGTCCTTCGAAGCTCGCGACGGCGGCCTTGACCGAGGCGGCAAGCCAAGCCCGTCGGACGTCGCCCGCGCCTGCCCACAGCGTGGGGTCGACGACGAACACGGCAGCCACGTCGTCGGCCGTTGCTTCGTGGGCACTGAGCAGGGCCGGCAGGTCGTTGCGGCGCAGGTCTCGGCGCAGCCATAGGAGCGTGGTCACCGACCCATCCTCCCCGGGCCCAGCCCTGCGATTGGCCGCCGGCCGCGTTCAATTCGCCGACACCGCGAGTGTGGTCACCGGGCACGACGTCAGCCAGACACACCTGAGGCGCGCCCGGACGAGGGTGCGATCTGCTACTTGTCCCAGCCACCCCACCGCGACTCGAGGGTGACGCTATCGTCCAGCAGCCGGCCGTCGACAACCGCCGCCGGTGCGTTGTCCGCACCGCGATTGATCATGCGGGTGTGCCGCACCCTCGCCACAATCTCAGTGCCGATTCGGACGTCGAGCCCGCCGTCCGGGATGAGGTGAGGGAGCGGGGCGGACAGCGCGAGCGGTGCATACACATCGACCTGGTATCGGCAGCGCTGCAACACCTGGTTCGACGGTGCTCCGTGGTGCAGCCGGGGGTCGGGCGGAAGTTGGGTCGGCACCCGTGGACGATCGACGAACCAGAGCGCGACGTCGCCACCGGCCAGCCAACTCGAACACGACGCGGCCAGCGGGCCGATGTCGTGGTGTCCATGCACCCGGACGACGGTCGCCGGGTAGGGCCACATGAATCCTGACCCGCGAGCTATCGGGTCGGTGAGGACACGCGCGAGTTGAAGCGTTTCGCGGTCCTTGACGGCGGTGTGTTCGGTGCTCCGGTCGGCGAAGTCGGGTCCGTCGTGCCAGGCCACGGCGTCCGGGACGTGCCGCAGGTCGCAACCGCTCAGCCAACATCTGTTCGCGAGGTCCCAGTCTTCACCGCCGTAACCGACGAAACCGGGGTCGAATCCGCCGGCACGTAGGTATGTTCGACGGGTCATTCCCAGGACGGCGGAAATGACGAAGCGGTAGGAGCGGTCGTCGGCGTATCGCAGGTTATCGGTCGCACGATAACCCTCGCGCAGCCAGGCTGGTTCGGTCAGTGGCGTCGGTGGGGCACCATCACCGCGCAACCAGGCACGCAACCGGGCCGGTTCCCACCCGGTGAGGTCGGCGTGGCGTCTGCGCCCTACGGCGACGACCCCGCAACGTTTGTCGCCCCGACGGATGACGTCAGTCATCGTACGTAAGTAGTCGGGTTCGGGAACGGTGTCGCAATCCAGGAAGCAGATCACCTCGGCATCCGTCGCCCGAGCGCCCAAGTCCCGTGCGGCCGATGCGCGAAATCCCAAATTCTCCTGGCGCACCGCACGTGTCGCGTACGGTCGGTCGCCCAGTACCGCACGAGCGGGCGAACCGTCGTCGGCCACGACCACCTCGAACGCATCGGGGCCGACGGACTGGAGTTCCAAGGCTGTCAGCAGCAGGTCCAGTTGGCTTTGCTGGTCGAAGAACGGGACGACGACAGCAGTCAGTGGTGCCATGAGGCCAAGGCCTTCGCGTAGAGAGCGCCGACGTCGTCGAGCGACGGGCCGAGCGGGACGCCGGGTCTCAGCGTCGTCGACTCGGGGTGGTCGAGTGCGTGTCGGGCGGCGGCGGCGAGATCGTCGTAGATCGTCAGCACGTCGGGACAGCGGGCGTCGAGTTCCTCGACGTACCGCGAACGAGGAACCAGCGGTCGTCGACCGGCTGTAAGCCAGGAGTTGATGGAGCCGGACGCAGACAGGTGCTGATGCGGCGCGACCGGCACCGCAACCCGAGCCAGCACCTCCTGGAGCCGGTCGTCCGGGATGTAACCGGTGACCGTGAATCGTCGGTTGCGTCGGTGCGCTTGGCGCTGCAGTTCCTCGACCAGATGACCATGGCCCGGCGATGGTCGTCCGAGGGCGGTGAGTCCCACGTCCGCGGGGAGTTCGCCGAGGGCACGAAGCGCCTGGGCATGGCCCTTGCCCGGATACAGGAAACCGAACACTGCAAGATCGCGGTGTGTGCCGCCGACCTCGGCGGGGCTGACATACCGGCGGGGACTCTCGATCGGCAGGGGTATGACAGCCCGCGGAACTGCACTCAGACTCCGGCGGTCGGTCAGCTTCAGCACCTCGTCCAGCAGCGTGGACTCATGATGTGAGCTGAGGGCGACCCCGCGGCTGACGGCCAGGATGTCGGCGTATGCCGATGCCCGTTGCCGGTGACGATCCGGGCCGTCCGAAGGCTGCGGCAAGTCGTGCAAGGTGACACTCATCGACGTGGACCGGCCCAGCGCAACGAGCGTGGACGCTGTCTGCGCGGCAGTGTGACCGAACAGGCGATCGGTGACGTGCACATGGACGCAGGCGCGGGCGACCAGACGGACGAGGTCGGTGCCGATCCCGTCCGGCACCCGGATGACCGGGGCGCTTCGCAGCGACGGGGTCGTGCTCAATTCGCGGGCGAGCCGAGTGACCCCGTGCTCGTCGTGACCGACGATCAGGTGCGTCACCGAAGTCGCGCTGGCTCTCGTGTAGCACTCTTGCACGGTGAGGACCGGATGAACGGTCGCGGGCCGGTCGATACTCCCGGGCCTCATCGGGCCAAACCGCTCATCCACATCACGGGGTGACCATACGACGGGGTGCTGACACTCCGCGCCGAAGCACCGCCGGCACGCCGATACCGGCTCCGCGTTCTTGCCGGTCGAACGCAGTGTGCCTCTTGGCGCGGGGGTTGCTACTGGCTCGCCGGCTAAGTGGCCTGCTTTCGCGCTTGCTGGCGGGCGTAGTAGGCGCGGGAGCGGTTGCGGTCGCCGCAGTCGCGGGTGACGCACCAGCGCCGGTTACGGCGGGGTGAGGTGTCGAGATAGACCCAGCCGCAGGTGGCGTCTTCGCACTGGTCCAGGCGGTCGAGATCGTCGCGCTTGAGGAGTTCGATGAGGCCTCGCGTGATGCGGTGGCGGGGCAGGTCTAGGGCCGTCGTCTGGTCTTCCCAGGACCAGCTCGTGCCGTTCTCGCCTCGCACGAGGGTGGCAGCCGCGATTGCCTTGCGGTAGGCGGCCGTAAGGGCGGCCGCGGCCGCAGCGTCACCGTGGAACAGGGCTTCGTAGGTGTTCTCACGCAGGGTGATCACTTTGTCGAGCTCGTTGGCCGCACTGTGGGGGTTCTTCTCGGCCAGGGCGAGCAGCAGTTTCTGCTCCGACGCGTCGATGACGCCCGACTCTTGGCACCAGGTCAGCATCAGGCTGTACGAGGTGAGGTCTTCCTCCCGCTGGGGTCCTCCGAGTCTCCACTCAACCGTGTTGATCAAGTCGAGCATCCGGTCCCCAGAGATGTGGCTGAACTTCGCCATGAACACCTCCTCACAAGTGACCCAAGTGTTGCACGTGAGGTAAACATGGGATCTACTCTCACACGTAAATGCCTAGTCACCTGTGAGATTGGTTCGTTATGGATCCGAGTCTGCGCCTTCTGCTTTCCCGCCCCACCTTCCGGTGGTACTGGGCGGCGCAGTCGATCAGTAGTGCCGGTAGCCAGGTCACGTCCATGCTCACCCGAGCCATCCGCACCCTGACCACACCCGCTCGAAGCACCACCTGACCAGCAAAAGGAGAAGCCTCAATGTCGCTCCGCCGGTCCCTGAAGCGCCCCAGGTTCGACGCCGCATCGTTCTGAGTTTGAGAGATGTCGTTCACGCCGAACAAGGTTGATCGCGCACTGCAGCGACCACCTCTCCCAAGCGAACCTATGGGAAGGTCGTACCCGCTCGGTCCGTTCACGAAGGACAACTCAGAAGTTGACGTCGCCGCACGAGGCCCATGAGCTGACGCCGGGGGCTACTGAGGTTCGGCCACTCGAAGTCCAACCTGACTGAGGGCACCAACCGCCACACGACGTCGTTGCGCCTAGAGTGACGGGCAGTGGGGAAGCCCCTGTCGCAATGCGAAACGGAGAGGCACAACATGTCCGACCTTGACCTCGGCGGCCAGCCGACCAAGCCCACCCAGACCGCAACGAGCGCACCGCCCGCCGGCGGTCTTGTCCTGGAGGCACCCGCCGCGGTGGCCGTGGTGGAGGAGACCCAGGCGGTGCAGGCCGTCCCGGTGTCGACGGAGGCGCAGACCGAACTCGACAAGAAGGCGCAGGCGTACGTCGAGGACCTCACCTCGATGGACATGAAGTCGCCCGCGTTCACCGAGAAGGTCAACTCCATCGTGCTGATGGGTGACAGCGAGATCCGCAAGTCGTCCGAGGTGTCCAACCGGATGCTGCAGCGTCCGGCCGCCCAGGGTGGCAAGGACTCCGCGCAGTCGAAGGTGTCGGGCACGCTGGTCGACCTGCGCCGCACGATCACCGATCTCGACCCCAACCGCGCCGACCTCAAGGGCGCCAAGAAGCTACTGAAGTGGATGCCGGGCGGCAACAAGATCGAGAACTACTTCATGAAGTACCAGTCGGCCCAGACCCACCTCGACGCGATCATCCGGTCGCTCGCCGGCGGTCAGGACGAACTGCGCAAGGACAACGCGTCGATCGACGTCGAGCGCACGAACATGTGGAACGCGATGCAGAAGCTGGGCGAGTACAACCAGCTCGCCACCGCGCTCGACAAGGCCGTCGAAGGCAAGATCGCCGCTCTCGAGGCCGAGGGCCGCACCGAAGATGCCCAGATCATGAAGTCCGACGTGCTGTTCGCGGTGCGTCAGCGTCGGCAGGACATCATGACCCAGATGGCGGTCGCCGTTCAGGGCTACCTGGCCCTCGACCTGGTGCGTAAGAACAACGTCGAGCTGATCCGCGGTGTCGACCGCGCGCAGACCACCACGGTCGCCGCGCTGCGCACCGCCGTCATCGTCAGCCAGGCGCTGTCGCAGCAGAAGATCGTGCTCGACCAGATCACCGCGCTCAACTCCACCACCTCGAGCCTCATCGAGAAGACCAGCGAGCAGTTGAAGACGCAGGGCGCCGAGATCCACCAGCAGGCGGCCTCCAGCACCATCGAGATCGACAAGCTGCAGCGTGCCTTCGACAACGTCTTCCAGACGATGGACGCCATCGACACCTTCCGCTCGCAGGCGACCCAGAACATGGCCCAGACGGTGCAGGCGCTCGAGGGGCAGGTGCAGCGCGCCAAGCCCTACCTGGAGCGGTCGCTGCGCAACTCCGGCATCGACGCCACCACGTCGGCACAGTTCCAGCCGCCGCAGGAGCGCCCCGGTATCCCGGGCTCGGTGCCGCCGCAGAGTCCGCGCCAGGGCGAGCAGCCGCCCTACCCGGGCCAGCAGCCGCCGAACCAGTACCCGAACCAGTAAGGCGTCACCGCTTTGGGTTTGTTGTCACGACTGTTCGAGCCCGGGTCGAACGACCCGGGCCCGGGCGGTCAGGCCGCGCGCGGATCGGTTGCCTCCGACCGCGCTCGGACCCAGGCCCAGCGCGGGCACAGCGGTCCCGGGGCGCGACCGGCTGCTGCACCGCCCAAGCCCGAGGGCGACGACGTCGCATCCCTGCTGCGGCACAACCAGTCGCTGGTGCTGGAGATCAACCAGAGCGCGGCGCACCTGCCCGCGCTGGGTGTGGTGTTGGCGCGGTCGGTCACCGACACCGTCCGCCGGGTGTTGACCTCGCCGGAGGCGAACCTGCTCGACATCTCGGTGCGGGTCGCGATCTTCGGTGTGCTCACCGACTATCTGCCGGGCACCATTCGCACGTACGTCGGTGCGGTGCGCGCCGGGGGCGGTGCCGACGCCGACGACCAGTTGGTCGAGCAACTCACCGCGCTCCGGGGTTCGGTCGAGGAACTCGCCGAAGCCAGCCGTCAGCGCGACGTGCAGGCGCTGCAGGTGCAGGGGCGCTTCCTGGAGTCGAAGTTCGGCGGCACCGACCTCGCGCTGTGAACACCGAAAGTGGTCGCTATAGCAACCACTTTCCCTTACTACGGGTGTAGTAGGTGAATGTGGTTGCTGTAGCGACCACTTTTCGGCTGGATCCCCGATCTGACCTCGCGCCCGCTCGAGCCGATTCACCACGGTGGTCATCTCGTCGGCGCGCGGCACCACCGACCTCCGTGCATTTCTGGCCGGCCACCCCTGTATCACCGGTGATACCCTCGATGTATGGGGAGGGTGACCGTGCGCGATTTGCGCAACAACAGTGCCGAAGTGTTGGCGAGGGTGGCCCACGGTGAATCTCTCACCGTGACCAAAGACGGCGAACCGGTCGCCTCCCTGGCGCCACTGCCGAAGACGGCACTCGGTCGCGCGCAGTTGATCGAGCGTCGCAAGTCGCTGCCGAAGGTCGACAGCGAACAGTTGCGGGCCGACATCGACGACGTACTGGACCCGAGCCTTTGAGCGGAGCGAGTCGCGGACTGCTCGACACGTCCGCGGTGATTGACCTCGGCGAGTTGCTGATCGAGTCCCTTCCCGACGAGCCGTTGATCAGTGCTGTGACGCTCGCCGAACTATCGGTGGGGCCGCTCGTCGCTCGTAACGAGTCGGAGCGGTCTGCGCGCCAGGCCCATCTGCAGCAGGCCGAAGCCGACTTTGACCCGCTTCCGTTCGATGCAGCGTCCGCACGTGCCTTCGGGCGGGTCGCGGCGGCACTGCGTAGTGCCGGTCGCAAGCCTGCGGCGGGAGCGTATGACGCCCTCATCGCGGCAACCGCGATCGCGAACCGGCTTCCCCTCTATACCGCGAACCCGGCCGACTTCGTAGGGATCCCAGAACTCGACGTCCGCACGGTCGTCCGCGCCGAACCAGGGGGCGACGCTCCGGAATAGGGTGGGTGGCGTGAGTCCGATGGCGAAGGGGGCCAATGTTGCCCTCACCCGTGAAGTCCCTGGCCTGAAAGGGGTCGTCGTCGGCGTCGACTGGGACGCCGGCGCCGAACGATTCCTGCACGACAGCCTCACCCTGCTCACCGTGTTGTGCGGCAGCGACCGCAAGGCCATCAGCCAGCGCCACGTCGTCCACTTCAATCAGATGGTGTCCGCCGACCTGTCGACCGGGCAGGTCGAGCAGGCGATGGGCGGCGACGACGAGCAGGTCGAGGTCGACCTCGCCGGGGTGCCCGACGACGTCCAACGCATCGTGTTCGTGCTCTACGTCAACGAGGGCGGCGGCGGACGTCGCACGCTTGGTCAGCTCAAACGACTGGTGGTGCGGGTGCTCGACCTCGACTCCGGCAACTCCCTGGTCAGCACCGACGACCTCGTGCCCGGACTCGGCGGCGAAACCGCGCTCTCGCTCATCGAGCTGTACCGCCACTCCGGCGAATGGAAGCTGCGAGTGCTCGGGGCCGGCTACTCCGACGGTCTCAAGGGAGTCGCGCGCGACTTCGGAGTGAGTCTGTGACCGAGTTCGGTTTCCTGCGCGCCAGGCGGCGGACGCCGGTTGCGCCCGCTCCGGGCCCGGCAGCGCCTTCGGCGCCGGCCACGTCCACCAACTCTGCGGTCAGCGACTTCCTGTCCGGACGGTCGGTGCGGCCCGGTCGTGAACCCTCCGGTGGGTTCGACCCGGGCGCGCTGCGCTCGCCCGGCGGGACCAGCGCGGCGGGCGGAGCCGGGGACCCGCTCGATCTCAGCTCGCCGACGCCGTCCGCGTCGCCTGCTCCGAGCCCATCGACGGGCGGGGGAGGGCACCCGCTCGACCTGAGTTCGCTGACTCCGTCCGCTCCGATCGCTCCGGCCACCAGCGGCACGGCCGACCTGCTCGACCTCAGCTCGCCGACACCGTCCGCATCGCCCGCCCCGAGCACCGGGAGATTCATGCCGCTCACCAACCACGACCTCGGGCTGCCCACGATCGAGGAGGGTGAACGCCGCATCCTCACCGTCGACGACCCGGTCGTGCACCTGACCCGCATGCAATCGAGCGCGGGTGGCCTGGAGATCCAGGCATTCACCCCCGCGCCGAACCAACTGCTGCTCGGATGTGCCTTCGAGACCTCCGACCAGTTGGAGTCGATCGTGCTGCCCGGGCTGCACCCGCAGGGGCCCGACCCGCGCAGTCCGATCTTCCGGTCGACCCCGCAGGGGGTGAGCATCAACCTGCGCGCGGTGAAGCAGATCGCGCGATTCTTCGTGATCGGGCTTCCGCAGACCGGCAACCGGTCGATGCCGGGTGGCACGCTGGTGTTGACGACGTACGGCGGGTCACGGATGGAAGTGGTGCTCGACACCTCGGCCACCTACGGCGCGAAAGCACTGGTGACCGGGTACGTCGTCGAAGGAAGAATCGTGCTGCGAGCGGAACACGACCCGTTCAGTGGAACGTTGCAACAGGTGGCCGGCGTCTACGGCTACGACCAGATGACCTGGCGCGACCCGTTCACGCCATTGTTCTAGACATTGTTCTGAACCAGAACGACACACAGGGAACGGGCCCACCGCGGCCCGGAAGGAAGGAAAGACACATGGCAGTCAGCCTCAGCAAGGGTGGCAACGTCTCGCTCGCCAAGGCGGCACCCGGCATGACCACCGCGATCATCGGTCTCGGATGGAACCCGCGCACCACCGACGGTGCGCAGTTCGACCTCGATGCGTCGGCCCTGCTGTGCGGCGAGAACGGCAAGGTCCGCTCCGACGCCGACTTCATCTTCTACAACAACCTCACCGGCGACAACGGCTCGGTTGTTCACCAGGGTGACAACCGCACCGGTGAGGGCGACGGCGACGACGAGCAGATCGTCGTCGACCTGTCCCGTGTCTCGCCCGACGTCGCCAAGATCGTGGTCGTCGCCTCGATCGACCAGGCCGACCAGCGCGGCCAGAACTTCGGCCAGGTCGCCGACGCCTACATCCGCGTGTTCGACGCCGACGACCCGACCAACAACGACAAGGGCGTCCGCTTCGACCTCGGTGAGGACGCCTCCACCGAGACCGCGCTGATCTTCGGCGAGCTCTACCGCAACGGTGGCGAGTGGAAGTTCCGCGCCATCGCGCAGGGCTACTCCAACGGTCTGGGCGGGGTCATCAACGACTTCGGCCTGTCCGTGGGCTGAGTGGTCCAACCCCGCCTCAACACAGCCGCCCCGACACCCGGGGCGGCTGTGCCGTGCGACAAACGCACACCCCGAAACCGTCACGAAAGCTGAAATGAAAGCCCTTCGCCACTTCACACCAGACCTGATCGTCGCCGCGATCGTCCTGGTTGTCGCCTTCTTCTACGACGGCATGGCCGCCGTCGTCCTCACCGCGATCCTGATCCTCGTCGAGATCGTCTTCTCGTTCGACAACGCCGCGGTCAACGCCAAGTACCTCGTCCGATTGAACGAGTTCTGGCAGAAGATCTTCCTCACCATCGGCGTGCTGATCGCCGTCTTCGGTATGCGGTTGGTCTTCCCGTTCGTCATCGTGTGTCTCTCCGGCAGCATCAACCCGGTCGAGGCACTCCAACTCGCGCTCGAGAAGGGCGACCCGAACACCCCGGGCACTTACGGCTACATCCTCAACGAGGCCCACCCGAGCATCGCCGCCTTCGGTGGCATGTTCCTGCTGCTGCTGTTCCTCGACTTCATGTTCGACGAGGATCGCGAGATCCTGTGGCTGAAGCCGATCGAGCGTCCGTTGCAGAAGCTCGGCAAGCTCGACGTGCTGTCGGTCGTCATCGCCGGCATCCTGCTGCTGGTGGCCGCCGAAACCCTCGTCGACGAGGTGTCGGTGCGCAGCAACGTGCTGTTCTCCGGCCTGCTCGGCATCGTGCTCTACCTCGCGGTCAACGGCCTCTCGTCGATGATGGAAGCCAGCGAGGAGAAGAAGGACCACGAGTTCGAAGAGGCCGACGCCCGCGGCGAGGTCATCAAGCTCGCCGGCAAGGCGGCCTTCTCGATGTTCCTGTTCCTCGAAGTGCTCGACGCCACCTTCAGCTTCGACGGCGTCATCGGCGCCTTCGCGATCACCCCCGACCCGCTGATCATCATGATGGGCCTCGGTGTCGGTGCGCTCTGCGTGCGATCGATGACCATCTACCTGGTGCGTGAAGGCACGCTCGCCGAGTACCGCTACCTCGAGCACGGCGCCCACTGGGCCATCGGCGCCCTCGCGGTCATGCTGATCCTCACCATCAAGTTCCACCTCGGCGAGTTCGTCATCGGCGGCATCGGCATCGCGTTCATCGTCTCGGCGTGGCTGTCGTCGATCGCGGCCAACAAGAAGGAACAAGCCCAGGAAGACAACACGTTGCCGGAGCAGACCGTCACGACCAACAGTCACAACTGAGCAGGGGAGAACACATGAGCATCAACCTGAACAAGGGCCAGAGCGTCAACCTCGCCAAGCAGGACGGCGGCCAGCTGACCCGCGTCCGCATGGGTTTGGGCTGGGACACCAAGATCGTCACCAAGAAGGGTCTGTTCGGTGGCACCAAGCAGGTGCAGCGTGACATCGACCTCGACGCGTCCGCCCTGCTGATCGGTGGCGGTCGTGTGCTCGACACCGTCTACTTCGGCAGCCTGCGCAGCCAGGACGGCTCCGTGCAGCACACCGGTGACAACCTCACCGGTGCGGGCGACGGCGACGACGAGTCGATCATCGTCGACCTGCCGGCCGTGTCGGGCTCGGTCGAGCACATCGTGTTCGTCGTCAACTCCTTCTCCGGCGAGAACTTCACCGAGATCGACAACGCCTTCGTGCGGGTCGTCGACTCCAACGCCAACGACCAGGAGCTGGCCCGCTTCCAGCTGTCCGGTTCGGGCCCGCACACCGCGCTGGTGATGGCGAAGGTGTCGCGCCAGGGCGCCGGCTGGACCTTCACCGCGATCGGTCGCGAGGGTCAGGGCCGCATCGCGCGCGAGCTCGAGCCCCTCGCCCTCGCTGCAATCTGATTTATTCTGGAGCCTCCTTCGCCGTTCGTGCTCGCCGCTCCTTCGTCGCTGCGAGCACGAGGCGTCCCGGCTCCATGAGCCTGCCGGGGTGGTCAGCCACCCCGGCAGGCTCATCTTCTTGAGTTGCTTCGTAGATCGGTGAGCATGAACGTCAAGGCCATCAGCCTCGACAACACCCCACGAAGTTCTCCGCTCGTGCCTCGCTCCGATACTTCGCGGGGGCCCCGTGCTGCAGGAGGTTCAGCATGACCGTCAAAGCCATCAGCCTCGATATTTGGGGCACCTTGCTGCGCAGCGACCCCGCCTTCAAACCGGCCCGCAACGAGATGCTGCGTGCAGTGCTCGCGCCCGAGGTCGCGGCCGACGAGTTCAACCGGGTCATGCGCGAGTGCGACCGGGAGGCCGACGAGATCAGCATGGGGCGCGGCACGGACGTCGGGTTCGCCGAGCGGGTCGAGCTCACCCTGGCGGCGCTCGGTTCAGCCATCGCGCTCACGCCCGCTGACGTCGACCGGCTGATGCACGCGCAGGCCGAGTTGGCCCGCGCGCATCACCCGTTGCCGCTCGACGAACGGCTGCCCGACCTGGTCGCGGAACTGGCCGAGACCCGTCCGGTGGTTTTGACCAGCAACACCGGGATGCTGCCGGGTGTGCTGATGCGCGACCTGCTCGCGCTGGCCGGGTTTCACGGGAAAGTCGGCATGGTCTTCTCCAACGAGGTCGGCTGGGCCAAACCCGACCGGCGGATCTTCGAGACCGCGATCACACTCGTCGAGGGAACCGCGGGGGAACCGATCGCGTCATCCTGCGTTGTACACGTCGGTGACAACGCGGTTGCCGACGAGCAAGGGGCCCGTGCCGCAGGAATGACTACGGCGCTGGTCCGGCCGGACGGTAAGAGCACTGTCGACGCATTGGAACACGCGCGTCGGGGGTGAACCGATCACGTGCGGCGACGCACGCCCTTGGGAGGGGGACGATCATGAGCTCGACCTGCGTGACGACCGCACGGCTGCAGGGCCCGGTCGACGCCGTTCGCACCGTCGACGGCGAACTCTTCGACACCCACACCTACTCGCGGATGAAGCACGGCGACGCCGACGCCGTCGACGCACTCGGCAACCAACTCGCCGAGGCACTCATCGAGCAGTGCCCCTACCTGGTCACCGACGAGGCCGAGCCCACGCTGCCAGTGGCCTACCTCGCCGTGCGGCCGTCGTGCTGGTTCCTCGCCGACGTCGTGCTGCAGCGGTTGAACGCCGACCGCGCCGCGCGCGGGCTGTCAGCCGGACGCATCGTGCAGGTGTTCAAGGACTCCGTGACCCACACCGACTACGCGGCCTCCACCCAGGCCGAACGCGAGGCCGAACTCGCCCGGATCGGGTTCGAACTCGCCGAGCCGATCGACGGCACCAACTGCGTCGTGATCGACGACGTCCGGGTCACGGGTCTGGCCGAACGCACCGTGCTCGCCGCCCTGGAGGCCGCTCGTCCGAAGACGCTTGTCACCGGCTACCTCGCTGTCTGCGAACCCGACCTCGCCGCCTCGCCGCACGTCGAGTCGGCGCTCAACCACGCGGCGATCATCTCGATCCTGCAGCTCGTGCCCGCCGCGCGAGCCGGACGTTTCCGCCTCACCATCCGCTTTCTGAAGCGCGCGCTCGCGTCGCCGGAGTTGCCGCAGTTCGTGGCGCAGGTGCCGCCGGAGCTCGTGCAGGAGATGTACGACGGCGCGGTCGCCACCGGCGAGCAGTTCATGGCGGGCTACCCCGAGGGAATGGCGACGCTGTCCTCGCTGGTCGAGCGGGGCGAGGAAACAGCCCGAGTCGAAACCCCGCAGGAACGGGGCGCCCATGTTTGACCGCATCGCTCTCCACACCCTCGCCGCCGACGCCTGCGGCCTGCCAACCGACGGACTTGTGCCCGCGGCCAATTACAGCCGGTTCAAGTACGGCGACGGTCAGGTCTCGATGACCTTCGGCCGGGCGTTGGCTGATCGGTTCAACGAGATCGTCGACCCCCGACCGGGCGAGCGCATCTTCGTCACGTCGTCCGGTTACGGCGCGGTGCCGCCGGCGGCACGTTCGTTGGTGGCACCGTTCGTCGCCCGGATGCGCTCGCTTGCGCCGTCCGTGCAGTTGCAGCCGTTGCGGGTGCATCGCCTCGGGGTCAGCCCCGGCGACTATGCGGCGATGGATCTCGAAGCTCGCGCGCAGGCCGTGGGCGCGAAATCGATGCACGTCGACCCGCGCATCGACGTGGCCGGAGCCCGAGTCGTCGCGCTCGACGACATCCGCGTCACCGGCACCCACGAACTCGCGATGGACGGATGCCTGAACGAGGCGGGCGCCTCCTGGATCGACCATCTCTACGTGATCGATGCCCATGCGGCGGCCGGGCGCCCCACCTTGGAGTCCGACCTCAACGAGGTGGCCGCTTCGAGCGTGGCCGACCTGCTCGCGATCGCCGACTCGCCCCGATTCGTGCCGAACGCCCGACTCGCCAAGCGCATCGTGTCGTCGTCGGCGCACGAGCAGGAGGCGTTCCTTCGCGGGGTGCCGGTGTCGGTGCGCGCGTGGCTGCTCGACGCCGCCGAGCGTGACGGTCTGGCGCACGTGCCCGCGTACGCCACCGGTTTGCGCCGGCTGCGATTGGTGTCGGCCCGGCTCGACCGGGCGGCGGCGACCGCCTGACACGCCCCCTTCGGCGGCGACAACCAGCGACCACCCACCGCGGACGCTGCAGCAACTGACAGACGCTGCTGTTGCATCAGCAGCGTCTGTCAGTTGCTGCAGCGTCCGCGGGAGGTGCGGGCGGTCAGCGGCGCATGATCCTGCGCGACAGCGCGTTGCCGGTGAACTGCGCGAGCTGCACGATCACGATGATGATCACCACGGCGACGCCGGTGACGGTCCAGTTGAACCGCTGGTAGCCGTACGTGATCGCGAACTGGCCGAGCCCACCGCCACCGATCGCACCGGCGATGGCGGTCATGTCGACCACCGCGACGAGGGCGAAGGTGTAACCGAGCACCAGCGGGCCGAGCGCCTCCGGCACCAGCACCGTCCGGATGATGCGCCAGGGAGATGCGCCCATGGCCTGCGCGGCCTCGATGACGCCGGGGTCGACCGACACGAGGTTCTGTTCGACGATGCGGCTGATACCGAAGGTGGCGGCGAGCGCCAACGGGAAGAGCACGGCGCGGGTGCCGACCGTCGTGCCCATCACCTTCAGCGTCAGCGGACCGACCGCGGTGATGAAGATGATGAACGGGATCGGCCGCACGATGTTGACCAGCACGTTGAGGATCGTGTGCACCGGACGGTTGGCGGTGATGCCACCGGGACGTGTGGTGTGCAGCAGCACGCCGAGCACGAGCCCGAGTGCGCCGCCCACCACCAGCGTGACCGACGCCATGAGCAGGGTCTGCCAGATCGATTCCTGCAGGATCGGGGAGAGCACTCCCCAGTCGGTGTCGCGTCCCATCAGGCGACCTCCTTCACGGTGGCGATCTGTGCGAGTTCGGCCACGACGCCGTCGACGGCATCGGTTGGCCCGGTGAGGTTGAGGGTGAAGGTCGTGAGGTCGTCGTCCTTGATCCGGGTGACTCCGCCGTGCACGAACTCCAGGCCGACCCCCGTCCGGCCGACGTTGCCGAGCACGACCCCGAGGTTCTCGCCCGGGTTGGCCGTGACGGTGACGATGCGGCCGGTGTGTGCGGCTTCGAGCTGCTCGGCCTGCTCCGGGTCGGGCTCGATGTCGAGGGTCGCGCCGACGATGCGGCGCGTCGCGTCGGCCTCGGGTGCGGTGAAGATGTCGCGGACGGTGCCGTGCTCGACCAGGCGTCCGGCGTCGAGCACCGCCACGCGATCGGCCAGCGAGCGCACGACGTCCATCTCGTGGGTGATGACCACGACGGTGGTGCCGAGTTCGTCGTTGGCCTTGCGCAGCAGCGCGAGCACGTCGCGCGTGGTGTCGGGGTCGAGGGCGCTGGTGGCCTCGTCGGCAAGGAGGATCGACGGACGCGTCGCGAGCGCTCGGGCGATGCCGACCCGCTGCTTCTGGCCGCCCGACAGCTCCTCCGGGTAGGCCCAGGCACGCTCGGTGAGTCCGACGAAATGCAGCAACTCGGTGATGCGGTCGTAGATGTCGCGCTTGCTCCAGCCGGCGAGCTCCAGCGGGTAGGCGACGTTGCCGTAGACGGTGCGCGACTGCAGCAGGTTGAATTGCTGGAACACCATGCCGATGTCGCCGCGCAGTTCACGGATCTTCTTGGCGGGCAGGTCGTTCAGCACGTGCCCGTGCACGGTGACCGTGCCCTCGGTCGGTGCCTCGAGTCCGTTGATCAGGCGGACGAGGGTCGACTTGCCGGCGCCCGAGAACCCGATGAACGCGAAGATCTCGCCGGGCTCGATGTCGAGGCTGATGTCGTCGAGTGCGTGAATTTCGGTCTTGCCGCGGCGGAAGGTCTTGCCGACCTTGTCGAAGCGGATGATCGGGTCGCTCATTTCGCCGCGATGTCCTTCTGCAGGCGCGCGAGGATCTGCTCGAGCTGCGCCGCCGGACGGTCGACGATTACCGCGGTGTTCTTGGTCTCCTTCTGCTCGGCTGCGACCACCTCGGGCGAATGCCAGAGCTTCACGACCTTCTGGTAGGTCGCGTTGTTCTTGTCGGCGGCGCGGGCGACGAAGACGTTGATGTAGGGCTCGGCGGTCTTCGACTTCGGGTCGTCCTGGAAGAGAGCCGACTTCGGGTCGAGGTTGGCGTCGAGGGCGAAGTTGTTGTTGACGATCGCGCCGTCGACCGACGGGAGCGAGGCCACGGTCTGCGCGGCGTCGACCGGCACGACGGTGACCTTCGAGGCGGCCTTGTCGATGTCGGCGGGCGTTGAGAGGGCGTTGCCGCCGTCCTTGAGCTTGATGAGTCCGGCGGCCTGCAGCACCAGCAGCGCGCGGGCCTGGTTGGTGGCGTCGTTCGGCACGGTGATCTTGCCGCCGTCCGGGATCTGGCTCAGTGACTTGTGCTTCTTGGAGTACAGGGGAAGTGGCACCACGACGGTCGAACCGATGGGGGTGAGGGTCTGCTTCGCCTCGACGTTGTAGCCGGCGAGGAACTGCAGGTGCTGGAACAGGTTGAGGTCGGTCTGCCCCTGGGCGAGCGCCGGGTTGGCCTGCGTGTAGTCGCTGAAGCTCACGGGCTGGATGTCGAGGCCCTGCTCCTTGCCCAGACGCTCGAGCACCGGCCAGACGTCACTGCCGGCCTCGGTGGTGCCGACCTTCACGATGGTCAGCTTCGCGCCGCCGGCGTCGTCGCCCGCAGTCGCCCGGCCGATGCCGAAACCGGCGGCCAGTGACACCACCGCCGCGCCCGCGATGAGGCCGAGCCATTTGCCGCGATCATGGCCGGGGTACGGCGGGAGCGGGGGGATGTTCTGCGCGGTCGGCACGGCTGCACCTCTTCGGACGTGACCTGGATAACAAAAAGCTATGGACTAACTAACTGAAAGTTAGGGATGTATCCAGGGTCGGTCAAGTCGAGCCGGTCGTGAGTGCCGGGACCCGCGCGCCGCGGCTCGGGACGGCCTGATCAGGCGCCCGCCGAGAGACACCCGAGGCGACTTGTTACTGCATAGTAGGTAGGCATGACGAGCAGCCCGATCCACGCGTTCACCGATGACGTCCTGGCCGATCAAGACGCCGTCGGGGTGGCCCAGGGCATCGCGGCCGGCGAGTTCAGCGCCGCCGAGGCAGTCGACGCCGCGATCGCCCGACTCGTAGGTGTCGACCCGCAACTCGAGGCGATCCGCCGCGACGACTTCGATCGCGCGCGTCGCCGAGCCGGCGCCGTCCGCCGCGGTGGGCTCGCGGGCGTGCCGTCGGCGTTCAAGGACAACATCCCGGTCGGCGGCCTGCCGATGACCGAGGGATCGCAGGCCTTCCCGACCACGCCGAAGGCGAAGAACGGACCGGTGGCCTCCCAGTTCCTCGCCACCGGCCTCATCCCGATCGCCACCACGAACATGCCGGAGTTCGGCTGGACCTGCTCCACCGAGTCGCGCACCTTCACCACGCGCAATCCGTGGAACACCGCCTACTCGGCCGGCGGATCGTCCGGTGGATCGGCCGCTTTGGTTGCCGCCGGGGTCGTGCCGATCGCCCACGGCAACGACGGCGGCGGATCGATTCGCATCCCGGCATCGATCTGCGGGCTGGTCGGCCTCAAGCCCACCCGCGGACGGTTGCGGGCCGGCGACTCGGCCAGGATGCCGGTGCGCATCGTGGCCGACTCCGTGCTCGCCCGCTCGGCGCGTGATGTCGCGACCTTCTACGCCGAGGCCGAGAAGGTGAATCGCAACCGCACCCTGCCCGCGATGGGGTTGGTCGACCGCCCGGTCGAGCGCACGCTGCGGATCGGGCTGATGGTCGATTCGCCGGTGGGCAAACCCACCGACCCTCAGGTGCGCCGGGTGATCGAGCAGTTCGCCGCCCGGCTGGAGGCGCTGGGCCACGACGTGATGCCCTACGAAGCGCCGGTGCCGCGCTTCTTCGTCGACGACTTCTCCGACTACTGGGGTTTCCTTGCCTACATGGGGTCGACCCAGGGCGAGCGGATGTTCGGCAAGGGCTTCGACGCGAGCAGGCTCGAGCCGCTGACCCACGAACTCGCCCGGCGCGGCAAGGCGTCGCTGGCGAAGGCACCGGTCTATCTGCCGCGGCTCGCGGCGTCGAGCATCGGCAGCCGAGTGGCGTTCCGCCGCGGCCCCGACGTGGTGCTGACGCCGGTGCTGTCGGGCACCACGCCGCAGCTCGGTTATCTCGGCCCGGAGGTCGACCCGTCCGTGCACTTCGACCGACTGCTCGACCTCGTCGGATTCACCCCGCTGGCCAACGCGACCGGCAGCCCGGCCATCTCGGTGCCGGCCGGCCTCGACGACCAAGGGCTGCCGGTGGGCGCGATGCTCTCGGCCACTCACGGCGCCGAGCGGTTGCTTCTCGAGCTCGCACTGCAGGTGGAGCAGGCGCATCCGTTCGAGCGGATCCAGGACGCATCGCTGAGCGCCCGGCAGTAGCCGGGCCGGTGCGCTCGCACGGCGCTGCGCACCGACCGGTAGAACTGTCACCGTGACAGTGCTGATTCTCGGCGGGACGGCCGAGGCGAGGGCGCTCGCCGACGGCCTGGTGGCCGCCGGTGTGCCGCTGATCTCCTCGCTCGCCGGACGCGTCCAGCACCCGCGCCTGCCGGCGGGACCAGTGCGTTCGGGCGGGTTCGGCGGGGCCGAGGGGCTCGCCCGTTACCTGCAGAGCGAGCAGATCGAGTTGCTCGTCGACGCCACCCATCCCTACGCCACGGCGATGACGGCCAATGCGGCGCAGGCGTCGCGTCTCGCGGGCGTGCCGGCGGTGCGGTTGGCGCGGCCCGGGTGGGCGCACCACCCTGAAGCCGACTCATGGACGTGGGTCGACGACCACCAGCGGGCCTTGCAGGCAGCAGAAAACCACCTGCGGCATAGGGGCGGCGTGCCGTTCCTCAGCACCGGTCGGCAGACCTTGCCGCACTACGCCGCCTGGCGTGAAATGCCGGTGCTGGTGCGGGTGGTCGAGCCGCTCGACGACGCGCCGCCGGCATGGACGGTGGTGCTCGACCGTGGCCCCTACACGCTCGACTCAGAGCGAGAACTCTTGCAGCGCAACAACATCGGCGTGCTGCTCAGCAAGGACTCCGGCGGTGCCTACACCGCCGCCAAACTCACCGCGGCCCGCGAACTCGGCGTGCGGGTGGTCGTCGTCCGCCGCCCGGACGTGCCGTCGGGGCTGGTCGAGGAGCCGAGCGTCGAGGCCGTGCTCGCGCGCATCGTCGCCGGACGCTCAGCCACGGACTGACCGTCATCGAGTACCCGCGGTGCATTCAACGTGGTCCTTGTTGAGTCATGTGCTCTTATGGCAACAATGGTGGCACCCGGTCGTTCTAGGGAGTTCCGACGTGGAGGTCCACGCGAGCGAGGAACTTGACGGCGGCCCGCATCCTGTTCCGAACCGAATCCGCCACTGCTGCTCTTCCCTTCGGGATCGGTCTCTTGTTCGAAGGCGGTCGGATGGACTTCCTTTCTTTGTGGTCGTCTCTCGGAAGAGGAGAAGGAGAAGTATCGGCTACTCAAGCCGCGTAACCGATGTCCACCAGACGGGGTCAACCCCAGCCGCGCCGTCGGACGAAGATCGACACCCACGGACGCGCCGAAGGTAAGACGCAGGATGCGTGCGGCTTCACAATCTGAGCTTACGGTCTTCCACCTCATCCGACAGGCGAGTACTTTAATCAGCACACACCCTTCACGGTACTTCAGGGGGACAAGTGTTCAAACGATTAACAGTGGTCGGCGCGAGCCTTCTCGACTCGATCAAGCAGGACCCTGCGGTGCGAGTGTCCTACGGGAAGCCTGACATAGCTGCCGTCCAATCAATCGGCGCGTGGATGCAAAGCGGATGCAGCTCTTTGAAGGTTGGATAGCAATGAAACGACTGGGTATCCGACTTTGTACCGCGCTGGCAGGGTTTGTTCTTGTGATGACAGGCTGCTCCGGGCCGACGGGTCCTGAGCCGACGCAGACCGGTGGAACGATCCCGGTTCTCACCCAGTCGACTGCGGGGCAGAAGTACGCCGAACTGCAGAGGAAGCACCCGGCCGTCAACGGTATGTATCAGACCGGCACGACCTCCTTCTTCGTGATCGTCTCCGCTCAGGAACGCGCCGCGATGTCCACGATCAGGGACGAGGGCTTCCTGCCGCGCATCTCCGAGGTTGGGGATCGTGAACTTCGACGCACCCAGCAGGACGTCGAGAAGATTGACCCAGCGGGCCGACAGATCATGGGCGTCGGTGTCGATCTTCGCAATCTGCGCGTGAACGTACGGATCACCACTGCCGCGTCCAAGGGGGAGGTCGGCAAGAAGGTCCGCGCCCTGAACCACGTGAATGTGCAGGTGTCCGACGGAGTGGAGACCGCCGCACAGTAGCCCGCTCCCGATATTACTTGCGCTGCTGTCGAGAAGGTCTTGGGTACGCTCGCTGGGCCGCAGCGCAGAAGTATGCGCTGTCGACTAGCCCGGATCGTTCACGGTGCCGCGGAGTGATGGCGATCGGGAGGAACTGGATAGGTGGACGCAGTCATAGTCGAGACGTGCCGGAATTTGCACCGCAGCCGCAATCGTTTCAGCTGGCTACGCCGTTGCCAACCGTGCAGCCTTGACCAATTTTAGGAGTAGACGAAGTGTCTTTAACTTTGGATGGCGTTAACTTTGCATGGCGTTCTGCGGTCGACATCGACTTCGCCCGGGTTCCTGCTGCACGAAGCGCTCGTTTCAGCCTCCCTCGTACGGCTGCGCGGAGTGGGTATGTTGCAAGAAGGATCGTACGAGGCTCCGGCCAATACCTTGGCCGGACATGGGGATTGTTATCGTGAGATGAAGGGTATCCTGTTAGCACTGGCCGCCACTTGTGAGCGGATTCGGGTATTCCATGAGGAAGTACCAGGCGGAATTCGATCTCGATGGTGGTTCACGGCTGGATTCATGGGAATCCTCAGTTTAATCTGTGTTGGCGGCATTATTCGTGCACGGTCATACCAAGATCTAGGCGTCTCGGCAATTGCAGTGTTTCTGTGTCTTGCACCCATTTTGTGGTCACTCATAGGTGCCGGAATTGCAGAGCAGAAATTACGCGTCTTGGCAGAGAGGATAAAGCGGCAGTAGATTGGATCTGGCTACAAATGGCCCTTCAATTCCTGCGTGTCTAGCCTCGAACGTTTATCACCCCGTCCAGTGACCCGATGAAATTTCGCGGTTAGTCCTCTGAAGTTGGGAATGAATGATGGTATTAAGAGTCCCGTTGGGTAGCCCGGGCTTGTCGTTGTCGCTACCGTGATGGGCGTGAGCTTCCGCGTCCATCACAGCGACCCGTACCAGGGAAAGGACGGCGGCCCGCCGAAGGAGATCAGCCGCCTCATCCAGGCCCGGGCCGCGACCATCAATCAGCACGCAGGTGAGGACGAGGGCTGGGCGGTCTGGAGCGGTCGTCGTAACCGTCGGTTCCAACTGGGCGTGTTCCTTTCGGGTAAGCCCGGGCCGAGCAGCCTGAGTTTTGACCACGACTCGTGGTACGGCGACCTGAACCTGGATGCCGATCACTTCTGCGAGCTTCCGGTAGGCCCGCAGATCGGGCTCCGCCTGGTGGCGATCGTCGAGGCTGTCCTGGAAGTGTTCTCGCGGGCCGTCGGCGACGACCCGCCGACGTCGCTGCGCCGGACCAAGCGGGAGCTGGAATGGCTCGCGGACGGCGGGACCGACCCAGGGCCGGGAACCTTGCCGCCGCTTCGAGTTCGGCGCCCCAGCCCGATGCCGGTCGAGCGGTTCTGGGAGTTGGTCAGCGCGACGGTCGATGAACGGACCGGCGCATTTCTGCTGCCGTGGAAGGAGGCCGACAAGTTCACCGCCCGCATGAGGCTGCTCATCGAAGATCTCGACTCGGCCGACCACGCCGCACACGCCGAGTCGGTCATGGGCTACCTCAGCGCCGACGTGTGGGAGAACGTGCGAGCTTCCGTGGTCAGCCTCGGACGGGAGATGTACGAGCATGTCCGCGCGACACCTGCCGTGCTCGGGGAACTGATCATGACGACCGAAGCCTTCGATGGTGGTGAGCATGACCTCGGTGAGGCGCTGCTCTACCTCGAAGGAAGCGACTCAGACTGAGCAGCCCATGCTGCGCATACCTGTGCAAGTCGCGACGTTGACACCAGACCGATATTCAGATCCGCAGCGTCGACGGCTACGCGGTCAACGACTCGCGTTACGGTGCGGGCGGGCCGGGTCGAACACGGCGCCGATGGCGGCTTGAGGGCTAGGGCCGGTTCAGGGGAGGGCAGATGGTGGGATTTGAAATGCGCGATCCCGTAAACATTCTATGGGTCGGAATAGTTAGGTATGAAACATTAGTTATTGCCCCAATTTCTCTTAGTGCACTAGTGAGTCTTTTTTGGCACCTAAGTCCTGGTGCGGCGGCGTTTGGAATTCTGGGCACGGCATATTCACTAAGGGCACTGCGGGTAGGAGTCTCGGTGGATCACCGAGGGATGTTAATAATTTGGGGTTTTATCGGATCGCGCAGAATCCCATGCGCCTGCGTCCGCGGAATTGAACATGTCCCTGCTGGCCCGTCGGCCGGGGTTGGCTTGAGGGCTCGAACGCTCGTTCTTGAGATTACTTCAGAGTTGGGATCGGAAACTGTAGACGTATCGCAAATAACTTGCAACCCGAAGCAGATGGAGGCAATCTGCTATCGCCTAAAGCATGCTGTCCAAGACACCCCTGTCTGACGACTCTAAGCCGACTGGTCGGCCATTGCACCCGGAATCGATCAACACCCTCGTCCAGGGGTACGGCAGATGAGCGATCGCAGCTCCAGCGAGATCGAAAACAGTGAGGCGTTGTCCCAGCGACCGCCGCAGAGACGGTCCGGGCGTCGCCATCAGCTTCGCAGCGCTGAGACGCCGAGCGACGCGGCGACGCTCATCGCAAGGGCTGCGCCGCACACTCGGCGGTGCAGCCGGACGACGCGCAGCAGATCATCGGGCGCGACGGCCCGTCCGTCGCCGAGCACCCCGCGGTGCTCGACCGCGCCGTGATAACTGTTCGTGCCGCCAAGTCGCACCCCGAGGGCGGCAGCGTACGCCGACTCCACCGGGCCGGCGTTCGGGCTGGGGTGGGCGGGCGCGTCGCGCCGCACGGTCGTGACGATCGCGGGGACGCGGTGGGGCTGCACCAGCATGGTGCACAGCACGCTCACCCGTGCCGCCGGCCAGTTGGCCAGGTCGTCGAGTTTGGCTGCGGCCCAACCGAACTGCTCGTATCGGGGCGTGTGATGGCCGATGATCGCGTCGAGCGTGTTGATCGCGCGATGGGCAAGCAACCCCGGCGTGCCGGCCAACGCACCCCAGAACAGCGGCGCGACGACGGCGTCCGAACCGTTTTCGGCCACCGACTCCACCGCGGCGCGCGCCACCTGGCCCGCGTCGAGGCCGCTGGTGTCGCGACCGACCAGGTTGCGCACCCGCACCCGCGCACCGTCGAGGTCGCCGCGGGCCAGGAGGTCGTGCACCGCGAGCGCCTCACGCTCCAACGACCGTCCGCCGAGCACCGTCCACGTGGCCGCCGCGACCACCACTGTGTGCCGCGGCAGCAATCGTCCGGCGAACGCCACGGCACCGACCAGCAAGCACACGTGCGCCGCTCCGGCCACCCGCGTCGGTCGGTAGGTGAGCTTCTCCAACGCGGCTGCGGTGCAGCCGAATCCGGCCACCGGATGCAACCGCCGCGGATCGCCGAGCACGCGGTCGGCGAGGTAGCCGGCGAGCAGACCAGCGGCACGTCGCGTATAGGGGCGCGTGCTCACTTGATCACCAGCGACTGACCGGCGACCACCAACACCACGCGGTCGCACACGGCTGCCACTCGTTGATTGAGCCGGCCCAGGCTGTCGGCGAAGATGCGCCCCGACCGATGCGGCGCCACCAACCCCAGCCCCACCTCGTTGGTCACGAGCACCGCTGGTTCGCGGCGGGCGGCGAGCGCATCGACCACCGCGTCGAACTCGGTGTCGAGCGCCCCCGCCCACTCGGCGGACGGCGCGTCCCACACCGCGAGCGCGTCGAGGCGGGCGGTGAGCCAGGTGCCGAGGCAGTCGACGAGCAACGCCTCGGTGCGGTCGGCAAGCACGGCGGCCAGGTCGGTGGTCTCGAGCACGGTCCAGTCCGTGGGGCGCCGCGCGCGGTGCTCGGCGATGCGATCGGCCCAGTCGGGGTCGTCGGTGGTGGGTCCGGTGGCCACGTAGACGACGGCGCCGTCGGGCGCCGCAGCCGACATGGCCGCCTCGGCCGCGGCGCTCTTGCCCGAGCGCACCCCGCCGGTGACGAGGGTCTTCATCGCAGTGCGCCCGCTGCCAGCACGAGCAGCGCGATGGTGGTGGCCAGCTCGATGGAGGCGCCCATGACATCGCCGCTCACTCCGCCGAACCGGCGGCAACACACCCGCAGCAGCCACAGCACGCCGAGCGCCGCGAACACCCCCGCCAGCGCTCCCGGCCACCAGGGCAGACCGGCCATCGTGGCCACGCCGGTGAGCAGCGCCACGGAGACCGACTGCACCGCCGCGGCGACCGGCCACGCCACCGTGCCGGCGACCGTCGCACCCATGCCGGTCGGGCGGGCTGACGGGATGCCGCGTAGGCAGGTGAGCACGGTCGAGGCCCGCCCGGCCGTGACTGCAACGGCGACGAGCAGAGCGCCCCACGGCAGCAACGCGAGACTGCCGATGAGGGCCGCCTGTAGACCCAGCGTGAGCACGAGCGCGACGACGCCCATGGGTCCGATGTCGCCGGAGTGCATGATCTCCAGCGCTCGTTCGCGGGTCCATCCGCCGCCGAGGCCGTCGACCGTGTCGGCGAGTCCGTCGAGGTGCATCGCACGGGTGGCGAACGAGGTCGTCGCCACGGCGCACAGGCCCACCGCCAGTGGCGGCAGGTCGAGCCAGGTGCCGGCCCACGCCGCCGCGGCGGCGCCGAGGGCAACCGGCAGCGCGGCGACCGGAGCGAGGGTCATCGCCCACCCTGCGGTGCGGCGGTCGACCGGGCCGATGTCGCCGGTCGGCACCACGGTCAGGGTGCCGACGGCCAGCCGCAGGCCGGCCAGAGCCGGCGAAGGAGTCGCGCTCATCGGGTCGCTGCGAGCCGGTCGACGCATGCAGCGTCGAGCGCATCCACTGTCGCCCCGATGACGGTGACGGCGGGAGCGCGGATGCCGGCGGCTTCGGCGTCGGCCGCGATCGAGGCGAGCGTGCCGCGCACCGACTGCTGACTCGGCAGGCCGCCGTCGCTGATCGACGCGGCAGGGGTGTGCGGGTCGAGCCCCGCAGCGATCAGGCGACGGCAGATCGCGGGCAGGGTCGCCACGCCCATGAGCACCACCAGGGTCAGGCCGCTGCGGGCGATGCCGTCCCAGTCGACGGTGCTACGCGGGTCGTCGGGCGGCACGTGCCCACTGACCACGGCGAAACCCTGGGTGATGTCGCGGTGGGTCACCGGCACACCGGCGAGGGCCGGCGCCGCGAGGGCGCTGCTCACCCCGGGCACGACACGCACCTCGATGCCGGCCGCACGGCAGGCGTTCCACTCCTCACCGCCACGCCCGAACACGAAGTTGTCACCGCCCTTGAGCCGCACCACGTTTCGTCCGCGTTGGGCGTGCTCGACGAGCAGCCGGTTGATCCGTTCCTGCGGGGTGAACTCGCCGCGCGGGATCTTGCCGACGTGCACGATTTCGGCGCTGATGCCGGTCAGCGCACCGAGCGGAGCGAGCCGGTCGCACACGACGACGTCGGCTTCCCGCACGGCGGCGAGTCCGGCGACGGTGAGCAGCTCGGTGGGTCCGGGGCCGCCACCGACGAGGGTCACCCGTCCGGGCCCGGTGCTGCCGGTGGGCGCGTCGGCGCGGCGGACGTCGTCGCGCAGCACCACCGCGTAGTCGTCGAGGTCCGGGTGCGTCACGATCCCGACGAGTCCACGCGACTGCAGGTCGAGCAGCCGGGGGCCGGGTGTCTGCGTCTCGACGTCGACCCGGAAGCCGGCCTCGAGCAGACGGTGCACGGCGTGGTCGGCATCGGTGCCCGGACGGCGCAACAGGGCACGGTCACCCGGTTTCCAGAAGGTCATGCGGGCACCTCTTCGGGTTGGGCTGCAGCGGCGCTACGGGTGATGGCAAGGGCCTCGTCGAGCGCTCTCAGGAAGGTGTCGATGGTGTGCGGGTCGCGCACCGCGATGCGAATCCACCGATCCGACAAGCCGGCGAAGGTATCGCAACGCCGCACTGCGAAACCGCTGTGACGCAACGCTTCCCGCACTCCGTCGCCCACTTCGACGAGCACGAAGGGTGCCACCCCGGGCACCGGACGCAGCCCGCGGCGCTCCAGCGCGCCGACGAGGTGCTCACGGGCGGAGGCGAGGTCACGGGTGGCCTGCGCCGACTCGCGCAGCGCACGGTCGGACGTCGTCGCGAGCATCACGGTGAGCGCTGGCGACGACACCGACCAGTGCGGCTGCTGGCGGCGCAGCAGCTCGACGAGTCGCGGGTCGCCGATCACGTAGCCGGCCCGCAGTCCGGCCACGCCCCAGGTCTTGGTGAGCGAGCGCACCACGAGCACCGAATCCATCTCGGGGCCGATGCATGACTCGGTCTCGCCGAGCACGGCGTCGGCGAACGCCTCGTCGATCACCAGCACGCGTCCGGGGCGGCGCAGCGCGTGCAGGGTGGCGCGTGGGTGGAGCACGCCGGTGGGGTTGGTCGGGTTGCCCACGAACACCAGGTCTGCTGCGGGGTCGAGGGCGGCCGGGTCGAGCACGAACCCGTGGTCGGCGCGCAGCACGAGCCGGTCGGCGGTGCGCCCGGTGGCCGCGAGCGCCTGGGCGGGCTCGGTGAACTGCGGTTCGACGATCAGTGGAGTGCGGCCCTCGATCGCGCGGGCGATGAGGGTGAACGCCTCGGCGCCGCCGGCGGTCGGCAGCACCATCGACGGATCGACCCCGTGTCGGCGGGCGATCGCGTCGCGGGCCGCCGTCGCGTCGGGGTAGGCGCCGAGCCCGGCGATGCCGTCGGCGAGTTCGCGGGCCAACCAGGCGGGCGGCGCGGGCAGGCGCACGTTGACCGCGAGGTCGACGAGGTCGGGACGGTCGCGGATGTCGTCGTCGCCGTGGTGTGCGTCGCTGACGGCCGGCTGCTCGCGCGCATCGGCCACCGGACGCGGGTCGACGGACCAGGTGTCGAGCACCGGCCGAGCATCGGCGACCGGCGTGAACTCGTGCACCGCATCCGCGAACGCCGCCGCGAGCTGCGGCGCTCCAGCCCAGTGCGTGTGCAGGTAGGAGGCGTGCACGGTGGCGCGACCGGTGCGGGCGGGGTCGAGGGCGAAACCTTCGGGACCGCTGGGGAAGTGCCAGGCCGCCGCGGTGCCGTGACCGGGGTCGGTGCGGGTGCGGTGGAACTCGTGACCGCGCACGGTGGTGCCGGCCGGTCCGAGCAGGCTGTCGACGGTGAGTGTGGCGTCGCGGTAGCCGAGGGTGAGGCGCGGCTGCATGGCGGCGCGCGCGGGCAGCACCCCGGCCATCGGCCGGCCGTCGAGCGACTCGCACAGGTAGAGCAGACCGGCGCATTCGGCCACCGTCGGCAGACCCGACGACACTGCGTCGCGCACTTGGGCCAGCAACCGGGTGTTGGTGGCGAGCGCGCCGAGGTGCGCCTCGGGAAACCCGCCGCCGAGGTAGAGCCCGGCGGTGCCGGACGGCAGCTCGCGGTCGGCGGCGGGGTCGAAGCGCACCGGTTCGCAGCCGGCGGCCGCCAACATCTCGGCGGTCTCGGCGTAGTGGAAGGTGAACGCCCGTCCACCCGCGACGGCCACTCGTCGGGCGGGCCGGTCGACGACCGGTGGAGCCCACGGTTCGGCGTCCAACTGCGTTGCGGTGCAAGCGATCTCGAAGACCGCGTCGATGTCGATGTGCTGTGCGGTCTGCTCGGCGAGGCGGTCGAGCGAGGCCTGTGCGTCGTGCCGCTCCGACGCCGGCACCAGCCCGAGGTGGCGCGACGGTGCACTGATACCGGCATCGCGGGGGAGCACCCCGAGCACCGGATATCCCTGCTGCTCGACGGCGCGGCGCACCTCGGCGGCGTGTCGGTCGCTGCCGGCCTTGTTGAGCACCACGCCCGCCACCCGCACCGCCGGGTCGTGGGTCGCGAGGCCGCGCACCAGCGCGCCGACCGTGCGCGCGGCCGAGGAGATGTCGACGACGAGCAGCACGGGCGAGTCGGTGAGCGCCGCGACGTGGGCGGTGGAGGCGAACCCGTCGGCTCCGAGCCGTCCGTCGAACAGCCCCATGACGCCCTCGATCACCGCGACGTCGGCGGGTGTCGGGTGCAGGCACCCGCGCAGGAACAGCGGCGCGACGAGCTCGGGCGAGGTGAGCCACGGGTCGAGGTTGCGGCTCGGCCGACCGGTGGCGAGTTCGTGGTAGCCGGGGTCGATGTAGTCGGGGCCGCACTTGGCGGGGGCGACGGCGTGGCCGTGCGCCCGCAATGCGCCCATGAGGCCGACCGACACGGTCGTCTTGCCCTGGCCTGACGCCGCGGCGGCCACCACCAGCCGCGGCTGGGTCACCATTCGATGCCCTTCTGGCCCTTCTGACCCTGGTCGAACGGGTGCGCGATCTTGGTCATCTCGGTGGCCAGGTCGGCGATCTCGAGAAGTTTCGGGTGGGGGTCGCGTCCGGTGATGACGACGTGCTGAAAACCGTTGCGCTCGTTGAGAGTTCGCACCACGTCGTCGACGTCGACCCACCCCCACTTGAGCACGTACGTGAACTCGTCGAGCACGTACAGGCCGTGGGTCTGCTGCTGCAGTCGCCGCTTGATCTCGGCCCAGCCCTCGCGGGCCGCGGCGGCGTGGTCGTCCTCGCTGCCGGCCTTGCGCGACCACGACCAACCCGAGCCCATCTTGTGCCACTCGATCGGCCCGCCCTCGCCGGTCTCGCGGTGCACCCGGTCGAGCGCTTCGAGCGCGGCCTGCTCGCCGATGCGCCACTTGGCCGACTTCACGAACTGGAACACCCCGATCGACCAACCCTGGTTCCAGCCGCGCAGCGCGAGCCCGAAGGCCGCCGTCGACTTTCCCTTGCCGGCCCCGCTGTGCACGATCACCAGCGGACGGTTGCGCCGCTGCCGGGTGGTGAGGCCGTCGTTGCCCTCGACGGGCGTCTGTCCTTGCACCATCAGGCGGCCTTCCCGGCGCTGGTCGACCGGCGCACCACATCGACGATCTCGGTTGCGGCGACCTGTTCCAGCGGCACGTGTTCGGCGCCCATCCGGGCCGCGAGGTCGACCGCGAGCCCCATCCGGAAGCGTCCCGATTCGCAGTCGACGACCACGGTCTGCAGGCCGAGGGTCGGCCAGCCCGTCGCGATCTCACGCGCGCGGACGAGGGCGTCGGGCCCTGCGGTCGCGCGGCCGTCGGTGAGCACGACCACCAGGGGGCGCCGGTGCGGGTCGCGCAGCCGCTCGACCTGCACCGTGGCGAGGGTGCGCAGCAACCCTTCCGCGAGCGGGGTGCGACCGCCGTGGGGCAGGTCGCTGAGGCAGCGCGCCGCCGCCTCGACCGACCCGGTGGGCGGCAGCACCAGCTCGGCGCCGGCGCCCGCGAAGCTGATCACGCCCACCCGATCGCGACGCTGATAAGCATCGACCAACAGGCTCATCACCGCGGTCTTCACCTCGCTCATCCGCTGTCGCGCACCCATCGACCCGGAGGCGTCGACGGCGAAGAGCACGAGGTTCGACTCCTTGCCCTGGGTGATGCGCAGGCGCACGTCGTCGGTGGCGAACCGCAGCCGACCGTCGCGGCGTCCGCGTTCGTGTTGCCGCGGAGCCGCGGCGGTGATCGTCGCCGGGAGGTGGAGGCGCTGCACACCGTCGGCGCGGCGGGTCGACCCGATGGTGCGACCCGCCGACGTGATGGCGGCGCTGCGGCGTCCGGCCGACCCGGTGCCGATACCGCGCACGGTGAACGTGCGGGCTCGGAACGCCGAGTTCGGAGCGGCGACGCCGACGGCGCTGGGGCGTTCGGTGGGTGCGGCGTTGTCGCTCTTGTCGCCGGCTCGGTCGTCCGTTGCGTGGTCGCTAGGCCCGTCGGAGCTGTCGCCGGCAGGGCCGGACGCGGAGGGCGGTGCCGACCGGTCGTCGGCGGGCTGCCCGGACGAGCCACCGTCGCCGGTGTCTCCGCTCTCGGGAGATTCGTCGGTGGATACGTCGCCGGACCCGTCCGGTTGCGGGCCGTCGGGCTCCGGGCCGTCCGGGTCGGGGTCGGGGTCTTCGTCGAGCAACCGGTCGAGCAGTTCCTCGTCGAGGCCCGGTGCGTCGAAGGGGTTGCGCCGACGCCGGTGCGGCAGCGCCAGCCGGGCGGCCACGCGGATGTCGTCCTTGGTCACCTCGTCGCGCCCGCACCAGGCGGCGTGGGCGCGGGCTGCGCGGGCGGTGACGATGTCGGCGCGCATACCGTCGACGTCGAACCCGGCGCACACCCGGGCGATCGTGGCCAGCGCGCGGTCGCCCAAGCGCACCGTGGCGACCCGGGCCGACGCGTCGTGCAGTCGCTTGCGCAGCACCTGCTGCTCACCGCGGAAGCGGCCGGCGAAGCCGGTCGGGTCGGCGTCGAATGCGAGCCGCCGGCGCACCACCTCCGCGCGGTGCTGCGGGTCGCGGGAGGCGCGCACCTCGACGGTGAGACCGAAGCGGTCGAGCAGCTGCGGACGGAGCTCACCCTCCTCCGGGTTCATCGTGCCGACGAGGGTCACGCGGGCGGCGTGAGAAACCGAAACCCCATCGCGCTCAACGGTGTTGCGGCCCATCGCGGCGGCGTCGAGGAGGAGGTCGACCAGGTGGTCGTGCAGCAGGTTGACCTCGTCGACATACAGCAGGCCGCGATGCGCCTGCGCCAGCAGACCGGGCTCGAAGCTGGTCTCACCGGCCGCGAGCGCCTTGCCCAGATCGAGCGAGCCGACCACGCGGTCCTCGGTCGCGCCGACCGGGAGTTCGACCAGTCGCGCCGGGCGCATCCGGGTGGGCGCGTCGTCATGCGGGCCGTCGGGGCAGCGCTCGTCGCGGCGCGGGTCGCAGCCGAAGCGGCAGCGCTCGACCACCTCGACATCAGGCAGCACCTCGGCGAGGGCGCGCACCATGGTCGACTTCGCGGTGCCCTTCTCGCCGCGCACCAGCACACCACCGACCTCGGGCGAGACGGTGGTGAGCACGAGAGCGAGCGCCATGTCGTCGGCACCGACGATGGCCGCAAAAGGAAACTGCGACAACGAGATCGAACCTCCTGACGAGTTACCACGCTCGTCATAGCGGTGGACCCACGCCGGGTTCGGCCGGGCCGACACCTCGGACGTCCTGGCTTGCTGTCGGTGTTGGCCGACGGCTCACAGTGGCGGGACCGCTCCGGATTTGCACCGGATTCCTCGTTGGTGTCCGGGTCATCATGGCACAGCGACCCTGACCTAGGGTGAGGCCCCATGATCGACGTCGTGGGGGTCACCGATGCGGGTTTCGCCGACCTTCCGCAGCGGTTGCAGCGTCTCGTGAGCGACGCCGCCGTCGTGCTCGGCGGACGCCGCCAGCTGGCTTCCCTGCCCGCCGTCGAAGGCCAGGTCAGACGGGTGTGGCCGTCGCGGCTGCGAGCCGAATTGCCTCGTCTCCTCGACGAATTGCCGTCTGATCGAGTGGTCGCGCTGGCCAGCGGAGATCCCACGCTCTCGGGCATCGGCAGCACCCTGATCGAGCTGCTCGGCGCCGATGCGGTGCGGTTGCATCCGGCCGTCTCGTCGGTGGCGTTGGCCCGGGCGCGGGCCGGCTGGTCGGCCGAGTCGTGCGAGGTGGTGACTGTCGTCGGGCGGTCGCTGCACCGGGTGCGGCGGCGCCTCGCGCCGGGCGCCCGCTTGATCGTGCTCTGTTCCGACGGCACCACTCCGGCGGCGCTCGCCGACCTGCTCGTCGACGCCGGTTGTCCCGATGCGGCGATGACCGCGTGGTGGCATCTCGGTGGCACCGACGAGGGGTGCCGGACGGCGACCGCCGGCCGTTGGGACGGCGAACGCACCCCCGATCTGGTGCTGTGCACGGTGGCGCTGCCGACCGACGCCGCCCTCGACGGGCCGGCGCCGGGGCGCGCCGAGGACTGCTTCGAACACGACGGCCAGATCACCAAACGCGACCTGCGGGCCTCGGCCATCGGCCACCTGCGTCCGACGCCCGGCGCGCTGTTGTGGGATCTCGGTGCCGGTTCGGGCAGCGTCGGCATCGAATGGTGCCTCGCCGGCCGCGACGCCCGGTGCGTCAGCGTCGAGCAGCACCCCGAGCGCGCAGAACGGCTGCGCCGCAACAGTGTTCGCCTCGGCGTCGACGACCTGCTGGAGGTGGTGGAGGCCCGGTCGGCCGACGCACTCGACGAGCTCGAGACGCCCGATGCGATCTTCGTCGGCGGCGGTCTCACCGCCGAACTTCTCGAACGAGCCTGGCGGCGGCTGCGCGGAGGGGGCCGCTTCGTGGCCCACGCGGTCACCCTCGACACCGAGCAGATCCTCGTCGCCGCCGCCGGCAGACACGGCGGCGAACTCACCCGCATCAGCGTCGAACACGCTCGCCCGCTCGGCCGCCACCTGTCGTGGACGCCGGTCCGGCCGGTCGTGCAATGGAGCGCCGCCAAGCCCAAGGAGACCCCATGACCGTCCACTTCATCGGCGCCGGCCCCGGCGCCGCCGACCTCATCACGCTGCGTGCCGCGAACCTGCTCGCGCAGTGCGCGGTGTGCCTGTTCGCCGGCACCTATCTCGACGACGAGGTGCTCTCGCACTGCCCGCCGGATGCCGAGCTGGTCGACACCCAGCACCTCGACCTCGACGACATCATCGCGGTGATGGTGCGGGCGCATGCCGCGGGCAATGACGTCGCGCGGCTGTGTTCGGGCGACCCCACGATCTACTCGGCCGTCGCCGAGCAGACCCGTCGGCTCGATGCGGCCGGGGTGCCTTGGCAGATCACGCCGGGCGTCTCGGCGTACGCCGCAACCGCCGCGCTGGTCGGCCGCGAACTCACCGTGCCCGAGGTGGCGCAGTCGGTGGTGCTGACTCGGGCCCAACGGGATTCGACGAAGATGCCCGAGGGTGAGGCGCTCGCGAACTTCGCCGCGACCGGTGCCACCCTGGTGCTGCACCTCGCGATCCGACACGTGCGCCGGCTGGCCGACGAACTCGTGCCGCACTACGGCGCCGACTGCCCGGTGGTCGTCGGCTCGCAGGTGAGCGGCCCACACGAACTGGTGCTGCGCGGCACGCTCGCCGACATCGCCGACCAGGTGGAAGCCCACGGGCTGCGGCAGGCCGCCGTCATCATCGTCGGGCGGGCGCTCGCCGCGCAGGAGTTCGTCGAGTCGCACCTCTACTCCAGTCGCCGCACCCGACCCGCCGTCGGGTAGCCTCCGAAACGTCCATTGCCGGACGGATCGAGGAACCCCGTGGAAGTCGGGGACGGTCGCGCCACTGTGAGCAGCCAACGCTGCGAGTCAGGAACTCCCCGCCGGCAGTTCTTCGTCGGGACGCGTCATCCCGAGAGAGGTGCGGTGCATTGCACATCGCCGACGGCTTCCTGCCACCCCTTCACTGTCTCGCCTGGACGGCCGCGTCCGCGCCCTTCGTCGTGCACGGCGTCCGCCGGATCAGACAGATCGTCGACGACGACCCCGAATCGAAGCTGCTGCTCGCGGCGTCGGGCGCGTTCACCTTCCTGATGTCGGCGATCAAGCTGCCGTCGGTGACCGGCAGCTCGTCGCACCCCACCGGCACCGGTGTCGGCGCGATCATCTTCCGGCCGCCGGTGATGGCCGCGCTCGGCACGGTCGTGCTGATCTTCCAGGCGCTGCTGCTGTCGCACGGCGGCATCACCACGCTCGGCGCGAACGTCTTCTCGATGGCCATCGCCGGCCCGTGGATGGGTTACCTCTGCTTCCGGGTGCTGCGCCGGGTGCACCCGTGGATCGCGATCTTCACCGGTGTCGCGCTCGCCAACCTGTCGACGTACGTCGTCACCTCGGCGCAGCTCGCGCTGGCCCACCCCGACCCGGGGTCGGGCGTCGTCGGTGCGTTCGGTCGCTTCCTTGCGATCTTCGCGCTCACCCAGGTGCCCCTGGCGGTCATCGAAGGACTCGTGGGCGTGCTGTTGTTCCGGGCGCTGCGCGACTGGGCGCCCGAGCAGCTGCGGACGGTGTTCGCGCCGGCCGCCGAACAGCCCGCGGCCGAGCCGGAGGTGGCGGGTCGTGCGTAAGCATCTGGTGACGGTGGCGATCGTGCTCACCGTGGTGGCGATCTTCGTCGTCGCACTCATGCTCGGAGCCGGCCACGGCGACCAGGGCGGCACCGACGCCGCTGCCGGTGCCGCGATCGAGAGCAGCGGTTACCGACCGTGGTTCGAGCTGCCGTTCCGCATCCCCGGCGGCGAGGTGGAATCGGGGCTGTTCGCGATGCAGGCCGCCCTCGGCGGCATCGTGCTCGGGTTCGTCGTGGGCAAGCTGCACGAGCGGCGCAAGGGCAAACGCGCGTGACGAGGTTCGCCCTCGACGACGCGGCCTGGACCAACCGCTGGCGTGCGCGCTCGGTGGCGGAAAAGGCCGTTTTGTCGGGCGGGCTGCTGCTGGTTGCGGTGTCGGCCACGGCACCCGTCGTGCCGATCGGCATCGGGTTGTTCGCGCTGCTTGCCGCGGTGGCCTGGGCGCGGGTGCCGTGGCGCACCTTCGTGGCGGCCTGGACCGGCCCGCTGATCTTCACCCTCATCGGGCTGGTCGGCGTGGTCGTGTCGGTCGGCACGGTGCCGCACCCGGTGCTCACCGCCGGGCCCTTGGCTGTCGACGAACGCAGCGTGTCGTCGGCCGTGCTCATCGGATCACGCGCATTCGGTTGCAGCGCAGCGGTATTGCTGCTCGCGTCGACCACCCCGATCGTCGACGTCTTCGAATCGTTGCGGCGGTTGCGGGTGCCGGAGGTGATGCTCGATCTGGCCGGCGCGATGTACCGGCTGATCTTCGTGCTCGGGGCCACGCTCACCCGCACCCGAGAGGCGCAGGCGGCCCGACTCGGCTACGCCCGTGGTGCCTGCGCGCGCCGGTCGGTCGCGGCACTGTTCGTGCGCACGCTCGTGCACGGTTGGGACCGCGCCGCACGACTCGAACGCGGCCTGGCCGGTCGCGGCTACAGCGGGTCGCTGCGCATGTTGGCACCCGAACGACCCGTGTCGTGGCCCTTCGTCGGCTCGTCGGTGGCGGTCGTCGCCGTGGCTGCGGCGGCGTCGGTGGTGCTGCGATGAGCGACCGATCGCAGCCGCCGGTGCTGGCGTTGCAGGGGGTCGACGTCGGTTACCCCGGCGCTCCGGAGGTGCTCGACCACGCCACCGTCGAGGTGCGCGCCGGCCGCCGGATCGCGGTGCTCGGTGCCAACGGGTCGGGCAAGACCACGCTGCTGCGCACGCTCGCCGGAGCGCTGCGTCCGACGGCAGGGCAGGTGCTCTGGCACGGAACACCGTTGCAGCACAGCCGATCTCGACTGAACGAGCACCGGCAGCGGGTGCAGTTCGTGGGGCAAGACCCCGACGACCAGTTGGTGAGCGCCGACGTGCGGCGCGACGTCTCCTTCGGCCCGATGAACCTCGGCCTGCCGGTGCCGGAGGTGCGCGCCCGGGTGGAGGAGGCGCTCGCGCTGCTCGACCTGCTGCCGCTCGCCGACCGGCCGGTGCATCACCTGTCCTACGGGCAACGCAAACGGGTGGCGCTCGCCGGGGCGATGGCGATGCGTCCGGCGGTGATGCTGCTCGACGAGCCAACGGCGGGGGTCGACGACGTCGGGGTGCGTGATGCCCTCGACGCACTCGCCCGGCTCGAACGGGCCGGCACCACCGTGGTGGTGTCGACCCACGACAGCGACCTCGCCTGGGCGTGGGCCGACGACGTGGTGCTGCTGCAGCAGGGCGGAATTCGACAGGGTTCGTGCGCCGAGGTGATGTCGGACGCCGACGCCCTCACCGCCTCGCGGGTGGCCGTGCCGGCCGTCGTGCGGGTGGGCGCGGCGCTGGGGCTCGACCTGCTCGCCGTCGACCGTCCGCGCACCGCCGACGACCTGGTCGGGTTGGTGCACGCCCGCGGCTGAACTCACTCCACGTAGCGCGGGGTCCACACGTGTCCGGTGGGCGACACGCGGGTGCTCGAGGAGCCGACGATCACCAGACACTTCATGTCGACGGTGGCGGGGTCGAACTCGCCGAGCGTGGTGACGGTGGCCGACTGCTGCGCCCTGCCGACGTCGCGCGCGACCACGACGACGGTCGACGGGTCTTTCACCTCGAGCAGCACGTCGCGGGCTGCGAACAACTGCTCCGGACGGCTGAGCGAGCGCGGGTTGTAGAGCGCGATGACCAGGTCGACGGACGCCGCGGCGCGCAACCGGTCGGCCACCACCTGCCACGGCTTCAGCCGGTCGGACAGCGACATGATCGCGAAGTCGGCGCCGAGCGGCGCACCCACGAGCGCGGCGGCGGCCTGCGCGGCCGAGACGCCGGGAGACACCTGCACCGGCACCTGGGCGTAGTGCGGGTCGTCGGCCAGCGCGTGCTCGGCGGCCTCGAACACCGCCGACGCCATGCCGAACACCCCGGCGTCGCCGCCGGACACCACGGCCACCTCGTCGCCGCGGGCGGCGAGGTCGAGGGCCAGCCGGCCACGTTCGACCTCAACCGTGTTGCCACTGGCGTGACGGGTGAGGCCCTCGCGTTGCGGCACGCGATCGACGTACGGCGCGTAGCCCACCACGTGGTCGACCCGCCCGAGCAACTCGGCCACCTCAGGAGTGAGCCAGCGGTCGGGGCCGGGGCCGAGACCGACGACGTGCACGGTGCCGGGTGTGGTGCCGGACGCGGGCTCGGCCTGTGCGGTGGCGGCCCGCCCCGCGGAGTCGGCCCGACGGTCGAGCCCGGGCACCAAGATCAGCGACATGTACGGCACGGTCGCCGGGTCGACGTCGGCCACGGGCAACACCCGCTGACCCCCGCGGGAAGCGCGTTCGACGTAGACGGCGCGGTCGAGCACGCCCGCCTGGCGCAGCGCTTCGCGCACTCCGGCGAAGGTGCGGCCGAGCTTCATCACAACGGCTGCGTCGCTGTCGGCCAAGCGGCGCGCAAGCTCCGGCACGGGGAGGGTGCCGGGCAGCACGGTGAGCACATCCTCGTGCCGCGAGATCGCCTCGGCGGCAACGGCAGTCGCGGCGGCGAAGGCGGGAACGCCGGCCACCACCTCGGTCGGGTAGCGGTCGGCCAGCCGCTCGTGCAGGTAGGTGTAGGAGCCGTAGAGCATCGGATCGCCCTCGGCGAGCACGACCACCGACCGACCGGCGTCCAGATGAACAGCGAGGCGCTCGGCGCACTCGTCGTAAAACTCCGCGAGCTGCGCGTGGTAGCCGTCCGGATGGGTGGCCGCGCCGGTGGTGACCGGGTAGCGCAACTCCTCCTCGATCGCGTCGGCCGGGATGAGGTCGGCGGCGATGGCGCGCGCGTTGGAGGTGCGGCCGGTGCCGGCGTGATAGACGACCACCTCGGCCGACGCGATGAGCTCGGCCGCGCGGCGGGTGATGAGTCCGGGGTCGCCCGGCCCGACGCCGACGCCGTACAGGTGGCCGGATTCAGCTGTGGCGGGACGCATGTCAGATCTCCGAGGTCGAGGCGAGGGCGTTGACGGCGGCTGCGGCCATGGCCGATCCGCCCCGATGACCGTGCACAGTGATCCAGGGCACGACGTGACCGTCGGCCAGCCGGTGCTCGGCCAGCGCAACCTTCGACTCGGCCGACCCGACGAACCCGACCGGCATGCCGACGATCGCTGCCGGTCGCGGCCCGCCGTCGTACAGCCACTCGAGCAGATGGAACAACGCTGTCGGCGCATTGCCGATGGCGACGACCGCGCCGTCGAGCCGGTCGCCCCACAGTGACACCGCAGCGGCCGCGCGGGTGGTGCTCCACCGCCCCGCGAGAGCCGGCACCCGCCCGTCACGCAGGGTGCACACCACCTCGTTGTCGGCGGGCAGGCGGGTGCGGGTGATGCCGGAGGCGAGCATCACCGAGTCGGTGAAGATCGGTGCACCCGCGCGTAGCGCGTCACGGGCCGCGCGCACGACGTCGTCGTGGGCGGCCACGCACTCGCTCACCGCGGGGTCACCGGCCGCGTGCACCACCCGCGCGACGACCGGCTCGGTCTGCACCGGGAACGCCGACAGGTCGGCGAGGTCGCGGATCATCGCGAACGACCGGCGGTAGATCTCCGGTCCGTCGGTGAGGTAGTCGTACCGCCGTGTCGGCGGAAGTGACTGCGGCTCAGGCGTATCGGGGTTCACGGCAGGATCTCCTGGACGGTTCGGGGCGCGATCACGAGGCGGTGCTCACCGGCGGGTCGGCCACACGCGCGCTCGCACCCGACCACGTGGGTGCGGGGACTGTCGATCGGCAGTGAGACCGCCGCGGCGGTGGTGAGCTCAACGGTGGGGGTGTCGGTGCGTCGGCACCACGGCGCGCCGACGCACGCGGACAGGGTGGCCCACGGCGAGTGCGCCGCGACCGCGAAACCACCGGCCTCGAATACGTCGAGACCGGTGTCGCCGGTGCGCAGGACGATCGATCGCCACGGCGTTACGACGACTTCGTCGGCGACCCGCCCCAGCAGATCAATCTGCTCGATCGTGAGCATTCCCAGGGGAACTCCGAGCACGAAGGCACCGTGACGTGCGCCGTCCGGCATGTGGCGACCGGGGGTCGGTGGCGGCGCGGCGTCGATGTCCATGGGGGCAAGGGCGGCGAACGCCGGCGACTCGGGCGGCAGGTCGCGCACGTTCCAGTGCGACTCGTCGTCGCGGCCCAGCAGGAAGCACCGAGCGCGGTCGAGCATGGCTGCGACGGCGTCCTCGGGTGCGCAGTCGACGCCCATGCCTCCGACGAGCAGCCGGCCGCTGGTCTCCGACAGCCGCTGGAACGCGACGTCGTAGGGCTCGCCGAGCACCTGCCCCTCGCGACCAGCCACGGCGAACAGCCAGCGCCCGGAAAGCCCGGCGAGCAGCGGGTCGGCGATCAGCGCCGCATCGAGTGCGGCGACCAGTGGCGGCAGCGTCTCGTCGAACGGGTCGGCGATGATGTTGCGCACCCGCTCGTGACTCGCCGACGGCAGCAAGCCGGTCGCTTCGATCTGCGAAATGAGCTGTGGTGTCAGCGGATTCGGCAACGAACGCAACTGCAGGTTGCCTCGTGAGGTGAGCTGCACGAAGGGCGCGCCGTGCTGACTGCTGATGTCGCCGAGCCGGTGCAGCGTGGCGGTCGACAGCCGTCCACCGGGCAGGCGGAGACGCACCAGAGCGCCGTCGTCGGCGAGGTGCGGACGCAGCAGGCCGGGGCAGCGGTCGGCGCCGGAGCGATCGGTGGGCACGGTCACGCGGTGGAGGATACGCAGGTAGACCGCCGCGACCGTCGGGGTAGGGTCGTCCCGGCCCCAGCAGACGGAACCCGGTGCGAATCCGGGACGGTCCCGCCACTGTGAACCCCGAAGGGTGAGTCAGGAACGCCTGCGGAGCCGGCCGATCCGATCGTGATCGGTCCCGATCGTTCCGGGGCGCGGACCCCGCGAAGGAGTTTCGCCGATGGCGCGTATCGCCCTGCTGTCCACGTCCGACACCGATCTGCTGAGCGCGCGCGCCAGCGGCTCCGAGTTCGCCTGGGCCAACCCCGCCCGCACCCCGATCGGCCCCGCGGTCGAGGGCGCCGACATCGTGATCGCCCGCATCCTCGGCAGCCCCGACGACGTCGACGACGAGATCCGTGTGCTCGGCGAACGGGTGCCGCTGATCGTGCTCGGCGGCGAACTCACCCCGAACGCCGCGATGATGCAGCTGTCGCGCCGGGTGCCCGCCGGAGTCGTCAACGAGGTGCACCGCTACCTGGTCAACGGCGGCCCCGGCAACCTCACCAACCTGCACGCGTTCCTGTCCGACACCCTGCTGCTCACCGGCGACGAGTTCGAGCCGCCGCAGGAGCTGCCGACCTGGGGTGTGCTCGATCGCCCTGCAGCACAGGCCAATCCGAGTGCTCCTCGGGTGGGCGTGCTCTTCTACCGGGCGCAGTACGCCGCCGGCAACACCGACTACGCCCACGCCCTCTGCGACGCCATGGACGCCGCGGGCGGGGTGGGGGTGCCGATCCACGCCGCGTCGTTGCGCGACGCACCGGACGACCTGCTCGCCGAGCTCGGCACGCTCGACGCCCTGGTCACGACGGTGCTGGCCGCGGGCGGCACCAAGCCGGCGCACGCCCAGGCGGGCGGCGAGGACGAGACCTGGGACGTGCGTCCGCTGGCCGCTCTCGACATCCCGATCATCCAAGGGCTGTGCCTCACCTGGAGCCGCGAGGTGTGGGCGGCCTCCGACGACGGCATGTCGCCGCTCGACGTCGCCACCCAGGTGGCCGTGCCCGAGTTCGACGGACGCCTGATCACAGTTCCGTTCTCGTTCAAGGAGATCGACGCCGACGGGCTGCCCGCCTATGTCGCCGACCCGGAGCGCTGCGTACGCGTGGCGGGCATCGCGGTGAAGCACGCGCGCCTGCGGCACACGCCACCGGAGCAGCGCCGCATCGCAGTCATGCTGTCGGCCTACCCGACCAAGCACTCCCGCATCGGCAACGCGGTCGGGCTCGACACCCCGGTGTCGACGATCCGGCTGCTGCGGGCCATGCGCGAGGCGGGTTACGACCTCGGCCCGCGCGGCGCGCTGCCCGGGCTCGACGACGTGACCGCGGTGGAGGGCGAGGCGCTCGACACCACCGCCGGCAACGCGCTCATCCACGCGCTGATCGCGGCCGGTGGACAAGACCCCGACTGGCTCACCCAGGAGCAGGTGAGCAGCGCACAGGTGCGCATCCCGGCCGCTCGCTACCGCAGCTGGTTCGAGACGCTTCCGGCCGACCTGCGGGAGTCGATGACGGACACCTGGGGCGAGGCGCCCGGCGAGCTCTACGTCGACACCTCGCGCGACCCCGACGGCGAGATCGTCTGCGCCGCCATCCGGGCGGGCAACGTCGTGCTCATGGTGCAGCCGCCGCGCGGCTTCGGCGAGAACCCGATCGCGATCTACCACGACCCCGACCTGCCGCCGACCCACCACTACCTGGCCACCTACCGCTGGATCGAGCAGGAGTTCGGCGCCCACGCGGTGGTGCACGTGGGCAAGCACGGCAACCTCGAGTGGCTGTCGGGCAAGAACCTCGCGATGTCGGCGTCGTGCGGCACCGACGCCGCGCTCGGCTCGCTGCCGCTGATCTACCCGTTCCTGGTGAACGACCCGGGCGAGGGCACCCAGGCCAAGCGTCGCGCCCACGCCACCGTCGTCGACCATCTCGTGCCGCCGATGGCGCGCGCCGAGAGCTACGGCGACATCGCCCGACTCGAGCAGTTGCTCGACGAATACGGCAACGTGTCGGTGATGGACCCGGCGAAGGCGCCGGCGCTGCGCGGCGAGATCTGGACGCTGCTGCAGGCGGCCCGGATGGACCAGGACCTGGGAGTGAGCGAACGCCCCGACGACGACAGCTTCGACGACTTCGTGATGCACCTCGACGGCTGGCTGTGCGAGATCAAGGACGTGCAGATCCGCGACGGCCTGCACGTGCTCGGACAGGCGCCCGAAGGCGACGAACTGATCAACCTGGTGCTCGCGATCCTGCGCGCCGGCCAGGTCTTCGGCGGACGCGGCGACGGCATCCCCGGTCTTCGGCACGCGCTCGGGCTCACCGACGACGCGACGTCGCAACAGACCGACCGCGTCGAAGAGCTGGCCCGCACGCTCGTCACCCGGGTCGCCGCGGCCGGCTGGAACGCCGCGGACGTCGAGCGGATCGTCGCCGAGGTGACCAGTGAGCCGAACCCGGCGGCGACGGCGTCCCTACGGTTCGGGTGCGAGGAGGTCGTGCCCCGGCTGCAGCAGACGACGCGCGAGATCCCGATGGTGTTGCACGCCCTCGACGGCGGATACGTGCCGGCGGGCCCGTCGGGTTCGCCGCTGCGCGGACTGGTGAACGTGCTGCCCACCGGCCGCAACTTCTACTCGGTCGACCCGAAGGCGATCCCGTCGCGGCTGGCCTACCAGACCGGGTCGGCGATGGCCGAGTCGCTCGTGCGGCGCTACCGGGACGAACACGGCGAGGTGCCCGAATCGGTGGGCCTGTCGGTGTGGGGCACCTCCGCGATGCGCACCAGCGGCGACGACATCGGCGAGGTGCTCGCGCTGCTCGGCGTCGTGCCGGTGTGGGACGAGCAGTCGCGCCGGGTCGTGGGCCTGGAGGCACTGCCGCCGCAGGAACTCGGCCGCCCGCGCATCGACGTCACCGTGCGCATCTCCGGCTTCTTCCGCGACGCCTTCCCGCACGTGATCTCGATGCTCGACGACGCGGTGGCGCTGGTGGCCGGGCTCGACGAACCCCACGACCAGAACTTCGTGCGCAAGCACGCGGCCGCCGATCTCGCCGAGCACGGCGACGAACGTCGTTCTCGCACAAGGATATTCGGCTCGAAGCCGGGCTCCTATGGGGCGGGCATCCTGCAGGTGGTGGAGTCGGGCACTTGGCGCGACGACAAGGACCTCGCCGAGGTCTATGCCACCTGGGGCGGTTACGCCTACGGACGCGGACTCGACGGTGCACCGGCCCGCGGCGACATGGAGCGTAACTACCGGCGCATCCGGGTTGCGGCCAAGAACGTCGACAACCGTGAGTCGGACATCCTCGATTCCGACGACTACTTCCAGTACCACGGCGGCATGGTCGCCACCGTCCGCGCGCTCACCGGCGCCGATCCCGAGGCGTACGTGGGCGATTCGACCTCACCCGACAACGTGCGCACCCGCACGCTGCAGGAGGAGACCAACCGGGTGTTCCGGTCGCGGGTGGTCAACCCGCGTTGGATCAAGGCGATGCAGCGGCACGGTTACAAGGGTGCCTTTGAGCTCGCCGCGACCGTCGACTACCTGTTCGGATTCGACGCCACGGCCTCGGTCGTGTCCGACTGGATGTACGAGTCGGTGGCCACCGAGTACGTGCTCGACGACACCAACCAGGCCTTCATGCGGCATGCCAACCCGTGGGCGTTGCAGTCGATCGTGGAGAAGCTCGCCGAGGCCGCCGATCGCGGGCTGTGGCAGGAGCCCGACCCCGAGCTCATGGCGCAACTGCAGCAGGTCTACCTCGAGGTCGAAGGCGACCTCGAGGAATGAGCGAGCAGTCAGCGCCGCAGCGCCCGGTGCCGCTGGTCGGCGACCCGACCTCGGCGCAGCAGCGCCGCGACGACCCCGCCGGCTGGGCGATGCCGCCCGAGGTGGTCGACGCACTCGCCGCAGTGGTCGGCGGACGGCGCGACATCCGACGGTTTCGACCCGATCCGGTGCCTGACGAACTGCTGCGGCAGGTGCTCGAGGCCGCGCACAGCGCGCCGTCGGTGGGCCACTCGCAGCCTTGGCGCTTCATCGTGGTGCGCTCGCAGACCACCCGTGACCGCGCTGCGCATCTCGCCGACCGGGCCCGGCTCGAGCAGGCGTCCGAGCTGACCTCTGAGCGGGCCGCGCGGCTGCTCGACCTCAAACTCGAAGGGCTGCGCGAGGCACCCGTGGGGGTCGTCGTCACCTGCGACCGGCGTACCCCCGCGGCCGGGGTGCTCGGGCGCGCCACCTTCCCCGACGCCGACCTGTGGTCGTGCGCCTGCGCGGTGCAGAACCTCTGGCTCACCGCCCGCGCGCTCGGCCTCGGCGTGGGCTGGGTGACGCTGTTCGACCAGGCCGAACTCGCCGACCTGCTGCACCTGCCCGACGGCGTGGTGACCCTCGGCTGGCTGTGTGTGGGCTGGCCCGACGAGCGTCCGCCCGCGCCCGGGCTCGAACGCGCGGCGTGGTCGCGCAAGGCCCCGCTCGACGACGTGGTGTTGCAGGAGCGCTGGCCCCACGATTCAGCCCCGCCGGCGCCACCGACCTCGCATCTGCGCGGGCCCGCGCCGGGGCGCCGGGTCGACGGCACCGACGACACCGACCGGCTGCTCAGCCCGCCCGAAGCCCTCGGCGCACTCGATCGCGCGCTCAACCTCGTGCGTGCCGCGGCCGGACCCGACCTCGACACGGGCACGCTCGTGCTCGTCGGCGCCGATCACCCGGTGACCGCCCACGCCGTCAGTGCCTACGACCGGTCGGTGACCCGCGACGTGCTCACCAGTGCGGTCGGGGGAGGTTCGCTGGGCGCCGCTCATGCCCGCGCCGCCGGGCTCGACGTCGTGGTGGTCGACGCCGGGGTGGGTGAGGCACACGTCGAGGGCGCTGTCGACGTGCGGCCGCACGACCCGCGTGGCGACCTGGTGACGACCGACGCTATGTCGGCCGCCGACGTCCGCCGATTGATGGACGCCGGACGCCGGCTCGGCGCCGGTCTCCCCGGACTCGTCGCCCTCGGCGAGGTGGGGGTCGGCAACACGACGGTGGCCGCCGCGCTCACCTGCGCGCTCACCGGCGCTGCCGCGGCCGACGTGGTGGGGCTCGGATCGGGCGCCGACGCCGACATCGTGGCCCGCAAGACGGAAGTGGTGGCCGCGGCGATCGACCGCCTGGGCGACACGGACGACGTGCACCGGATGCTCGCCGCGGTCGGCGGACCGGAGTTCGCGGTGCTGACCGGGGTGGTGCTCGGCGCAGCCGGCGCCGGACGACCGGTTGTGCTCGACGGTCTCGCCACCAGCGTGGCCGCGCTCGCGGCTGTCGGCATCGAACCCTCGGTGCAGGCGTATCTCATTGCGGGACAGCGCAGCCGGGAGAAGGCGCACGGACTCGTGCTGCGGCGGCTCGGCCTCGAACCGTTGCTGCAACTGCGGTTGCGCGCCGGCGAAGGGGTGGGTGCCTGCCTCGCGGCGGGGATGGTGCTGCAGGGCATGGCCGCGCGGCGGACGACGGTGCGAACCAGCGCGCGAACGGCTCAGCGCAACGCGTAGACGTCCATGATCCAGCCGTGCTGCTCGCGCAGCCGGGCGCGAGTGGCTACCAACTCGTCGATGACGTCGGCCAACCGGCCCGAGCGCAGCTCCTGTTGCGGCATTCCCAGGTAGGCGCCCCAGTGGATCTGCAGGTCGGGTGCCCGCTCGACCAGGTCGCGGCAGGCGAGCGCGCCGTCGAGCATCACCACGACGGTGCCGAGGTCGGGCGACCACTCGCCCGCCAGGCGGCGTCCGGTGGTGATGTGCACCGGCTCGCCGATCTCGTGCAGCACGATGTGGTGCGCGGCGGCCAGCTCCTGGATGGCGCTGATTCCGGCAAAAACGCTGACCTGCAACGGCATTCGGGTGGCGACGGCGTCGACCACGCGGATCGTGCTGTCGTAGAATGCCGGGTCGCCCCACACCAGGAAACCGACCACGGTGCCCTCGGGCAACTCGCCCAGCACGGCGGCGTACGCGTCGGCGCGCGCGGCGTGCCAGTCGCGCACCGCGGCGCCGTACTCGTCGCGATCACGGCCGGCGTCGGGGCCGCGCTTCGGGTCGGGCACCGCGACGAACCGGTAGCCGCCGTCGGGCACGAAGCGGTCGAGGATCGCGCGGCGCACCTGCAGCAACTCGTCGGTGGCGGCGCCCTTGTCGGCCACGACGAACACGTCGACGCTGCGCAGGGCGTCGGCGGCGTCGGCGGTGACGTGGCCGGGCGAGCCCGCACCGATGCCGATGATCTTGACCTGCAACGGAATCGGGTCAGTGGTCATGAGATTCCCGTCGGGCGAGGTCGAGCAGTCGGTCGAGATCGAGGTGTTGCTCCACGGCGTCGGCGAGCGTGTCGATCATCGCCGTCCGGCGGTCGGCGAACCCCGGGCCGGGCTGCGGGCTCCAGGTGGAGCCCGCCTGCTGCGCAACCACGGTGAGCCAGGCCCGGCGGAAGGCGTCGTTCTCCAGGGTGCCGTGCCAGATCGTGCCCCACACCGGGCCGCGCACGCTGCCGCCCGGGAACGACCCGTCATCGCCGACCACCTCGTCGACAACGCCCTCGACGATGCCGTGGTGAATCTCGTAGCCGGACACCGCATTTCCCTGCCAGGAGGAGTGCGGCCGGGCGAGCACCTTGTCGGCTGCGAAGTGCACCACACCAGGCAGATGCCCGAGGCCGGGAGTGACGCCGTCGCCGCTTTCCAGCGAGTCGTCGATCGACTCCAGCAACATCTCGTAGCCACCGCAGATGCCGAGCACCGGACGACCCTCGCGCACCCGCTCGTCGACCACCGCGTCGAGCCCGCGCGAACGCAACCAGGCGAGATCGCTGACCGTCGACCGTGAACCCGGCAGCACCAACAGGTCGGCTTCCCGGCACCACGACGGGTCGGTGGTCACGCGCACCTCGACACCGGGTTCGGCGGCCAGCGCGTCGACGTCGGTCGCGTTCGAGGTGCGCGGCAGGCGGACGACCGCCACGGTGAGCGAATGTGCTTGTGCTGCAGCGGGTTTCCAGCGACCGATGGAGAGGGCGTCTTCACCGTCGAGCCACACGTCGTCGAGCCAGGGCAGCACGCCGACACATGGCATGCCGGTGCGTTCGACGATCGTGTCGAGGCCGGGGTCGAGCACCGAGCGGTCACCACGGAACTTGTTGACGCACCACGCCCGCAGCACCGCGCGGTCGGCGTCGTCGAGCAACGCCCAGGTGCCGTAGGTGGCGGCCAGCGCGCCGCCGCGGTCGATGTCGGCCACCAGCAACGCCGGTAGGCCGAACCGCCGTGCCAGACCGAGGTTGACATAGTCGCCCGCGCGCAGGTTGATCTCCGCCGGTGACCCGGCTCCCTCGCACACCACTACGTCGACGGACGCGGCCAACTCCTCGTACGCAGCGAACGCCGCCTCGCGCAGGTGGGCGCGTCCGGTGGCGTACTCGCCCGCCCGCAACTCGCCGGCCGGGCGGCCGCGCACCACCACGAAGGCGCGCCGGTCGGACCCCGGTTTCAGCAGCACCGGGTTGTGCAGCGAGGTGGCCTCGACACCGGCCGCCTCGGCCTGCAGGTATTGCGCGCGGCCGATCTCGCTGCCGTCGGCACAGACCATCGAGTTGTTCGACATGTTCTGCGCCTTGAACGGGGCGACGCGCACCCCGCGGCGGGCCCAGGCACGCAGAATCCCGGTGACCAGCAACGATTTTCCGGCGTCCGAGCTCGTTCCCGTCACCAGCAGCCCCGACATGGGGTACGAGTCTACGATCGTTCTCATGCCCACCGTCCACCTCGTCCGCCATGGCCGGTCGACGTGGAACGAGCAGGGGCGCATTCAGGGGCAGACGCCGCACCCGCCGCTCACCGAGCTCGGCCGCACCCAGGCGCTCGCGGCAGCGCGAACGCTGCGCGCAGCGATCGGCGCGCAGTCGGCGCAGATCGTCAGCAGCGACCTCGTGCGCGCGCAGGAGACGGCCCAGATCATCGGCGCCGCGCTCGATCTGCCGGTGCGCACCGAGGTGCGGCTGCGGGAGCAGGCCCTGGGGGAGATGGAAGGGCGGCTCGCCCGCGAACTGACCGCGCAACCCGCACCCGAAGGCGTGCCGGTCGAGGAGGTGCGCTGGGGCGGGGGCGAGAGCCTGCTCGATGTGCACCGCCGGCTGAGCGCGCTGCTGGCCGAACTGGCGACGGCGCCCGCCGACTACCTCGTGCTCGTCACCCACGGCGACACACTGCGCGTCGCCCTCGCGGTGCTCGCCGGCCGCACGCACCGACAACTCGACTGGCACCTCGCGATCGACAACGGCAGCGTGCACACCACCGAACTCGACCCCGCGGCCGCTGCGCTCAGCGGCTGAACCGCCTCTCGCCGCCGACGACCGTTGTCAGCGCCCGCGCTTCGTGTGCGCGCTCGGGCGTCGCCATGAGATCGGTGTCGACCGCGACGAAGTCGGCGAGCATGCCGGGGGTGAGCGTGCCCACGTCGTCCCAACCGGCTGCGTAGGCGGCCCCGCGCGAGTGGGCGGCCAGCGCCTCGATCATGCTCACCCGCTCGTGCGGCTGCCAGCCGCCGGCGGGAGTGCCGTCGACGCGCTGTCGGGTGACCGCCGCGTGCAGGGCGACGAACGGATTCGGGTCTTCGACGGGAGCGTCCGACCCGAACGCCAGCGGCACCCCGGCGTCGAGCGCCGACCGCCAGCCGTACGACACGATGTCGTGGCCGTCGAGCAACGCATCCACGAGCTGGAAGTCGGTGGTGCAGTGCACCGGCTGCATCGAGGCGACCACACCCAGCCGCGCCATTCGGGCCAGATCGGCCCGGCGCAGGTGCTGGGCGTGTTCGATGCGCAGCCGAAGGTCTGAGCCGGTCGCCCCGAGCACGTGCTCGTACGCGTCGAGCACCTCGGTCGCCGCACGGTCACCGATCGCGTGGGTCGCCACCGCGATGCCGGCTCGCACCGCGAGCTCGGTGTAGACCTTCAGCTGCTCCTGGGTGAGCGTCGGCACGCCATGTCCACCGTCGTGCCCGTCCTCACCGGCGAACGCCTCTGTCATGTGGCAGGTGTGCGAACCGAGCGCGCCGTCGGCGAACAGTTTCAGCGGCCCGACTCGAATCCAGTCGTCGCCTTCGCCGGTGCGGCGCCCCTGCTGCATCGCCAGCGGGAGGTCTTCGTGCCGGATCGCCTTGCTGACCCGCATCTTCAGGGCACCTTGCTCATGCAGCGCGCGCAGCGCCACATGGGCGTCCTCGTGATCGATCTCGGTGATGCCGGTCAGCCCCACCGCGAGCAGGTCGTCGATCGTCTGCGCGATCAGGCCGGGCAGGGCGTCGGCGTCGTCGATCGGCAGGTCGTCGAAGGCGGTGCAGGCCGTCTCCCGCAGCACCCCGGTGAGCTCACCGTCGGCGTCGCGCTCGAGGCGTCCGCCGGCCGGGTCGGTGGTCTCCGGGCCGTAACCCACGAGCCGCAGCGCGGCCGAGTTCGCCCACAGCGAGTGGTAGTCGGCGCTCGCCAACACCACCGGACGCGGCCCCGTCACGACGTCGAGGGTGCGCCGGTGGGGCTGCCGACCACCCCACTGGTTCGCGTCCCACGCGCCGCCCCACACCAGACCGGTGCCCGGATTCGCCGCGAGAAAGCGCGCCACCCGCTCGGCCGCTTCGAACTCGTCGGCACAGCCACGCACGTCGACCTCGGTGCGCACCCGCGCCAGCGACGCGGCATGGATGTGGGCGTCGTGCAGACCCGGCACCACGAGCGCACCCGGCAATGTCTCGATCTGCGAAACGGTCTGTGCGGCAAGGGATTCGGCGTCGCCGCTCGCGACCACGCGTCCGGCCTCGAGCAACACGCCGGTGACGAATTCGGTTCCGGTCCAGATCTTCTCGCCACGCCACAGGGTGCTCACCCGCACAATGTAGTGCGGGCCACCAACCCTGCGGACGGCGCGGGCAGGCGGCCGGCACCGGCGCCGGCGACCGTCCGGACGCTGGTTCACCGGGTAGGTTCGGGACGGCCCGATCCGAACAGGAGCAGCACGAAGTGACATCGACAACCGGCGCGCGCGTGCGCCGCACCCCGGCGCCGTGGTGGATCGCCGCGTTGTTCGGCATCCCGTTGATCTTCGGGTTCGTCGGAGCCCAGGCGAGCAAGGGTGCGATCCAGGACGACCTCACCAAACGCGCCCAGCAGGTGCTGCAGGGCGTGGGGGTCGGCGACGCCACGGTGACCTTCGACGGTCGGGACGCGACGCTGCGCACCCCCGCTGGGGCCGACGCTGCTCCGGCGCGGGACGCCATCGCGAAGATGCCCGGGGTGCGCACGGTCGACGTGCAGGGGAGCGCGCAGTGACCTGGCTGACGATCCAGACCATCGCCTGGTGCCTCGTCGGGTTCGCCGTCGGCGCGCTCGCGGCCTGGCTGCTCGCGGTGATGTTGTACCCGCACGAGAACGAGGTCGTCGCCTCCGCCGGTGAGCCCGCGGCGCCGACCGACGAGGCGGGGGAAGACGCATGACCTGGCTGTTCCCGCACGTGTGGCTGTGGGTGCTGATCAGCGCGCTGCTCGGCTTCGCGATCACCTTCTACGCGATGCTCGGGCCCACCCGCGTCGCCCGAAGTGAGCGTGCCCCGCGCGGCCCGCGTCGAACGAAGACGCCGCCCGCGGCCGAGCCGGTCGGCGAACGCGCCCGTCGCCGCGCCGCGCTCGCGCAGGAGTCGCGGCGCACGAAGGACGGCGCGGCGGTCGACGAGACGGCTGATGACGCGGCTGATGACCTGCCTGATGACACGGTCGTCGCCGACGCGGCCGACCAGAAGGCCCCGGTTGCGTCGTCCGGTGCACCCGTCGCGGTGGCCGCCGGCGGCACCCGCCGCCGGCGGCACTTCGACGTCGACGACGTCGAGGTGAGCAACTGGGAGCCGGGGCAGACCTTCACCGTTGCGCAGGCCGAGCAGGCTGAGCGGGCTGATCAGCCTGAGCCGGCCGAGCAGTCGGCGGGGGCACCGCCGTCCCGGTACGCCGCCGTACGCCCGGGCGACAGCGCCCCCCGATCCGACGAACCGCCCGCCCGGCGGTCGGCAGCACCCGACCCGGCGGTCGCGCTCTTCGGCGAGGGCGCGGCGTCCGCGAACCCCGACGGCAGCGCCCCCGAGGGCTACCCGGTGAAAGCCAGCGGGCGCACGATGACCTTCTTCCCGGCCGGCAGCCCGTCGCACGACGAGGTCGCTGCCGACGTCTGGTTCCGCGACGAGCAATCAGCTGCCGCAGCGGGATTCGCACACTGGGACGCCGACCAGCGCTGATGCGTCTGCCTGTCCGCCTGCCTGCCTACGACGTCCCGGTGACACCGCTGCGGCGGCGGTCGCTGCAGACCGAGACGGCGCTGGTGCTGCTGCTCAGCCTGGGCGCCTCGGCGATCTACTCGGTGCTGTCGATCATGCGCAGCCTGTCGACCGACGTCGCGCTCAACAAGCAGACGACCACGATGAACCGCAGCCAGGCGAGCGCGTCATGGCTCGACCTGCTCTATCAACTGGTCGGCGTCGGGCTCGGTGTCGTGCCGGTGCTGCTGGTGATCCACCTGCTGGGCCGGGAGATGAAATCGGCGACCACCTGGCTCGGGTTCGACGGACGGCGCAAAGGCCACGACCTCGCCCTCGGCGCGGTGCTGGCCGCCGGCATCGGCATTCCCGGCCTGCTGTTCTACCTGGCCACTCGAGCCCTCGGCGCCAACACCAGCCTCGCGACGTCCGGCCTCGGTGACCATTGGTGGACGCTGCCCGTGCTGGTGCTCGCCGCGATCCAGAACGGGGTGCTGGAGGAAGTCGTGATGATCGGCTACCTGTTCACCCGCTGGACCCAGGCCGGATGGTCGTGGGTGCAGGTGCTGATGACCTCGGCGGTCATCCGCGGCACCTACCACCTGTATCAGGGGTTCGGCGGGATGGTCGGCAACATCGTGATGGGGCTGGTGTTCGGACTCGTCTACCGACGCACCCGACGGGTGATGCCGTTGGTGATCGCGCACGCGATCCTCGACATCGTGGCGTTCGTCGGCTACGCGCTGCTCAAGGATCACGTCTCCTGGCTCTAGCCCGCCACGGCGACCCCTCATCCTGGGAGCCGCCTGGGAGAATTCGACAACCTACCCCTCGTCTGTACGCGGCAGTAGAACTACGCTCGGACCATGACGAATCTGGCCACCAACCTGCGCAACACTGCCACCGCGAACCCTGATCAGGTCGCCCTCCGTCTCGGCGAGCACTCGATGACCTATGCCGAGCTCGCCGACGCCGCCGGACGGGTCGCGACGATGCTCACCGAGCGTGGCGTCGGCCCCGGTGACCGCGTCGCGATGTCGCTGCCGAACGTCTTCGACTTCCCGGTGATCTTCTACGGGGCGCTGCAGGTGGGCGCGGCGGTCGTGCCGATGAACCCGCTGTTCCGTCCGCGCGAGGTCGAGTACTACCTGACCGACTCCGGTGCCTCGATCCTGTTCGGCATGGCCGGCGACGCCGCCGCAGGTGCCGAGCACGCCGACGTCCCGTTCGTCGAGGTGCCGATGCCGCAGGGTCTGCGCGCTACGGTCGCCGAGTTCGAGCCGTCGACCGAGCTGGTCGACCGCGCCGACGACGACACCGCCGTCATCCTCTACACCTCGGGCACCACCGGTCGTCCGAAGGGCGCCGAGCTGACCCACTTCTCCCTGGACAAGAACCAGGAAGTGGTCGCTCGCACGCTGATGAGCATCACGTCCGACGACATCATCATGGGCTGCCTGCCGCTCTTCCACGTCTTCGGTCTGACCTGCAGCCTCAACACCGCGGTCGCCCGCGGCGCCACGCTCGTGCTCGTGCCGCGGTTCGAGCCGAACGCCGTGCTGGAGGCGATGGAGCAGCAGCACGTCACGATCTTCGAGGGCGTGCCGACGATGTTCCAGGCGCTGCTGGCCGCCGCCGGCGACCGCGAGTTCGACCTGTCGACGCTGCGGCTGTGCGCCAGTGGCGGTTCGGCGATGCCGGTCGAGGTGATGAAGAGGTTCGAGCAGCGGTTCGGCTGCATGGTGCTCGAGGGTTACGGCCTGTCCGAGACCTCCCCGGTCGCCTCGTTCAACCACCCCGACCGCGAGCGCAAGCCGGGGTCGATCGGCACGCCGTTGGAAGGCGTCGAGATGCGGCTCGCCCAGAGCGACGGGTCAGACAGCCCCGAGGGCGAGATCGGTGAGATCGCGATCCGCGGCCACCTGCTGATGAAGGGCTACTGGAACCGTCCGGACGCCACCGCCGACGCGATCCGCGACGGCTGGTTCTTCTCCGGCGACCTCGCCCGTGTCGACGACGAGGGCTACTTCTTCATCGTCGACCGCAGCAAGGACATGATCATCCGCGGCGGTTACAACGTCTACCCGCGCGAGGTCGAGGAAGCGCTGTACGAGCACCCCGAGATCGCCGAGGTCGCCGTGATCGGTGTGCCGCACGAGCACTACGGCGAGGAGGTCGTCGCCTGCGTCGTGCGCACGCCCGGCTCGCAGCTGACCGAGGACGAGGTCAAGGACTTCGCCAAGGAGCGGGTCGCCGCCTACAAGTACCCGCGGCACGTGCGCTTCATCGACGAGCTGCCCAAGGGTGCGACCGGCAAGATCCTCAAACGTGAACTGCGCGATGCCGACGGCGCTGCCGCCGGTGCTCCGGCGGCGGCCGACACCGCGGAGGCCCAGGGGTGAGTGCACCGAGCAGCAACGAGTTGGGGGCCCAATTGCTTTCCGCGGTCGCGAAATTCAACCGGTGGGCCACCAAGCACTCCGTGCTGCCGATCTCGTCGGCACAGGCCCGGCTGCTGGGCCTGGTCGAGGCGAACGAGGACGCCCGCATCGGCGAACTCGCCGCGGCCGACCACTGCAGTCAGCCGACGATGACCGCCCAGGTGAAGAAGCTCGAGGAGCAGGGGCTGCTCGTGCGCACGCCCGACGAGGACGACGCCCGCGCCAGCCGGATCGCGCTCACCGACGCGGGGCGCGGGGTGCTGCAGGAGGTGCGGCAGGCCCGCACCGACGTGATTGCGCCGGTGTTGGCCGCGCTGTCGCCACAGGACCGCGAGGTGCTGGTGCGGGCCAACGAGCTGTTGCGGCAGATCGCGGCCGACGCCCGCTGACCGCGCCGGCCGGCCGGCCGGCCGGCCGGCCGGAGCTGACGCTCTTGGCAGCGTGGATAGGGGCGGGTGCGAACCCTTGACAGGGAACACACCCGCTCGTACCTTTTCATCAGTCGGTATTTGAATTTCGCGTAGCGAAATGTGACGTCACCCTGAAACAGCAATCGTGCCCTGGCCGCGGAGGGCGCGGCCCAAGGAGCAACCGATGAGCATCTCCCTCGGAGTCAACCAGTACGGCAAGGCGGAGAACCGCGTCGTCCGGATCTATCGCGACACCGATCGCCACTCGATCCGTGACCTCAACGTATCGACCTCGCTGCGAGGCGACTTCACCGCCGCGCACCTCGAGGGCGACCAAGCCGACGTCCTGCCGACCGACACCCAGAAGAACACCTCGTTCGCGTTCGCGAAGAAGGTCGGCGTCGAGTCGCCGGAGCAGTACGGCATCGCGCTCGGCACCCACTTCCTGACCGCCGCCCCGAAGGCGACCGGTTCGCAGATCCGCATCGAGGAGTACGCCTGGGATCGCATCCAGGTCGACGGCGAGGGGCACGACCACTCGTTCGTGCGCCGCGGCACCGAGACCCGCACCGCGATCATCACCGTCGACGGACGCGGCGACGACCAGCGGGTGTCGGTCGTCTCCGGCCTCGAGGACCTCACCGTCCTGAAGTCGACCGGCTCGGAGTTCAAGGGCTTCCTCAAGGACGAGTTCACCACGCTCGAGGAGGCCGACGACCGCATCATGGCGACCAGCCTCACCGCCCGCTGGCGCTACAACAAGACCGACGGCATCAACTTCGACGAGGTCTACGAGGACGTCAAGAAGCTCTGCCTCGCGGCGTTCGCCACCACCTACTCGCGGGCGTTGCAGGAGACGCTGCACGCGATGGGCAAGGCCGTGCTCGAGGCCCACTCGGAGATCGACGAGATCCGCTTCTCGGCTCCCAACAAGCACCACTTCCTCTACGACCTCGACCGCTTCGGCATCGAGAACAAGGGTGAGGTCTTCATTGCCGCCGATCGCCCTTACGGCCTCATCGAGGCCCAGGTCGTGCGCGACGACGCGTCCGACCCCGGCGAGGCCTGGACGGCGGTCCCCAGCTTCATCTGAGCGCGCCGCCCAGTCCCTCGACGGCGAGCAAGGTTGCCGCCGCGGTCCAGGCCAAGGGTGCGACCGCGGCGGCGTCACCGGTTTCGAGCACCTTTTCCGGGTAGGAACCGGCGACGGTGCGGTGCTTGGCCAGCCAGTCGACCAGGTCGGCGGCCCGCTGCACCTGCCCGGTGCGCGCGAACACCGCTGCCACAGTGGCGGTTTCGGGAGTCCAGCTGATGCCGTCCTGGTGCCAGGTGACGCCCGGCGCCAGGCCGCCCGCGGGCCGACCGAGGCGCGGCAGGATCTCGATGAGCCGCTGCAGCGCCGGCTCGTTGACGGCGTCGCGGAAGGGCGGCAGCAGGAAGGCCGCCCCGATGTCGGGGTCGCTGCGCCCGGGATGCCGCGGGAAGCCGTACCGGCCGTACGCCCGCTGGATCGTCCGGTCGAGCCGGGTGAGCGCGTCGGCGACGCGGTCGGCGGGCCGGCCGATGCCCGAGAGCAGCCGCACCGCCGATTCGAGTCCGGCGGCGAGCATCGCGCAGGTCGCGAGGGTGGGCGACCGTTCGCTGACCTCCCAGTAGTCGGGCGTCGCCGGCGGCAGCCCGGACGGCGTCGAAACGGCCTCGACGATGCGGTCGGTGCTGCGCTCGACGAGTTGGGCGAGGTCGGCCAACTCGCCGACACGCGAGGCCGGAAGCTGGGCGCGCACCCGGTCGCACGCCCACAGCGCCCAGCCACAGCCGTCCAGTTGGCGGGGGCGCGAGTCGGGGGAGCGGTCGGTGCCGGGCACGTATCGCGCCTCGAACCACCCGTCCGCAGCCTGGGCGGTTTGCAGGAAGCGCAACACCTTGAGCGCCGCGTCGTACTGACCGGTGAGGGCCTGGGCGACGGCGACGAACGCACAGTCGCGCGGCCAACTGAACCTCCAGTACGGCGTCCACGCCGCCACCGGGCTCGGCAGCCCGTCGGCGAGCACGTGCAGGTCGAGCAGCGCCGACCGGGCCGCGTCGGCGAAACGGGGCGCGCGCGTCCACTCCGGCGCGGCGGCCAACATCGCCCGCTCGCGGGCGAGCAGCAGCTCGACATTCGGCGCGGCCTGCACCACCCGGCTCTGCGGCACGAGCAGGCTCAACTGGTCGGGGCGGATGAGCGTGCGGTCGGTGCCGGGCTCGGGTTCGCCCTCGGGCGACGGACCCATCGCGACGGTGGCGGAATAGAGCGGCACCCGCCGCGGGTAGGTGGTGCGCGGCCAGGCCTGGTAGCCGAGCACCCCGCCGGCCCCGGCCACGGTCACGACGGACGCGGCGACGAACGTGCGCCTGCTCGGTCCTCGGCTGCCGTTCACCACGTGTTCAGCCTAGGCAGAGCGGGTCGCCTAGGCTGACACCCATGGGCCCGATGCACCCCGCCGCACGTGCCGAGGACGCCTTCAACGGCGCTCTCGCCCGCACGCTGTCCTGGCGTGGTTTCCGCACGCGGGTGCTCACCTACTCCGGCTACGGCAGCACCCGTTCGGCGCGCGCCATGGGACGCATCGTCTTGTCGCGGCCCGACGCCGCCGAGCAACCGATCGACGCGATGCACGCGACGGTGTTGCGCGGCATCCGGGTGTTCCTCGCGGCGCCGCAGACGGGACTGCCGGTCGAGATCACTTTCGGCGCGGCGACGGCGAAGGTCAGCTCCGACCGCGGCGGCTACTTCGACGTCGACCTGACCGGGCACGGGCTCGCGCCCGGCTGGCACCACGCGATCGTGCGCTGCGCGGGGGTCGAGGCGCGCGCCCCGATCCAGGTGATCGGCGACGACGTCGGCTTCGGCATCATCAGCGACATCGACGACACCTGCCTGGTCACCTCGCTTCCGCGCATGGTGCTCGCCGCCTACAACACTTTCGTTCTTCCCGAGACGGCTCGCCGCGTGGTGCCCGGCATGTCGGCGCTCTACCGGTCGCTGCTGGCGCACAATCCGGGCTCGCCGGTGATCTACCTGTCGACCGGCGCCTGGAACACCCAGCCGATCATCAACCGCTTCCTGCAGCGGCACGGCTTCCCCGGTGGCGCGCTGCTGATGACCGACTGGGGCGCCACCGAGACGGCCGCGTTCCGCAGCGGACGCGAGCACAAGCGCTCCCAATTGCGCCGTCTGGCAGCCGAACTCCCGAACATCAAGTGGTTGCTCGTGGGCGACGACGGGCAGCACGACCCGGAGATCTACGACGAGTTCGCGGCGGAGCAGCCGGGCCGGGTGCGGGCCATCGCGATCCGCCAGCTCACCGTCGCCCAGCAGGTGCTCTCGCACGGCCACCCGCTCTCGCGCGACGACGGACGCGAGTCGCCCACCTTCAAGGTGGAGGGCGCCGACGGCTACGCGTTGTTCCAACAGTTGGCCGCGCTGCGCACGCTCGACACGGGTGTGAGCCATGCCTGAGCTACCCGAGGTGGAGGCGCTCGCCGGCTTCCTGCGCACGCGGGTGAGCGGCGTGGCCGTGGCCGACGTGGAGTTGGCGTCGTTCAGTGTGTTGAAGACCTATTCGCCTGCCCCGCAGGCACTTTGCGGGCTGTTCGTCACCGACCTCCGGCGCTTCGGCAAGTGGATCGACCTCGACGTCGACGGCCTGCACCTCGTGTTCCACCTGTCTCGTGCCGGGTGGCTGCGGTGGTACGACAAGGCGCCGGCCACCCGGTTGCGGCCGGGCGGCAAGTCGCCGATCGCGCTGCGGGTGTCGTTCGACGACGGCTCCGCGTTCGACCTCACCGAGCAGGGCACCCAGAAGCGGCTCGCTGCCTACATCGTCAAAGACCCGACGACCGAGATCCCGCAGATCGCCTCGCTCGGCCCCGACCCGCTCGCCGACGACTTCACCCTGGAGAAGTTCACCGATCTGTTGCGCGGCCGCCGCGCCCAGATCAAGGGGGTGCTGCGTGACCAGTCGGTGATCGCCGGTGTGGGCAATGCCTACTCCGACGAGGTGCTGAACGTCGCGAAGCTGTCGCCCTACGCGAAGTCGGATTCGCTTGACGACGAGGCGGTTTCGCGGCTCTACACGGCGCTGCGCGAGACGTTGACGTCGGCCGTCGAAGCGTCCGCCGGCAAGCCCGCCGCCGAACTCAAGGACGCCAAGCGGGCCGGCATGCGGGTGCACGGTCGCACCGGCGAGAAGTGCCCGGAGTGCGGCGATGTGGTGCGCGAGGTGTCGTTCGCCGACCGGTCGATGCAGTACTGCGCGACCTGTCAGACCGGCGGCAAACCGCTCGCTGACCGCCGGATGTCGCGTCTGCTCAAGTAGTCGATCTGCCGGTCCGCTGATCCTTCTTCCGCAAACGCTGCGCTTACCCGCAGACGCTGCGGCTGCAACAGCAGCGGGTGCCGGCAACTGCAGCGTCTGCGGTTTCAGGACTCAGATGACCGTCGGCTCGACGTTGTGTTCGCTGACGACCGGCTTGCCCTCGAACGCCCACTGCTTCATGCCACCGGACACGTTGGCGACGTCGAAACCCTGGGCCTTGAGCCAGGCGACGGCGCGGCCCGAGCGGTTGCCCGACCGGCAGATCACCGGCAGCGGGTCGCCCTCGGGGAGCTCGTCGAGACGCTGCGGCACCTCACCGAGCGGGATGTGGACGGCGTTCGGCGCGTGGCCGGCGTCCCACTCGTCCTGCTCGCGCACGTCGAGCACGACGGCGTCGTCGGCGATGGACTTCGGCTGGAGTTCTTCGCTCATGGGGCAAGCGTAGGCAAGCGGGCCGGCGGACGGGTCCGACGGGCCGGGCGGACACCCGCGCTGCGACTCGACCGAGGGCCGCGTCAGAAGTGCCGGATTTCCGCGAACCGACCCGTTCGGGGAGGCGTGACCTGCAGCGCGGGTGTCCGCCTCACTACCATCACCGGAATGAAGATCCTGTCGATCCAGAGCTCGGTCGCCTACGGTCACGCGGGCAACTCCTCCGCCGTCTTCCCCTTGCAGCGGTTGGGGCACGAGGTCTGGCCGGTCTACACGGTGCACTTCTCCAACCACACCGGCTACGGCGAGTGGCGCGGCCCGGTGTTCGAGCCGGAGACCGTGCGCGACGTCATCACCGGCATCGAGGAGCGCGGCGTGCTGCCCGACTGCGACGCGGTGTTGTCGGGCTACATGGGTGCCGACACGATCGGCGACGTCATCCTCGACGCGGTCGCGCGGGTCAAGGAGGCCAACCCGAAGGCGATCTACTGCGCCGACCCGGTGATGGGCGATGTCGGACGCGGGTTCTTCGTGCGCCCCGGCATCCCGGAGTTCATGCGCGACAAGGTGATTGCCGCCGCCGACGTCGTCACCCCGAACCAGTGGGAGCTGCAGTACCTCACCGGCGAACGCGAGATCCACACCGTCGCCGAGTTGCTCGACGCGGCCCGCGCCATCCGCGAGCGCGGACCCGAAACCGTGCTGGTCACCTCGGTGCAGACCGACGAGACGCCGGCCGACTCGGTGCAGCTCGCCGTCGTGAACGGCGAGGGCGCGTGGATCGTCACCACGCCGCTGCTGCCGATGTACGTCGTGGGCGCGGGCGACGCGACCGCCGCGATCTTCCTGGCGCACCTGCTCACCGAGTCGGCCGACGAGGCGCTCGCGGCCACCGCCGACTCGGTCTTCGGAATCATGGAGACCACCCACAACGCGGGCACCCGCGAGATCCAGTTGGTCGGTTCGCAAGACCTCATCGCCAATCCGACAGGCCGCTTCCTGGTGAGCCGGCTCGACTGATCGCCGAGCACTGGCGCGGCCAGTCAACCGGATGCGGACGGCGACCGCGCGCTGACAGGATCGGACCATGCCCACACCGAGGCGGCGACCCGGGTGCTCGAGCACGCGTCGGCGCTGCCTCGGATCGTCGCGGTGACCCACCCGCAGAACCTCCCGTCGCAGCGGGTGACCGCACGGCTCGGGATGCGCAATGAGGGTCTGACCGATCGCTACTACAACCTCGCGATGCGGCTGTTCGTGGTGGAGCGCTGACGCCTCGATGTGGCTCGCTAGCGTTTTCTAATTGATGCGCTAGATTCTGGTAGAGGGCTGCATCGATCGCCCGCCCGGGTGGCGCGGCGCTGGCACCAAGTCGCGTCAGGAGCGAGTTACTCCGGCGTATCGGGCGATTCGACGTCGCAACCCGCGTCAGATTCGACTTCGTGCGAGGTCACGGGGTCGAAACCAGTGACCGAGCCATCGCCACGTCGTCCTCTTCGCCCCAGCTGAACCGCAACCCGCCGGCCACGCGTCCGGTCTCGACGTAGCCGAACTGCTGATAGAACCGCTCCAGCCCGGTGCCGCCGCGGTAGGAGATCTCGCAGATCTCCGCGCCGTCGCGCCGGGCGGTGCCGTGCAGCGCGCCCATCAGGATGCGTCCGTAGTTGCGGCCGCGGTCGGCGGGGTCGGTCATCACGCGCAGCAGGGTGGCGCGGTGCTCGGTCGAGAACCACGTGCCCCGCTGCACGAAACCGAACCCGAGCAGGTCGCCCACGGCGTCCGGGTCGTCCCAGGTGTCGTGGGTGGGTGCGTGCAGGCGGACGAGGGTGCTGCCGGCGGCAGCCAGGTGTCCTTCGAGCACCCGCGCCACCTCGTCCCGCGGTGCGTCGCCCTCCCAGCCGACCGCTCCACCGGCCGCGTTCACCCGGCACCACAGGTCGAGCACCTCGTCGTAGGCCTCGCCGATGCCGAGCCGCGCGGTGGGCGACTCGAAGAGCAGGTTGTCGGGAAGGTGCTCCGGGTCTTGGGGCATCCGGAATGGGCCGAGGTCTTCCATTCCGGCGCGCTCGGCGATGCGCAGGGACGGCTCGTTGGCCGGTGCGATGCGGGTGACGACCGGTCCCGCCGCATAGAACTCCTGCGCGTATGCCGTTGCCGCACAGGCAATTTCGCTGCCGAAGCCGCGGCGCCACGACTGCGGGTCGAGCCGGTAGTAGAGGTTGAGGTGCGGGTGGCTCTGGTAGTTCATCGCGCGCACCCCGCCGATGCCGACCGGCGTGCCCTCGTGCTCGGCGATCCAGTAACTGATGCCGTCGGCGTCCCACGCCTCCCGCCAGGTCTGCAGTGCCTCGACCGCGTCGTCGCGGGTGCGCGGCGCCTCCGACATGAGCTCGTACCCGGCCGGATCGGTGTGCCAGCCGATGATGCGTTCGTCGGTGACGTCGGCGTCGGTGATGGGGCGCAGCGTGAGGTGGGCGGTGTGGATCGTGGTCACCCCGACATCTAATCCGGTCGCCGTCCGAGGCGGCGACCGGATCAGTCTGCAGTCAGGGCGTCAGACGACGGGAAGGTTGGGCAGGCAGGGCACAGAGGCGTTGCCGGCGGGGTCGAGCGCCTTCTTGGTGAGCCCGATCAGGCGCCACGAGTAGATCATCGACAGGTGGTCGCTGAGGTCGACCGCGCAGCCGTCCTGCAGGGTGATGTTGTTGACCGTCGCGCCAGGTCCGGCGGTGAGGAAAGTGCGGGTGTACGGCGTGGTGACCTCGTCGTACTTCGTGCCGATCACCGTGTAGTCGACGCCGGGCACGGTGTCGCCGTTGGCGTTGAGCTCCTGCTGGAACGGCGTGTCGATGGTCTGGTCGACGGCGGCTTGGCCGAGTGCGGCCGGCGTGAGGTTGAGGATGCCGAGCTGATCGGCGAGCGTCGCCAGACCACTGAGGGTGGTGCCGTGGTTGGTCGCGCCGTACTGGATGAGGTTCTTCACCTTGTTGGCGGCGGGATTCGAGGCGTTGGCGCCGCCGTAGAACTGCAGGTAGGAGCGGGCCGCGATGCCACCCTGCGACCAGCCGACCATGTCGACCTGCGCCGCACCCGTGCTGCCGAGCACCTGGTCGACGAACTGCGAGATCTCGGCGCCGGACGGCTTGATCGCGGCAGTTGCGTAGACGCCGGGCAGTTTGCCCGCGACCGAGTCGTTCTCATCGCCGTAGTTGAGGCCGAAGACGCAGTAGCCGGCGCGCTTGAGCTCCGGCGAGATGAGCGCGAACGAGTCGTAGCGGTTGGCCCAGGTGCCGTGCACCAGCACGACCGGCCGCGGGTGCGCGGCGGACGGCTTGCAGTTCCAGTCGTTCATGCCGGGCGCTACGGCGTTGGGGGACAAGGCCGACCATGCGAGGGCGGCGGGGAAAGACAGCTGGGTCGGTCCGACCGGGTCGGTTGCTGCGTCTGCGTCTTGCGGCAGGCAGAGCGAGAGGGCGAGGGTGGCCGTGACTGTGGCACTGACGGACAGGGTGCGCTTGGACATGGCAAGACTTCCTGTTGGGCGGCAGCAGGGGGTCTGCCGGCTGCCCGGAAAGGTCTCCTACTCGCCAGTAACGTGTCAAGGCTCACATCCACGATGCGAACAAACCGGCGCATTGTAAGGGTGCACGCCGGGGACGCCTTTGGCTGGGCGGCCGGGGTGTCGCCGGCGGTCGATGTGGCTGGCTAGGCATCTATTTTCCGAATGCTAGAGAGTGCGAGATTGTCTGATCGAGACCAATCGCCTCAACTCACTAGCGAAATATCTGGCCGTCGGTAGAGATGCGCATACATTCCTCGCATGGACCCGATCCGCAACCCGTACGCACCCGGCGCCGGCCAGCGTCCGCCGGAGTTGGCCGGCCGCGACGAGCAGCTCGAGCAGTTCAAGATCGTCATTCAGCGCATCTCGCGCGGGCGCCCGGAGCGCTCGATCGTGCTCACCGGACTGCGCGGTGTCGGAAAAACGGTGTTGCTCAACGCGCTTCGTTCGGAGGCGGTGCGGGCGAAGTGGGGCACCGGCAAGTTCGAGGCACGGCCCGATCAGCGGTTGCGGCGTCCGCTGTCGAGCGCTCTGCACCAGGCGGTGCGCGAGCTCGGCCACCCGCAGAGCGACGACGTCGACCATGTGCTCGGCGTGATCAAGGCGTTCGCGCAGCGTGACGCCGCGCCGAACGCGAAGCTGCGCGACAAGTGGAACCCGGGCATCGACGCGCCGGCGGTGAGCGGTCGGGCCGACTCCGGCGACATCGAGATCGACCTCGTCGAACTTCTCTCGGACGCAGGCGGATTGGCCGCCGACATGGGGCGCGGCATCGGCATCTTCATCGACGAGATGCAAGACCTGCACCCCGAGGATGTTTCCGCCCTGTGCGCGGCGTGCCACGAGATCAGCCAGACGGGGCTGCCGGTGATCGTCGTCGGCGCGGGTCTGCCGCACCTTCCCGCCGTGCTGTCGGCGTCGAAGTCCTACTCGGAGCGGCTGTTCAAGTACGCCCGCATCGACCGGTTGCCGCGCGAGGCCGCCGAACGCGCGCTGCAGGGGCCGGCGAAGGAGGAGGATGCGGAGTTCGAGCCCGCGGCCCTCGACGCGATGTACGAGGTGACCGGCGGTTACCCGTACTTCATCCAGGCGTACGGCCAAGTGGTGTGGGAGCTCGCGCCGAAGTCGCCGATCACCGCCGCCGACGTGCACGTTGCCGCCCCGCAGGCCGAAGCCGAGCTCGCCGTCGGCTTCTTCGGGTCACGCTACGAACGCGCCACGCCGGGGGAGCGGGAGTACCTGCGTGCGATGGCCGAAGCCGGCGGCCGCCTGCCCGACGCCGAGAAGGACGACGTGGGCTCGGTGCTCACTTCCGACGTCGCCGACGTGCTCGGTCGCAAGCCCCAATCGCTTTCTCCGGCAAGGGATGCGCTGCTGAAGAAGGGTCTTGTCTACTCCAACGAGCGCGGACGCGTCGCGTTCACGGTGCCCCACTTCGGGAAGTACCTGCGTTCGGTCGGATGATGATGCGAGGGCAAGACGGCGCGCGGGCTATCGAGATCTGCGCGCGTCATGAGCTGCGCGGATCTCGATAACCCGCGCAGCTGCGCGACGGGACGATCATGCAGTGACGGTGATCTCGTGAAGCTCGTCGCACGGGTGCTCCGCGCGCTGATGAATGCGCTGCACCGCTTCTTTGCTCAGACCTTCGGACAGGCAGAAGACGTGGCCCGTCACCGGGTCAACCCGCGCCTGCTTGAAGTCGACCGACTCGTCGGCCTGGATCGCGAGATCGGCACGATGAGCCTCGAGCAAAGCTTCGGCGGCGGCCCCTGGGATGTTGGTGTGGCAGGCCGCGGCCGACGGCAGGAGTCACCTTGCGCGGCAGAGGATCTCGCCGTGCAGCAGTGAGAACCAGCCGTCTTCGGCGGCCGCCCAGCGCTGCCATCCCTGGCTGATTCGGTGCAGGTCATCGCGGGTGGCCAGGCCGGAGTCGACCACCTGGCGTGCCATCGCTGACTCGAGGATGCGGTCGGCCCACAACCCTCCCCATCATCGGCGGTCGTCGGGGTGGCGTAGCACCACGTACTCGAACCCGGTGTGACGTCGTCGAACCCCGCCTGTTGCGCCCACGACAGCAGTCGCCGACCCGCGTCGGGTTCGCCGCCGTTGGCTCGTGCCTCTGCCTGGTAGAGCTCCATCCATTCGTCGAGTTCGGGCACCCGTGGCCACCACGCGAACGCCGAGTAGTCGCTGTCGCGCACCGCCACGATGCCGCCCGGCTTGGTTACGCGCCCCATCTCTCGCAGCGCCTGCACCGAGTCGCTCACGTGCTGCAGCACCTGGTGGGCGTGCGTGACGTCGTACGTCGCGTCGGCGAAGTCGAGGGCGTGCACATCGGCCACCGCGAAGTCGATGTTGTCGGTTCCGCGTGACTCGGCGGTGTGCCGCGCCAGGTCGAGTTCAGCAGCGCCCACCTCGGTCGCCGTCACCTGCGCCACCCGGTCGGCCAGGTCGGCGGTCGGTCCCGTCCGGGCCGAGTCTCGCAGGCCTCACCTGCGGCCGGTCACCCGCACAACGCGACGAGTTCGTCCACAGCCTCGGACGGCGGGGGTAGCTCACGGACCGCCGCCGCCACCCGGCGGGCACCGTCGGTGAGCGTCGGATCGGTCATCAGTTGCCGCACCTGGCCGGCCGCGTCGGCGAGCGAGGCGATGCCCATCGGTGTCGTGAGCCCAGCCCCGACGGCGGCGACATGCTCGCCGTTCATCACCTGGTCGGACGTGAACAGCGGCACCGCCAACTGGGGCACGCCGGCGGCCAGCGCACCCATCGTCGTGCCGAACCCGCCGTGCGCCACCATCGCCGACGCGTGCGCGAGCACGTCGCCCTGCGGCAGCCAGTTGAAGACCTTGGCGTTCGCGGGCAGGGGTGCGAGCCCGGACGGGTCGACCGCGCGTCCGACCGTCATCACGACCGCCGCGTCGAGGCCGGCAAGCGCGTCGAGCGCGGCCCGGAACACGCCGGCGAACGGCGGGATCGACCCGGCCACCGAGCCGAAGGTGACGTAGACGAGCGGCCGGTCGAGGTCACCCCACTCCGGCGAGCGCTCGGCCGTGGCAGTGGGCAGCGGCTCGTGGAAGCGACGAATCGCATCCGACCCACCACCGTCCGGGAAGTCGAGCAGCTCCGGCACCACACTGAACGTCGGTTCGTCGGCGAGTGCCGTCGCGAGCCGATCGGCGTCGAGGCCGGCCAGCGTGCTCAGCTCGGACAGTGGCTCGGCGAGCAGGGCGCGAAAGTGCGACGCCATGCCGTGCATACCGATGCACATGTGTGCATGCGGAACACCCGCGCGTTCGGCCGCTGCCAACGACGCCAACTCGCCGGTCTCGCGAACCACGAGGTCGGGCCGCCACCGCTCGATGATCTCGGTGACCCCGGGCAGCCCGGCCTGTGCGGCTAGGCGACCGAACACGTCCTGGATCACGATCGTGTCGGCCTCCAGGGGAGCGACCGACGGCAGTCGGCCCATGACGGGACCGATGATCTCGCCCGGCACGTCGGCGAACGGCTCGTGCTCCAGGCCGAAGCCGGCCAGTGAGCGGGCAAACGACTGCGGCGCAGCGACCCGTGCCTCGTGGCCGAGCCCGGCGAAGGCGCGCACGAGCGGGAGCAGGGGACCGAAGTGGCCCTCGTTGGCTGTCGACGCGAAGAGCACCCGCATCCCTCAACGGTGACAGGCCGGAGGCCGACGCGGAGCCCGATTCGGAGAACCGGTGCGCGGGCACCACTAGCCTGCCTTCATGGCGGAGCAACGAACGACGTACGTGCTGGTCGACGGCGAGAACATCGACGCCACGCTGGGCAACTCGATCATGGGCCGACGGCCCCGCCCCGAGGAGCGCCCCCGCTGGGAGCGGGTGCTGGAGTTCGCGCGCGAGGAGTGGCAGCAGCCCGCCACCGGATTGTTCTTCCTCGCCGCGAACAACGAACTGCCGATGACCTTCGTGCAGGCCCTGCTGGCGATCGGTTTCCGGCCCATCGCGCTCAGCGGGTCGAGCGGGGAGAAGGTCGTCGACATCGCGATCCAGCGCACCCTCGACGAGCTACGCCACCACGACGCCGATGTGCTACTCGTCAGCAACGACGGTGACTTCGTCGAGCAGATGAGGCACCTGCTCGACGGTCGCCGGCTCGGCGTCATCGGGTTCACCGAGTTCCGCAACAACGGCTTCATCGAACTCGCCGCGCAGGGCATGGAGAGCTTCGATCTCGAGTACGACGTGCTGGCCTTCCGGGAGCGGCTGCCGCGCGTTCGGATCATCCCGATCGACGAGTTCGACCCGGCGCAGTTCCTCTGAGCGAGAACCGTTTTTACGCAGCAACCGCGATCTGCACCCTCAAGATGCGCTGAAGAATCATGGCCGGCCACTCCCGCTTCGCGGTCTCGCCGTGCTCGGCCAACCAGGCCGCGGCGCGTTCGTGGGCATGGATCGGGACGTCGAGGCGCAGACCTCGAAATCAGCCATTCACCGAACCTGGACCTGACGGGCCGAGCGGCGCCCTGGTGCGTGGGTCGAGATCACCGGAGGGCGACCGGATCACTGGGATAGCCTGCTGCACGACGCCAGGGACCAGAACCACTCGACCGTCGAAAGAGCAGACTTTCGATCACCGGCCGGCTCGGTGCACTCGCCCCTGTCCAGCGCTGAAGGAGACATCCATGGCATACGAAACCCTCGACCACACCGTCGACGACGGCGTCCTGACCATCACGCTGAACCGTCCCGAGCAGCTCAACTCGTTCACCGTGACGATGGCGCAGGAGCTCGAGCGATCATTCCGCGAGGTCAACGACGACGACTCGGTGCGCGCCGTGATCGTCACCGGTGCCGGACGCGCGTTCTGTGCGGGCATGGACCTGTCGAGCGAGGGCAACGTGTTCGGGCTCGACGAGACGAAGCAGCCGGGCCTGACCGACATGGCCGACCTCGATGCACCCGCGATCGAGCGCGTGCGCGACACCGGTGGACGCGTCACCCTCGCCATCCACGACTGCAAGAAGCCGGTGGTCGCCGCAATCAACGGCGCCGCCGTCGGCATCGGCGCGACGATGACCCTCGCGATGGACGCCCGCCTTGTGTCGACGAAGGCCCGATTCGGGCTGGTGTTCGGCCGACTCGGCATCGTGCCGGAGGCCGCATCGACGTGGTTCCTGCCGCAGATCGTCGGGCTGCCGAAGGCGATCGACCTCGCGCTCAGCGCCGAGATCCTCGACGCCGAGGCCACCGTGGCCGCCGGCCTCGCCGCGAAGGCGTACGAACCCGACGACCTGCTCGCTGCCGCCCGCGAGACCGTCGACCGCTGGACGCAGGGACGTTCCCCGGTCGCCGTGGCCCTCACCCGTCAGATGGTGCGCCGCAACAGCGCCTACGAGCACCCGGCCGACGCGCACCGTGTCGATTCGCTCGCGATGTTCCACGCGAGCATCGGCGACGGTAAGGAGGGCGTCGCGGCTTTCCTGGAGAAGCGAGCCGCACAGTTCACCGGCAAGGCCTCGCAGATGCCCGCGTTCTACGACGAGTGGATCGCCGGCGCGGCTGACCTATTCGCCTGCCGGACAACCGAACCGCCGCGGGGCGACTCAGAGTAGCCCGATGAAGCGAGCGGTCAGTCGGGCACGGTGGTCGACGGCCTCGCTGATCCGCTGGAGTTCGGCGATCCCGCCGCTGGGTGCGTCGTCGAGGGTGGTCCTCGTTCAAGTCTTGCGGCGGGTGTTCACCGGCGCAGCCGGTTCACCGATTCCGGAAAACTACATGGTTGTAGTTTTCTCCACACCTGTGAACAAGCCTGTGGACAAACGATGTTCACGGACGGCGTCCAAAGGTGGATCGTCGTGGTCCTAGACACGACGATCCACCTTTCTGCAACGCGAAGGCCGCGAGGGACTCGAGTCCGCCGCGGCCTTCGGTGTTGAGGTCGACTACTTCGCGTCGGGCGCCACGAGCTGCGGCAGCTTCGCCTCGAACAGCGCGGCGAACGACATCGCCGGCAGGATGCTCGAGGCCGGCTTGCTCGCCAGCGCGAGGTCGCCGGCCCGCTGCGCAGCGCGCAGACGCTGGTTCGGCGTGCCGTGGTGTCCGTCGTTGTCGAAGGCGCAGTCGCCGACGTTGGAGAACGCCGCGGCGTCCTGCAGCACGAGGTGCTTGTTGAGCGCCTGACCCTTCTTGTGGGTCATGAAATAGGCGCCGAAACCGTCGGCCATGAGTTCGGTGCGGCGGGCTGCCTCCGCGCCGGTGAGCGGGGAGTTGAACAGGCCCTTCTCGTACTGCACGTGGTGGCCGAACTCGTGCGCGAGGATCGACCGAGGAGCGGTGCGGCCCAGGCCGATTGCGTCCATGCCCTCGAGCACACCGTCACCCATGATGATGCGATCGCTGATCCCCAACCGGTCCGCGGGTGCCTCGTCTGCCTCGCTGAACGCGAACGCGTTGAAGGTGAAGATCGGGTGGTCGCCGCCGCGCAGCGCCGGGTCGGCAGCCAGCAGCATCGAGAAGACCTCGGCGTAGAGGTCGCCCGTCGCGGCCGGCACGCCGTAGAGCAGCTGCATCGTTTGCGACACGAGCTTGCGGTCTTGGAAGACGGCCGCGCCGTGCATCGGGATGAGCGCGATGTCGTCGCTCTTGATGTCCCAGAAGCCCTGCAGGTCGCGCATCGTGCGGGTGAGTTCGTTGGTGTGGGCTCCGGTGACGCCGAAGCTTGCCTTCTTGGTCTGCTGACCGAAGATCAGGTTTGCGTAGGTCGGGATGTCGAGCGCGCCGAGGTTGTTCAGCATCCGAAGGTTGGTCATGTCGACCGTCGCCAGCCGGCTGTCGAGCCAGCGGCTCACCGGCGTGTTCGGGTCGCAGTCGTACTGGCTCGGGTCGATGGCGCCATTGCGGGCGGCGGTCCACTCGTGCGACACGGCCTTGGTGAGCGACGACTTCGGGGTCAGCCTGAAACCGGCGGGCAACTTCGCGATGAGCGCCTGCACCGTGGCCTTGTCGGCAGCGGACAGCTTCGCGGTCTGCAGATACGACTGCAGGCTCGAGCGCAGGTCGGTGGTGGCCACCGAGGCCGACGCGGGTGCCGGTGCGGCGGAGGCGACTGCGGGGGCGGTGACGGAGACGGCGAACGCGGCGGCGGCAGCCACCGAGACGAGTTTGTGCATGGGGGAGTTCCTCTGGGGTGTGAGGGCGTGCCGGACCGGGCGGTGGTGCGCACTTGGTAACAAGAACAGTAGGGACAATCGCCGTCGGGCGCGATGGTTTTGCGCCGAATTGTCTCAGAACATTTCGGACGGATCGGCGCGGACCGGCCGACCGCTCCGGTCAGTCGGGGAGGCTCACTTCAAGGTCGAGCATCGCTGCGAGTGAACGTATTTCGCGTCCCAAGGACATTTCGAGCGAGTCACTGAACTCGAGGTCTTGGTGGACCGCGTGCACCTCGAGCAGCCGCTCGTCGATCCACCACCGGCCGCGCAACCCCTCGACCGTGGCGAGCGGCCCGGGCGGCTCGACCTCGGTGCGCAGCCCGAGCATCGAGTGGAAGGCCGGACGCATGATGCCCAGCGCACGCAGTTGGCGGCGGGCCCGCTCGGCGAAGGCTTCCTACGTGCCGCGCAACTCGACCAGTGAGCCCGAGTCGACGAGGGCGTCGAGGTCGGACGGCCGGTATCCGGCAATTCGGCTGTGACACAACAGGTCTGCGTTCGGCGCGACGTACGCGGTCATACCCGCCTGCACGCCGTCCAAGTGGGCGAAGACCTCAAGCAGACCGCGGGGCTGCGGTGCCGCGAGCAACTGCGCCTGCACCGCCAGACGTCGCGCGTCTCGGCGGGACAGCTCGATCATCGAGCGGTGAGCACCGCGAGATCACGCAGTGCGAACCGGTGGTGGCACCACTCCTCGTTGAGCACGGTGTGCAGCGACTCCCGCACCGGGAAGCTCTCGCCCGCCGGCGGCCACCCCGGACCGGTCAGTTCCGGTCCGGTGGAGGCGAGTTGCTCCTCGGTCAGACCCTCGACGACCCGGCGCACCGCGCCCATCCGGTCGGCGCGCATCTCAAGCACCTCCGCCAAAGTCGGGCGCGCGTCTCGATCCCACGGCACGCCCTCGGTGGGCGGCATGGAGTCCCACGGCAGCGACAACGGCAGCCACGGCGCCATCTCGCCGAGGGTCGCGCGGTGCACCCAGCACTCCGTGGCGAAGACCAGGTGGCGCAACGTCTGGATGAACGACCATTCGCCGGCCACCGACTCGTGCAGGAGCGACTCGCCGAGGCTGCGCACATCGGAAATGGTTGTGGCCCAGAAGGATTCGACGGCGTCCCAGGCCGTGACGAATCCGGCCGGGTCGTCCGGTTTCATCAGTGCGTACTCCGGGTGGCGCCGGGCCAGTTCGCTCTCGACGAAGGGCGCGACATCGACGCCGTTGACGATCACCTCGCCGAACTCGCCGTCGAGTTGCAGTCGTTCGCCCATCACCCCGGTGAGCACGAGTCCGTCGACGTAGGCGTCACGGACGACGAAGCCGCGCAGGTCGGCGTCGTTGATCTTCGCCTCGCGCAGGCGCACCTCGTGGAACGACGACCCGGACAGGTCGACCAGGTGGAAGGTCGAGCCCACCGCGTGCCGTTCCTCCACCTCGAACGGGTCGTTGCCGGCAGGCACGTCGGCGGGCTTGTCGCCAGCGACGTCGGCCGAGGTTTCGCCGGAGTCAGCGGCTGGCGTTTCGCCGGAGTTGTCGGTCATGTCTGGCACGGTAGAAGCAATCCAGGACGTTCGACTACCGGATGGGGTCCGACCGATGCGTGATGACACGAGCCCGACCTCGCGGGCGTTGCTCACCCTCGAGCTCGTGCAGAACCGTCCGGGCATCACCGGCGACGAGATCGCCGCCCGGCTCGGCGTCACCAGCCGGGCGGCGCGTCGCTACGTCGCGATCCTGCGCGAGGCCGGCATCCCGGTGCAATCGGTGAGCGGTCCGGCGGGTGGCTACCGCCCCGGACGCGGCGTGCGGCCGGGGCCGCTGATGTTCACCGCCGACGAGGCGCTCGGGCTGGTCATGGCGGTGCTCGACGGTCACCACCGACCCGACGACCCGCACCACCCGGTCGGCTCCGCCCTCGGCAAGCTGCTGCGCAGCCTCCCCGAAAGTGTTGCCGCACAGGCGAAGACGGTGCGCAACACGGCCGCGGCGGCCCCCGATACCGGTGCGGCGCGGCCCGACCCGTCCGTCACCGTCGATCTCGTCACCGCCTGCGCCGAACAGGTGCCGGTGCGCATCGACTACCGCACCGAAGCCGGCAACGAGCGTGTCTTCGACGTCGAGCCCTGGGCCGTCGTCGTGCGCCACGGACGCTGGTATCTGCTGTGCCATTCGCGCGAGCAGGAGGCCACGCGTGCCTACCGGGTCGATCGCGTCGCGCGGGTGACCCGCGGGGTCGGACGGGTCGTGCCGCCCGCCGTTCTCGACCCGGTGCGCCTGCTCGAGGAGCACCTCGCGTCGGGCTGGGACTTCGAGGTCGAGATCGAGGTGCACGCGCCGGCCGTCGAGTTGCAGTGGCTGCCGCGCAACCTCGGTCGGCAGGTGCCCGAAGGCGAGATCACCCGCATCGTCGGCACGACCAGCAACGCCCACAGCTACGCCGAGATGCTCGCGCTGCTGCCGGTGCCGTTCGTGGTCATCAAGGGCGAGGAGGTGCGGTCCGCGGTCGAGGCGCTCGGGAGGCGGTTTCTCGAGGCCTCAGCCCAGCGGGTCGGCGAGAGCCCAGCCGCCGGCGAGTAGCTCGTCGACCCGGGCTGTCGCCTCGGCCAGGCGCTGTGCCGGGCTGCCGTGCACCTCGAACCACGGCACACCCGACTGCGCCAGCACCTCGCGAAAGCGCGCCTGCATGTCGTGCCGGATGTGCTCGCCGTCGCGCATGCCGTCCTGCACGAACGGAATCTCGTCGCCGGTCAGCACATACAGAGCCGGGCGCCACGTCGTCGCCCGGGCCAGCACCGACGGCGACGGGCCGCCGACGTACCGCTCGTGCCAGATCGCGGTCGCCAGCACGTCGGTGTCGCTGATCGTCAACGGACGCGGCGTAGCCCTCATCGCCTCCACCTCCTGCCGCTGGTGTTCGATCGCGATCAGATCGAACTCCGCGCTGTGCCAGGGCGATTCGAGGCCGCCCGGGCGAACCTCGCTCCACTCGCGGCCGAACTCCGGCACCCACGGCACCTCGTAGTGCGCGGCGAGCGCGCTGCTGAGCGTGGTGGTGCCGGTCGACTCCGCGCCGATCACCACGACCCTCCGGCTGAACCACTCCCGCACCGGTGCGGGCAGTGCCCACCAGTGCCCGGCGACGTCGGCGCGCACCGCGGTGCCCGACACGGGCATCGCCACCCGTCCCGGGTCGACCCGATGCCAGGTGGCGCCGAGCCGCTCGGCCAGTTCCGCGCCGTACGAGTCGGAGGTGAACACCGCGTCGACCGGCTGGTCGAGAAGGCCCTTGATCACTCGCATGTGCAGCTCCCAGACCGCCGGGTCGTCGTAGTCGATCGGCGCGTCGTCGAGGGCGGTGACCACCCGCGCGGTGGGGTGTTCGCGGCGGATCCACTCGGCGCGCACCTCCATCGGGATCGACTCCACCGAACTGCCCAGCACCTCGACGGTCACCTGCGCGCAGGCGGCCGTGGCGGCGCGGATCAGTTGTTGGTGGCCGGCGTGGAAGGGATAGAACTTGCCGAGCACGAGACCGTGCTGGTGTTGGTGGTCGCGTGCCTGCGCGCTCATGCCGGCACCGCCTCGGCGACGGGGGCGGGCTCCGGACGGCGCACCGCGGTGGCCCACTGCCGCAGCCCGATCACGCACATCGTCAGCAGGCCCACGTAGAGCACCGAGGTGAGGTGGAGGTCCTTGATCCAGTAGAGCCAGATGTAGAGCACGTCGGCGACCATCCACAGTGCCCAGTTGCCGATCCACTTGCGGTTCAACATGATCTGCGCGCCGAGGCTGAGGGCGGTGGTGAAGGCGTCGGCCACCGGCACTGTCGAGTCAGTGTGTGCGGTGAGCAGCGTGTAGATCACCCAGGTGGCCACGCCGACGAAGCCCGCGATGGCCGCCCACCCCCACACCGGCGTCCGGCGCACGACCAGCGCGGTGCGGTTGACGCCGCCGTGCAGCCACATCCACCAGCCACCCACGCCGAGCAGCAGGAAGACCACCTGCAGCCACGCGTCGGCGTAGAGCCCGGCCCGGATGAACAGCACCCAGAAGAAGATGTTGCTGGCGATCCCGATCGGGAAGTTCCAGATGTTGCGGCGCACCACCAGCCACACGCACAGCGCCGTCGTGATGAAGCCGGCGACCTCCGTCCACGTCATCGTCCACATGCTCGTACTCCTTCGTCCATTTGCTGTCAGGGAGACTATATGGACGAACGTACCGCAAATATGGTTCAAGCGACAAAAATTATGGCTGGTATCGGAAACCGGCCAGTGACTTCGACAGCCACGCCATGATCTGCGGCAGGTGCAGCGGGATCTCGTCGACGTTGTGCCCGCCGGACGCCAGCACCAGTGAGGTCACCGCCATCGGCGACCGCACCTGCTTCAGGAACTGCACCATGTAGGGGTACGACTCCGGGTCGTTCTTGCTGGCCATGACCAGCAGCGAGGTGGCCGGCGGACGGGTGTGGGCCAGGAGGCCGAGTTGGTAGGCACGTGCGGCTGCCGGGACGATCTTGAACGGGTTGTAGTTGCTGCCGAACTCCGGTGAGAAATAGCCCATGAGCGACGCGCCGCCGCCGAAGGTGGCCGGGTGTCGCATGGCGAGCATGGCCGCGCACCAGCCGCCGTACGAGTAGCCGACCGCGGCACCCCCGGGTAGCCGGTCATCATCTCCAGCACCGGATACCGCCGCGCCGGATGCGTCGAGTAGCCCTTGGGCAGGATCACGATGACCGATGCATCGACACCGCTCTTGGTGCCGTGCACCGTGTACTGCTGCTCCAGCGAGTTCGGTGTCGGCAACGACGGGAAGGACGAGTGTTCGGTGACCACCGGCGCGATCCGCACGTTCGCGCCCCGGTTGCCCGCGCCGCGGGTCAGTTGCTGCGCCTGCACGTTGCTCGGCCCGAGCAGATCCGACCACGACACGTAGAACAGGTACTGGTTGTTCAACACGAGCCCGGCGCACATGAGCGCGGCCAGATTCATGACGATTGCCTGCCCGGCGCGCACCGCGGTCGCCGCGGTGCGTCGGTGCATGCGGGGCAGGCCGAGGGCGAGCAGCACCAGCAGCACGAGCGCGGCGAGTCCGAGCAGGACGGGAAGTGCGGGGTCGGTGATTTCCATGGCGTCTTCGTGGTCTTCTCCGGGTTGTGTTCGGGCTGTCTTCGGGTGGCTTCGTGGGGGTGTTCTTCGGCGCGTTCTTGGCTGGGCGGGTGGTGCCTGCTCAGCGTGGAACCGCATCCCGGGAGTTCGCTGATCGTTTCCTGGACGTCGGGAGAGCGCCTTTCGGCGGTTACCTGCGGGTTAGGCTCGAATACATGAGCCGTTTCCCCGATGTCCCCGTCACCGACCTGCCCGACGATGCGGTGTTCCTCGACATCCGCGAGCAGCACGAATGGGACGCAGGGCACGCACCCGGTGCCGTCCACATCCCGCTCGGCCAGATCGCCGAGCGCCTCGACGAGATCCGTGACCTCGCGGGCGACCGTCAGTTGATCGTCACCTGCAAGGGCGGCGGGCGCGTGCGCCGCACCCTGCCGTCACTGGCCGAGTACGGCCTCGACGTCGCCAACCTGGAGGGCGGCATGAAGGCGTGGCACGAGGCGGGAAAGGCGATGGAGTCCGCCGACGGCTCCACCCCCACCGTCGCCTGAACCGGGGGCGCTGGTTTGAGCCTCTCCCGTGCCCGCGCGGGCATCGCTGGGTGAGGCGGTCCGGGCGGTAGCGGAGCCCGTTGGTCGGGCGCCCCCGCGGCCTCGCGGAGCGCGCTGATTTGAGCTGCTCGGGGCGCCAATGGACCGCAAGTCGAAACCTGCGAAAACCCTTGAGAAATCAACCGAATTCGCCTGTTGAAACCCTTCCGAACGTGTTCGAACACGTGTATGATAAGTGCATGGAGGGGACACCAGATTTCGAGGCTCGACCGGGCGGTATCGACCCGGCCGAGTTGCTTGAATCTGTGATCTTCGAAGACGGGTTGGACGCCGCGATCGAGTTGGCGTCCCACCCTCATTTGGTGCCGGGTGCGAACCCGGTGACGATCATGCTGATCATCTCCAAGATCCTCAGCGCACACGCCTACGAGTTGCTCGGGCAGGACGACCCGTTCACGGTCGACGAACCCGACGCCCTCCTCGGGTACGACCTGTTCCCCGACACCACAGCCCCTGCTGTCCTGGCGGGATCGGCCTCGTTTACGGCTGCTGCGGGTGGCGGGTCGGCCGGCGACTCGCTGGACACCGACCTCAATGTCGACCTGGGCTCGGAGCTGGGAACGGACCTCGATTCGGGCGCTGGTCTGGATGAGGTGTTGGTGGCGGAGTCTCGGGTGTTCGATCGGATGACGTTGTTCGAGGATGCGACCCGGTTCGCGCATCAAGCGGCGCAGTCGATGGAAGCGGTGCGGGCTCGTTCGATTGCGGAGTTCGCGCGGTGGGAGCACCCCGACGGTCCGCAGGGCACGAGGAAGACGCCGTGGGTGCGGCACGGTGAAGGGTTCACCAGCATGTACTCCGCCGACACCGTCGCCGCGGAGTTGGGGTTGGGGATCCAGGCCGGGATCGGGTTAGTGCAACGCTCCGCCCGGCTGGTCACGAGGACTCCGAACCTGTTGCGGGAAGTCGCTGCCGGCCGGGCGAACTTGGATACGGCGGCGGATATTGCGACGGAGTTGCAGGACGCCTCCCCGGACGTGTGCGAAACGGTCGAGGCGGAGATCCTCGGCCGGGGAGTCCACCAGACCACCAGGGGTCAGGCACGCAAATCGTGCCGGACGTTGGTGGGGAAGCATCAACCCTCCGCAGCTCGAGAGACGGCGCGGAAGACGAGGGCGCAGCAGTGTGGGGTGTTCCAGGATCCGCACCCGACACCGGGGTTGTCGATGCTGACGATCATCGGGGACAACGGGCAGATCACCGCGGTCAAGGACGCGATCGACCAGTTGGCGTTCGCGATGAAACACGGCGACGAGTCCGACAAAACCCTGGGCGAGTACCGGGTCGATGCGTTCTTCGACCTCGCGATGCGCAACGTCACCCTGAACCTCGACATCCAGGTGCTCACCCCGACCTTCGGCACCGCGGGGAACACCTGGACCAAACCCGCCAACCAGGCACCCACCGCTGCTGCCGGTACTGCCGGCCAGGCCAGCAAGGATGGCGACGACAGCAAGAACAGCACCCGTGGCGACGACAGTCACCGTGGGGGCGACGGTGATGCTGAACCGCCGGCCAGTGAGCCGTACGTCGAGCCAGAGACACCGGCAGCGTTTGGTGGACGTACCAGGGGTCGAGGAGACAGTGACGGCCGGGCCTTCGTGTCCGACATGCGTGACCGGGGCGCGACGAGCGTCCACGCCCGCGCCGGTGCGATCGACGCCGACAGCCTGGCCGACCTGGCCAGGTTCGCCGACAAGGTCACCGTGAGTAGCTTCGAGTTCGACCCCGTCACCGGCGAACCCACCGCCAACACCATGGCCAGCGACAGCTACCGGCCGCCACCCACGATGGCCAGGTACGTGAAAACCAGGGACCAGCGGTGTCGGGCACCGGGCTGTGACCGTCCCGCGATCAAGAACGTCGACCTCGACCACGCCGTCGAATGGCCCCAGGGACCTACCGCAACGGTCAACCTCGAATGCCTGTGTCGGCGTCACCACCGGATGAAGCAATCCCAGTGGCGGATCCGGTTGCACCCCACAGGGATCGTCGAGTGGACCTCACCCACCGGTCACACCTACCGCACCACGCCCGGACTGACCGAAACCTGGCGCGACCTCACCGACCCATGAGCTGAGCGGTGGGTCGGCCACCGTCCAACCGCCGTCCTGATGTCGCCGTCGTGGGCAGTGGGATATGACGACCCAGGTCGAGCAGCCCACGTCGAAACCCGACGCCGACTCGGTGAGCCCAGGTAGTTTCCGGGCATGACCGAAGTGCTGCCCCGCAGAGTCCGGGTCGGGTACGGACTCGGATCGGTGGCGACGGGGTCGTTCGGCACCGTGCCGGGGCTGCTGCTGTTGCCCTACCTGACCGACCGACTCGGCATCACCGCCGCGGTGGCGGGCCTGATGGTGTTCCTGCCCAAGGCGTGGGACGTCGTGCTCAACCCGATCGCCGGCCGGATCAGTGACCGCAGCACCTCGCCGGCCGGGCGGCGCCGTCCGTTCCTGGTGCGCGCCGGCCTCGCGCTGGCGGTGCTCTTCGCGATCATGTTCGCCGGCCCGACCTCCCCGACCGTGATCGCCGGCGGATGGGTGCTGCTGTTCTTCCTCGCCTGCGCGAGTGCGTACGCGTTCTTCCAAGTGCCCTACGTCGCAATGCCGGCCGAACTCACCGACGACTACGACGAACGCACCCGCCTGATGACCTGGCGGGTGGCGATCCTGGCACTCGCGATCCTGATCAGTGGTGGACTCTCGCCGGTGATCCGCGACTGGGCCGGCTATCGCGGGGTGGGCATCTTCGTCGGGTTGCTCATCGCGGTCGGCGCGCTCGCCGCGTGGCGGGGCACCGACGGTGCACCGACCCGCGATGTTGTCGGGGCCGGCGGATCGCTGCGTGACCAGTTGCGGGTCGTCTGGGCGAGTCGGCCGTTCCGCCACCTCATCACGACCTTCGTGTTGCAGGCGCTAGCGACCGGTGTGATGCTCGCCGGCGTCGACTACGTCGCGCGAAGTGTGTTGCGCGACAAGGGAATGTCGAGCGTGCTGTTCGTGTGCTTCGTCGGCCCGGCCCTGCTCGTCACCCCGTTGTGGCAGCGCTACGCCGAACGCCGCGACAAACGGCGCGGCTACCTGATCAGCTCGGTGCTGCTCGGTGGCGGGGCGGTGCTCGCCTTCGCCGGCATGCACCTCGGCGCAGTCGTCGCGGCACTCGCCGTCGCCGTGGTCGGGGTGGGCTACGCGGGCGCCCAGATGTTCCCGATGGCGATGCTGCCCGACGTGGCAGCGGCCGATGCCCGCACCAGCGGGGAGAACCGCATCGGCGTCTTCACCGGCGTCTGGACGGCGGGTGAGACCCTCGGCCTGGCGCTCGGGCCGTTCGTCTACGCGGCCGTGCTCGCGCTCGGCGGATACGTGTCGTCGACCGACGGGCTTGCCGCGCAGTCGGATTCGGCAGTCACCGCGATCGGTCTCGGCTTCACCGTACTGCCGGCCGTCATCGTCGCCTGCTCGTTGTTCTTCCTCACCCGCTACCGCCTCGGCCGCCAGGAGCCCGCATGACAGCGCACCACAACGACACCAACACCGACACCAACACCGACACCAACAACGACACCGACACTGATACCGACCTCGACACCTTCCGCACCGAACTGCAGCGGCTGCGCTCGCTCGACGTGCCCACCCACGGCGGCAGCACCTTCGCCTATGTGTACGACTCCGGCCGGCCAGACGTCGACGGGCTCGGTCTGGAGGCGCTGGCGATGTTCGGCGAGTCGAACGGACTCGACCCCACGGCCTTCCCGTCGCTGCTGGCGATGGAACGAGACCTGGTGGCCATGGCAGGCGAATTCACCGGCGCACCAGCCGGATTCGTCGGCACCGTCACCTCCGGCGGCACCGAGTCGATCCTGCTCGCCGTGCAGACCGCCCGGGACGCCCGCCCCGACGTGTCGAACCCGTCGATGGTCATCCCCTCGACCGCGCACGCCGCATTTCACAAGGCCGCGCACTACTTCGGAGTGCGGGCGGTGGTGGTGCCGGTCGGCGCCGACCACCGGGCCGACGTCGACGCGATGGCTGCTGCGATCGACGGCAGCACCGTGCTGCTCGTCGGCTCGGCGCCGTCGTACGCCCACGGTGTGATCGACCCGATCGAGGCACTCGGTCGGTTGGCCCTCGACCGCGGCGTGCGCCTGCATGTCGACGCCTGCATCGGCGGCTGGGTGCTGCCCTTCCTCGACACCGCCGCACCCTGGAATCTCGGTGTCGCCGGCGTCACGAGCCTCAGCGTCGATCTGCACAAGTACGCCTACACGCCCAAGGGTGTGTCGGTGCTGCTGCACCGCGACCCCTCGCTGCGGCTGCCGCAGTTCTTCGCCTGCGCCGACTGGCCGGGCTACACGATGCTCAACTCCACCACCCAGTCGACGCGTTCGGGCGGCCCGCTCGCCGCCGCGTGGGCGGTCACCCGCGCCCACGGTCGCTCCGGCTACGCCGAGTTGGCGCGGCGCGCCCACCGGGCCGCAGTCACCTTCGCGGACGCCGTGCCCGAACCTCTGGAGGTGGTCGCCGCACCGGAGTCGACGCTGGTCGCGGTCGCATCGCGCGACCCGCAGGTCGACGTGCTCGTCGTCGTCGACGAGATGCAAGCCCGCGGGCACTATGTGCAGGCCCAACTGGCGTACGGCGACACCCCGGCCACCATGCACCTGTCGATGAGCGCGGCGAGCCTCGACGTGATCGACGCCGTGATCGCTGCCCTGCGCGAATCCGTCGAGGCGGCACGCGAACTCGGCCCCGTGACGGTCGACCCCGGGCTCGCCGAAGCGGCCCGTTCGCTCGACCCGGCGACCCTCTCCGACGCCGACTTCGACGGACTCATCGCCCTCGCCGGGCTTGCCGCCGACGGCGGTCAGCCGGCCCTACCGACCCGGATGGCCGAGGTCAACGCCCTGCTCTCGGTGGCCACCCCGGCGCTGCGCGAGCGACTGCTCGTCGCGTTCCTCGATCGGCTGACCCGCTGACTCCCCAGCGACCGAGTGTTCTCGGGTGACTTCCAGAGCCGTCCGGCCCGTGTGAACCTCAGCTGTCGCTGGAGGTCTTCCACAGGTTGATGCCGGCCTCGACCGCGTGACCGTCGATGGTCTCGAGTTCGTGGTCGGTGAACTCGAGGTTGTCGAGCGCGCCGAGGCTGTTCTCCAACTGGCTCACGCTCGAGGCACCGACCAGTGCCGAGGTGACCCGCTCGTCGCGCAACACCCACGCCAACGCCATCTGCGCCAGTGACTGCCCGCGCGACGAGGCGATCTCGTTGAGGGCTCGCACGTGCTTGAGGTTCTGCTCCGTCAACAGCTCGGCCGACAACGACTTGCCCTGCGCCGCACGCGAATCGGCGGGCACGCCGTCCAGGTATTTGTTGGTCAGCATGCCCTGGGCGAGCGGCGAGAACGCGATGCAGCCGACACCGGTCTCGCCGAGCACGTCGAGCAGGTCTTCCTCCACCCAGCGGTTCAACATCGAGTACGACGGCTGGTGGATCAGCAGCGGCGTGCCGAGCGACCGCAGGATCTGCACGGCCTCGCGGGTGCGCTCGCCGCTGTAGGAGGAGATGCCGACGTACAACGCCTTGCCCGCGCGCACGATCGAGTCGAGCGCGCCCATCGTCTCCTCCAGCGGGGTGTCCGGGTCGAACCGGTGGCTGTAGAAGATGTCGACGTAGTCGAGGCCCATCCGCTGCAGCGACTGGTCGAGCGAGGAGATGAGGTACTTCCGTCCGCCACCGCCCTGGCCGTACGGACCCGGCCACATGTCGTAACCGGCCTTGCTGGAGATCACCAGCTCGTCGCGATACCGCTTGAAGTCCTGGGCGAAGATCGTGCCGAAGTTGCGTTCGGCGCTGCCGTACGGCGGGCCGTAGTTGTTCGCGAGGTCGAAGTGGGTGACACCGAGGTCGAACGCGCGGCGCAGGGTGGCGCGCTGGCTGTCGAGCGTGAAGTCGTCGCCGAAGTTGTGCCAGAGGCCGAGCGAGATCGCCGGCAGTCGCAGACCGCTGCGGCCGCACCGCCGGTAGGTCATCGAGTCGTAGCGGCCGCGATCCGCCCGGTAGTCGTCAGCGTGCATCGTCATGACCGCCATCTTGCCGTGCCCGCCGCCCCGGGTCGCGGGCTATCGTCGACACCATGATGAACGCAGCTTCGACGAGCACCCCAGCCGGACGGTGACCGCGCACCGAATGTTCGTGGCCGTCGTGCCGCCACCGGAGATCAAGGAAGAACTCGCCGAGTTTCTCGGGCCCCGCCACGGAATGCCGTGGATCGACCCCGAGCAGTGGCACCTCACCCTGGCCTTCCTGCCGTCCGTGCAACCGCACCGGGTCGATGACCTCGTCGAGGCGCTCGAGCGGACGGCGGCCAAGCACGACCCCTTCCAACTCTCCCTGGCCGGCGCCGGCGCCTTCCCCGATGCACTGAGCGCGAAGGTGCTGTGGCTGGCACCCGCCGCCGACCTCGGGGCGCTCGCCGCCGGGGTGCGCGGCACCTGCAACAACGCCGGCGCCACCCCCGACGGGCAACGCTTCGTCGGACACCTCACGCTCGCCCGCCTGCACCGGTCGACGGACGCGCGCAAGTGGCTGCAGGTGCTCGACACCTTCCGGTCGGCGCCGTGGTGGGTCGACGACGTCGAACTCATCGAGTCGCACCTGCGCGAAGGTCCGGCCGGGCGCCCGCGCTACGAGACCGTGGCCGCGCTGTCGTTGGGCACCACGTAGTCGAGTTGCCGCCACGCTTCGTAGACCGCGATCGACGCGGTGTTGCTGAGGTTGAGCGAACGGCGTCCGGGCAGCATCGGCAGCCGCAGTTGGGCGGTGATCCGCGGATGGCCGAGCACCTCGGCGGGCAGGCCGTCGGCCTCGCGCCCGAACAACAACAGGTCGCCCGCGCGGTACTCCACATCGGTGAAGACGACGTCGCCGCGGCCGGTGAACGCGAACGTCCGGGCGTCCGGCAGGGCGTCGAACAGGTGCGTCAGATCGGGGTGGACGGTGACATGTGCCAGGTCGTGGTAATCGAGGCCGGCCCGGCGCAATTGGGTGTCTTCGAGGGAGAAACCGAGCGGCTCCACTAGGTGCAGATGCACCGGAGTGCAGGCGGCCAGGCGAATCGCGTTGCCGGTGTTCGGTGGAATCTGCGGCTCGAAGAACGCGACGTGCAGCAGGGGTGGGGACGGCTGCGGTGCAGGCGAATTGGACACTGACACTCTCTTGCTTCCTCCTGTAGCGATGTTTCGATTTGAATCGAAAAGATATTCCGAATATCCAAGATCCAGAACATTAAAATCTTGGTCAAGAATGGTCGATCGGGCCATTCTCAACTTCTGAGTAGGCCGCCCGATCACTAATCTCGCCGGCATGAACCAGGACCACATCTTCCGTCGGCACGGGCACCTGCCCGCGTCGGAGCTGTTGGCGGCCTGGGTCGACCCCACCATGTTGGCGCAGTGGCTCTGGCCCCACCTCGACGACGCGATCTACGAACCGCCGTTCGGTCGCGGCGACGACTTCCACTTCAGCAGCGAGCGACTGGGGCGCACGATCAGCGGTCGCTGCCTCGACTTCAACCGGTACGGCTTCGACCTCACCTGGCATGTCGACGACGCCAAGGTCGTGCAGGACGGCTACGACATCGTGTCGGTGCGGGCGTTGCCGGCCGAGCGCGGCTGCGAGGTCGCCGTCACCTACGCGGTGCGGTCCAACATCGCCACCCCCTGGGTGCGGTTGTGGGACCCCGCCCTCGACCGCCTGGCGGCGCTGCGCCCCGACTGCACCATGTCGACCGGCCGCGCCAGCCGTCCGCGCCGAGTGTTCTCGCGCCAACTGAACTACGCCTGAGCCGCCCGGTCGGCCCGCTGCGCCGCCGGTCGACGAGCGCGCCGACCAGTTCGAAGGTCGGGGATGCGGCTGCGAGCCTCAGTCGGCGGGTGCCTCGACGGTCCTGTCGGTCTTGTCGGCCCCGTCCGTCTTGTCGTCGTGACGCGATGCCAGCAGGGAGGCGACGACGGTCACGACCAGCACCCCGATGATCACGCCGAGCGACACCGGTGTGGTCAGCTCGATCACGTCGACCGGGTTGCCGTCGTTGATGAACGGCAGCGAGTTCTTGTGCAGCGCGTGCAGCAGCAGCTTCACGCCGATGAACCCGAGGATCACCGCCAGGCCGTACGACAGGTAGACCAACCGGTCGAGCAGTTCGTCGATCAGGAAGTACAGCTGCCGCAGACCCAGCAGCGAGAACGCGGTCGCGGTGAACACGATGTAGGGCTCCTCGGTGAGCCCGTAGATCGCCGGAATCGCGTCGAGCGCGAACAGGATGTCGGTGCCGCCGATGACGATCATCACCAGCAGCATCGGCGTCATCACGCGACGTCCGTCGATGCGGGTGAACAGCTTGTCGCCGTCGTACTCGTCGGAGGCGTTGAACAGCTTCTTGGCGATGCGGCTGACGATGTTGTCGGCGTCGTGTTCGTCGGTGCCCTCGGGCTTGAGCATGTGACCGGCGGTGAGCAGCAGCACGATGCCGAAGAAGTAGAACGTCCAGCTGAACGTGTTGATCATGGCGGCGCCGAGGAAGACGAAGACCGTGCGGGCGACGAGCGCGATGGCGATGCCGACGAGCAGCACCTTCTGCTGGTAGGCGCGGGGCACCTTGAAGCTGCTCATGATCACCAGGAACACGAAGAGGTTGTCGACGCTCAGCGCCTTCTCGGTGATGTAGCCGGCGAAGTAGTCGCCGCCGTGGCCGCTGCCCGCGACGAACCAGAGCCCGACGCCGAACAGCAGGGCGATGCCGACGTACAGCGCCGACCAGGTGGCCGATTCGCGCAGCGTGGGTTCGTGTGCCTTGCGCACGTGGAAGAAGAAGTCGAACAGGAGCAGGCCGACGATCGCGGCGATGGTCAGGGTCCAGGCGAGTGGGGTGACGGTCAACAGGGGTCCTTGGTCGGGGTGGGGCCTCGGGCCGGTCAATTGTCGCAACGAACGGGCCCGCTCGGTCGTCCCCGCCGGTGCCGTGACGGCCGCCACTCACTTTCGAGATCAGCGGGGTACCACCTACGCCTAGGGCACGTTGGGGAGTCGTCTACGAGCAGGCCCCGGGCAGGATTCGACCCCGGATCACTGGCAAAGTGATCGACGTCCAACCTGTACTTCGTTCAAGAGAGGCCCTAGCCCCGGTCTTTCATGAGGTCGTGATCGACGGTGTTGCTACGTGAGTTCGCTCGGTGATGGTCCGTGGGGATGACGAGGTGCCGGCTGGCGCTGCCGGTCTGCGGTTCTCCGGGTGGTGATCTCGTGGGCGGACGGGTTGGGTCAGGCTGGCCACGGGATGGCGGCTATGTTCGCGAAGACCGCGACGATTGCGGCCGCCCAGGGCCACGTTTCAGCGATCTTCAACCGTCGTCGTCGCTGACCGTGGATGAGCCGGGCGGGGACGTGAAGAAGCCTGTACCGCAACGCTTTCGGTTCGCATGTAGCCAGGACCTCGGCGTCGGCGGTGAACGCGATCAGGCGGGTCCAGGCGACCAGATCCGCCGCGATCATGGTCAACGTCAACCACGCGCTGTTGATGCCGAACTCACGCGAGGGGAACCGACCCAGGCCCGTGTCCTTGGCGTGCCGGATCCGGTCCTCGACCCGGGCATGAGCCCGGTGCCGCGCTTCGAGGAGCGCGAGCTGCCCGGTGCTGGTGTTGGTGACGAAGGCTTGGTAGCGCCACCCGTCGGTCTCCTCGAACAGCGACAGCTGCGCACCGGGATGCGGCCGTTCACGGCGCACGATCACCCGCATCCCGGCCGGCCAACCGCTCAGGTCCAGCAGCCCGGTCAGTTCGGCGACGTCACCACCCTCGCGCACCCCGCCGTCCGCGTTCGTCGCGGGCGACCACACCTGCTGCGGGACCAGCCTGATCGCGTCGCGGATCTTCTCGGTGACCGCGAATCCGATCGAGTACTCCAGGCTGCGGCCACGGATCTGACCTTGTTCGGTGAGCCAGTCCAGCAGCCCATGGGATGCGCCCGCACCATCGGAACGGATCAACAGCTTCTTACGGTGGGTGCCGGGGATCTGGGCCATCGCCTCGGTCAGGACCTCGATGTGATCGGCTGTCGTGTTCGACCCGGCGTTCCCGGCCCGTAGTTTCGCCGCGAGGAACTCGCTGGTGTTGTCGCACCATACGCCGAGCGGGTGGAACCCGAAGGTCCGTTTGAACGTGGCCGCAGCGTTCTGTTTCTCGGAGTGGGTGATCACGATCGTGGCGTCCACGTCGAGCACGACGGTGGCACCGAGATCGGTCCCGGCGACCTGGCTTGCGGGCACCCCACCAGGCAGGTGGGCCCACACGTGGCGGCGGGTGCGTGCCCGCGCGATGGCGATCTTCTTCAGCCGACCGGGCGTGACTTCGTCCAAGGTGCGCCACACCGTCGGTGGCGAGGCGACCGGACCGAGCACGCACGACTGGTGACGCAGCACGTCGATGTCGGCGATCGCCTCACCACCATCAGCGATCATCACCGCGACATCGACCAGGACCCGGCCACGGTCGTGGACCGGGGTGAACGAGTGGCGCGCCATCGCTGCGGCGAGACCACCCGTCAGGCCGGTTCGGTCGGCCAACAGACGAAGTCCGACACTCCCCGCGTGGGCCACCACGCCGACACCATCACCGGACACGGACAACCCACTGGACCACAAAGTACGCTTCACCTACGGAGTGCCTTCCAAGCTGAAGATCTTGAACCGTCGCAAGTCCAAGTTTCCCCTGCTGGGCAGGCACTTCCGTGTTTCTACGCGCCGATCACTCCGCGGCACCGTGAACGATCCGGGCTAGACCTGACACAAGCCTGTGATGCCGAGACATCAACCCCCTCGGCATCACAGGCTGAAGATGTCTAGATCGCCGGCTTGTGAACCGCCTTGGGGTTCTTCGCCGATGCCTTCATGGCATTCACCTTGGTGTCGGCGACATCGGAGACGGGGACGTCCCCGTACTTGGACACGACGACCACGGTGTCTGTGCGGGGATCGTACCGGCCCGCGAAGATGTAGGTCTTTCCCTTCACCAGGATGGGGTCGCCGTCCATCAGGATCACTGTGCCATCCGCGTCCTTGCCACCCGTCTGCGAAACGGTCTGGACCTGAAGCTGTGGCCCCTTAATGGTTTCCTTCACTCGGACCTTCCACTGGCCGGCCGGAAGGTCCTTGACCCTGGACTTGCTACCGGTTTTGGCCTCGACCGTGCCGACGAAGATGCGGTCGCTCCATCCTGCGACTGCCCTCTGATCCGTGACGTCGAAACTGTGACTCAAGTGAGCTGTCTTTGTAGGTCCGGATGCCTGATCTTCGCCAGAGCCCTGGGAACAGGCGGAGGCGGTGAGCGACGTGGCCGCAGCAAGGGCGATCACGAGGGTGGTGCGTTGAATGTTCATCTCATCATCCCCAGAGCGAGTAGTAGGTGGCCTGGTCATGGGCATACGGCACAGACGCCTTGCGGGAGTCGGTGTATCCCCACATCACGTCGTAGAGGTAGGTCGAGTAGTGATCGGCCAGTCCTAGGGCGTGACCAAGCTCGTGCGTAGCGACACTCTTCCTCTGCCAGTCCGTATACCCATCCATGTGGGAACGGTTGAAGTTGATCTGATCGGCTCCAACGCGCGGAGACCAATATGCATCCCAGCCTGCAGCTGGATCGCGCACGTCACCGATCTGAAGGTCGGAAACCGTCGACCAAGTGTCAAGCCGAATTGGGATCCTTCCAAGGGCGTTCCAAGAGTTGATGGAGTACGAAAGTACGCTGTCATAAACAGTATAGTTTCGTATCTAATCTCCCCACCGTCTACTGAATCGTTTCCGAGCGGATGGGGCCGATGCTGATGGTGCAGCGCCCAGAAGGAACGCGACTGCTGCCCCGGCCGCAAGTGAACGTTTTGAGATCCTCTTCATTTGGTCCCCCTGACCCTTAGAGAGTGCGAATAACGGGCAACGTACACGCCAGTAGAGACCCTGTCCACAATCGGCAGAGCATGACGGCCTCATCGTCGCGATCTGGAATTTCGCTCAGCGCGAGACGTCTCGGCGGCGATCGAGACGATGGTCGCGGCTGCAAACACGGTTGGGGTTGACGTGTTCGCCTTTGTCGTCACCGGTAACGCGTTCACCGCTGCAGCGAATGGGGAGACCGCCCCCCGGCCGATGAGGCGGACCCGTACGTCATGCGCGCCCACGTCAGACTGGCTCCCCCATCCCGATGCACGAGCTGATCCTGATCGCCGAGTAGACCGGCACCGGCACCGTCGAGCCCGCGCCAACCGCCTCGACGCCGTCGCCACCTACTTCGGCCTCATCGAGGGCGCCACGGCCGACGACGAGCGGCTCGCCGAGCTGGCGACCGCCCTCACTGACAAGGAGTTGCGCGACTGCCTCACAACCGAAGTCAAGGACGGCCGCATGCACGGACCCTCCCACCCGGTCCGCGAGGCTGCCAGCCGCGTCGGCTACCCGGTCATCGTGGACGCGCTGCGCCAAGCGGGTGCACGGATGGCCGCAAGGCACTGGGCACCTTTCTGGACGATGGCATGGATCATCGCTTACCACGCGAACAACACCGTCCCGGCCGCGACCGTGCAGGTCGCCTTGAACGCGGCTCTCACCGACGACCTCGGCTACCGCATGGCCTTCCTCGCCCTGCGAGGCAATCAGCCGAGGACTGCGGTCTAGGCCCATACAGGCCATACGGCCCGGCCCCCGGCTGGGGGTCGGACCGTTCGCTCGGCCGGAGGCCGGGGCGGAGTCGCGGCGGCCCGCGACGCTGCGCTGATCGTGGCGCGGCCGCGGGCCGTCCGCTAGCGCGCCTTGCGGCGCAGATTCTCGACCACTTCGTCCATCGTGGTGCCCACCGCCAGATCGGCCAGCGTGCGGTCGGCGATGAAGTCCTGCGCCACCATCGCCTGCACCGCGGCGAGCGTCGGCTGCCAGAAGTCACCGATGTCGAGCAGCCCGATCGGCTTGTCGTGATAGCCGAGCGTGCGCCACGTCCACACCTCGAAGAACTCCTCGAGCGTGCCGAGCCCGCCCGGCAGCACCAGGAACGCGTCGGCGTACTGCGCCATCAGCGCCTTGCGCTCGTGCATCGTGTCGACGACGTGCAGTTCGGTAATGTCGTGCCGCCCCCACTCGCGGTCGATCATCGACTGGGGGATCACTCCGATGACCTCGCCGCCGGCATCGAGTGCACCGCTGGAGACCGACCCCATCAAGCCACTGCCCCCGCCGCCGTAGACCACCCCGATCCCGTGCGAGGCGAGCCAGTGGCCGGCGTCGTACGCGGCCTTGGTCAGGGCGTCGTCGAGGCCGGGGCGCGAGGCGCAGAAGACCGCGATGCGGTGCAGATCGGTGGACGTGGTCACCCGCCGATCGTCTCAGGTGCGGGCACCCGTTCGGGGATCGCGCTGAGCGCAACGATCGCGATCACCGCGCCGAGCACCGACTCGGCAGCGAGGTCGATCATCAACTGGCCGATCGGCTGGCGGGTGCCGAGCTCGCCCATCACCAGGGCCAGCGGGGAGAGCGGGCAACTATTTGCCACTGGTAGTACGACGGAGAGTAGTATCAACCGCGCGACGCGGGAGAACCCGTGCCGGCCCGTGCACACCTATCAGGAGTCACCGCGTGGATGCGCTCGACCTGGCGAGATGGCAGTTCGCCATCACCACCGTCTACCACTTCCTCTTCGTGCCGATCACCATCGGCATGTCGGCCGTTGTCGCCGGCTTCCACACCGCCTGGCTGCGCACCCGCAACCCGGAGTGGCTGCGGCTGGCGAAGTTCTTCGGCAAGCTCTTCACGATCAACTTCGCGCTGGGCCTGGTCACCGGCATCGTGCAGGAGTTCCAGTTCGGCATGAACTGGTCGGCCTACAGCCGGTTCGTCGGTGACATCTTCGGCGCCCCGCTGGCCTTCGAGGCGTTGCTCGCCTTCTTCATGGAGTCGACCTTCCTCGGCCTCTGGATCTTCGGGTGGGGGCGTATCCCGGAGAAGCTGCACGTCATGTGCATCTGGCTGGTGCACATCGGCACCGTGCTGTCGGCCTACTTCATCCTCGCGGCGAACTCCTTCATGCAGAACCCGGTCGGCTTCTCCTACGACGCCACCAAGAACCGCGCCGTGCTCACCGACTTCGTCGCGGTGCTGATGAACAAGGTGCAGCTGGTCACCTTCCCGCACGTCGTGGCCGCGGCGTACATGACCGGTGGCGCGATGGTGATGGGTGTGGCCCTGTGGAAGCTGATGAAGGGACGTGTCGCAGAGGACCGCAACATGTACCGCAAGGGCGCCCGGGTCGGCGCCTGGGTGACGCTCGTGGCGAGCGTCGCCATCCTGATCACCGGCGACGTGCAGGGCAAGATCATGACCGAGGTGCAGCCGATGAAGATGGCGGCCGCCGAGGCGCTCTACGAGACCGAGCAGCCGGCGAGCTTCTCCGCCTTCACCATCGGATCACTGGACGGTTCGCAGGAGAAGTTCGCGGTCACCGTCCCGCGGGTGCTGTCGTTCCTGGCGACCGGCGACTTCAACGGCAAGGTCGAGGGCATCAACGACCTGCGCCGCGAACTCCCCGCCGCGATCGCGGAGAAGAACAAGGAGTACGGCATCCCGGCGGAGTACATCAGCCCGTCGAGCTATGTGCCGAACATCCCGGGGTCGTACTGGTCGTTCCGCTTCATGATGGGGCTCGGCTTCTTCGCGATGGGCGCCGCCGCCCTGGTGCTCTGGGTGACCCGCAAGGGTGCCACCCCCACCAGCAAGTGGGTGCTCTGGGTGGCCGTACTCGCCCCGTTCTCACCGGTGTTCGCCAACAGCTTCGGGTGGATCTTCACCGAGATCGGACGCCAGCCGTGGCTGGTCTACGGCGTGATGACCACGCAGACCGGCCTGTCGACCGCGGCGTCGGTCACCGAGGTGGCGATCTCGCTGACCGTCTACACGCTGCTCTACGCGGTGCTCGCCGTCATCGAGGTGAAGCTCTACCTCGACTACATCAAGAAGGGCGCCGAACCCTTCGAAGAACCCAAACAGCTCGCGGACGACGACCAGCTGGCGTTCGCCTACTGATCGCGCGAAAGGGATTTTGACATGACTCTCGAAACGCTCTGGTTCATCATCATCGGCGTCCTGTGGACGGGCTACTTCGTGCTCGAAGGGTTCGACTTCGGGGTCGGCATGTCGTTGCCGTTGCTCGGCAAGGGCAAGGACAAGGAAGACACCGACAAGCGACGCCGTGTGCTGCTCAACACCATCGGCCCGTTCTGGGACGGCAACGAGGTGTGGCTGCTCACCGCCGGCGGCGCGACCTTCGCCGCCTTCCCCGCCTGGTACGGCACGATGTTCAGCGGCTTCTACCTGGCGCTGCTGCTCATCCTCGTGGCGCTCATCGTGCGCAACATGGGCTTCGAATACCGCCACAAGCGCGATTCGGACGCGTGGCGCCGCGGATGGGACCTGTGCATCATCATCGGTTCGGTGCTGCCGCCGTTGCTGCTCGGCGTCGCGCTGACCAACATCGTGCACGGTGTGCCGATCACCCGTGATGTGCACAACGAGTACATCTTCACCGGCAACCTGTTCACGTTGCTCAACCCGATCAGCCTGCTCGGAGGCTTCGTGTTCGTCGGCCTCTCGCTGACCCACGGCTTCCACTTCATCGCGCTGAAGACCACCGACGAGATCCGCGCCCGGTCGCGCGCACTGGCCACCCGCGTCGGCCTGGTCACCGCCGTCCTCGCCGTGGTGCTGCTGCTGTGGGTGGGCATCGAGCACGGCAAGGTTTCGTCGTGGATCACCACCGCGATCGCGGCCGTCGCGTTGCTCGCGGCGATCTGGTTCAACCTGAAGGGCAAGGAGGGGCTGGCGTTCATCGGCAGCACCGTCACCTGGGCGATGGCCGTCGCCACCTACTTCCTGGCCCTCTACCCGAACGTGATGCCCAGCAGCACCGACAGCAAGTGGGACCTCACGGTCAGCGAGGCGGCCAGCTCGCACCTCACGTTGCAGATCATGACCGGTGCCGCGGTGGTGTTCACCCCGATCGCGATCGCCTACACCGCGTGGAACTACTGGGTGTTCCGTCGCCGCATCTCGGTCGACCACATCCCGCCGGCGGTCGACCCGCTCAAGGGTGTGCACTCCGGCGAGCAGGTGGAATTGCGATGAAGCCCTTCGACCCCCGGCTGGTCAAGCAGGTGCCGGCAACCCGAGTGCCGGTGCTGGTGCTCGGTGTGCTCGGCGGCCTGTCGGGGGTCGCGGCCATCGCCTCGGCGTTCGCGATCGCGGCGCTGGTGGTGGCCCTGGTGCGCAGCCAGTCGCTCGGTGGGCCGGCGCTCGCGGTGGTCGTCGTGTTCGTGGTGCGGGGCGTGCTCGCCCTGGCCACCGAGCAGGTCGCCTCGTGGGCGGCCACCCGCATCTCCGGCGCCCTGCGCGCCGACTACCTGCGCCGCATGCTGGCGGCCCCGGCCGACCAGCGGCCCGACACCGCATCGCTGATGACGGTGGCCACCCACGGCGCCAGCTCGGTCGAGCCGTACGTCGCGCGCTACCTGCCGTCGCTGGTGGCGGCGGCCGTCGTGCCCCCGCTGGCGGTGCTCTGCCTGCTGTTCGTCGACTGGTCGAGCGCGCTGATCGTGCTGGCGACGCTGCCGTTGCTGCCGGTGTTCGCCGCGCTCATCGGCCGGTTCACCCAGGACGCCACCCAGCGCCGCTGGCAGACCCAGACCCGCCTCGCCGGCCACTTCCTCGACGTCATGCGCGGGCTGCCGACGCTCGTCTCCTACGGACGCGCCGAACACCAGGCCGAGCAGGTCAGCGCCGTCGGCGACCGGCACCGCATCGCCACGGTGCGGACGCTGCGCATCGCCTTCCTGAGCTCGGCCGCGCTGGAACTGCTGGCGACCATCTCGGTTGCTATCGTCGCGGTCTGGACCGGCATGCGGCTGGCCTGGGGCGACCTCGGTCTCGGCGTCGCGCTGACTGCGATTCTGCTTGCGCCCGAGGCGTATTGGCCGATTCGTCGGGTTGGGCAGGAGTTCCACGCGGCCGCCGACGGTGCCGAGGCGATCGAGGCGCTGTTGCCGGCCGACGGGGTAGCCCAAACCGCGGTTGGGGGCGGCGATGTAGTGCAGACCGCGGGCAATACGGCGCGGTTTGCACTACCCGAGGCCCCCGAACCGGGGTTTGCACTACCCGGCGACGCCTCGAGCGACCTGCGCGTCGACCACCTCGGCTACCACTACCCGGGCACCGACCGCGCCGTGATCGACGACCTGTCGTTCACCGTCCGGCCGGGGCTCACTGCGCTCGTCGGACCGTCCGGGTGCGGCAAGACGACCCTGCTCGAACTCATCGCCGGCCTGCGCACACCGTCGGCCGGATCGGTGCCCGCCGTCCGGTCACACCTGGTCACGCAGACCCCGTTCATCGCGCCGATGACCGTGCGGCAGAACCTCCTCTTCGGGGTGTCCGACGACTCCCGATTGGCCGCGGCGCTCGCCGCCACCGGCTTCGACGCCGTGCTGCGCGACCTGCCCGACGGCCTCGAAACATCACTGGGCGACAACGGTTTCGGTCTCTCCGCCGGCCAGCGGGCCAAGCTCGCACTCACCCGCGCCTGGTTGAGCGACGCCGATCTCCTGCTGGTCGACGAGCCCACCGCCCACCTCGATCCGCGCTCGGCGGACGAGTTGCGTGAGGTGATCGTCGCGCTGGCCACCCTGCGTCCGGTGGTCGCGGTCACCCACGACGAAGAGCTCGTCGCACGCGCCGACCATCGCATCGCGCTGCAGCCCAGCGCAGTGACCCCTGGCGCAGTGACCCCCAGCGCACCGAGCAGCCCGGAGGTGGCCCGATGAGACGCGTCCTCGAACCCCGCATCGTGCTGGCCGGCATCATCGGCGGCCTCGCTGTCGGGTGCGGCGTCTTCCTCACCGCCACCTCAGGCTGGCTCATCGTGCAGGCCTCGAAACACCCGGTGATCCTCACCCTGCTGACGGCGGTGGTCGGGGTTCGCGCGTTCGGCATGGGCCGCCCGGTGTTCCGCTACGCCGAGCGGGTGATGTCGCACGATTCGGCGCTGAACACGTTGCGGCACAGGCGAACCGAGGTCTATCGGCGGCTCATCCCGTTGACCCCCGCGCGTCTCGGACGCCGCCGCCGGGCCGACCTGCTCACCGGCGTCGTGCGCGACCTCGACGACGTGGTCGACTTGCAGGTGCGCACGGCCGTGCCGCTCGTCGCGACCCTCGTCGCCTCGACCGCCGCCGTGATCGTGGCCTTCGTCGTCGCGCCGATCGCCGGGGTCGTGCTGGTGGTCTTCTGCGCCGCGGCCGTGCTGGTCGGGTTGCTCGACCTGCTGCTCGAACGACGCGGTCAGCAGCACGTGCTGCAGGCCCGCGGCCTGGTGCAACGCGCTGCTCACCTCGCCGCCGCCAACCCCACCGAGCTGCAAGCGATCGGTGCCTCGGACGAGGCGCTGCGCTGGAACGACGAGGCCCAGCAGGAGCTCGCCCGAGCCACCCGTTCGCAGGCCCGCGGCCGGTCGGTGGGCATCGGAATGTCGTTGTTGCTCACCGGTGTTGCGACCGTCGCGCTGGCCTACCTGCTCTACGACCCGGTGGTCGCGGGAGACCTCGACACGGCAGTCGCCGCGATGCTGGTCTTCATGCCGCTCGCGCTCGGCGACGTGCTCGGCCTGATTCCGGACGCCGTCGGTGCTCTCGCCCGCGGACGTGCGGCACAGAACCGGCTCGGGCAGCTGCTCGACCAGCAATCGGCGGTGCACGGCGGCGCGGCCGACCCGGTCGCCTCCACCGCTCCAAGCCTCGAACTGCAGGGCGTGGGTGCGTCGTGGACCGGCGAGGCGACCCACCTCGAACCCATCGACCTGGCCGTCGCGCCCGGTGAGCACGTCACGATCACCGGACCCAACGGCAGCGGCAAGTCGACCCTGGTCGCGGTGTTCGCCCGCCACCTCGACCCGGCGTCGGGCTCCTACCTGGTTGACGGACGCGAGGTGCGCAGCCTGTCGCTGCACGGCGTCCGGGAGCTGTTCGCGGTGGTCGACGACGAGCCGCACATCTTCGTGGGCACCGTGCGGGCCAACCTGTTGCTGGCCCGTCCGGACGCGTCGGACAAGGACGTGGCGGGCGCGCTGGTGCAGGCCGGCCTCGGCCGCTGGCTCGCGGCGCTGCCCGACGGACTGGACACCGAGATCGGCGACGGGCAGCGGGGGGTCTCCGGCGGCGAGCGGGCACGGCTCGGCATCGCCCGCGCGGTGTTGTCGCAGCGCCCGGTGGTGTTGCTCGACGAACCGGTCGCCCACCTCGACACCCCGACGGCTCGCGCGGTGCTCGACGACCTGCACTCCGCGACCGCCGGACGCACGGTGATCCTGGTTGCGCACCAAGCCGTGGGCACCGCCCGGGCCGACCGGGTCGTAAAGTTGACCAATTACTACAGCTCATCGGAGCACGTAACGACGGGATGGATGTCATGACTCGCGAAATCGCAACCGCCAACGGACTCGGCGACCTCGAGCGCGCGATCATGGAGTGCCTGTGGGCCAGCGACGAACCGCTGGTGGTGCGGCAGATCGCCGAGCAACTCGAGGCCACCGACGGCAAGAAGCGCGCCTACACCACGGTGATGACCGTGGCCGACCGGCTCGCCAAGAAGGGCCTCACCTCGCGCGAACGCGACGGCCGGGCCTGGCGCTACTCCGCCTCGGCCACCCGCGAGGAGCTCACCGCGCAGGCGCTGCGCGAGACCCTCGCCGACTGGGGCGGCGAGGGTCAGGAGTCGGACGCCGTGCTGCACTTCCTGCAGGACATGTCGGCCGGCGACGTCGATCGCATCAAGGCGGCCATCGCCAAGATGTGACCCACCCCGCGGCGCCTCAGCCGACGATGGTCAGGACGGCCAACGCGATCGGTAGTTGCAACACCACCACCGACGCGAGCACCGCGAGCAGGCAGACGCGCAACCGGTGGCGTCCGTCGGCGGCCAGCACCTCGATGCGGATGACCGCGTCGTCGCCCGCGCCGAGTGCCGACGTCGGGTGGCTGCCGCTGGCGAGCGCCAGCATCGCCGTGGCCAGCGGACGGCGTCCGACCACGGTGGCGGCCCACCGGTCGGCCAACAGCTCGATGAGCAGTTTCACCTCGCCCATGCCGGCGGTGCTGCGGATCCAGGTGGGCACGGCGGTGTGCAGCACGGTGAAGAACTCGAGCACCAGGTCGTGCCGCTGCCGCAGGTGTGCCCGCTCGTGAGCGAGGACGGCCGCGACTTGGTCGGCGTCGAGCGCGTCGAGGGTGCCCTTGGTGAGCACGACGCGTTTGCGGGAACCGGGCACGCAGTAGGCGGTCGGTGTCGGGTGGGTGAGTACCTTCACGTGCTCGCCGAGCACGGCGTCGTCGACCCCGATGAGGTCGACGAGTTCGGTGTGTTCCTTGCGGCCGCGGCGCAGATCGGTGCCGACCAGGTGGGCCTTCAGCAGCAGCCGTCCGGCGACGAACGCGGTGACGGCGAGGCCCGCGACGAGCAGCGGAAGGTGCTGACCGGGCTCGGGGTCGTGGCGTCCCGACGTCGCCCGCGCCTGGATGAGCACGGCCAGCGGTGCCGCGAGGAGACCGGCCGCGATCGCGGCGAGCGAGACGCACTGCCACAACAGGGTCGCAGCGGCCGGCGCCGCGCGCAGCGCAGTCACCCGCGGCAGCAGCCGGGGCACGGGCCACGCCAGCAGCACCGCGAGCAGGATCAGCGCCGCGACGTACACGCGCTCATTATTGCCATCGCCGTGCCACGCCGTCGGCCGCGTTAGGCTCGCCGGGTGCCGCTGACATCCGCCGACATCGCCGCTGTGCTGCAAACCGACGTGCCTGTGGAGGGCGAGTTCACCGCCGTCACCAACGCCTCCGACCAGGTCGTGCCCGGTGGGGTGTTCGTCGCGATCAAGGGATTCACCAGTGACGGTGCGAAATACGCCCCCGACGCGATGGCCCGGGGCGCGCGGCTCGTCGTGGCGCAGCAGCCCATCGACGGTGTGCCGACCGCGGTCGTGCCCGACGCCCGGGTGGCCCTGGCGCAGCTGGCCTGCGAGTTCGCCGGCAACCCGTCGCACGACCTGACCGTCTACGGCGTCACCGGCACCAACGGCAAGACCACGAGTTCGTATGTGCTGCACGGCATTCTGAGCACGGCGTACGGCGAACGGTCGACCGGACTGCTGACCACCGCCGAGATCGTGATCGGCACCCACCGGGAGCCTGCCGTCCGCACCACGGGGGAGGCGCCGACGGTGCAGGGCAACCTGCGTCGGATGCTCGACGGCGGCGCGAAGCACGTCGTGCTCGAGACCAGCTCGCACGGCCTCGCCCTGCACCGGGTGCTCGGAACCCGTTACGCGGCAGCCCTTTTCACCAACCTCACCCGCGACCACCTCGACTTTCACCCGGACATGGAGGACTACTACCGCACCAAGCGCACGCTCTTCGAACGCACCGAAGGCCCGAAGCTGGTCAACGTCGATGACGACTACGGACGCCGGATCGTCGCCGAGGTGCCCGGCACGCTCGGCTACGGCGAGGCGTCAGACGCCGACTACCGCGTCGACGACGTGCGGTTCGAGGGTGCAGGCACCAGCTTCACGTTGCACACCCCTGCGGCACAGTCACTTTCGCTGCACACCCCGCTGCTCGGCGACTACAACGTGCACAACGTGGCCGGCGCGTCGGCGGTGCTGCTGGAGATGGGCATGGACGTCGACACGCTCGTCGGCGCGGTGCGCACCATCCCGCAGGTGCCCGGACGGTTCGAGCGGGTGGCCGTGCCCGAGCGGCTCGGGTTCGAGGCCGTTGTCGACTACGCACACACCGACGACGCGCTGCGCGCGCTGCTCGAGGTGGCCCGTGAGGTGACCGATGCGCGGGGCGACGATGCCCGACTGATTGTCGTGTACGGCGCTGCGGGAGAACGCGATCCGGGCAAGCGCGCACCGATGGGCGAGGTCGCCTCGCGGCTCGGCGACGTCAACATCATCACCACCGACGACTCCTACTCCGAGAGCCCCGCAGCCATCGCCGACGAGGTGATGGCCGGCGCCGACCCGGCCGACACCACGATCGTGCTCGACCGGCGCGAAGCGATCCGGCAGGCGCTCGCCCAGGCGCGGCCAGGCGACGTCGTGGTGGTCGCCGGCAAGGGGCACGAACGGGTGCAACACCTGCCCGAGGGCGACGTGGAGTTCCACGACCCGACCGTCGTGGCGGAGTTGGTTGCCGAACTCGGTTCCTGAGACCCCAACCCACCCCACCGGGGTGGTTCAGTCGGCGAAGGCCGCCGCCACCTCGCCGGACGGCACGTCGGCGAGCGACGCGTGCGTCCACCGCGGGGCGTGGTCCTTGTCGACGAGTTGGGCACGCACCCCCTCGGCGAAGTCGGGGTGATGCGTGGTGACCCGGGCCAACCGCAGGTCTTGGGCGAGCACCTCGTCGACGGTCGGCATCGAGGCGGCGCGCCGCAGTGCGGCCAGCGTCACCGACACCGACCAGGGCGAACGCTGCTCGATCAGGCCGGCAGCCGCGCGGGCCGCCGGGTCGCAGTGGGCGCGCAACCGGTCGAGGATCGCCGTCGCGTCGTCGCCGGCGTAACACTCGTCGATCCAGCCCTGGTGATCGGCGAGTTCGCTGGTGGCCGAACGGGATTCGTAGCGTGCCTCGTCGCCGGCGGCGAGCGCCTCGAGCACTCGCGGCCACGCGTCCGCATCGATGACCGCGTCGGACATGCCGGCGTAGACCGCGTCCGCGCCGGTGATCGTGGCACCGGTGAGCGCGAGGTGGGTGCCGAGCTCGCCGGGCGCCGCGGCGAGCAGGTGCATCGCGCCGACGTCGGGGAAGAAACCGATGATCGTCTCGGGCATCGCGAGCTTCGTGCGCTCGGTCGCCAGGCGCACGGTGCAGTGCGCCGACACCCCGACACCGCCACCCAGCACGAAGCCGTCCTGAAACGCGACGACCGGTTTCGGGAAGCTCGCGAACCGTGAGTTCATCGCGTACTCGGTCACGAAGAACTCCTGGCCCTCCTCGCCCGCGAGCACCGCGCGGCGCACCGCGACGACGTCCCCACCGGCACACAGGCCCCGCTCGCCGGCACCCTCGATCGACACCGTGCGCACCGCGTCGTCGTCGGCCCACCGCTGCAATTGCTCGTCGACCGCGGTGACCATCCCCAGCGTCAGCGCGTTGAGCGCTCGCGGCCGGTTCAGCACGATCCGGCCGAGCACGCCCTCGTGCACGAACTCCACTTCGTCGCTCATGGGCGCTCACTCTGTCAGATCGTCGCTCCTCGATCGGACGTCGGTCGAACGGGCCGGCAGGGCTATCGACCGACCGCGATCGCGACCCGCCAGACTTATCCCGTGACCAAACCCCTCGTGATCGCGCACCGCGGATCCAGCGAGCAACACCCCGAGCACACCCTGCGCGCCTACGAGCAGGCGGTGACCGACGGCGCGGACGGCGTGGAGTGCGATGTGCGGCTGTCGGCCGACGGCCACCTCGTCTGTGTGCACGACCGCACCCTCGACCGCACCAGCACCGGCAAAGGCGTTGTGTCGCAGCTGAGTTTGGAGCAATTGCGGGCCTTCGACTGGGGCTCGTGGAAGGGGCAGGAGCACACGGCGGAGGTGCTCACGCTGCGCGCGCTCATCGAGTCGCTGGCGGCCGCCCCACGCAAGGTGCAACTGGTCGTCGAGACCAAGCACCCGGCCCGCCAGTCGGCCGAGATCGAGCGCAGCCTGGCGCGGCTGCTCGCGGAGTACGACCTGCTCGACCCGGCGACCGCTCCGCTGCACGTGCGACTGATGTCGTTCTCGTCGCTGGCCGTCGGCCGGTTCGCCAAACTCATGCCGCAACTGGAGCGGGTGCAACTCATCGAAGGGGTGCAACTGCCGCGATTCCGCAACTCGCTCGCCACCGGCGTGAAGATCGCCGGCCCCGGCATCGCGATCCTGCGCCGCGACCGTGACTTCGTCGCACGCCACCACGCTCACGGCAACCAGGTGCACGTGTGGACGGTCGACTCACCCGAAGACATCGCGCTGTGTCTCGAACTCGGGGTCGACGCGATCATCAGCAACCGGCCGGCCGCCGTCCGCAAAGCCGTCGACGAAGCCGCTGGCGACGCCTGAACCCGCCTGTCTTTGAGCGGAGGGCCGCCGTGATGACACACTGCACCCCATGACCGACGACGCCTCGAACGACTCCTGGGTGCGCACCGTACGCCTCGCCTTCACCAGCGACTCCGTGCCGGAGGTGCGCCAGGTCTTCCGCGACGACCTCTTGGACTCCCTCGTGCCCGACGACGTCGTCGAGGAAACCGAAACCGTCGTCTCCGAACTCGTCGCCAACGCGCTCCTGCACGGGCGGCCGCTGCCCGACGGCACCATTCGCGTGCACTGGAAGGTGCGCCCGCCGCGCATCGAGATCGAGGTCAGCGACGGCGGCGGCGACAACGCCCCCGCCCCCAAGCCGCAGACCCCGTGGGCCAACAGCGGACGCGGCCTGCGCATCGTCCGCTCGCTCGCCCACGAGTGGGGCGTCGCCGACGAAGACTCCCGCACCACCGTGTGGGCCGCGATGGGCGGCCCCTCGCGCCGCCGCGTCTAATCCGCGAAAGTTTGCCGGACAAGCGGCGCGCGCGGGGGACTGCAAACTTCGCGGGGGGTTAATCGCCGAGCCGGCGCAGCGGCTGCGCGAGGTCGCGCTCGAACAACTCCAGGAACCGGCGCTGGTCGTGACCCGGAGCGTGGAAGACCAGGTGGTTGAACCCGGCGTCGACGTAGGGCTTGACCTGCTCGACCACCTCGTCGGGGGTCGAGGCGACGATCCACCGCTTGGCGACCTGCTCGATCGGCAACTCGTCGGCGAGGCGTTCCATCTCGCGCGGTGAGTCGACGCTGTGCTTCTGTTCCGGCGTCAGCGACAGCGGCGCCCAGAAGCGTGTGTTCTCAAGGGCATCGGTCGGGTTGGTGTCGTATGACAGCTTGATCTCGATCATCTTGTCGAGCGCCTCGTAGCTGCCCTTGCCGAGGTCGGCTCCCTCGCGCACGGCCGGCAGCAGCTGGTCGGTGTAGAGCCCCATGCCCTTGCCGGAGGTGCAGATGAAACCGTCGCCCATACGTCCGGCGTACTTGGCGACGGTGGGCCCGCCGGCCGCGACATAGACCGGGATGCCGCCGTCGGGCACGTCGTAGATCGACGCCGACTCGGTGCGGTAGTAGTCGCCCTCGAAGGTGACCTCGTCGCCCTTCCACAACTGGCGCATGAGGCGGACGGCTTCGCGCAGCCGGGCGAACCGCTCCTTGAACTCGGGCCACTCACCCGTGAACCCGGTGGCGATCTCGTTGAGCGCCTCACCGGTGCCGACGCCGAGCACGACGCGTCCGGGGAACATGCACCCCATGGTCGCGAAGGCCTGTGCGACGACGGCCGGGTTGTAGCGAAAGGTCGGGGTCATCACCGACGTGCCGAGCACCAGGTCGGACGTGCGGGCGCCGACAGCCGACATCCAGGAGATCGCGAACGGCGCGTGACCGCCCTCGTGCCGCCACGGCTGGAAGTGGTCGCTCACGAACGCCGACTGCATGCCGTGCTGCTCGGCGGCAACGCCGAGGTCGACGAGTTCGGCCGGACCGAACTGCTCTGCGGATGCCTTGTATCCGAGTCTGATTGTCATGTCACCGAGGTTACGGTCCGTCCTCGGCCGCTGTCCGTAGGCTGGTCACCATGCGGCCGCTCCTGAGACTGCCCGACGGCACGGTGAAGCAGGTCAACCCCTTCTCCGGCACCGAGGTGTGGACGGTGCCGGGGCGCGGCAACCGTCCGCTGCCGTCGGCGATGGGGGAGGTGCGCTCCCTGTCGGAGCACGAGGTGCGGCACCGGTGCGCATTCTGCGAGGGGTGCTACCTGGAGACCACTCCCGAGCGCACGCGGTGGGTCGGGGCGAGCGAGTTCGAGGGTCTGACCGCGCAGGAGGTGGTGGCGGGCCCGGCCGACTTCCGGCGCATCCCGAACCTGTTCGAGATCCTCAGCTACGACTACTGGAACCTCAACCACGGCTACGACGGCGGCCGACCCGCCGCCGACCGCGAGGCGCACTACCTGTCCACCGAACTCGGTCGTGACCACGTGCGGCAGATGGTGCGAACCCGGTTGAAGGCCAAGGGTTTCGAGTCGATCGAGCTGAGTGACGAGATCGTGCGGGCGCAGTCGCGCGGGTTCTTCGCGGGCTGCCACGACGTGATCGTCGCGCGCCGTCACTACGTCGACGGTGCGGCCCGCACCGACCAACTCGCGTCGTCGGGCACGCTCACCCCCGACGAGCACGCGGCCTTCGTCGAGGCGACGATCGCCACCGCGCGCAAGCTCTACGACGACAACCAACACATCGCCTATGTCTCCGTGTTCCAGAACTGGCTCGCGCCCGCCGGGGCGTCGTTCGAGCACCTCCACAAGCAACTCGTCGGCCTCGACCGGCTCGGTCGGCGGATGCGGCGCGAGCTGGCGAAGCTGCGCGACGACCCCGACCTGTATCACCGGCTCGGCCCGGAGCTCGCCCGCGAGCACGGTCTGGTGATCGCCGAGAACGAGCACGCGATCGCGTTCGCCGGCATCGGCCACCGCTACCCGGGCATCGACGTCTTCACCAAGGCGACGGGCGTGCCGTGGGAGCTCGAGCCCGCCGCGATCCGTGGCTGGTCGGACCTGCTGCACGCCTGCCACGCCGCCACCGGTGCCCACGTGCCCTGCAACGAGGAATGGCACCACTCGCCACCGGCGTCCGATGCACCCCCGAGCCCGCTGCGCGCCGTGATCAAGTGGCGCATCAACAACCCGGCCGGATTCGAAGGCGGCACGGGGATTTTCGTCAACACGATCGACCCATGGACGGTGCGCGACCGGGTGTCCGGACGGCTGCGCGAGCTGCGTGCGACAGGCGTGCTCGGCGACGTGCAGCTCTGACGAGGCGGCAAAGGAGATGCCCGCCTCGCAAGGGGTCGAGGCGGGCACCAGTCCTGGGGGAAATGTGTTCCTGAAGATCAGGATGCACCCCTTGAAGCGCGTTGTCCCGGTTTTCGGCGACATTCGCCTGCTCGATTGCGAAGGTGACATGGTCCTACCTTTGTCACCATTGTCTACTCACGGGTAACAACTGCGGGGCGCGTCACCACGCGGTTTCCCGGTATGCCACATTGGTGACCGACACCACTAGGTACGCTAAGTACTAAATCGAGTAGTAGTAGGACGACGGGGTCCGCTCGCGACGTCGCTCGTTCTCACCTTGGAGAGGACAGAACCCGATGGTTGATGTGGCGGCGGCGCTCGAAGCCGGTGGCCTGACGAACCCGAACGTGCGTGAGTACGTCGAGTACTGGGCCGGAATCACCGGGGCTTCCCGGGTCGAGGTGGTGGGGGCGGCCGACGACGCACGCCTGATCGCCGAGGCGCTCGAGGCCGGCGAACTCGACCCGGCGGGTGAGGGCCTCTACTACTCGCGCAGCTACTCCAAGGACACCGCGCGCTCGGAGGAGCGCACGATCGTGGCCACCAACCGCGAGAGCGACAAGGGCGTCTACAACAACTGGCGGCCCGCCGCGGAGATGAAGCCGCTGCTCGTCGAGCGCATGACCGGCGCCTCCGAGGGCAAGACGATGTACGTCGTCCCCTACCTGATGTCGCCCCTCGGCGCCCCGCTGGAGAAGTACGCCGCCGGCATCGAGCTGACCGACTCGCGCACCGTCGTGCTGCACATGATCCGCATGGCCCGCGTCGGTGCGAAGTTCATCAACGAGCTCGCCGAGCCCGACCACTTCGTGCGCGCCGTGCACGTCACCGGCGACCTGGAGAACCTCGGCCAGGGCACCGACGACGACCAGCGTTACTTCGTCACGGTCGCCGACGAGCGCACCATCTTGCACTTCGGCTCCAGCTACGGCGGCAACGCGCTGCTCGGCAAGATCGCCCACGGTCTGCGGCAGTCGGCGTACGACGGTTGGGCCTCGGGTGAGTTCCTGTCGGAGCAGTTCATGCTCATCGGCATCACCGACAAGCAGACCGGCAAGCGCTACCACATCTGCGGTGGCTTCCCGAGCGCCTCGGGCAAGACCAACCTCGCGATGATGCTGCCGCCCGACGCCCTCTGTGAGCGTTACCAGGTCGACTTCTACGGCGACGACATCGCCTGGCTGTGGGTCGGCGACGACGGCAAGTTGTACGGCATGAACCCCGAGTTCGGGGTGTTCGGCGTGGCCAAGGACACCAACGAGGTCACCAACCCGACCGCGCTCGCCTCGGTGGCGCCCGGCACCGGTTCGATCTTCACCAACATCGCCTACAACACCGACACCCACGAGGTGTGGTGGGAGGGCCGCACCCCGGCGCCGCCGGCCGACGTCACCGGCTGGGTCGACTGGAAGGGCACCCCGATCGCCGAGCGCGACGAGGCCGAGAAGGACGCCCCGTGGGCGCACCCGAACAGCCGCTTCACCACCACGCTGGCGAACGTGCCGAACGTCGCCGAAGACTTCGAAGACCCCAAGGGTGTGCCGATCGACGGCATCATCTTCGGCGGCCGTACCCGCGACCGCGAGCCGCTGATCCGCGCGATCAACGACCTCGCCGAGGGTGTGTACGACGGTCTGACCCTGGGCGCCGAGGCGACCGCTGCCGCCGACGGCAAGGAGGGGGTGCTGCGCTACGACCCGATGTCGATGCGTCCGTTCATGTCGTACGGCGAGGGCGACTACGCCGCGCACTGGCTGAAGATCCTCGGCCAGGTCAAGGACCAGCCGATCTTCGCCCACGTCAACTGGTTCCAGCGCAGCCAGGAGGACGGCCACTTCCTGTGGCCGGGCTACCGGGAGAACCTGCGTCCGCTGCTGTGGCTGATGGCGCTGAAGAACGGCGAGGTCGAAGGCGTGCAGACGCCGTCCGGCATCATCCCCAAGGAGTCGGAGCTCAACCTCGACGGCCTGGAGATTCCGCAGGCCGACCTCGACAAGGTGCTCTCGATCGACCTGCCGCGCTGGCGCGAGGAGATGGGCCACCGCGAGAAGCACCTCAAGGGCTTCGAGGGTCTGCCGGAGGAGATCTGGGAGGCGCACAAGCGCGTGGCGAAGGCCTTCGACGAGAGCTGACGGGATCGCGAGAGTTTGCGCGACACGCACCGCAGGTGCACAGTCGCGCAAACTCTCGCGATGGGGTCACTCGTGGGCGGCGGTCTCGGCGGCCTCCCAGAACCTCGTACGCAACCGGAAGCGCACCGGCTCACTGATCTCGTACGCGCCCAGCCGTGTCGACAGGTCGACCAGCAGAGCACGATCGAGCTCGGGCGGGATCGACGGTTTGCGGTGCAGTAGGTGTTCCCGCTCGGACGGCGACGCCGTGCGCATCCAGGTGCGGGCCACCGCGGAGGCGACGGCGCCGATTGCGTGCTCCTCGTCGGCGTCGACCAGCAGCGCCGGGTCGACCTTGTCGAGATCGAACGGCAGGTGGGTGGGTGCCGGGCGGTCGATGCGCTTGGCCGGCATGTTGGCCGGGCTGGGCAGCGCCGCGGGGCCGGCGGGCACCGGTGTCGCAGGTTTCGGAGCAACCGTGGAGGGTGCCGGAGCTCCTTGCGCAGCACCGGTTTCGGCCGCCTCGGCCGCGTTGGTGGCGGGAGTCGGCGGGGTCGGCGCCTGCCGCACGAACACGGTGTCGTCGATCAGCGCCGCGTCGACCAGCTGCACGTCGTCGGCCTCGCGCCACAGGTGCTTCGAGACGCCGTTCGGCTTGCCGTCCTTGTCGGGCACGGCGAACACGATCACCTGAGCGCCGAGGTGCTGGGCCTCCTCGACGGCCTCGGTGAGATCGTCGTCGCCCGACAGCAGATAGACGATGTCGACGATGCGGTTGCGGCTGTGGGTGGCGAGGTCGAGACCGATGCGCAGGTCGACACCCTTCTGCTCACCGCCGTACGACAACCGGCCGAGCCGCAGTTTCACCCGCGGCAGCATCCCGATCTTCTCCTGCTGCTCGTCGGGGTTGCCGCCGGGGCGGCCGCCCGAGTCATACCAATTCACCCGCAGCAGAGGCAGATTGCTCGCCTCCTCGACCTGCTGGATGAGCTTCTCGATGAGTCGTTGGTGGTCAACGATCACCCCCGCCCGCAGCGAACTGCCCGAAACGCGGGTCGCGGTGGCCGCAAGCAGGTAACCGGCATCGACGTACAGGGCGCAATAGGACCGACTCATCCTTCGACCCTAGTAAGGCGGCACCGATGTCGGGCAGACCCGACACGGCGCTGACCTGGAAACGGGAATGCGCACGGCGGCCAACTGGAACACTCTGGTAGATGGACGCAATCGCGCCCGCCATACATCGAAGGGGACGCGATCGGCCATGGACACCGAACTACTCGAATCGCCGCCGCAGCAACGGCCCGTCAAACAGGCGCATCACGCCATTGCGCCGTGGGTGTGCGGCAAACGGACGAAATGGGCGGTGCTGGCCGTCTGGGTGCTCGCCCTCGTCGTGCTCGGACCGCTCGCCGGCAAACTCGCCGACGCCCAGGACAACCAGGCCAGTTCGTGGCTGCCGAGCTCGGCGGACTCCACGAAGGTCATGAAGGAACTCGGCGTCTTCATGGACCCCGACAGCGCCCCCGCGCTCGTCGTCTACGAGCGCGCCTCCGGCATCACCGGTGCCGACCGGCGCAAGGTCGCGGCCGATGTCCGCTTCTTTTCCGGCCTGCAGGGGCTGTCGGGCAAGGTCACCGGACCGATCCCGTCGGCCGACGGCAAGGCGCTGCAGGTGGTCGTGCCGATGCACATCGACCCGAAGACCGGGTGGAACGACCTACCCGACCGGGCCGACGCGATCCGGAAACAGACCGCCCTCGACGCCAACGGCCTCGAGGCCAAACTGGGCGGCGCGGTCGGCTTCAGCGCCGACAACGCCGAGGCCTTCGCCGGCCTCGACAGCACGCTGCTGTTCGCCACGCTCGGCGTCGTCATCGTCATCCGGCTGTTCACCTACCGCAGCCCCGTGCTCTGGTTGCTGCCGATCCTGTGCGCCGGCGCGGCCCTCACTGCAGCACAGGCAGCGATCTACCTCGCCGTCGACCACTCCGGACTCACCGTCAACGGCCAGAGCTACGGCATCCTCACCGTGCTCGTCATCGGTGCCGGCACCGACTACGCGCTGCTGCTCGTCGCCCGATATCGCGAGGAACTGCGCAAACACGAAGACCGGCACGAGGCGATGGCGCTCGCCCTGCACCGCAGCGGTCCGGCGATCCTGGCCAGCGGCTCGACCGTCGTGCTCGGCATGCTGTGCCTGCTCGCCGCCGACATGAACTCCACCAAGGGACTCGGCCCGGTGGCCGCCATGGGCATCGTGTTCTCGCTGCTGGCGATGCTCACCCTGCTGCCGGCGCTGCTGGTGATCTGCGGACGCTGGGTGTTCTGGCCGCGGCGCCCCACCTTCGGCAGCACCGAACCCACCACCACCGGCCTGTGGGCCAAGGTCGGCCGCTGGATCCGTCCGCGTCCGCGCGCTGTGTGGATCGGCACGGCGTTGGCGCTCGCCGTCTGCGCGCTGGGTCTCACCCGGCTCGACGCGAACGGGCTGACCACCCAGGAGAGCTTCACCGGGCACCCCGACTCGGTGGCCGCGGCGCAGATGCTCAACGACCACTACCCGACGAATGCCGGCAACGAGGCCTACATCACGACGTCGGCCGCGCAGGCGACGCAGGTGGTCGCTGCCGCGAAGGGCGCCGGCGCGTCGGTGCAGGCGCCGCCGATCGTCAAGGGTGACCGAGCGCTGGTGCTGGCCAACCTCAAGGGCGACCCGCTCGACAAGGCCTCCTACGACCAGGTCGACGCCGTTCGTGCAGCCGTGCACGCGGTGCCGGGGGCCGACGCGAAGGTCGGCGGCACGTCCGCCACCAACAAGGACGTGCTCGACGCCTCCACCCGCGACAACAAGGTGATCATTCCGCTCACCCTCGCGGTCGTGTTGCTGGTGTTGATGGTGCTGCTGCGGGCCGTGCTCGCACCGGTGCTGCTCATCCTCACCGTGGTGCTGTCGATGGCGGCCGCGCTCGGTCTGTCGGCGCTCATCTTCGAGTTCGGCTTCGGCTTCGGCGGCGCCGACCCGTCGCTCCCGCTGTTCGTGTTCGTCTTCCTCGTCGCCCTCGGTATCGACTACAACATCTTCCTGATGACCCGGGTGCGGGAGGAAGCACTCACCAAGGGGACGCGTCCGGGAGCGCTGATCGCGCTGGCCGCCACCGGCGGCGTGATCACCTCGGCCGGGCTCGTGCTCGCCGCGACCTTCGGGGTGCTGGCGACGATGCCGGTGGTGGCGTTCGTCGAGATCGGGTTCGCGGTGGCGCTCGGCGTGCTCATCGACACGATCGTGGTGCGCGCCGTCCTGGTCACCGCGCTCAACCTCGACGTGGGCCCGAAGATCTGGTGGCCGAGCAAGCTGCAGCACGTGCCCGATCAGGTCGCTGCCTGAGCCGTACCGCCGGGGGTTTCGACCCCCAGGCATGGCGAAAGGGGCCGGTTCCCCCGCGGAGCCGGCCCCTTTCGCGATCGGGGGATCAGGCCTTGATCGACACGTCGTCGAAGACGAAGCTCGTCTGCAACGAGGAGTCCTCGGTGGCCGAGAACTTCAGCGTGATCGTCTTGCCCTTGTAGGCGGTCAGGTCGACCGTGACCTGCTTGTAGCCGGTCGCCTTGTTGAGGTTGGAGTACGACGCGACCGTGCTGGCGCTGCCGCCGGACGGGGTGACGGTGACGGTGGCCTTGTCGTACTGGCTGCTGGTCGTGGTCTCGGCCGAGTCGACGTGCACCCAGTAGGTCAGCGTCGCCGAGGTGGACGTCGACGGGATGGTGACCGACTGGCTCTCGTTCTCGCTGGTGGTCCTGCCGTTGCCGCCGAGCCACATCTTCCAGGTGCCGCCGTGTGCGGCCTGGCCGGAGTTGTTGGTGATCGGGCCGGACGTGCCGGTCCAGCCGGTGGTGCCCGACTCGAACCCGCCGTTGGTCACCAGCTCGCCGCCGGTGGGCGGCGGGGTGGTGCCGCCGGAGCAGGTCGCGGTGCCCTTCGGCGCGGCGATCGCGTCGAACGCCTTCTCGACCGCGGTGCACGTCGCGCTGCTCGCGCCGTACAGCTCGATCGCCGAGTTGATCGCGCCCTCACGCGCCGTCTTGTAGTTGGAGCCCGAGGTCAGCTTGGTGGAAAGCGTGCGGTACCAGACCTTTTCGATGTTGGTGTGGCCCGCGCCGGTGACCGCCGCGGCTCCGCTGCAGGTCGGCGAGTTGTACGACTGACCGTTGATGGTCTTCGCGCCCGAACCCTCGGAGGCCAGGTAGTACCAGTGGTTCAACGGGCCCGAGGAGTAGTGCGGGTCGGCGCTCGAGACGGCGGTCGACCAGCAGTCGTAGGAGCGGCCGTCACGGCTCGGCTTGTCCATGTAGCGCAGCGGGGTGCCGTTGCCGTTGATGTCGATGAGCTCGCCCATGTAGTAGTCGGGCGTGTCGGACGTGAGGTTGGCGTTCCACTCGACGGCGGTGCCGAAGATGTCGGAGGTCGCCTCGTTCAGGCCGCCGGCGTCGCCGGAGTAGTTGAGGTTGGCGGTGTTCTCGGTGACACCGTGGCTCATCTCGTGGGCCGCGACGTCGAGCTCGGTGAGCGGGCTGGCGTTGCCCGAACCGTCGCCGTACGTCATCTGGGTGCCGTCCCAGAACGCGTTGACGTAGCTGTTGCCGTAGTGCACGCGGCTGCGGGCGCCGCTGCCGTTGTTCCAGATACCGTTGCGGCCGAGCAAGTTCTTGTAGTAGCCGAAGGTGGCGTCGGCGCCGTACTGCGCGTCGACGGCGGCCGACTGGCGGTTGCTGTTGGTGCCGGTGCCCCAGACGTCGTCGGCGTCGGTGAACTGGGTGCCGTTGCCCGTCGTCGCCTGGTTGAGGTCGGTCGAGTAGTTGCCGGTCGAGGGGTTCTTCAGCTGGTAGCTGCCGCCCGACGAGGTGGTCGACAGCGACACATTGCCGACGTAGATGCCCTTGCCGCTGCCCGCCTTCACCTTCTGGTCGGAACTGACGACATTGCCGCTGGCGGAGTCGACCCAGACGACGAGGGTGCTGGGGGTCTGGTCGTCGGCGATGCCCTCGGTCTGCACGGCGGTGACCAGGGTCGAGGTGCCGTCTTCGTGCAGGTAGACGGCCTTGGACGTCTTCGTCGCCTTGGCGCCCCGGATCGCGTGGCCGTTCTGCTTCTTGCCCGCGGCGTGCTTCACCGCGTTGGCCTTCGCCTTTGCGTCGTCACCGGCGGCGAGCGAGCCGGCCAGCGAGACCTTCGCATTGACGTTCCAGATCGTGTCGACGATCGTGCCGGCCGCGTCGCGGCGCACGATGAGGTCGCCGCCGATCACCGGGAGGCCACCGTAGGTGCGGTCGTAGCGCGTGTGCGTGGTGCCGTCGCGGTCGGTGATGACCGACTTCACGACCAGCTTCTCCTTCGGTCCGAGACCGATCGCCTTCGCGGTGCCGTCGGCGGCCTTGGCGGCCGACGCCATCTGTCCGGCGTACGTGGCCGGGGCGACGGCCAGGACGCCGTTCGCGGCCGGGGTGGCCGACCGGATGTTGGCGGCGTCAGCCGATGAACCGAGGCCGAGGGTCGCGATCGAGCCGATCGCGACAAGACCGAGCGCAGTGCGCTTCATGTACTCCTCCTACGGAGCGAGACGGGGCAGACGCACGGGGTTGGTGCGCCGGCGATGAGACTGCACCCGCGGCGCGTCCTAGGACAGTGGGTTTGACAAACCTTGACCATTGACAGACCGACTCTTGGTCAAAGGCCCGTCGCTCCTGACCGAATGCATACCTGCACACGGGCGATCCGTGACCCAATCAGTCACTGGCTCAACGATTTTGTCCGTTCACCGGACGCGATTTCGGGCGCTGTCCGTGTCGTGTTCGGCGGGCCTTGTTCAGCCGCTTACGCAGCTTCCACCGCAGCCGCCGCCACCGGCGCCGCACCTTCTTGCGCAGCGGGATGCGGGCGTAGGGATCACGGATCGGCAGCAGCACCCCGGCGCGCTCGGCATCGGCGAGCGCGTGCCGCAACACCTCGACCAGCACCCGCACGTCGTCTTCGGCATCGTGCGGGCGGGCCTGCGGCACACCCCAGTAGCTGCACAGCGCCGCCAGCGAGAAGTTGTCGGACGGTGTCTGCAGCACCCGCGACAACTCCAGCGTGCACAGCCGCTGCCGCGTCGGCAGGGTCGAGCCCACCCGCTTCGCCTCGGCGGCGAGGAACCCCCAGTCGAACGGCGCGTTGTGGGCCACCACGACGCGTCCGGCGACCAACTCGGCCACCCGCTCGGCCAACTGCCCGAAGCTCGGCGCACCCGCCAGCTTCTCCAGGGTCAGACCGTGGACGTCGACCGGGCCCGGGTCGACACCCTCCGCGACGCCCGGGTCGACCAGGCTCGACCACCGCCGCTCCACGCGTCCGTCGACGTCGAGTTGGGTGATCGCGATCTGCAGCACCCGATGGCGGCGCGGATCGAGGCCGGTGGTCTCGACGTCGAGCACCGCATAACGGTGCGGGTAACGACGGCTCACCGCGTACGGCAGGGGTGCCGGAGCGGGTGAGGTGGTCATGGCGACCACTCTAGGAGGCGGGTCCGACAAGCTGAGGAGACAAGCGACCCGTCACGGGCCTACCGTGGGATCGGTTTCGACTTCGAAACGATCCGCCCCCGACACCATGGGAGTTGCAGCAGATGTCCGCCGACACCGCCACGAGCACAGGTACGAGCACAGGGACGAGCACAGGTACCACCGTCCGCCAGTTGAAGACCGCGATCCCCGGGCCGAAGTCCCGCGAACTGCACGCCGCGCGCGAGAAGCAGGTCTCCAGCGGGTTCGGCATCACCTCGCCGATCTTCATCGACCACGTCGAGGGCTCCTTGCTGGTCGACGTCGACGGCAACAAGCTCATCGACTTCGCCTCGGGCATCGCGGTCACCAGCGTCGGCGCCGCTAACCCGACGGTCGCCGAAGCCGTTGCGGCACAGGCGAAGCTGGCCACGCACACCTGCTTCATGGTCACCGAGTACCAAGGCTTCGTCGACGTTTGCGAAAAGCTCAACCAGCTCACCCCTGGCGACTTCGACAAGCGCAGCGCACTGTTCACCAGCGGCGCCGAGGCGATCGAGAACGCGGTGAAGATCGCCCGCGCCTACACCGGCCGTCCGGCGATCGTCGTGCTCGACCACGCCTACCACGGCCGCACCCACCTGACGATGACGATGACCGCGAAGAACGTGCCCTACAAGCAGAGCTTCGGCCCGTTCGCCGGCGAGGTCTACCGCACCCCGAACGCCTACGGCTTCCGCTGGCCGAGCGGGCGCGAGCACGCCGCCGCCGAGGCGCTCGCCGCGCTCAAGGAGATGGTGCTCACCCAGATCGGTGCCGGCAACGTGGCCTGCATCGTGGCCGAGCCGATCGCCGGTGAGGGCGGCTTCATCGCCCCCGAGCCGGGCTTCCTCAAGGGCGTGCAGGACTTCGCCCGCGAGCACGGCATCGTGTTCGTCGCCGACGAGATCCAGACCGGGTTCGCCCGCACCGGCACGCTGTTCGCCTCGGAGTTCGAGGGCATCGAGCCTGACCTGATCACCACCGCGAAGGCGCTCGGTGGCGGCATGCCGATCTCGGCGGTGACCGGCCGCGCCGAGATGATGAACGCCGCACCGGTCGGCGGCATCGGCGGCACCTACGCCGGCAACCCGGTGGCCTGCGCCGCGGCGCTCGCCACGATCGAGGTCATCGAGTCCGAAGACCTCGTCGGCCGCACCAAGCAGATCGAGTCGATCGCGCTGCCGCGCCTGCAGGGGCTCGTCGAGACCTCGCCGTACGTCGGTGAGGCCCGCGGCCGGGGCGCGATGCTGGCCATCGAGTTCGTCACCGACGACGGCATCACCCCCAACCCGGACGCCGCGAAGAAGGTTGCGGCACACGCGAACTCCTCCGGTGTGCTCACCCTGACCTGCGGCACCTTCGGCAACGTCATCCGGCTGCTCCCGCCGCTGGTCATCACCGACGAGGAACTGAACGAGGGCCTCGACGTGATCACCGAAGGCGTCAAGGCCCTCTGACACTGCCGCCCACCCCTCCGGCGAAAGTTTGCAGGGTCGCGCGCCTTCGTCGCGCGTCCTGCAAACGTTCGTGGGGGTGGGGGCGTCCCGTCAGAGGCCGAGGGTGGTCTTGAGCCCCTGCCAGGCGTGTCCGGTCTGCTTCTCGACCTCGCCGGCGATGCTGCGCAGCCGGCGCGCAAGGTCGCGCTCGCGGTCGCTGGCGAGTTGGGTGTCGAAGCGCTCGTCGAGCACGCTGGTCGACGCCGAATACGCGTGCATGGCAACGGCATCGAGCAGAATCTCGAGCACTCGCGGCGACTCGTCGTCGGGGCGTTCGAGGCTCACCCAGTCGAGTTCGCCCGACCACAGTGCGCAGCGGGCGGGTTCGGGGTGCAGCGTGAGCACGGTGCCGAAGTGGTCGCCGAAATCGTCATTGCCGGCGGTCGATACGAGGTAGTCGCGCACCTCGTGCACCAGCCGCAGCACATTGTCGTCGGTGAGCGAGGCGCCCACCACGAGCAGGTGCGAGGTGAGCAGCATCGCCTGGAACAACGCACCCGCCGGCCGGTGCCGTGCGTCGTACGCCGCGAACTGCGAGCGACTGAGCACGATGTCCTCGGGGTGGTCGATGTCGCCGTGCAGCTTCAGCAGCCACGGGCGTCCGTCGGTGCGCCGCTGGTAGGGCAGCACCGCGAGCCGGCGCGCGGGATCGGCCGAGCGCACGGCGCGCTCGTAGAGATCGTCGTAGTTGGTGGTGGCCGACTGTTGCGCGCGTAGCGAGGCGAGCAACAGGTGGGCGAGCCCGGGCTTGGCGGCGTGCTTCACCTGGTCGACGACGGCCTGGGCGAATTTCGGGTCGCGCCGCTGCAGCAACTCGGCCTGGTCGAGCAGTGACAACCGGGAGAACTGCTCGACCGTGAGGGTGTCGGGCAGGGCAGAGGCGCGCACGATCGCGCTCACCAGGCCGGCCCAATCCGGCAGTCCCGCACCGACACTCACGCCGGCGCCGAGGAAGACCGACAGCTCGCCCCGACGGGCTCTGGTGCCCAGACGCTGGGCCAGCGCGAGCGTGGGTTCGTCCCCGCGTCCGGTGTCGGGGATGCCGGGAAACCAGCGCGCCGGGTCGGGCAGCCGGGCGTCCTGCAGCGCCTGGAACCGGCGCTCGTCCTTGGTGGCCAGCAGCACGTCGAGTTGGTGGTGCTCGGCGGCCTTGCGGAGCGCTTCGAGCAGGTCGAGCTGAAGTGCTCCCGACTCCTCGTCCTGCCCGCCCTCGCCGGTGCCGAGCACCGGCAGTGCCACGCGCAACAGCGGGGTGGCGAGCGTCTCGGCGATATCGGCCAAACAGGCGGTGGCGTTGGCGATCAGCGCCGGACGGTCGGGGACGCCGCCCCGGGTGACGTCGACCCACCACAGCTTGCTGTCACCGGCCCGGCCGAAGTGCTGCTCGTCGAACCTCGCGGGACGTTTCGGGTTGGGGGAGAACGGTTTCCACTGTTCGCCCACCGTGAACGTGTGGTCTGTCGGCAGCACCAACACGTCGTACGGCACGTCGACGAGGTCGGCGTGGAGGAGGAAGAGGTGCCCCTTCAGCATGCTGCGATCCTGGCAGATCCGGCGCGGCTCAGGCCGGGATGTCGCGTTGTCGGATGCCGACCGCGGCCACGGCGAGCAGGAACGCCGTGACGATCGAGACGACGATCACCCCGGTGGTGTCGAGCGCGCCTCCGGGCAGCGTGCCCACGTGATCGAACGGGGTCAGCGCGATGACCGCCTTCGGCAACCCGAGCAGCGCGCCGAACTCCCCGAGCAGCAGGAACACCGCGAGCACCGCCCATGCCAGCGCGGCGAGACGGGTGCGGCCACGCAGGTCGTCGAGGGTGCCCGTGCTGACCGTGCGGCCGTCGCGGATGATGCTCACGCGGTCGGCGACGGCTTCCACCTCGGACAACACGTGGCTCGACAGCAGGATCGTGCGGCCGGCGTCGCGCAACCGGCGCACCTCGTCGGTGAAGGCCCGCTCCATCAGTGGGTCGAGCCCGGACGTCGGCTCGTCGAGCACGCAGACCTTCGACCGCGATGACCGAGTCCATACCACCCACTGTGCCACTGCACCGGACGTGCCGCGACCGTCTTCGGGACGACTGTCAGGTGCTCGTCCTCATCAGGCTGAGGCAGCGAAAGTTTGCAACATCGAGCACATCCGTCGCGTGTTGTGCGAACTTTCGCGGTGGGGGCGTCAGGCGGTCGCCGGACGCTGGCTCGCGCAGTCGGTGGCGGCCAGGATGGTGCCGGTCACGCGGCCGAGGGCCTCGAGATCGGCGTCGTCGATGCGGTCGAACATGCACTCACGCACGGTCTCGACATGACCCGGCGCGACCTGCGCCAGGGCCGCGCGGCCGGCGTCGGTGATGCCCACCCAGGCACCACGCCGGTCGTCCTTGCACCCCACACGGTCGACCAGACCGCGGGCTTCCATCCGGCGCACCTGGTGCGAGAGCCGGCTGCGCTCCCACAACATGGTGTCGGCGAGAACGGTCGCGCGCTGGCGTCCGTCGGGGGATTCCTCGAGCGAAACCAGCACCTCGAAGTCGGGCAGTGACAGGCCGCCGTCGGCCTGCAGTTGGCGGGTGATCGCCGCGTTCATCTCTGTCTGTGCACGTAGCCATTGGCGCCAGACCTGCTGCTGGCGATCGTCCAGCCAGCGCGGTGTGTCGGCCATTTCGATTGTTTCCTTCCCTGTAGTTGACATGTCAAGAATACCACTCTAAGATCTAGTTGACGCATCAACCACAAGGCCGCGATGGACAAGCCACCCGGCTGCTCAGAAGGAGATTCGAATGTCCGACCTGAACGCTCTCAACGGTACCTACGTCATCGACCCGGCCCACTCGGAGATCGGCTTCGTGGCCCGCCACGCGATGGTGACCAAGGTCCGCGGCTCGTTCAAGGAGTTCGAGGGCACCGCCACCACGGGTGAGAACCTCGCCGGCGCCACCATCGACCTGACCATCAACGTCGCCTCGGTCGACACCCGCAGCGCCGACCGCGACGGTCACCTCAAGAGCGCCGACTTCTTCGACGTGGAGAAGTACCCGAGCATCACCTTCAAGTCGACCGACATCAAGGCCGACGGCAGCGACCTCGTCGTCACCGGTGACCTCACCATCATGGAGACCACCAAGCCCGTCACCGTCGAGTTCGAGTACAACGGCGCCGCCGTCGACCCGTTCGGCAACGAGCGCATCGGTTTCGAGGGCAAGACCGTCGTCAACCGCAAGGACTTCGGCCTCACCTGGAACGCCGCCCTCGAGGCCGGCGGCGTGCTCGTCTCCGACAAGGTCACCCTGACCTTCGACATCTCTGCGATCAAGCAGAACTGATTGCGGCTCCTGGGGCGTTCGGTCTGCGGCTGCTTCGTCGCTCGCAGACCGAGCCCTCCCGCCGCGTGAGCCTCCCAGCGTGGCTGGGTAGGTGCCACCAGCGGCATTGACAAACCTCGTCGGATCGGCCGCCCCGATCTGCCTGGTCCGACAAACACCGGCCCCGTGCACTCTGGTGCACGGGGCCGGCGTCATCGCTGGGGCCGACTTGCACTACCCGGCGGAGACGGTGGACCGACTCAGCTCAGGCGTCGCGCAACTCGCGCTTGAGGATCTTGCCCGACGCGTTGCGTGGCAGGTCGTCGAGGAACTCGATCCGCTTGGGCACCTTGAAGGCCGCGACCTGGGTGCGCGCGTGGGCGGTCAGCGTCTCGACATCGAGGTCGGTGGCCTCCGGACGGCGCACCACGAACGCCACGATCTTCTCCACCCACTTCTCGTCGGGCACCCCGACGACGGCGACCTCGGCGACGCCCGGGTGGGTGTAGAGCGCGTCTTCGACCTCGCGCGAGGCGACCAGCACGCCACCGGTGTTGATGACGTCCTTGATCCGGTCGACCACGAACATGTAGCCCTCCTCGTCCTGACGCACCAGGTCGCCGGAGTGGAACCAGCCGTCGGCGAAGGCCTCCTCGGTGGCTTTGAAGTTCTCCCAGTAGCCGTCGCACAGCTGCGGCGAGCGGTAGATGATCTCGCCCGATTCACCGACCGGCACATCGTTGCCCGCGGCGTCGACGACCCGCGCCTCGACGAACAGCACCGGCCGACCGGCGCTGTCGGGGCGATCCTCGTGCTCCTCCGGTCGCAGCACGCACGCCAGCGGCGCGATCTCGCTCTGCCCGAAGCAGTTGTAGAAGCCGACGTTCGGCGCCTTCGCCTGCCACTTCTTGAGCACCGGCACCGGCATGATCGACGCGCCGTAGTACGCCTTCTCCAGGCCGTCGAACGACAGCCGGTCGAACTCGGGGTTGTTCGCCATGCCCACCCACAGGGTCGGCGCGGCGAAGAACGACTTGTGACCGTCGGCGGCGAGGCGGCGCAGCACGTCGCCCGGCTCCGGCACCTCCAGGATCGTGTTGGTCTGACCGACCATCAGGCCCGGCAGGATGAACACGTGCATCTGCGCCGAGTGGTACAGCGGCATCACGTGCAGCGGGTTGTCGTCGGCGCCGAGGTCGAGCGCGTGAATGCACGACATGTACTCCGACACCAACGCACGGTGCGACATGATCGCGCCCTTCGGCGCCGACGTCGTGCCCGAGGTGTAGAGCAACTGGACGGTATCGGTGTCGCGGCCGCGCTCTTCGAACTCGGGGGTCGAATCGCCTTGGGCGACAGCGAGAATCGAGTCGTCGGCGTCGCGCAGCGGCAGCACCTGCTCGGGTGCGTGCTCGATGTCGGCCAGGCGCCCCGCGAGATCGGGGTCGGCGAGCACGACCTTGCTGCCGGAGTTGTGGATCAGGTGATCGAGCTCGCGGCCGAGCAGGTTGTAGTTGAGCGGCACGTGGATGTAACCGGCCCGGGCGCACGCGAGGAACGTGATCAGGTAGGCGTCGGAGTTCTTGCCGAGCGTGGCGATGCGGGCGCGCGGCGGGATGCCGAGCGTCTCGCTCAGATGGTGCGCGACGCGGGTGACCGCGGCGTCGAGCTGCCGGTAGGTCCACTCGCGGTCGGCGAAGCGGACGGCGATCTTGTCGCCGAACCGGGCGCCGCTGCGACGGACGATGTCGGAGACGGTGCTGCTGCGGGTCACGGTGGAGTCGATCATCAGGCGACACCCTTCGTCGAGTCGGTCAGGTGTGCGTCGAGCCAGGCGATCACGTCGGCCGTCACCTCGTCGCGGTTGGTTTCGTTGAGCAGTTCGTGGCGCGCTTCGGGGTAGATCGTCGTGGTCACGTCGCGGACGCCGACCTTGCGCAACTGGGCGGCGGCCGCCTGAACGCCCTTGGCGTCCTTGCCGCCAACCGGGTCTGCGCTGCCGGAGACGAACAGCACCGGCAGCTCGGACGGTGTGCCTGACACCTCCGCGTCGTCGTTCACCCGCTCGAGGCCGTCGAGCAGGTCGGCGAAGAAGCCGGCGGTGAACAGTTCCCCGCACTTGGGGTCGGCGACGTACTTGTCGACCTCCTCGGGGTCGCGCGAGAGCCAGTCGAAGTCGGTGCGGTTAGGTTTGAACGCGGCGTTGTACTGCCCGAACGTGAGCTTGTCCATCAGGCCCGAGCGGTGCCTGCGTCCGCGGACGCGTCCCTGCGCGAGGGCGAGCGCGCGGCCGACCTTGCCGAGCGCGCCGGGCGAGCCGGCGGTGCCGGACAGCACCAGCCCGGTGAGCCCGGCGCCGTACTTCGCGGCATAGGCCCGTGACAGGAACGAACCCATCGAGTGGCCGAACAGGAAGACCGGCAGGTCGGGGTGGTCGGTGGTTGCCCGGACGAAGACTTCGTGCAGGTCGTCGACGACGCGGTCGAACCCGGCCTCGTCGGCGAAGTAACCGACCCCGGTCTCGGCCGAGGTGCGGCCGTGGCCGCGGTGGTCGGGGGCGTAGACCTCGTAACCGGACGCCGTCAGCGCCTGCGCGAACCGTTCGTACCGGTCGGAGTGTTCGGCCATCCCGTGCGCGACGAGCACGATCGCGCGCGGGGAATCGTCGGGTGACCAGTGATTGACGAAGATCGATGTGTCGTCGCTGGTCGCGAGCCGGAAGGAGTCGGTGCGCACGGGGGTCCTCGTTCGTTCGACGGCGTCTTTTCGGTGATCCTAGTCACGCGTCGGCGGGGCGATGCGGGCGTCCGTGTGCTGGCCTTGTCGGGCAGGCCCGACAAAGCGGCGGCAGGGCGCCCGACAATCCGGCGTCCGTGACATTCGGCCCATGGGCAGGGGCGCGGCGCCGACGTACCCTGAAAGCCAGGCGCCCGCCTGTGTCGGTATGGCATCGATGCGGTGACGGTGGCGCGACGGACTTCGACGGGACGGGAGGGATCCTCGATGTTGTGGATCGTGCACCCCGTGGCCGCGGTGATGCTGGCGATGTACGCCGGCATCGTCTGGGTGAAGGGCGCCGACGGCAACCGGCGCGCGCTGGTGTTGACGGCGCTGTTGCTCGTGCTGTCCGTGCTCGGTGCCGGCTGGGTGGTGCACCCGGCGGCCGCGATCTCGCTCGCGGCGTTCTTCGTGTTCGCCGGCGGCAACATCGTGAAGCGGCACTCCAACGAAGGGCTTCGGGTGCTCGCCAGCACCGCACTGTTCGGGCTGTTCGGCGCCGCGTGGGTGTTCATCCCGCTCGCCGTCGCCACGGCGATCGCGCTCATGGGCGGCCGCTCGCACTACTCGCACCACTCTCACCGTGGACGGCGAGGCCGGTCGGTCGGACGGCGGGAGTGGCAGTCGAAGCGCACCCAGCTGGTCAATGCCTGGCCGCCGGCACCGGTGGTGCAGCCCACGCCTTCCGCCGAGCAGCAGACGCCCCAGCCGCAGAGCCTCACCGTGCTCGCACAGCACCCCCGACTGCCGGCCGACAGTGCCAAGCGGGCGAAGGCGCTCAACCTGCAGTGCTTCGAGACGCTCGCCTACCTGAACGAGCGGGGCGCCGGCGCGGCGAAGCTGCGCTTCGAGTTGGAGCAGATCCACACCGACTTCGCCGGCGAGGCGATCCGCTCCTACCTCGCGCTGCCGCCGACCACCGCCAACACCTCGGTGTTGCACGACGGAAAGACCGGGCAAGACCTGCTCAACGAGCAACTCGACCTGCTGTCGGAGGGTGTGCACGACGTGCAGGGCCGCGCAGAGGCGCTCGGTGCCGAGCAGATCCTCACCAGCCACCTGTTCGTGCAGGAGAAGTTCGGGCAGCGCGCCCGCGACCTCAAGCTGTAACCGCGGTCCCGCAGCGACCGCGTCCCCCGTTATCGGCAGCGTCCCACGTTATTGCCTGGGACGCTGCCGACAACCTGGGACGGCGCGCGTCACCAGGGCGGCGGCACCGTCCGGAATCGTACGCCGGTGCCCGGCCGCGCCTGCCACAGCTGGTCGAGATCGGCATCGACCACGACGCCGATCACCGGGTAGCCACCGGTCGTGGGGTGGTCGGGTCCGAAGACGATGGGCTGACCTGAAGCGGGCACCTGGATCGCGCCGCGCACCATGCCTTCGCTGGCGAGTTCGCCGGTGCGGGCCCGCTCGATGGTGGGGCCGGTGAGCCGCACGCCGACCCGGTCGGCCTCGGCGCTCACCTCCCACGACGCCCAGGTGAGCTGCTGCAGGGCCGGGCCGGTGAACCAGTCGTCGCGCGGCCCGAGCACCACGCGCACGGTCAACTCCTGCTGGGGCGGGTGCACCGTCGACGTCGGGCTGAAGCCGAGGGTCGGTTCGTCGTCCGCGCTGTCGGCGAGCTCCCACCGATCGCCGGGAGCCAGCGGCGCCGGGCCGAGATCGGCCGTCGGGTTCGTGCTCGCGCTGCCGTAGAGCTGCGCGGCACGCAACCCGCCGCGCACGGCGAGGTAGCTGCGCAGGCCGATCACCGGGGTGCCGATGCGCACCCGGTCGCCGGGGCGGACGGCGAACGACTCACCGAAGGGCACCGGCACGGCGTTCCGCCAGACGGACGACGGGGCGCCGGTCACCGCCAGGATCGCGGCGCTGTCGGTCTGCACCTCCAGGCCGCCGAGGAGCAGTTCGAGCGCGGCGGCGTCGACCGGGTTGCCCACCGCGCGGTTCGCGCTGCGCAGCGCCTCGCGATCGGCCGCGCCGCCGACCGGAACCCCAAGGCCGGCGTGCCCCGGTCGGCCGAGATCCTGCACGGTGGCCTGCGCCCCGACGGCCAGCACGGTGAGCGTCACGCCGACACCGCCTCGAAGCGGACGCGGCGGCCCGGGATCAGCAGCGCGGGGTCGTCGCGGTCGACGTCCCACATGGCCAACTCGGTGTGGCCCAGCAACTGCCAGCCGCCGGGTGAGGCCTTCGGGTAGACCCCGGAGAACTGATCGGCCAGGCCCACCGAGCCGGCCGGGATGCGCGTGCGCGGGGTCTCGCGGCGGGGCACCGTCAGGTTGTCGTCGTCACCGATCAGGTAGCCGAATCCCGGTGCGAAACCGGCGAATTCGACCGTCCAGATCTGGCCGGTGTGCCGGGCGATCACCTCGGCGACGGTGAGGTCGAGCAGCGCGGCGACCTCGGCGAGGTCGGCCCCGTCGTAGATCACCGGGATGGTGAGGTCGTCGACCGATCTGCCGGAGTCGGCGTTGAGCAGCCGCAACTGCCGCAGTTCACCGGCCACCCGGACGAGGTCGCCGGGCTCGGCCCGCACGAGCACGGTGGTGGCCGCCGGCACGTGCTCCAACACGCCGTCGATCGGGGTGCGCCGCAGGGTCGCGTCGAGCCGGCGCCGGGTGTCGGCATCGGGCAGTTCGACCAGAATCGCGCCGTCGCCGCAGGGCAGCAGCCTCACGGCGTAAACGCCCGCACTGCGACCCCCGCGTCGTCCAGTGCCGCCCGCACCTGGCGAGCCATCTCCACCGCGCCCGGGGTGTCACCGTGCAGACAGATCGAATCGGCTTGCACCGCAAGGGTGCTGCCGTCGACCGCGACCAGCTCGCCGGTGGTCACCAGCCGCACCACGCGGGCCGCGATCTGCTGCGGGTCGTGCAACACGGCATCCGGCTCCCGCCGACTGACCAGCGTGCCCGTCGGGGTGTAGGCGCGGTCGGCGAACGCCTCGCGGACGACCGGCAGCCCGGCCTCCTCGGCACGGGCCAGGAACACCGAGCCCGGCAGGCCGAGCACCGGTAGCGGGGTGTCGCCGCTGTAGCGGACGACCGCCTGCACCACGGCGTCGGCCTGCTCCTCGTGGTGCACCACCGTGTTGTAGAGCGCGCCGTGCGGCTTGAGGTACGACACCCGGCCACCGCAGGTGCGGGCCAGACCGTCGAGGGCGGCCAGTTGGTAGAGCACGTCGGCCAGCAGATCGTCGGGCGCGACGTCGATGAACCGGCGTCCGAACCCGGCCAGGTCGTGGTAGCCCACCTGCGCCCCGATGCTCACGCCGTGGCGCACCGCCCCTTCGCAGGTGTCGAGCAGCGTGCGCGGGTCACCGGCGTGGAAACCGCAGGCGACATTGGCCGAGGTCACCAGCGCGAGCATCCCGGCGTCGTCGCCGAGGCGCCACTGGCCGAACGACTCCCCGAGGTCGGCGTTGAGGTCGATGGTTCGGGTGGTGTCCATGATCCAAGGGTGCCCGAAGGGCTTCCGGGATCGGACGTTCACCGTGCCTTACGCAGGGTCTACGCCACGGGCACGACCACAGCGGAAGGCTCACGCGGTCGGGACGACTGACCCCCGTGGCAAGCGAAGCGCCTGCCACGGGGGTCAACGCAGAGACCGTAAGAGAACTCAGCGCTCTTCGGTGCCCTTGATGAACGCCTCGAGCTTGGCGCGGCCCTCGGTGTCCTCGCGCTGCTCCGGCGGCGACTTCATCAGGTACGAAGAAGCCGACAGCAGGGCGCCGCCGATGCCACGGTCCTTGGCGATCTTCGCGGCGCGGATCGCGTCGATGATGATGCCGGCCGAGTTCGGGGAGTCCCAGACCTCGAGCTTGTACTCCAGGTTCAGCGGCACGTCACCGAACGCGCGACCCTCGAGGCGCACGTACGCCCACTTGCGGTCGTCGAGCCAGGCGACGTAGTCGGACGGGCCGATGTGCACGTTGCGGTCGTCGGCGCCGACGCCGGCCAGCGGGCCGTTGAGGTTGGAGGTGACGGCCTGCGTCTTGGAGATCTTCTTCGACTCCAGGCGCTCGCGCTCGAGCATGTTCTTGAAGTCCATGTTGCCGCCGACGTTGAGCTGGTAGGTGCGGTCGAGCACCACGCCACGGTCTTCGAACAGCTTCGCCATCACGCGGTGGGTGATGGTGGCGCCGACCTGACTCTTGATGTCGTCACCGATGATCGGCACGCCTGCGGCCTCGAACTTCGCGGCCCACTCCGGGTCGGACGCGATGAAGACCGGCAGCGCGTTGACGAAGGCGACGCCCGCGTCGATCGCGCACTGCGCGTAGAACTTGTCGGCCTGCTCCGAACCCACCGGCAGGTAGGAGACGAGCACGTCGACCTTGGCGTCCTTGAGCGCCTGCACGACGTCGACCGGCTCGGCGGCCGACTCGTCGATCGTCAGCGCGTAGTACTTGCCGATGCCGTCGAGGGTGTGACCACGCTGCACCTCGACGCCCTTGGTCGGCACGTCGCAGATCTTGATGGTGTTGTTCTCGGAGGCGTTGATCGCCTCGGAGAGGTCCTTGCCGACCTTCTTGTCGTCGACGTCGAACGCGGCGACGAACTCGACGTCGCTGACGTGGTAGTCACCGAACTTGACGTGCATCAGGCCGGGGACGGACGCGGACGCGTCGGCGTCCTTGTAGTACTCGACGCCCTGCACCAGCGAGCTGGCGCAGTTGCCGACGCCGACGATGGCGACGCGGATCGAACCCATGAGTGAATCTCCTTGTTCTACGGGCTTGTTCATGAAATGACGCGCGGGGTGTCTGTGGGTCGACGGATCAGGTCGACCGGTCGTCGCGCGGCGGACCGCCGCGTTCGGTCTCGATGAGCTCGGTCAGCCAGCGCACCTCGCGCTCGGTCGACTCGAGTCCGTGCCGGTGCAGTTCGGCGGTGTAGCGGTCGGTGCGCTCGCGGCGCACCCGCGCCTGCTCCCTGGCGGCGTCGAGCCGCTCCTCCAGGCGCGAGCGGCGACCCTCCAGGATGCGCAGCCGGACGTCGCTGCTGGCCCGGCCGAAGAACGCGAAGTGGACGTCGAAGGTGTCGTCCTCCCAGGTCATCGGGCCGGTGTGCTCCATCAGCGTCTGGAACTGCTCCTTGCCCTCCGCGGTCAGTTCGTAACTGATCCGCGGACGCTTGCCGCCGATCTGCTCCGCGTGCTCGGTGATCCAGCCGCGCGCGACCAGACCCTTCAAGCAGGGGTAGAGCGAGCCGTACGACACGGCACGGAAGGCGCCGAGCACGCCGGCGAGTCGCTTGCGCAACTCGTAGCCGTGCATCGGCTGCTCGTGCAGCAGCCCGAGCACCGCGAGTTCGAGGGTGGCTCCGCGTCGGGACACGGTGGACCTCCTTCGAGTAGCGGTGACAAATGGGCCAAATGCATCGATCAGGTGACAAAGTGATGCTTTGTCTGGTCGATCATAGGGCATCCGATGTATCGGGGCGATACATCGGCGTGTCGCGCATTTGAAAACGACGAACAGCTGGTGAACAGATGTCCGCGTTACGCTCTCCCGGTGACCGACAGCAGCAACGCCAAGGGCGGCAGCAAGCCCGCGCGCACCCCCGCCGGCAGCAGCCGTCCGGCCGGCTCCGGCGGCAAGGGCTCCGGCGGCAAGGGCTCCGGCGGCAAGGGCTCCGCCGCCAAGCGATCGGGCGGCAAGCCGCGCCGCAAGCAGCGACCGCTGTGGCTGAAGGTGCTGCTGCGCACCCTGCTCGGATTCTTCGTGCTCGGTCTCATCGGGTTCATCGCCCTGGTCGTCATCTACCTGCGCACCGACATCCCGCAGCCGAACGCCGATGCCGCCAAGCAGTTGTCGGTCGTCTACTACAGCGACGGCAAGACCGAGCTCGACCGCTTCAGCACGGTCAACCGTGAAGACGTCGAACTCGCGAAGGTGCCCGTCGTCGTGCAGCGGGAGTTCCTCGCCGCCGAGGACCGCAACTTCTACAAGAACAACGGTGTGAGCGTCACCGGCATCGTGCGCGCCTTCTGGACCAACCTGCGCGGCGGCCAGCAACAAGGCGGCTCGACGATCACCCAGCAGTACGTGAAGAACTACTTCCTCACCCAAGACCGCACGGTCAGCCGGAAACTGAAGGAAGTGATGATCTCGATCAAGATCGACCAGAAGTACTCCAAGGACGAGATCCTCAAGAACTACCTCAACAACACCTACTTCGGCCGCAACGCCTACGGCATCCAGGCGGCGTCCAAGGCCTACTTCAACAAGGACGTCTCGAGGCTCAACCCGTCCGAGGGTGCGTTCCTCGCGTCGGTGATCAACGCCCCCGGCCTCTACGACCCAGCCAACGGCGCGCGCGCCAAGGAGGCCGTGCGGGCGCGGATGACGTACGTGCTCGACGGCATGGTGCAGCTGGGCTGGATGGACCAGGCGACCCGTGACCAGCAGCGCTACCCGAACGTCGCCGACCGCAAGGCGCCGACGTACGGCAGCGGCCCGACGGGCTACATCACCGCCTCGGTGCGCAACGAGCTCAAGAGCACGCTGAAGCTGAGCGACGCCGACATCGACCGCGGTGGTCTGCGGATCACGACGACGATCGACAAGACCTCGCAGGACGCCGCGGTGCGCGCGGTCGACGACAACGTCCCGAACGTCGCCTCGACCAAGACGCTGCACGCCGGTCTCATCGCGCAGAAGCCCGACGGCGCGATCGTGGCGATGTACGGCGGACGCGACTACCAGAAGAACAACTACAACGCGGCGACCCAAGCGGCGCCGCAGGGCGGTTCGAGCTTCAAGGCGTTCGGTCTGGTCGCCGCGCTCGAGAACGGATACAGCCTGCGCAGCCGGTTCAGCGGGGCCAGCCCGCTCAAGCTGCCCGGTCTCGACAAGCCGCTGGGCAACAGCGGCGGCGTGTCGTACGGCGACATCAACCTGTCGTACGCCACGGCCCACTCGGTCAACACCGCGTTCCTGCGGCTCAACCTGGAGATGGGTCCGGCGAAGACCCGCGCGGCCGCGATCAAGGCGGGTATCCCGCAGAACAGCCCGGGGCTCGGCGACGACACGACCAACATCCTCGGCACCGCCTCGACCAAGGTCATCGACATGGCCCGCGCCTACAGCACGATCTCGAACGAGGGCAAGCGCGCCGACCCCTACGTCATCGCGAAGGTGACGAGCGTGTCGGGCGACTACGACTACACGGCCAAGCCCAAGACCGAGCAGGTCATCGACAAGGACGTCGCCGCCGACGTCACCACCGCGCTGGCCGGGGTCAACAAGGCCGGCGGCACGGGATACGACTCCCTCCAACGCGCCGGGTTCACCCGTCCGTCGGCCGGCAAGACCGGCACGACCGACGAGTTCAAGGCCGCTTGGTACACCGGTTTCACCCCCGGCCAGCTCACGGCGTCCGTCGGCATGTATGCCGGCGACGGCACCGAGTCGCTCGCTTCGGAGGGGGCCGACTTCTACGGCGGACAGGTGCCGGCGAGCATCTGGGCCGACTTCATGAACGCCGCGCTGCGCGGTCAGCCCGTCGCCCAGTTGCCGCAGCCGGGCAATGTGCAGGGCAAGCAGCCGGCCACCGAGTACGTGCCGCCGCCGGTCACCTCGACCCGTCCGTCGAGCACCAGCACGTCGACCAGCACCACCACGTCGGCCACGACGAGCAGCACGACGAGCAGCACGACGAGCAGCACGACGTCGACGACCACCTCGACGAGCAGCACGACGAGCAGCACCACCTCGACCACGACGGCCCCGCCGTCGAGCACGTCGACCCAGCCGTCGGTGACCCAACCGCCGTCGACCACTGCTGCGCCCTCGTCGACCGCGCCGCCGCCGGGCACCGGGGCAGCACAAACCGCCACCCAGGCGCCGACGGCCACCGCGCCGCCGAACCCGTGACCGGCGTCCGACCGCTTCTGGCCGTATCCTGCGGAGCGTGACCCCCAGCAGCCCCGAGGACAACCTCCGGCTCACCGTGCCGAGCCGCGGCGAGCAGGTGGCCGGCTGGGCGACCCAGGTGATCGGCGGCCCGACCGGCCGGTACGCCGCGGTCGGACGACGCGGCATCTCCTACGCGGTGACGGTGCTGAGTGCGCTGGCATCGGTGATGGTCGCCCTCGGTGTCGGGCAGAAGACCTACTGCGTCAAGAACGGTTGGTCGGCGCCCGATTCGCTGTGGCGCTCCTGCTACTCCGACGTCGCCGTCGGTCTCAACGTCGACGGCGGACCCTGGGCCAAGGGTGGACCGGGGGAGAACCAACCGGTGCTCACCGCGATCCTGCACTGGGTGTTGCGCAAGGTGGTGCCGAGCGGATCGGGCCTTCCCGTGCAGCAGTACTACTTCGCCATCTGCGCAGTGGTCGTCGCGCTGCTCGTCGCTGCGACGGTCATCGCGACCGCCCACCTGCTGCGCGGCACCCCGTGGCTGGCGGCCCACGTCGCCCTCAGCCCGGTGCTCATCACCGCATCGCTGATCTCCCTGGAGATGTTCGGTGTCGCGCTCGCGACCTTCGGGTTCCTGTTCTGGGTGCGTGAACGGCCCGCGCTGGCCGGCATCGCGCTCGGCGCCGCGACGATGGCGCGCTCCTACCCGCTGGTCATCGTCGCGGCGATCGCCCTGGTCGCCCTGCGCGACCGTCGCAGCGAGGCGCTGGCCCGGATGCTGGGCGCCGGCACGGTCACCGCCGTCGCCTGCCTCGCGGTCGCCTACCTGGCCGGCGGCGACCCGTTCACCGTCTACCGCAACTGGAACGCCGCGGGTCCGGGCTACGGCTCGCCGTGGTTCCTGCTCACCCTGCTCAAGGTCGACGTCGACCCGTCCGCGGCCACCTGGCTGGCGGTCTTCGGCTGGTTGCTCGCGCTGCTCGTGGGCGCCTACCTGGTGCGGCGTCCGGCTCATCTGACACCGCTCGCGCCGCTGGCGCTGACGATGCTGGTCATCGTGTGCGTCACCGGCAAGTCGTTCCCGGTGCAGCAGGCGCTGTGGATCCTGCCCTTCCTGGCGCTCACCGCGTTCCGGTGGCGCGAGCACCTCGTGTGGGCCGGCGTCGAGATCGTCACCTTCGTCATCACGATGCTGTTCATCGCGACCCGCACCGGCGGCGTCAAGGGTGTGGCGTGGCAGACCTACCTGATCTTCGTGGTCACCCGACTCGTCGCCTGGGTGTCGGTGGCATGGATTAGTTGGGAGAGCGCCGAGAAGTTGCAGGACCACCACGATCCCGAATCGGCCGCCGAGGCCGACCGGCAACTCGTGGCCGATCTGGCCCACGGCAATTTCTCCACAGGCGGCGACGATTCGGAGATTGTCGGCGGCCCGGCCTAGACTGACCTGCGTTCCCGTTCGACCCCAGCCGGCTTCCACGCCGCCGGCCGAGCGTGAGCACGCAGTAAACCTCCTGTCACGTCAGATCGGCGTGACCGCTTGAGACCAAAGGAGGTGGGTTTACGCATGCGTCAGTACGAACTCATGATCATCCTCGACCCCGAGCTTGACGAGCGCACCGTTCAGCCGTCGCTGGACAAGTGGCTTGCAGTCGTGACCAAGGATGGTGGCACCGTCGACAACGTCGACCTGTGGGGCCGCCGTCGCCTGGCCTACGACATCAAGAAGCAGTCCGAGGGCATCTACGCCGTGGTCAACATGACCGCGGAGTCGGCAACCGCCAAGGAGCTTGACCGTCAGCTCGGACTCAACGAGTCCGTTCTGCGTACCAAGCTGCTGCGCGCCGACGCCTGATTCCAATCGTCACGAGTTAGGACAACACCATGGCCGCCGGCGACACCGTCATCACCATCATCGGCAACCTCACTCAAGACCCGGAGCTGCGTTTCACGCCGTCCGGTGCAGCTGTCGCGAACTTCACCGTGGCCTCGACGCCGCGCCAGTTCGACCGACAGACCAATGAGTGGAAGGACGGCGAAACGCTGTTCATGCGGTGCTCGGTGTGGCGTGACGCCGCCGAGAACGTCGCGGAGTCGCTGACCCGCGGTTCCCGGGTCATCGTGTCGGGCCGTCTGAAGTCTCGTTCGTTCGAGACCAAGGAAGGCGAGAAGCGTACCGTCGTCGAACTCGACGTCGACGAGGTCGGTCCGTCGTTGCGTTACGCCACCGCGAAGGTCGCCAAGACCCAGCGTGGCGGCGGCAACTTCGGTGGCGGCCAGGGCGGCGGAAACTTCGGCGGTGGCCAGGGCGGTGGCCAGGGCGGCGGCAACTTCGGTGGCGGCGGTCAGGGCGGTGGCCAGGGTGGCAACTTCGGCGGCGGAGCGCCGCAGGAAGACCCGTGGGCGACCAGCGCACCGTCCGGCAACAACAACGGCGGCGGTCAGGGCGGCTGGAGCACCGGCCCGTCCTACGACGAGCCCCCGTTCTGATCGACCCGATCGTTTTCGATCGTCGCTGATCGTCTCCGAGTCCTGTCCTGACTCGCACCGGTGCGGACCCGCTCCGCACCACCTGAACAAACTCACCATCCCGAGTTCGCTCGGGCTCCCTGAACCAGAAGGAGAGCACCACGATGGCCAAGCCCGTTGTGCGTAAGCCCAAGAAGAAGGCCAACCCGCTGAAGGCGGCGAAGGTCGAGAAGATCGACTACAAGGACGTCGCGACGCTGCGCAAGTTCATCAGCGACCGCGGCAAGATCCGCGCCCGCCGCGTGACCGGTGTGTCCGTGCAGGAGCAGCGCCTCATCGCCAACGCCGTCAAGAACGCGCGTGAGATGGCCCTGCTGCCGTACTCGAGCTCCGCTCGCTGATCCGGCGTAGGAAAGGACACCCACCAATGAAGATCATCCTCACCCACGAGGTGCACGGTCTCGGCTCCGCCGGCGACGTCGTCGACGTCAAGGACGGCTACGCCCGCAACTACCTGCTGCCCCGCAGCCTGGCCACCCCGTGGACCAAGGGCGGACAGAAGCAGGTCGAGGCGATCACCAAGGCCCGCGAGGTGCGCGCGGTGAAGTCCCTCGACGACGCCAAGTCGCTCAAGGGTCAGCTGGAGGCCGGCAAGGTCAACCTGCAGGCGCGCGCCGGCCAGTCCGGTCGCCTGTTCGGTGCCGTCACCACCGCCGAGATCGCCGACGCGGTCAAGGCTGCCGGTGTCGGTTCGATCGACCGCCGCACCGTCCAGGTCGCGCAGCCGATCCGCTCGCTCGGCGAGCACGAGGTCCAGGTCCGCCTCCACCCGGAGGTCGCCGCGACCCTCAAGCTGAACGTCGTCGCCGCCAAGTAAGGCGCCGGGCTTCACACGCAAGCGCCCGTCTCCCTCCGGGGAGGCGGGCGCTTCATCGTGCCCGCACCCGGTGGTCGAGCCCGTCGTCGAAAACCTGCGGACGGCGGTCAGGCGCCGGTGACCAGCCAGGCGTCCCCGCGCGAGCGCCAGCGCAGCGCGATCCAGCGGGCCACCATGAACCACCCGAGCGAGGCCCAGAGCAGCCCGATCGCGGCGTGCTCGCTGAACTCGTCGCCGTGGGCGCGCAGCACCAGCAACACGGGTGCATAGGCGACCAGGGTGCCGATGCTCAACCAGGCGAGGGCCTTGTTGTCACCGGCGCCCATGAGCACGCCGTCGAGCACGAACACCGCACCGGAGATCGGTTGGGTCACGGCCAGCACGAGCAGTGCGACGGTGAGGCTCGAGCGCACCGCGTCGTCCTGGGAGAACAGCGGCGGCAGGATCCAGGCGGTGAGCGCGGTGATGATGCCGAGGACCAGCCCGCCGATCCAGCCCCAGCGGGTCATCAGACCGGTTGCGCGGCGGGCGTATTGGGAGTCGCCGGCGCCGAGGCCCGTGCCGATGAGGGCCTGTGCCGCGATCGCGAGGGCGTCGAGCGCGAAGGCCAGCAGGCTGAAGACGTTCATCGCCACCTGGTGCGCGGCGAGGGTGACCACCCCGAGCGAGGCCGCCACCCAGGTCGTGAGCAGGAACGCGGCGCGCAGGGCGATGGTACGCACCAGCAGCGGGCCGCCGGTGCGTGCGGCGGCGAGCACGTCGCCGGGGTGGAAGGCGAGTCGGGCGCCCGCCTCACGGGCCTTCCGGACGACGAACGCCGCGAGCACCAGCGCCGTACCCGTCTGTGCGACAACGGTTCCGATCGCGGAGCCGGCGATGCCGAGGCCCGCGGGATAAACCAGCAGGTAGTTGAGCAGCGCGTTCGCGCCGAAGCCCGCGGTCGCGACGATCAGCGGGGTGCGGGTGTCCTGGAGGCCGCGCAGCACTCCGGTCGCGGCCGACACCATGAGCAGTGACGGGATGCCGGCCGCCGCGATCCGCAAGTAGGTGGTGGCGGGGTCGACGACCTCGCCGGTGGCGCCCATCAGTCGGGTGAGCGGGCCGGCGAACGCGGCGACGAGGCCGGCCGTCGGAAGGCCGAGCACCAGTGAGAGCCAGAGTCCGTCGACGCCGGCCTCGAGCGCGGCGGCGCGTCGCCCGGCGCCCGTCCGGCGGGCGACGACCGACGTGGTCGCATAGGCAAGGAACACGAACACGCCTGCCGCAGTGAGAAGTACGGCCGAGGCGACACCGAGCGCGGCGAGTGAGGTGGTGCCGAGGTGGCCGACGATCGCGCTGTCGGTGAGCAGGAAGAGCGGCTCGGCGATGAGGGTGAGGAACGCGGGGACGGCGAGGCGCAGGATCTGCCGCGCGTCGGAGTGTGGCATGGCGGGCGCCTGGTCGGAGGTGGTGTCGGGTCCGCGTTCTGGCATGGGCACCACCGTAGGAGGGCCGTCGAACGATGGTGCGCGACCTCCGGTCGGGAGCCGTTGCCGAGGAGCTCGCTGTGCGCGGACGGACAGACAGGATGGGCTGGAGTGAAATGGGTGGCCGGTGGGGCCTACCGACCGGTATCAGACGGGGTGTCCGAGGGCCCGATCGACCCCCGAGGAGGGCTCCGGCCACGCCGGTGTCCATATTTCGGACCTAGCAAATCTCGAAATGTGGATGGGTAGTGAACCCGTCAACAGACTCCGCACGCGGGGTTTGGCCGAAGTCCGTTCTTCCCTGCAATGGCGCGGATAATCACGGAATGGTCACGGCACCTCCTCCGGGGTGGGGCTAGCCCGACAACCGTGGCGGGCAGGGCCACCTGTGGGGCCACTTTGCGAAAACTTTGCCTCCGGTTCGGAACCGAAGCGATTTTCGGGCACTCTGGTCCGGGCAGTTCGCTCACTTGGGGGTAGCCGAGCAGCCAGCAGTACCGCAATCGATCCATCCGGATCGGTTGCATTGTCCTCATCGTCAAGTGCCGAAGGGTTATCCCCGCAATGGGTTCCTACAAGCCGCGTCATCTCAAGCACGAGCCCAGCCTCGTCTCCAACGTCGTGGGCCGCCGTGGTCTCGCTGTCGCCGCCGCGACCGCCACTGTTGTCCCGGTCGCTCTGGCCGAATCTGCTTCCGCCGCTCCGGCGCCGGCCGCCGTTGCCGCCCCGGTGAAGGCCGCCCCGGTCAAGACCGCGGGCTGGAACGTCGCCTACGGGTCCACCGGCTACTACGTTGAGCTGCTCCAGTACCGCCTGCAGCGCGCCGGCTACAGCATCGCGAAGGACCGTCAGTTCGGTCCCAAGACGCTGGCCACCCTGCGTTCGTTCCAGTGGCGCAAGGGCCTCGCCGTCACCGGGTGGGCGAACGACGCCACCTGGCGCGCCCTCGGCGGCGTCCCGGGCATGTCGGCCGCGTCGACCTCGCGCAGCACCGTCCGCACCGCGAGCAGCTCGTCGATCGTGCGCATCGCGCAGCAGTACCACGGTGTGCCCTACGTCTGGGGTGGCACCACCCCCCGCGGCTTCGACTGCTCGGGCTTCACCCAGTACGTCTACCGCAAGGCCGGTATCAACATCCCGCGTACCGCCAGCGCCCAGCAGTCCGCTGCTCGCCGCGTGTACACCCCGCAGCCGGGTGACCTGGTCTTCTCCGGCTTCCCGGCCTACCACGTGTCGATCTACGCCGGTAACGGCTACGAGGTCTCGGCTCGCATGCCTGGCACCGTGATCGTCACCAAGAAGATCTACGGCTACAAGAGCTACGGCCGCTTCTGATCGGTCCTGCCCTTCGGCAGTCTCTCGAACCGCCCCACACCGCTCGACGGTGTGGGGCGGGTCGTCGCTGTCTGTGGCAGTGTGCCGCGGCCGCTAACACGCGTCGCGGTCCAGGAGTTCTGCATCGGAACAGACACGCCGAAATGTTTCAGCTGGACGGTTGACCAACCGAAGGGCCCCGCCGAGCTCCGGCGGGGCGCCTGGGCCTTCCTGCGGACGGTCTGGTGTCCAGTCTTGGTGTCGGACAGTGCAGTTGGAGGGCGCACTGAGGGCGCTGCTGTGGCCCGTTGCGCCAGCTGTGCCGAGCCCGTGCCCACGGGGTGGATGAGGGTTCATCTCAAAATTTGAGAAAACTACAAGAAATTCGTGGTTCGGCGTGTCGTTCGATAGCGATTTTCGAGCGGAGTGTTACGGGCACGCCGAAATCCCGCGCGATTCCGCGGCAAACAGTACTTCTGACCCGCAAGGCACGCTTCGTCCCGTTCGTCACATACGCCACAAAAGCCACATGGGCAAGAACTGACACGCCGATTTACACCACTCACGGCTACCACAGAGAACCGACAGCGGGCATAGTCCTTGCGGCAGCTCGTCCTCGGCCCGGTCCGGAGACGTCGTCCGCCCCCGTGACAGCGGGGTCGGGGCTGACCGAGACACGCCACGAGAACGACGTTTCGAGAGGGACCGATGAGGATCACCACGCCTCGGCACCAGAAGCAGCGCCCCAACCTCGTCGCCAAGATCGCTCCCGCGGTCACGGCACGTAAAGCGGTCGTCTTCGGCGGTGCGGCGCTCACCCTGCCGGTGACCGCGGCCAGCACGCTCACCGCTCCCGCGGGTGCCGCTGTCGCTCCGGTCAAGGCAGCGACGCCCGTGCAGACCACCAGCGTGGCGAGCACCGTCCGCACCACCCCGGCACCGACCGTCGTGAGTTTGAAGTACGGCTCGACGGGTGCGCTGGTGAAGACGCTGCAGCAGCGTCTGGGCATCGCCCAGGACGGCAGCTTCGGCTCGGCGACCCTCGCGGCCGTGCGCACGTTCCAGGCGCAGAAGCGCCTGCTGGTCGACGGAGTCGTCGGCCCCGCGACCTGGCAGGCCCTCGGTGGTTTCCCGGGCACCACGACCGGTGGAACGACCGGCGGCACCACGGGTGGAACGACCGATGGGACGACGGGCGGCACCACGACCGACACCAACGTCGTCTGGCTGCGGTACGGCTCGACCGGTGCGCTGGTCAAGACGCTGCAGCAGCGTCTCGGCATCACCCAGGACGGCAGCTTCGGCCCGGCGACCCTCGCGGCCGTGCGCGCGTTCCAGACCCAGAAGGGCCTGCCCGTCGACGGCCAGGTCGGCCCGACCACCTGGCAGGCGCTCGGCGGCTACCCGGGCACCGGCACCACGACCACCGAGCCGCCGACCACGCGTCCGCCGGCTTGTGAGGTGACCACCCTCCGGTACGGCTCGAACGGCGCGCTGGTCACTGCGCTGCAGCGCCGGTTGGGTGGCAACGTCGCCGCCGACGGAGACTTCGGCCCGGCGACGCTCGCCGCCGTCCGCGCCCTGCAGAGCAGCAAGGGCCTGCCGGTCACCGGTGTCGTCGACACCGCCACCTGGACCGCCGCCGGCGGCTACCCATGCGACGTGACGACGACCCCCGACACGCCTGACACCCCGGACGTGCCGACCAACGGCACCCTCGGCCAGCGGATCATCGCACAAGCGAAGCAGTACCTCGGCGTGCCGTACGTCTGGGGCGGGGCCACCCCGGCCGGCGGGTTCGACTGCTCGGGTCTGACCCAGTACACGTTCGCCAAGCTCGGCATCACCATCCCGCGGGTCGCCAGCGCGCAGCAGCGCTTCTTCACCCCGGTGACCACCCCGCAGCCGGGTGACCTCGTCTTCTTCGGCACCCCGGCCTACCACATGGGCATCTGGATCTCGGAGGGCACGATGCTCGCCGCTCCATACCCCGGCCAGGTCGTCCGCATCCAGCCGATCTACAACACGCCGTCCGGTTACGGCCGGTACACCGGCTGACCCAGGTTCTCTCCGTCCACGCGCGTACCCGAAAGGTCGTCCACGTTGCTCCGCACTTCCCCCGCGCCTCGTCACCTCAAGCGTCGTCCGAACCCGGCCGCCGGTGTCGTCACCTCCCCTCGCCTGATGGCGGGGATGGGTGTCGCCGTCTCCGTGCCGGCCGGTGCCTCCACCGCGTTGGCGCCGTCCGCGGACGCCGCCACGGTGACCGCTGCTCCGGCCGCGGCACCGTCTGCTGCCCCGACCACCACGGCGGTTCGGGCCGCGACCACCACCGCCCCGGCGGACGTGGTCTGGCTGACCTACGGGTCGACCGGTGACCTCGTCAAGACGATGCAGACCCGCATCGGCGGCCTGGCGGTCGACGGTCACTTCGGCCCGGCGACCCTGGCGCGGGTGAAGGCCTTCCAGACCTCCCACCGGTTGTACGTCGACGGCAAGGTGGGTCCGGCGACCTGGCAGGCCCTCGGCGGCTTCCCGTCGACGAACACCCAGCCCTGCCAGGTGACCACGCTGCGTTACGGCAGCAGCGGGTCGCTGGTGCGCACGGCCCAGCAGCAGCTCGGTGGCCTGGCGGTCGACGGTCACTTCGGCCCGGCGACGTTGGCCCGGGTGAAGACCGTCCAGGCCGGCAAGGGTCTGCCCGCGACCGGTGTGATCGACAGCGCCACCTGGCGCGCGCTCGGCGGGGCCTGTGTGGGTGTCGGTGGCACTGGTGGAACTGGTGGCACCACGACCGGTGGCACCACGACTGGTGGTACGACCCCCACCCAACCCGCGGTGGGTGACCCGAACGCGCCGTACCGGATGCCGTTCGCGAAGGGCTCGACCTACCGGATCACTCAGGGACCGAACGGGGTGTACTCGCATCACACCGCGTACAACCGGTACGGCATCGACTTCGGGATGCCGATCGGCACCTCGGTGGTCGCGTCCCGTAGCGGCACTGTCGTCGACACCGGCTGGACCAATGCCGGCGGCGGCAACTACGTGCTGATCAAGGACGCCTCGGGGCTGTGCCAGGTGTACTTCCACCTGTCCGGCTACCAGGTGGCGGCCGGCCAGCCGGTCGCCCAGGGGCAGCGCATCGCCACCTCGGGCAACACCGGCAACTCCAGCGGGCCGCACCTGCACTTCGGTCTGCTCAACTGCAACACCTGGCTGTCCGCGGCCCTGCCGAACTCGGTGGAGCGCGGCACGAGCTACGTCAGCGGCGTCTCGGTGACCAGCACCAACGGCTGACCTCAGCCCATCCGGCTTCGGCCCGCACGACCAGCTATCCGGTCGTGCGGGCCGAAACTTTTTTGTGACCTGGTTCTGTGATTAAGGCACGTGCCATCTCCCGGACGTCGCGAGGGCCGGACGTCTCGGCGGTTCACCTGTCGGCGGGCGGGGTCTCGGATCTTGGACGGGTGAACGAAGGTTGTTCCCGCAGGTCAGGACGTTTCCTGCAGCTTTTCCACAGCACATTCCACAGCCTGTGAGGAACGGTCCACAGCGGACCGCACACATTCTCCCCAGGTTGCTCACATGGTCGGATGCGGCCTGTTTGGCGCGTCGCTCGTGGGCGTCGTACGGTGCTTCGTCAGTCAAGTGGCGAGGCTGTCGGTGGTCGCTGTTGAACTGTTGATCACGAAGGTCGAGCCAGGGGAAGCGGGCGGTTGTGGACGATCTGAATCCGGCGTACGGCGAGCAGGGCAACTCCGGTTACTCCGGGGGTGGCGGCGAGACCGCGCCCGGGCTGGTGCCCCCGCAAGACCGGCACGCCGAGCAGTCGGTGATCGGCGGCATGCTGATCAGCAAGGACGCGATCGCCGACGCCGCCGAGGCGGTCAACGGGCGCGACTTCTACTTCCCGGCCCACGAGATGATCTACGAAGCGGTCATCGACCTCTACGGACGCGGTGAGCCGGCCGACGCGATCACCGTCGCCGACGAGCTCGCCAAGCGTGGCGAACTGCAGCGCATCGGTGGCCAGCCCTACCTGCACGAGCTGATCCAGTCGGTGCCCACCGCGGCCAACGCCGGTTACTACGCGCAGATCGTCGCCGAGCGTGCGGTGCTGCGCCGCCTCGTCGAGGCCGGCACGCGCATCGTCCAGATGGGGCAGTCCGACGGCGGGGGCGACGTCGTCGACGTCATCAATGCGGCCCAGGCCGAGATCTTCGGCGTCACCGCCGGCAAAGACACCGAAGACTACGTGCGTCTCGGTGAGGTGGTCGAGATGACCGCCGACGAGATCGAGGCGGCGTCGTCGCACGGCGGCCAGATGACCGGTGTGCCCACCGGGTTTCAGGAGCTCGACACGCTCACCAACGGTCTGCACCCGGGGCAGATGATTGTCATCGCGGCGAGGCCCGCCGTCGGAAAGGCGCTCGCTCTCGACACCCCGCTGCCCACGCCCACCGGCTGGACGACGATGGGCGAGGTGCAGGTCGGCGACGAGCTGATCGGTGAAGACGGTCTGCCGACGCGCGTCGTCGCGGCCACCGGGGTCATGCTCGACCGTCCGTGTTTCGAGGTGGAGTTCACCGACGGCACCGTCATCACCGCCGACGCGCAGCACCAGTGGCTCACCGACACCCGCGCCAGTCGCCGCGCGCAGCAGGAAGCCCGCAAGCGTGGCGCGGCCGCGAAGGTCGGCCCCGAGGTGCGCACCACCGTCGAGATCTTCGAAACCCAGCGCTGCGACACGGCTGACGCCCGCCGCAATCACAGTGTCCGGTTGAGCGCACCGCTGGCCGGTGAGCTTGCCGACCTTCCGTTGTCGCCCTACGTGCTCGGTGCATGGCTCGGTGACGGTTCGTCGGCCGCGGCGCAGATAACGACAGCCGACGACCAGATGGTGGAGTTGTTGCGCGGTGAGGGGCTGGTCGTCGAGGCCACGTCCGGCAGGATGCGTTACTCGCTGAAGCTGCCGGTCGAGCCGATCTCGGCGCGAGTCTGCGTCGTGTGCGGTGCGGAGTTCGTCCCGCAGACTGCGCAAGTGAAGACGTGTGGACGCAGCTGCGGCGGCCGGGCGAAGACTGTCTCGGCGAAGACCGTTCCTCCGGTCTGCCCCGATTGCGGAAGGCCGTCGTCGGGGATGCGGCGTTGCCGGACCTGCCATCTCGAGCACGGCACGGTGCGTGGCCTGCTTCGCGGCCTCGGCGTGCTCGGCGACAAGCACATCCCCGGGTCGTACCTGCGGGCGAGTGAGTGGCAGCGACGCGAGTTGCTGGCGGGCCTGCTCGACACCGACGGCACCGTCACCTCGGGCGGGTGCGTGCAGTTCACGTCGACCTCGGAGCGGCTGGCTGCCGACGTCCGCGAGCTCGTGGTGTCGCTGGGCTACCGCTGTGGGGTGTCGCGAAAGGCGGTGCACGGTCGATCGGAGGCAAGCTCGATCGCTCACACTCTGACCTTCTCGAGCAACGACGACATGTTCCGGCTCGATCGAAAGCGGTTGTTGCACAAGGAGATTCGTCAGCGCTCCTTCGAGCGTCGTGACTCGCAGTTCATCGTCGACGTGCGCCCGGTCGAATCGGTGCCGGTGCGTTGCGTGCAGGTCGACAACGGATCGCACCTCTACCTCGCGAGTCGCTCGATGATCCCGACGCACAACTCGACGATCGGACTCGACATCGCGCGCGCGGCGTCGATCAAGAACAACATGACCTCGGTCGTCTTCAGTCTGGAGATGAGCAAGGTCGAGATCTCGATGCGTCTGCTGTCGGCGGAGGCCGAGATCCAGTTGCAGCACATGCGCAAGGGCACGATGCGCGACGAAGACTGGGCCAAGCTGGCGAAGACGATGGGCCGCATCTCCGACGCACCGCTGTTCATCGACGACTCGCCGAACATGTCGCTGATGGAGATCCGCTCGAAGTGCCGCCGGCTCAAGGAGCGCCACAACCTCAAGCTCGTCGTCATCGACTATCTGCAGCTGATGACGTCGGGCAAGAAGGTCGAGTCGCGCCAGCAGGAGGTGTCCGAGTTCTCGCGTGCGCTGAAGCTGCTCGCGAAGGAACTCGAGGTGCCGGTGATTGCGATCTCGCAGCTGAACCGTGGTCCTGAGCAGCGCACCGACAAGCGTCCGCAGATGAGTGACCTTCGCGAATCTGGATCAATCGAGCAGGACGCCGACATGGTGATGCTGCTGCACCGCGAAGACCAGCAGAACAAGGAGTCGGAGCGCGTCGGTGAGGCCGACATCATCGTGGCCAAGCACCGTAACGGCCCGACCGACACCATCACCGTTGCGTTCCAGGGGCACTACTCGCGGTTCAAGGACATGGCGACGAACTTCTGACCTGAGTTGGCTCAATTGTCGAGATGCAGCGAACATTGGTCAAACTGCCGTTCGATCAAAGTCGGGGCTGTGTTCAGCACTCTTCCGGGATCGAAATTGCACAATCTGGACGCTTGTTCGACGTGAGAACTGTTCTCACTGACAAACGGTCTCGATGTTGCTGCAGGTCAGAGGAGTGGCAATGGGCGCGGCAACAGTTATGTAAAGTTACTCGTGCGTACAAGCACGGATCGCGTACCACCTGGGCTTGAACGTCTCTACGGTCCAGCGGATCCTGTCCCGCTACGGGTGCCTGCGCCTGTCCTGGACCGACCCGGCAACCGGGGCCCCGGTCCGCGCGAAGCGACGGCAGATCGTGCGCTACGAACGCGAAGCGCCCGGGGACCTGGTCCACGTCGACATCAAGAAGCTGGGCCGCATCCCCGACGGCGGAGGGCATCGCATCCACGGACGAGCACAGGGCGGGCGCAACTCCAGCGCTCACCGGGAACAAGGCCGGCCACGCAAGGTCCACGGCCGCCCGAACCTGGGGTACGCGTTCTTGCACCATGCGGTCGATGACCACTCGCGCTACACCTACTCCGAGATCCTGACCGATGAGAAGAGGGAGACTGCGACAGCGTTCATGGCCCGCGCCCTAGAGCACTTCAACTCCGTCGGCATCACCACCCAGCGGGTGATGACCGACAACGGGGCCTGCTACCGCTCGCGGATGTTCCGGGACCTGTTGGCCGAGCACGGGATCAAGCACAAGTGGACCCGCCCCTACCGGCCGCAAACCAACGGCAAGGTCGAGCGGTTCAACCGCACCCTGCAAGAGGAATGGGCCTACGCCCGCCCCTACTCCAGCGAGAGCGAACGCGTCGCGGCCTTCCCCAACTTCCTCCACACCTACAATCACGACCGCGGCCACACCGCACTCAAAGGCGCCACACCTGCAGACCGCGTACCCAACCTGGCGGGTCAGTACAGCTAGGCGTGGGTCAGTTGCGGCGGGCGGTGTAGCCGCCTCGACGACGGCGCTGACGACAGCGTCGTCGGAGACGTGACCACTAGTAGTGATGATCAGTTCGCCGGTGGCGGCGCTGACGGTCAGGCTTGCACGCCTGGCAGTGCGGAGACCTTGTCGCGGACGCTGCTCTCGCAGTGGCCACAGGTCATTCCAGTGACGGCATACGTCTGGGTGGAGTTCATCAGGTCTGGCCTCTTCTGTAGGTGACACCCTCCCAACAAACATACCCCCTAGGGGTATTCCCTGATGCTGGGTCGTGGGGCGGTTGGGGTTCTCACGGCTTGTGCTCGTGGTTGGTGCCGTGGTTCATCCAGGCCATCATCACGCCCATCATGAGCAGGCAGCCCATTGCGTAGAGCAGGCCGCCGGCGCCGAGCCGGCCGGTCGTGATCAAGGTGCCCACGAGCAGCAGCATGGGCACGCACATAGCCACATCAGCCAGTGGTGGCCGCTGCGGCGACCGGGCTCAGTGGGGGATGACTCGGTGGAGGTCGGCTCGGCGGGTGGGGTGAGGGGTGCGTAGGTCGGGTTCGGGGTGTTCTGCTGTTGCATGGCTGCTCCCTTGGTCTCGGTTGCGGTGCTCGGGGCTGTCCCCGGGTGCTTTCGGCCTGCGAGGTCGATGTGGCCCTCGGGTCGTGGTTCGGTGAAGATCTGGTCTAGGTCTATGCGGGCTTCACAAGAGCTTCTCGACGGTGGCGCCCCCGTCGGCGGTGCGCAGTACTGCGCCGTCGGCGACGAGGATGGTTTCGATCTGGCCGTCGGTGCCGCGTTGGGCGAACAGGGCCTGTGGAGCTCCGATGCGCTTGGGTTGCAGGGTCCAGGTCGCTCCGGTGTCGTTGCTGGTCGCGATCTGGCCGTTAGTGGTGGCGATCACGATGGTTTGCTCGTCGGCCCACGCAGCGAGCAGGGCCGTCGCGGGTGGGGTCAGGCCCTTCCAGGAGCGGCCGTCGTCGGTGCTGTGGAGGAGCCCGGTTTCGGTGGTGGCGAGTAGTGCTCCGGTTTGCGGTGACGCGGCCAAGGTGCGGGGGGCAGCCGGGATGGTGCGGGTGGTCCAGGTCTCGCCGTCGGTGGTGCTGCGAAGAGTGCCATCGAAGCCGACCACGCTGGTTGGGCTTGAGGTGAGGGCGTGGAAGTCGGACTCTCCGCCTCGAGAGCTGACGCGCCACGTGCGACCGGAGTCGGTGGAGGTGATGAGCCCGACCGGCTGGGGCAGGTCGACGCCTGCGCCGGGGTGCCCTGAGGCGTAGTAGGTGCCGTCCGGGGCGACGGTGAAACCCATCAGGTCGATGACCGGTCCGTTCTGTAGGAGTTCGCCGTTGGCGTGGCGGAAGAGTCCCTCGTGGGTGGCCAGGAGTAGGTCACCGGTCTTGGGGTCGCGGGCGACAGCGTGGATGTGGGTGATCGCGACCGGCGGTTGGTTGGCTGCTGATGCGGTGGAGGTTGACCCTCCTCCGGCCACGGTGGGGGTCGCGATGGACGTCGTATTGCCGGTGGGTGTGGTCGTGGCGCCACACGCGGCCAGAATCGTCGTGGTCACGAGTACGCCCCCTGCGACGAGGACGCGGCGTCGGGTGGTGGTGATCATCAGCGGTACTCCAGGGCGATCATCATGCCCGCTTCTGCGTGGTAGATGTTGTGGCAGTGGATCATCCAGTCGCCGGCGTTGTCGGCGTCGAGGTCGATCGCGAAGGACTGCATGGGCGCCATCAGCACGGTGTCCTTGCGCAGCCCCGAGGGCAGGGCGAAAGTGTGCCCGTGCAGGTGCAGCGGGTGGGTCATCATCGTCATGTTGGTGGCGTTGATCCGCAGCCGTCGCCCAGCCCTGACGGTCAGTGGCTCGTTCTCGCCGTACTTGGCGCCGTTCATGCCCCACTGGTAGGGCTTCATCGAGCCTTGCAGGGCCAGGTCGACGGTGGCGTCCGGCTCCTTGCCCGGCAGCTTGGCTGCTTCGGTCGGGCGCAACTGTGAGCCGATGAGGACCTGGCCAGCCAACTCGCTGGGGTCAGCGGCAACCGGAGGAGCAGCGCCGGCGCCGGTACGGACCACGGCCATGGCCTGGCCGCCGCTGGTCTTGCCGAACGGTCGGGCCACAAGGGGGAAGGCGCCGTCAGCGAGGGTGACGATGGCGTCGTACCGCTCGCCCATCCCGATGTAGAAGGCGCCCACCTCGGTGGGCTCGACCGCGTGCCCGTCACTGTGGGTGATGGTGAGCCGGTGCCCACCAAGGGCCACGGTGAAGATGGTGTCGGAAGCCGCGTTGATGACCCGCAGCCGCACCTTCTGGCCCGGCTTGGCGGCCAGCACGTCCGGGTCGGTCGGGGGTTTGCCGTTGATCAAGAACAGCGGATAGGTGACGTCGCCGGCGTCACCCCAGGGTCCGGTCCCCATCGACATCCGACTCATCGAGCCGTGGTCCATGCCACCCATTCCGCCCATGCCGCCTCCGTTGGCGGGGCCACCGTCGGCGATCAGCTTCTTGAACACCTCGTCGGGGGTGGTGCCGGTGCCATCGATCCAGTCGTCCAGAACCACAACCCATTCGGCGTCGTAGCGGCCGGGGTCGGTGGGGTCGTCGATGATCATTGGGGCGTACAGGCCGCGGTCGAGTTGGACCCCGACGTGGGGGTGGAAGAAGTAGGTTCCCGGATCCGGGGCGGTGAACTCGTACACGAACTTGCCGCCGGTCTTGACCGGATCCTGGGTGAGGCCGGGGACGCCGTCGGCGGCGTTTGGCAGTCGGATGCCGTGCCAGTGGATCGTGGTGTCTGCGGGGAGCTGGTTGTCGAGCGTGAGGCGCAGGAAGTCACCTGCGGTCGCTCGCACCAACGGGCCGGGAAGCGCACCGTCGTAGGCCCACGTCGCCACCGTCCGCCCGCCCAGGTCAAGGCTGACCGGTCGGGCGGTCAACGTCTTCTCGAGCACCTTCTGTCCCGGTGAGGGGGAGACTGGCGTCGGGGGGCCGAAGGTGCGCGACGGCATAACCCCCGTCCCTGACGAACTGGAGGTGCAGGCGGCCAACGTTGCGGTCGAGGCCAGGCCGAGCCCGCCGAGGAGGACGTTGCGGCGGGAGAGCAGGGGCGAAGTCATGATGCCTTTCATTGGGTGGTCGCTGTCAGTGGCCATCGACGATGAGGCGGCGGCGTTGTTCGTACTCCTCCAGGCTCACCTCGCCGCGGGCCAGGCTCTCCTTGAGGAGAGTGAGCGGATCCGGTCGGGCCGATTCCTGCCTGACGCGCGCGGCCGGGAGCAGGGCCCGGATCACCAGCACAATGACGACCCAGAAGGCGAGGGCGCCGCCGCCCATCACGAGCCACATCCACCAGCCCATCCCGGTCCCGTTGCCCCACATCATGAGCGCCCTCCCTTCCCGTCGTCGTGGCGCGCTGCACCGTCACGATCCACAGTGCAACTCGACCCTCAAGACCGGACCGCGGCGAGGTTGAGGTTTGACGAAGATCTACCCCGGCACCGTCAGAGAGGTCGTGGCGTGGGCGGCGGGCAGGGACACTGTCAGGGTGAGCACGACACCACCACCGGGCGCTCGAGTCCTGATCATCGAGGACGAAACAACGCTGGCCGGAATGATCGCCGCCTACGTCTCCCGCGCTGGCTTCGACTCCAGTGTGGTCCACACCGGCCCAGACGGCGTCCAAGCCGCGCGTGATCTAGCACCCGATGTCGTGATCCTGGACTTGGGCCTCCCCGGGCTGGACGGCATCGAAGTGTGCCGTCAGCTCCGCACCTTCACCGACTGCTACGTCATCGTCGTCACCGCCCGAAAGGACGAGATCGACACCCTCATCGGGTTGTCCGTCGGCGCGGACGACTACATCACCAAACCGTTCAGCGTCCGCGAACTGGTCGCACGAGTCCAAGCGGTACTGCGACGACCCCGCACCGGATCCACCACCGCCTCCGGGACCGCCCGTAGTGAACCGACCAGGGTGTTCGGTGCACTACGTGTCGACGCGGACGGCCAGCGTGTGCACCTGGGCGACGTCGAGGTGGCCCTCACCCCCACCGAACGGTGACCTGCTCATGGCTCTGGCGCGCCGTCCGTCGATGGCGTTCTCCCGGCGCCAGCTCATTGACGACATCTGGGGACCGGACTGGGTTGGCGACGAGCACCTCGTCGATGTTCACGTTGCTCACCTGCGCCGCAAACTCGGCGACGACCCCGAAACTGGCAGATACATCACCACGGTCCGAGGCGTGGGCTATCGGATGGGACAAGGGTGATGGCGCCAGCGCGCACCAACAGCGCTGGGCTGGCGACCCGCCTCCTGGCTGGACAGGCCATCGTGCTGGTCGCCGGTGCCCTCACTGTCGGCCTGGTCGCCGCCATGATCGGCCCACCCATCTTCCACCAGCACCTCGTCGAGTCCGGCCACCAACAGAACTCGCCTGAGCTCGTCCATATCGAGACGGCCTACCGCGAAGCGTCCTTGATCTCCGTCGGGGTCGGTCTTCTGATCTCGCTGCTCGCTGCCGGTGCGGTGACATGGTTCCTCACCCGACGGCTCCGCCGCCCTCTCGAACAGGTGACCACTGCTGCAATGGAACTCACCCGTGGGCACTACTCCACGCGCGTGCCGACCAGCGCCTCAGGCACCGAACTGGAGACCTTCGCAACCGCGTTCAACACGATGGCCAGCAGGCTCGAAGGAATCGAGGACACCCGTCGACGGATGCTGTCAGACCTCGCCCATGAACTCCGCACACCGATTGCGACCCTGAGCGCTTACCACGAAGGGCTCCACGACGGCATGGCCGCCCTCGGGCCAGAATCTCGCGAGGCGCTGGAGGAGCAAACCCGCCGGCTGGCGCGCCTCGCCGACGACATCGACGAGGCGCGCCAGCCGAGGAGGGCCGACTCGCGCTCGACCTCCGCCCACACCACGTCAGGGATCTTCTCTGGCCGGCCCACGAGGGCATGCCTGACGCCTTTGCCGCCAAGGGGATCAACCTCGTCGTCGAGCCACCAACCGCCACAGGGCTCGATGTCCACGTCGATCGAAACCGCATCGGACAGGTCCTCACCAATCTCCTCACCAGTGCACTCCGCCACACCCCCCCCAGGAGGAACCGTCATCCTGGCGGCCAACCGCCAAGGTGAAGAAGCGGCAATCTCCGTGATCGACGACGGCGACGGAATGACCCCCGAACAACTCGAGCACGCCTTCGAACGGTTCTATCGAGGTGACGCCGCCCGCACCCGCGACCGCACAGGTTCAGGCATCGGGCTGACCATCAGCAAAGCTCTCATCGACGCCCACCATGGAAGCATCTCCGCCAACAGTGACGGCCAGGGAGAAGGCACACGCCTCATACTCACCCTCCCACTCCCCGGGCGTTAGCCAATATTCAAGACTCGACTCCGGGGATCGCCTCCCCTCCGCAGCCGCACGGCCTGACTCGGCAATGACCTGTCCTGAGGTTTCCGGGCACCGATCTTGAGGGGATGATCCTCTCGGGAAGGAGTACAGGAGATGCCTGCACCGAAGTCGCCGGAGTTCCGGCAGCGCGCCGTGGAGTTAGCGCGTTTGAGGGAGAAGCCAATCGCCCAGATCGCCAAGGACCTCTCGATCAGTGAGTCATGCCTGAGGCGGTGGATGGACCAAGCCGATATCGACGCCGGCCACGGCCTGACCAAAGACGAGCGGGCCGAGCTGGTCCGGCTGCGCCGGGAGACTCGAGTCCAGGCGATGGAGATCGAGATCCTCAAGCGGGCCTCGGCGTACTTCGCGCGGGAGAACGTGCTCCCAAAATGGGGTTCCGGTTCGTCCACGAACTCGCCGCTCAGGGCTTGCCTGTGGCGGTGACGTGCCGGGTGTTGAAGGTCTCCACCTCGGGCTACTACGAGTGGCGTACCCGTGGCCCGAGCAGCCGTGACCTTGAGGACGCGCACCTGCTCGACGCGATCATCGCCGTCCACGCTGATGCCCGTGGCACGTACGGGGTCCGTCGCGTCCATGCTGAGCTCACCCTCAGTCAGGACCGCCGCTGCGGCCGGCAACGCGTGGAACGGCTCATGCGGGTCCACGGGCTGCAGGGTGTGCACCGCCGCAGGTGGCGGCACGCGAAACGCTCCGAGGCGGTGTTCGAGGACCACGTGCAACGCAAGTTCGTCGCGGACGCCCCGAACAGGTTGTGGGTCACCGACATCACCCAGCACCGCACCAGCGAGGGATGGGTCTACTGCGCGGCGGTGATCGACGTGCATTCCCGCCGCTGCGTGGGCTGGTCCATCGCTGACCACCTGCGCACCGAGCTGGTCGTCGACGCCCTCGACATGGCGCGATGGCAACGCAAACCCGTTGGGACCACGGTGCATTCGGACAGAGGAGCCCAATACACCTCGTGGTACATAACTCGACCACGCGAATGCGTCGACTCGTTGACCTGCATGAATGCTGCAACGTGACCACGATGAGAACAGTTCTCACACCGGACAAGTGTCCAATCTGTGCAATCGCAATGCCCAATGAGAGCCAAACGAGGCCCCACTTTGATCGAATCGCCGTTTGATCAAAGTTCGCTGCATCTCGACATCAATGGCCTTAGTGCCTTCACCGTGCCTCCGTCCGAAGGCGTTTGTGCAGGTCAGAGCGCTGATTCCCTCGAGAACTGCGCGATCAGCCCCTCACTTGGGTACCAGGGCAGGTACCCATCCCGCGGTCCGCTCGTCCGGCGTCGTCAGTCCGGCTCCGTGTAGCTGACAAGCTTGCCGGCGGCCTCGGCGTACGCAATCTCATCGCGAGTCGACTCGCCGACATACCCGCCGGGATTGACGATCAAGACCCTGTCGGCCAGGTCGATCTTGTGCCGGTGCAGGGCATCCAGCAGATCCTTCTGTTCCGGGCCAGGCACCTCGTCCATCTCGACCGGCGCGAGCACGATGGCTCCCCGGAGGCTCAGGTCACGACTCGCGGCGCGCATCTCGCTCGCGAACCTCGCCGATCCGCAGAGGCAGACGATCTCAGGACGAGTGGTGGTCATCGCGTCCAACGGCCGAGGCCCGCCGAGCCGGCGCTGGAAAGCGTGAGCCCAGGCGCCGTGCCGGATGATCAAGACATGCCTAACGACGTCCGAACCCTCGCAGCCGACATCGACGCCACCTGCCGAATTCGTGGGACCTTCACCCTGCGCAGCGGAATCGTCACCGACGAGTACTTCGACAAGTACCGATTCGAGGGCGACCCTCACCTGCTGCGTCGGGTCGCCGAGGCGATGGTGCCGCTCCTTCCCGCCGACACGCAGGTGCTGGGCGGGTTGGAGTTGGGCGGAGTTCCGATCGCGACGATGATCAGCTCCCTGACAGGGCTGCCCGCGGTGTTCGTCCGGAAGGAGGCCAAGACGTACGGCACCTGCAAGCTGGCCGAGGGCGGCGACTTCAGCGGCCGCACCGTCACGTTGATCGAGGACATCGTCACCACCGGTGGAGCCGCTCGAAACGCCGCAGTTGCGCTGCGCGAGCTCGGTGCAACCGTCCACACGGTGGTCTGCGCGATCGACCGCTCCGAGCCCGCGCAGAACGTGCTCGGCGACATCGGACTGACCACGATCTCGGTCATGACGAAGGCTGACCTCGACGAGGTCGGAGCCTGAACGAACGTGAGGCTCGGCCAGCTGAACCGCGTCCGACATGATGTGGCGATGACTCACAGCACCGCCGATTCAGGCGACTCGAGCCGGACGTGGGAGCAGCTCTCCACCGGGTTCGAGCAGGCCCGGGCCCGCGAGGACTCGCTCGATCGACTCGTCGAGTGGCCGGCGCAGCGCGAGTTGCTCGGCGACGTGACCGGTCTGGCGGTGCTCGACGCCGGCTGCGGCAACGGCGCGAAGGTCGCGCAGCTGGCCGACGAGGGCGCCGCCGCGTGCGTCGGCGTAGACATCAGCGGCAACTTCATCGCGCCGCCGCCGGGTGTTGAGTTCATCCAGGGCGACCTGTCCGACCTGTCGGTGCTGCCGGGCATGACCGGCCGGCGATTCGATCGCGTCCTGTTCCTGCAGTCGTTCGGCTACGCCACCGATCCGGTGCACGCGCTACGGGTGGCCGCCTCGATGCTCACCGACGCCGGCTTCATCCTGCTGACTCGCACCCAGCCCGTCCGATACGCGATCGAGCGGGCCGAACAGAACGGCACCTCCCTCGGGCAGGAGTACTTCGCCACCGAGAGCTTCGCCGACCGACACGCGAACTGGGACGAGAACGTCACGCTGACCAAGCGTCCGTACACGATGTCCGACCTGCTCAACACGTTCAGCGCCGCGGAGCTGTGGATCGAAACGACCGTCGAACCGCAGCTGTCCGCGGAGGTCGCGCAGCGCTACCCGCACAAGCAGGCCGTGCTGGCCAAGTACCTCGGCATCCTGATGTTCAAGCTGCGCCCGTTGCCGCGGGTGTCCGGCTTGCGAACCAACGACTGAGGACGGACGCATGAAGCTGGACCTGACCGTGCTCGCCATCCCGGGTTTCATCGGGGCGATGGCTGCCGAATACGCCTGGCAGAGAAAGCATCCCGTCGCGCCCGGCACCCGCGCGGGCGACGTCGTCCGCAAACTGCGCAGCGACGACTTCGGCGAGGCCGGCGTGGCCGACTGGGACACCCGTGCCCTCCAGCAGCCGGCACCCACGACGGACGCACCTCCGGTGAAACCCGTGCTGCACCGCATCACCGGTGCGATCGGCGCCGTTGCGGTGGCATCGACGGCACTCGTCGTCGCCACCGAATGGGGCGCGCGCACGACCGGTCAGAAGCTGTTCGACGTCAGCCCGCTCGACCTCGGCGACAGCGCCGTCGTCGCGACGCTGGCCGTGCTCGGGTGGGACTTCATCTACTACTGAAACCACCGCTTCGACCACGAGGTGCGGTGGATGTGGGCGATGCACGAGGTGCATCACTCGAGCGAGCGCTACAACCTGTCGACCGCGCTACGGCAGCCTTGGGGCGAGACGATCACCCTCTAGGTGCCGTACAGCCTGCTCGCCCTGGTGGGCGTGCGCCCGAGCCACATCATGAACGCGCGCGCGATCAACCTGATCTACCAGTTCTGGATCCACACCGAGGCGGTGCGTTCGATCGGTCTGCTCGAACGGGTGCTCAACACCCCGTCGCACCACCGCGTGCACCACGGCACCAACAGCGAATACCTCGACCGCAACCACGGGAGCATCCTCATCGTCTGGGACAAGCTGTTCGGCACCTTCGAGGCCGAGAACGCGCAGCCCGTCTACGGACTCACCACCGACATCGACACCTTCAACCCGCTGCGCATCGCGAGCCACGAATGGGTCGAGATGTTCAAGGACGTCGCGAGCGCTGACACCTGGGGCGACCGTTGGTCGTACCTGCTGCGCGGGCCGGGCTGGGCCTACGACAAGCGCAAGGCGCGACTGGCTGCCTAGGTCACGAAGGTGGTTGCCTGCTGGTCGGATCCATCCGCAAGAGCTCAGGCCGCGGGGGTCTTCAGCAAGTCCTGCATCGTGCGGATCTCGGCGTTCTGAGCCTTGATGATCGAGTCGGCAAGGCTGCTGACCTCCGGGTTGTCGGTGGTCTTCTTGACGTCGGACGACATCGTGACCGCGCCTTGGTGGTGCTTGACCATCATCGTCAGCCACATCCGGTCGAACGCCGGGCCTGTCGCCTTGCCGAGCATGTCCATGTCCTGCTGCGACATCATTCCGGTCATGTCGCCCGTGCCGCTCATGCCGCTCATGCTGCTCATGTCGTGGCCCGAGTGATCGCCGCCGGTCGGCACGGTCGCGCCCCACGACTTCAGCCACCCGGTCATCGTGTTGATCTCGGGATCCTGTGCCTTCTTGATGGCGGCCGCGAGGCGGGTGACGTCGGCCGAGACGCCCTGCCGGTTGAGCGCCATGTCGGCCATCTGCACCGCCTGGCGGTGGTGCGGGATCATCTGCTGCGCGAACCTGATGTCACCTTGCCTGCCGGCTGCAGTCGCCGGTGACGCGGCCGAGGACATCATCGATCCGTGCCCCGCGGAGTGGCTGCTGTCGTCGCTTCCGCATGCTGTGAGCGTGAGTGCGAGCACGGCGGCGCCGGCGAGGGTGATCGTCGAAAGGTGTTTCATACCAACAAGACTCGTCCACCGATCTGACGTGCGGGTCGAGGTTCTATGGAGCTTTCATGGAGTTGGCAGGGTGATCCGAAAGCGTGCGCCCGTGCCGAACCCGTTGCTGTGCGCCGTGATCGACCCGCCGTGCGCGAGCACCACCGAACGACAGATCGCGAGGCCGATGCCCGCGCCTCCGTGGTCTCGGTCGCGCGCGGTGTCGGTGCGGTAGAACCGTTCGAAAACGTGCGCCAGGTGCTCCTCGCCGATGCCGTCGCCGTCGTCGGCCACCTCGATCGACACTGCCTGGGGCTCGGGTCGGACGGTGACCCGGATTCGTCCGCCGTCCGCTGTGTGTCGCTCCGCGTTGTCGAGCAGGTTCGTCAGCACCTGCTGCAGGCGTAGGCGATCGCCGCGTAGCGTCGTCCCGGACGGCGCGGACACGTCCAGCGTGAGGCCGCGCGCTCTGAGGTGGTCTTGGCGAGGGCCAGTGACCGAAGCGAGCAGCTCGGCGACGTCGATCGGGTTGCGTTCGAGGGTGATCGCGGATTCGTCCGCCCGCGAGATTGCGTTGATATCTCTCGTGAGCCGGTCGAGACGGGTCACCTGTTCGCGCAGCACGGCCGTGAGTTCGTGACCGCTCGTCACGTCGTCGTCGGCCGCGTCGAGGTAGACCTGAATCGTGGCGAGCGGTGTGCGTAACTCGTGGCCGAGATCGGAGAGCATCTGCTGGCGCACCTGCTCGGTGCTGGCGAGCTGGGCCGACATTCGATTGAACGCTGTGCCGACCGCAGCAAGCTCGCTCAGGCGGGTCGGCTTCGCGACCGTTGCCCCGTAGTGGCCGTCCGCGACACGCGTGGCGGCTGAGGCGAGGTCCTGCAGTGGGCCGGTCAGTCGTCGGCCGAGGACGACGGTGACCAGGCCGGCGGCAGCGATGGCTGCGAGGAGTGCGGCCCCCAAGGTGAGGAGCCCCGCGGACCGGAATGCCTCCTCGACGTGGTCGAAGGTGGACCCCGAGGTGTCGGATCCGGCGAGATGCAGATGTTCATGGAACAGGGGCGGGCCGATCACCGCGGCGGCCACCGTGGCGACGACCGCAGTGACACACAGGACAACGGCCTGAGCGATCAGCAGCCAGGTCACCAGGCTTCGAGATCGGCTGCCGACAGTCCTCATGATCCGCTGCCCGCTCGGTAACCGACGCCGCGCACCGTTTCGATGAAGCGTGGATTGGACGCGTCGTCGCCCAGCTTTCGACGCAGGTGCGCGATGTGGGTGTCGACGAGGTGCTCATCGCCCACCCAGTCCACGCCCCAGACGGCTTCGATGAGCGCTCGGCGGTCGAACGCACGTCGTGGTTGGCCCAAGAACGTTGCGAGCAAGTCAAATTCGGTGCGAGTGAGTTGGATCTGCGAGTCGGCGAGGCGTACCTCGCGCGCGTGAGTGTCGACGGTGAGGTCGCCCAGTCGCAGCGTTGCCGCGACTTGTGTGGATGCACCGCGCGGACGACGCAGGAGCACACCCACTCGTGCGACCAGTTCGCGGACGCTGAAAGGCTTGGTCATGTAGTCGTCGGCGCCCACCGAGAGGCCGATCAGGGTGTCGGTCTCGTCGTCCCGAGCGGTGACCATCAAGACCATGCAGTCCGAGAAGGTGCGCACCCGACGACATACCTCGACGCCGTCCAGGCCGGGCAGCCCGAGATCGAGAACGATGACATCGGGCACCCAGTCGCGCGCGGCCGAGACGGCGTCGGTGCCGGTGTGTTCCACGCGCACCCGATGCCCTGCGCGATCGAGGTAATTGGCGATCATGCCGGCCAGGGCCTTTTCGTCGTCAACGACGAGAACCCGCGTCCGGTGGTCATTCGGGGGCGCCTTCATCGGGCTAGTCTCGACCACGGTCGGGTCCGTGGGGGGAAGGACCGTGCCGAAGCGATCGACACGTCACACGATCTTCGTGAAATCTCCATGGTTCTCGGGAATAGTGTCGAGCGGTCGTTGGTTGCACGAGGCATGACCAAATACCCCCAGGGGGTATTATGCGAGAGGATGACATGAGTACGGAACCGCAGAACGCCGGCCATGAACACCACGGCGCCGTCAGTGCCGAGCAGTCGAGCCAAGAACACGCCGGTCACGCTGGGCATGCCGACCACGCTGGGCATGGCGGCCATGGCGGCCACGGCGGTCACGGCGGTCACGGCGGTCACGGCGGTCATGTCGCGATGTTCCGGAGGCTCTTCTGGGGCTCGCTCGTCGTTGCGATTCCCACCGTTCTCCTGTCGCGGATGTTCGCCGACCTCGTCGGCTACGACCTGCCGCACAACGTCCTGATCGACGCCGCCCCGCCGGTGCTCGGCACCGTCCTCTATGTGTGGTTCGGGCGGCCGTTCCTGACCGGTGCCGTCGGCGAGGTCAAGGCGCGTCAGCCCGGCATGATGCTGCTCGTCGCGCTGGCGATCACGGTCGCGTTCGTTGCGTCGTGGGGCGCGACTCTCGGGCTGCTGCCGCACCATCTCGACTTCTGGTGGGAGCTCGCGCTGCTGGTCGTGATCATGCTGCTGGGTCACTGGATCGAGATGCGGTCGCTGGCCCGCACGACGTCGGCTCTCGACTCGCTCGCGGCGTTGCTGCCCGACGAGGCCGAGCGTGTCGACGGCGACGAGATCTCCACCGTTTCGCCGTCCGACCTGCGGGCCGGCGACATCGTCGTCGTCCGCCCGGGCGGCAGCGTGCCGGCCGACGGACGCGTCGTGCAGGGTTCGGCGGCGATGGATGAAGCGATGATCACCGGTGAGTCGCGCACCGTGCGCCGCGAGGTCGGCGACGCGGTGGTGGCCGGCACGATCGCGACCGACTCCGGTCTGCGGGTCGAGGTGACGGCGACGGGCGACCAGACGACGCTCGCCGGCATCCAGAAGTTGGTGGCCGACGCGCAGGCGTCGGGTTCGCGCGCGCAGCGGCTGGCCGACACGGCTGCCGGATGGTTGTTCTGGTTCGCGCTCGGTTCGGCCCTGGTCACCTTCGTGGTGTGGGCCCTCGTCGGCCTGCCCGAAGACGGCGTCGTGCGCACGATCACCGTGCTCGTCATCGCCTGCCCGCACGCTCTCGGCCTGGCCATTCCGTTGGTGATCTCGATCGCCACCGAGCGCGCCGCGCGCGCCGGCGTGCTGGTGAAGGACCGCCTCGCGATGGAGTCGATGCGTTCGGTCGACACCGTCCTCTTCGACAAGACCGGCACGCTCACCAAGGGCCAGCCGACGGTCACCGCTGTGCAGCCCGCCGACTTGCAACCGCTCTCCGCCGACGACCTGTTGGCGCTGGCTGCGGCGGCCGAGGCCGACTCCGAACACCCACTCGCCCACGCGATCGTGCGGGCCGCCGAGCAGCACGAGCTCACCGTGCCGAAGGCCGACGGTTTCACCTCCCACCCCGCAGTCGGAGTGTCGGCGGACGTCGACGGACGCACCGTCCGCGTCGGTGGGCCGGCCCTGCTCGATCAGATCGGCGGCGACGAACTCGCCGTCGCGGACGACTGGCGCGAGGAGGGCGCGATCATCCTGCACGTCGTCGTCGACGGTGCGGTGGCCGGTGCGTTGCGCCTGGCCGACGAGATCCGCGAAGAGTCGCGCACCGCGGTGCAAGCGCTGCACGAGCGCAGTGTGCAGGTCGTCATGATCACCGGCGACGCCGAGGCGGTCGCGCACTCCGTGGGCGCCGAGCTCGGCATCGACCGAGTCTTCGCCGGCGTCCGCCCCGAGGACAAGGCGTCGAAGGTGGCCGAGTTGCAGGGCGAGGGACGGAAGGTCGCCATGGTCGGCGACGGCGTCAACGACGCGCCCGCACTGGCCACGGCCGACGTCGGCATCGCGATCGGTGCCGGCACCGACGTGGCGATCGGTTCGGCGGGCATCATCCTGGCGTCCGACGATCCGCGCTCGGTGCTGTCGGTGATCGAGCTGTCGCGTGCGACGTACCGCAAGAGCGTGCAGAACCTCGCGTGGGGCGCCGGTTACAACCTGGTCGCCGTGCCGCTCGCGGCCGGTGTGCTCGCGCCCATCGGTTTCGTGATGCCGATGTCGGTCGGGGCATTGCTGATGTCGGCCTCGACGGTCGTGGTCGCGCTCAACGCTCAGCTGCTGCGCAGGCTCGACCTGCGCCCCGGCTCGACGGCGCCCCAGAAGCACCAGCCGGAGGCGGCCGCGCGGCACTAGGTTGATCGGAGTCCGCACCCGCCCGGCTCGAGGAGTTCGCATGACCACCACCGCAGTCGTCACCGGAGCGTCGTCCGGGATGGGTCTGTTCGCCGCTGTCGAGTTGGCCAAGCGCGGCCTCGACGTCGTCGGCACGGTGCGTGACACCGCCCGCGCGAGCGCTCTGCTCGAGGCCGCCGACGAAGCCGGGGTGTCGGTGAGCATCGCCGAACTCGAGGTCACCGACCCCGCCGCGGGCGACCGCCTCGCGGCCATCGCCGCCGAACACGACGGCATCGACGTGCTGATCAACAACGCCGGACGCGGCTGCGTCGGCACCGCCGAAGACCTCACGATGGACGAGATCGAAGCCCAACTCGCGGTCAACTACCTCGGCCCGGTGCGCCTCACCAAGGCGGTGCTGCCCGCCATGCGCGAGCGCGGACAGGGGCGCATCCTCACCGTCACCAGCGTCGGCGGCGTGGTGGGTCAGCCGTTCGCCGACGCCTACTGCGGGGCGAAGTTCGCGGTCGAGGGCTTCATGCAGTCGCTCGCCGTCGTCGCCCGCGAGGTCGGCGTCTGGGTGAGCGTCGTCGAACCGGCCGCGGTCGCCAGCTCGTTCGTCGACAACGCCGCCCGCACCGCGAGCGAGGGGCCGTACGCCGCGCTGCTCGACGCCTACCTGGCCCGCACCAAGGTGTCGTTCGCCGCCGCACAGCAGGCCGCCGACGCCGGACGCGCCATCGCCGACGCCGCGACCTCCGACACCTACCGCTTCCGCTGGCAGACCTCCGAGGCCGCCGAACGGTTCGCCGGCATCTCGCTCGCCGACCTCGACGGCAGCCGCGTGCAGGGCGTGACCGCCGGGTGGATCGCACCGAGCGGCTCGGCCTGACACTCGGCACAAGCGATCAGCCCGCCAGCATTCCGCTGACCAGCGCCTGCCAGGTGAGGGTGCCGCACACGCCGTCCGCCGTGATGTTCGGGACGTCGGCGTGCACCGCCTGCTGGAAGGCCCGCACCGCGCTCTGCGTGAGTGGGCCGTACTGCCCGTCGACCGCGAGTTCGGTGGCCGGGTTGCCCGACAGGTTGCGGAAGTTGATCTCCACCTGCACTCCCTTGACGGCCGAGCCGCGGCTGCCCGACCGGCACGTGATGATCACGTGCGACCAGGTGATCGGGCCGACGATGCCGTCGACGGCGAGGCCGGCACCCTGCTGGAAGTGCCGCACCGCTGCGTCGGTCAGCGCACCGAACGAGCCGTCGGCGGTCAAGGTCGCACCGTGCGCGTTGAGCAGATGCTGCAGCGTCGGCACAGGATGACCGTTCGCGCCGCGGCGCAGCACGGGCCACGGCTGCAGGTTGCTCGCGACCACCGTCGTCGGCTGCCGCACCCACGCCTCGTGGGTGATGTTGACCATCGACGGGTGGTCGATGATGCCGATCGAGTTCTAGGTGAACAACGCGTACGCGGGTGCGTTCGGGTCGACACCTGCGGGCACGGCCACGTGCAACTGCGACGCGAGCCAACCGGTCGTGCCGTAGCCGAACAGCGACACGCAGTGGTCCTCGTTCGAGTCGGGCTGGAAGCCCGTGCCGAACCACCCGTTGCTGCCGCCGGTGGTCAGCCAGGCGGTGTCGAGCTGGTCGGCCGCGACACCGATCTTCACCGGGCCCTGGGTGATCGCGCCGCGCAGCGCTGACGCGTTCGTCCAGTCGACCGCGAGGTAAGCGCCGTCGTCGTAGACGGTGCTGCCGCGACGGAAACCGTCGTGCTGCATCCAGGTGAGTACGTCGGGCAGGTACGCACCCTCGAGCACACCGTGCGAGGTCGCCCAGCCGATCACCTCGGCGTCGGTGATGAAGATCTCCGGGTTGTGGCATGCCTTGGCGAACGCCTCCTCGGCGGTCACGCAGTCGCCGTGAACATCGTTGCCCCACATGGAAATCTGGGCCGGCACAGTGAGGAACTGCAGCGGCGCGGCCACCGGCGGCGCGAACGCCCGGGCGGCGGCGAGCACGTGCCGCGGGGTCGGGAGAGCACCGCGTCGGTGGGCGGGTGCGGCGGTCTGGTCGGACATCGTGAATCCCCTTTCGGTGCCTCGTGATCGAGGCACAACTGGCTCTTCGCCGTTGAGCGTGGGTGAGTAGGCGGCGCGCCGAGTGGGGTGCGGTGGGTGTGGGTCGAGGTCCTTGAGGATCAGAGGACTTCTACCTCCCTGACCGCAAGGACCTCGACATGGATGAGCCTACGTTCTGCTGCGGCGCTGCCGGCGGCTACTGCGACCGGTGTGACCTGCTCGTTGATCTGCCCGGGTTGCACGTGATCGGCGTTGAGCACGACACCGCCGGCCGGGTGGTCGTGACGGTCGAGTCAGCACCAGGACCGGTCGGGTTCCCGGCATGCGGGGTGGTCGCGATCGGGCACGGCCGGGACGTGGTGACCTTGGTCGACGCACCCTGTTTCGGGCGACCGGTCCGGGTGCGGTGGCGTAAGCGACGCTGGCGATGCCTGGAACCTTCCTGTCCCCGCACGGTGTTCGTCGAACAGGACGACCGGGTTGCGGCGCCACGGGCCAAGCTGACCACGCGTGCGTGTTGGTGGGCGATCGCTCAGATCCGACGTGAGCACGCCAGTGTCAACGGGATCCGCCGGCAGCTCGGCACCGGGTGGCGCACGGGGTGGCGCACCGTGTGGGAATCGATCCGGCCCCTGCTGCAAGCAGCTGCCGACGACCCGGCCCGATTCGACGGCGTCACGATCCTGGGTGTTGACGAGCATGTCTGGCACCACGTCAGCACCAAGCCAGTCGAGCACGGCGGCCGTGGCCCGAAAGAACTGACCGGGATGGTCGACCTGACCCCGGATGCCAACGGGCACAACCGAACTCGCCTGCTCGACCTCGTCCCGGGGCGGTCCGGGAAGGTGTACACCGACTGGCTCACCGACCGCGGCGAAGACTTTCGTGACCGAGTGCAGGTCGCGACGTTGGACCCGTTCCACGGGTACAAGAACGCGATCGATGATCGTCTCGAGGACGCCCGCGCGGTGCTGGACGCGTTCCACGTCGTCAAGCTCCCCACCCACATGGTCGATGAGGTCCGCCGCCGGGTTCAGCAGCAACTCCACGGGCACCGAGGCCGTCGTGACGACCCGTTGTACCGGATCCGGAACATCCTGCGCGCCGGGCAGGAGAACCTGACCGACCGGCAACGCGCACGTCTCGCCGCGGCGTTCACCGCGCACGAGGCGCACGTCGAGGTTGAACTCGCGTGGCAGTGCGCGCAGCAGGTCCGATCCGTGTACCACCAGCCCACGCACGCGGCCGGCCGCAAGATCGCCGAACAAGTACTGGACACCTTCACCACCTGCCCGATCGGTGAGGTCGCCCGCCTGGGCCGCACCCTCAAGCAGTGGCGTACCGAGTCCTCGGCTACTTCGACACCCATGGCGCGAGCAACGGCGGCACCGAAGCCATGAACGGGCTCATCGAACTCCACCGCCGTATCGCCCGCGGCTTCCGCAACCGGGACAACTACCGCCTGCGCATGCTCCTCATCGGCGGCGGGCTGAACCTATGACCCACGCTCAACGGCGAAGAGCCAGATTGGCTGGGCCGAGTGAGACGATGCAATTTGGTCAATCTTCAAGGCGTGTCATCGTCAGTCCTCGCTGCATCTCGACAGCTAAGAATGAAATTTTGGCCATTTCATTTCAGATTGCCCGGTTCGGGGCTCGATCTGCCCACGCCGGCTCGCTCGGGAGCGCGAGACCAGCGAGGCTGATCCGGTGTGCTTGACCCTCGGTCTCGATGACCAGCGGCTACCGCGGGATGCGCCTGCGCTTGGCTATTTCGTGCTGCGCAAGGTGGTGCTTGATGATCCGCAGGCAGCGCTGCTGATCGAAACCGACGGTTCTGATGGCCACTTCCACAACGCGCGCTTGCGGTGCCTGCAGGGCAACGCCGTTGAGTGACTTGAAGTCGTCATCTAGTTCGAAGTCCTGGACTGTGACCCGATACAGGCTCCCGCCACCCATCGGTGACTGCTCCGTCGGCCGCCACATCGAGGCGAAGGCCCACGCCCAGTCCCGCGTGGTCGTCAGGTATACGCGATCTGGCCGTTGTCCGATGCGCGTCATTCCGTCGCGGAGCGACTGTTGATGCAGCAGGCTCGGGATGCCTGTGACGGATGGCGGGAGGAGAAGGCCGCCGACGTCGCGTCCCGGTGCGCCCCCATGCCATAGGACTTGCCCACTCATCGGAAGATTGCGATCACGTTGACCGTGATCCCGGGCCCAGGAATCGTTGCGTCGTCCGTGCCGTCGGATGTCGCACGCTGCTCCTTGGCCATCTTGCGTCGTTCGGCCCGACTTAGCAGGTTGATGCCGGGGATGGTGATCATCGGATGGGATTCACCCTCCGGCCACTTCTTGATGACCTGGCCGACGACTACAGCGTCGCCCTCAAGTTCGTCGACAGCGACGCGAAGCTTGTCTGCATCCAGTTTGAAGACGAACGTCGCCTCGTTCTCATTCGTTTCACCCGTCGCGACCACGGATCCTCCGGCCCGTTCCGACAGAGCGCTCATCCCATCGAGGGCAGACCGTGTTTCGCCGTCGATCATGGTCCCGAAGGCGCTGGCTAGGTGAGCGATGCCGGCGAGTTCCCCAGCGTGCGCAATGGCACGCGCTGCACTCGGCACGTCCACGTAGCACTCCACCTCTACGAGGTCACGATTCGAAACGCTGCCGTAGGTCCCTCGGGTTTGAGAGTCAACCGTCTTCGCGGTCAGCTGCCCGATGAGGCGATTGAATCGCGATTCGGGTGTCTGCCGGCGTGTTCGGCTGATCTCCTCCGACGCTTCCCGCTTCCGAGACCCACCGGCTGTAGCTGGCCCGATCCGCACCCGTTACCGTCTTTGATGGGCCTTGAAGCAAGGCCCCTGGTCGCCGGCCCCGGCATGACTGATCACCCCTGTCGCTTGCATGATCCGGGAGGTGTTGTCACCGGGTGCTGGTGGCGCTGGTGGACCGCTGATAGGGACCGGGCCGCCCGAACGCCTGGGTAGGTCTCTTCGTAACGTGGATGTCGGCTTCCTGCGCCTGATCTGGTGACCAGCCGCTCGGACGCACGAGGAGGGGACCATGTCCCGACCTGACTACGCGGTGTACATCGGGCTCGATGTCGGCAAACAGGCGCACCACGCCTGCGCGCTGAACGTCGATGGCACACGGCTGCACGACAAACCGTTGCCCCAAGACGAGTCGTCGCTGCGTGGCCTGCTGACCGAACTCGGCACGCACGGTCGCCTGCTGGTCGTGGTCGATCAACCCGCAACGATCGGCGCGCTGCCCGTCGCGGTCGCCCGAGCCATGGGTATCGATGTGGCCTATCTGCCCGGGCTGGCGATGCGCCGTATCGCCGACCTGCACCCCGGCAACGCCAAGACCGACGCAAGGGACGCGTACGTCATCGCCGAAGCCGCCCGGTCGATGCCGCACGCCCTGCGACGGGTTGATGTCGGCGACGACACCCTGGCCGACCTGGAAGTCATCGTCGGCTTCGATGACGACCTGGCCGGGCAGGTCACCGCGCAAGCAAACCGGATCAGAGGCCTTCTGACACAAGTGAACCCAGCCCTCGAACGTGTCCTCGGCCCACGCATCCAACACCCGGCAGTCCTCGAACTCCTGACCCGCTTCGGTGGCCCGACCGGCCTGCGCGCGGCCGGCCGGCGACGTCTGCTCGCCGTCGCCAAACCCCGCGCGCCCCGCTCCTACCAACGCCTCGTCGACGACATCCAGACAGCGCTCACCGAGCAGACCGTCACCGTCCCTGGCACCCGAGCCGCCGAGCTGGTCCTGCCCAAACTCGCGACCGGACTGGCGCGCCTGCTGCACGACCGGGACGAGCTGGGAACCCAACTGGAGGACATGCTCGATGCCCACCCTCTTGCCGCGGTCCTGACCTCGATGCCCGGCATCGGCGTCAGGACCGGCGCACGGATCCTGCTCGAAGTCGGCGACGGTTCGAGCTTCCCCACCTCCGGCCACCTCGCCGCGTACGCCGGCCTCGCACCCGTCACCCGCCGATCCGGCACCTCGATCCGCGGTGAGCACCCCGCCCGAGGCGGCAACAAGCACCTCAAACGAGCGATGTTCCTCGCCGCGTTCGCCGCACTGCACGACCCGACCTCGCGGGCGTACTACGACCGCAAACGCGGCCAAGGCAAGAAGCACAACGCCGCCCTCATCTGCCTCGCCCGACGACGCTGCGACGTGCTGTACGCGATGCTTCGCGACGGAACCCTCTACCAACAGAAAACCCCAGCCGCCGCTTGACGAAGACCATAGGGACACCTCCCTCGGTGCCATGGATGCTCCCGCCGAGACTTCGTTCTTGCTCCTCGTCGTAGAGGCCGCCCTCGACCTGGGCGAGGTACTGGTCGACCAGTCGGCTGTCGAGGTATAGAAAGTCGCGCATCCCCATGGCTTTGTCCTCCGAGTCCTCCGGAGCCTCATTTCATCATGGCGAGCATGTATCCGCGGCGATCGTGATAGCGGGCTAGACCGCCGATGACGCTGTCGGTGCGGAGCCAGTACCACGGCTCCGCACCGTCGATGACCCCTGGCCCCAGCACGCGCGGGTGCTCCGGCAGGATGACCCCATAGTTCGGTTGTCTGGCACGAGGGGTCCCCGTTGAGCACGCTCGGAAGTTTCATTTGGTCGATCGCTGACCAGCTGCGGGGGCCGTATCGCCCGAACCAGTACGGCAACGTGATCCTTCCGCTGACGATCCTGCGGCGCCTCGACTGCATCCTCGAGCCGGACCGGGACACGGTGCGCGAGCTGGCGGCCAAGTTCGACAACCCGAACCGGCTCAAGATCGAGGTCAAGAAGGCCACCGGGCGATCGTTCTACAACACCTCGAACTACTCGTTCGCGAACCTGCTCAAGGATGCCGACGGCCTGGCGGACAACCTCAATGACTACATCGACCGGTTCTCCCCGGACGTCGACGTGTTCGAGTACTTCGACGTCAAGAAGGAGATCGTCGCGCTCGAGAAGGCGGAGCTGCTGCGCGAGGTCGTGAAGTCGTTCGCGGCGATCGACCTGCACCCGAGCTTGGTGTCCAACTCCGACATGGGTGACGCCTTCGAGTACATCATCCGCAAGTTCAACGAGGCCGCGAACGAGACCTCCGGAGACCACTACACGCCCCGCGACGCGATCAAGCTGCTCGTCGACCTGCTCTTCGCCGAGGAAGACGCCGGCCTGTCTGAGGCCGGTGCCGTGCGGACCCTCTACGACCCCACGGCGGGCACGGGCGGCATGCTCTCCCTGGCCCAGGAGCACCTGCTCCAGCAGAATCCCGACGCCCGGTTGAGCCTGTTCGGGCAGGAGTACAACCCGCAGTCGTACGCGATCTGCAAGTCGGACATGCTCGCCAAGGGCAACGACCCGAGCAACATCGCCTTCGGAAACACCCTCACCGACGATGCGTTCGTGAACCGTCAGTTCGACTTCTGCATGTCCAACCCGCCCTACGGCGTCGACTGGAAGCAGTACGCCAAGTCGATCAAGCAGGAGAAGGATTCCGCCGGACCGTACGGACGCTTCGCCCCGGGTCTGCCGGCGACCTCGGACGGGCAGATGCTCTTCCTGCTCCACCTTGCGCATAAGATGCGCGACCCGCAGGACGGCGGCGGTCGGGTCGGGATCGTCATGAACGGCTCCCCGCTGTTCAACGGCAGTGCAGGGTCGGGCCCGTCGGAGATCCGCCGGCACCTACTGGAGAACGACCTCGTCGAGGCGATCGTCGCGTTGCCGACCAACATGTTCTTCAACACGGGGATCGCGACGTACATCTGGATCCTCGACAACGCCAAGCAGCCGGAGCGTAAAGGCACCGTCCAGCTCATCGATGGCACGTCCTACTGGACGAAGATGCGCAAGAGCCTCGGCTCGAAGAATCGTGAGATCAGTGATGAGGATCGCGCCAAGGTCGTCAAGCTCTACGCCGACTTCGATGACGCGGACCCCGCCCAGTCGAAGGTGCTCCGCAATGACGAGTTCGGCTACTGGACCATCACCGTTGAGCGCCCCTTGTTGGACGACAATGGCGAGCCGGTCGTCGATCGCAAGGGCAAGCCGAAGCCCGATAGTAAGAAGCGCGACACCGAGAACGTGCCCTTCGCCTACGGCGGATCCACAGCGGGTCGCCTCGGCAAGAACGAAGTCATCCAAGTCTACTTTGACGCCGAGGTCGCACCGCACGTCCCCGACGCGTGGATCGACCACACCAAGACCAAGGTCGGCTACGAGATCCCCTTCACCCGCCACTTCTACAAGTACGTGCCGCCCCGGCCACTCGCCGAGATCGACGCCGACCTGGAGAAGCAAGTTGCCAAGATCCTCGGACTCCTGCGCGAGGTGGAGGCGTGATCCACCATCCATGGCAGCGAACCCGTTTGAAGTATGTCGTTGAAGTCAACGCGGCAGTGCTCCCAGAGTCCACTGACGAGGAGTTTGAGTTCGCGTACATAGACATCGGCAACGTGAGCCAAGGATCCATGAACCTCGAGGGGCGGCCCTTGTTGAAGTTCGGTGACGCTCCCACGCGTGCGCGCCGTCTTGCCAACGAGGTGGTCTTCGAGGCGGAGATCTGCGCGCACTTGGAGGCGAACGGGTGGTTGTACGCGAAGAACGATGCCGGCTACGACCGTGAGCGGGCGTTGTTCCCGGCCGACCTGTTCACCTGGCTGGAGGAGACGCAGCCGGTCGCCTACGCGAAGGCGTTGAAGGCTGCGGGGTCGCAGGCGAAGTTCCTCGATGTGCTCGTCGCGGCGTTGGACAAGCCGTTGGAGCACGGTGGCGGGATGTTGAACATCCTGCGCAGCGGGGTCCAGTACATCGGTGGTGGCCGGTTGAAGATGGCGCAGTTCCGTCCGGAGACTTCCCTGAACGCGACCACGGTCGAGCAGTACGCAGCGATGCGGGTGCGGGTGATGCGGCAGGTGCACTTCTCGACGGCCGACCAGCGCAGCATCGACTTGGTGTTCTTCGTCAACGGGCTGCCGGTCGCGACGGTGGAGCTGAAGACCGACTTCACGCAGTCGCTGGACGAGGCGGTCAACCAGTACAAGAAGAGCCGCAACCCGATGACCAACGGGCGGATGGAGCCGCTGCTGTCGTTCGGGCACCGAGCGTTGGTGCACTTCGCGGTCTCGAACGATCTGGCCGCGATGACAACGAAGCTCGAGGGCGACAAGACCCATTTCCTCCCGTTCAACGTCGGTTACGAGGAGGGCGCAGGCAACCCGCCCGCCGCGGATGGGAAGTCGGCGACGGCGTATCTGTGGGAGCGGGTGTGGGAGAAGCACGCCTGGTTGAACATCATCGGCCGGTTGATGATCGTGGAGACTAAGGAGGAGTGGGACGTCGCGACCGGAACCTCTATCCGTCGCACGTCGATGCTGTTCCCTCGCTTCCACCAGTGGGAGGCAGTCACCAACGTCACGGCCGCGATCGAGGAGGAGGGGGTCGGGCAGCGGTACCTCATCGAGCATTCGGCGGGTTCGGGCAAGACGAACACGATCGCGTGGACCGCGCACCGGTTGGCGCGGTTGCATGTCGACGATCAGAAGGTTTTCGACTCGGTCATCGTGGTGGTCGACCGCACGGTGCTGGACGGGCAGTTGCAGGATGCGATCCGGCAGATCGACGGTTCCGGGAAGATCGTGGCGACGATCAGCCCCGAGGACGTGCGCAAAGCGGGTGCGAAGTCGAAGTCGAGCCTGCTGGCCAAGGCACTGAAGAACGGCGAGTTGATCATCGCTGTCACAGTGCAGACCTTCCCGTTCGCCTTGGGTGAGATCCGTGCCGACTCGGCGTTGAAGGGCAAGAAGTTCGCGGTCATCGCTGACGAGGCGCACTCCTCCCAGTCCGGCCAGGTCTCCTCGAAGCTGAAGGCGGTGCTGACCGCGGAGGAGGTCAAGGACATCGAGGAGGGCGGGCAGGTCGACGTCGAGTCGGTGCTCGCCGCGGAGATGGGCGAACGGGCGGAGTCACCGAACATCTCCTACCTGGCGTTCACCGCCACCCCGAAGAACAAGACGCTCGAGTTGTTCGGGCGCAAGGGCGCCGACGGGAAACCGCACGAGTTCCACCTGTACTCGATGAAGCAGGCCATCGAGGAGGGGTACATCCTTGACGTGCTCAAGGGGTACCAGTCGTACGACACCGCCCTGCAGATCGCCGGCAACGCGACGTCCGGTGACAGCGAGGTCGAGGAAGGCGCGGCACGCAAGGGGCTGATGCGGTGGGTGCAGCTGCATCCGACGAACATCAGCCAGAAGGTGCAAATCATCGTCGAGCACTTCCACTCCAACGTGGCGCACCTGCTCGAGGGCAAAGCGAAGGCGATGGTCGTGACCGACTCGCGCAAGTCGGCGGTGAAGTACAAGAAGGCGATCGACGCCTTCATCGCCAAACGCGCCGCGCAGGACCCCTCGTACAACTACCGGACGTTGGTGGCGTTCTCCGGTGGGGTGACGATGGACGAGAACGAGGTGTGGACAGTCGAGTGGGGGCCGGCCCCGACCAAGGACGACGAGTTCACCGAGGCCAACATGAACCCCGGCGCCGGCACCGATCTGGCCGCGGCGTTCAAGGGCGACACCTACAAGATCATGACGGTCGCGAACAAGTTCCAGACCGGGTTCGATCAGCCGTTGTTGTCGGCGATGTACGTCGACAAACGTCTGGCCGGCGTGACCGCCGTCCAGACCCTGTCACGCCTGAACCGCACCCACCGGACGGCGGGCGGTGAGCAGAAACGCAAGACGTTCGTCATCGACGTCGTCAACAAGCCCGATGACATCCGGGAGTCGTTCGAGCCGTACTTCACGAACGCGACCCTGGAGACCGAGACCGACCCGTACGTCGTGGTGCACCTCGCGAACAAGCTGACGCACGCCGGGATCTACAGCGAGGACGAGGTCCGCAAGACGGCAGAACTGTGGGTGCTCCGCAAAGGCAACAACGCCTTGTCCGCTGCGATCGCGCCGGCGAAAACCGTGTTCGCGAAGCGGTACGAGAAGGCACTCGAAACCGACGACAAGGTGCTGCTCAACGAGCTCGACCTGTTCCGCAAGGACGTCTCCACCTACGTCCGGTTGTACGACTTCATGAGCCAGATCGTCGACTACGGCGACCCGTACATGGAGATGCTGTCCATCTACCTGCGCCTGCTCGAACGCGTCATCAAGGACGAGTCGTGGTCGGCCGAGGTCGACCTGTCCGACGTCGTGCTCGTCGGGGTCAAGCACACCAAGGGCCTGAAGGTGGACATCTCACTGACCGGCGACGGCGAACTGAAGGGCATTAGCGCGGCCGGCTCCGGAGCGAAGAAGGAACCGAAGTACGTCGCGCTCCAGGTCGTCATCGACCGGATGAACGACCTCTTCGGGGCCGAGTCGTTCGCCCAGTCGCAGATCGAGGAGTTCCTCCAGGGCCTGGTCAACCGCCTGCTCGATGACCCCGACCTCGTGCAGCAGACCCAGGTGAACTCCAAGAAGCAGTTCATCGAATCCCAGGACTTCCACGCGGCCGTCATCGAAGCCGTCGCCGACAACCAGGGCGCCCACAACAAGATGGCCGACTACTTCTTCAGCGACGGGCCCGGCATCGCCGGGGTTGTCCTGGCGTTGGCGGACGCGTTCTATGAGACAGCGATCGACGGGGCGAACGGAGCCTGAGGGTCGGGTTGTTGCCCAGCAGGTGTTGCGCGCGGGTCCAGCACCTGTCGGCTAGGTGTGCGTTGCTGACCGGGTTGCGTGGGCTGCGAGGTGCGCGATTCGCTGCCATGGGATGCGGCGGCGGACCGCGGCGCACTGGCTTGCGCCGCGTCCTGGGGAGTTCTTGACGTCGGTGATTGCGTCGATGATGACCTGTCGGTCCTCACCTAAGGCCTCTGCCAACCAGAGCAACCCGGGTGCGCATTGGAACCGGTTGTAGACGTCGGCAGCATCCGTACTGATGCCGGCTCTCCCGTAAGCACCGGGTCCGTCCGGACAGCCAGCCGATGAGGTGTTCCTGTTGATTGGTCCAGCTTCCGGACGAGCGCTGGGTGGAACCGAGTGGGCTGGTCGCTTCGTAGGCCTCGGTCAAGGGCTGATGCGGGCGCAAGCCGCGCACGATTGCGAGTAGTTCCGCAGGTGTCACTCTCCAACAGTATTGGGCCGCCCACCGCGTGCCTCGGTACGGTCGGCGGTCTTCAACAGTGGTTACGGCGTCGCCGGAGACTACGTGTAGCGTCCACGTCCTGCGGCAGCGGGTTGGGGTCGGCTTGCTGGCCAAGCGTCTGTGCGGATCCGGCCTCTTCGGCGTCGTCCAGATGAAGGCCGTCTCAGACCATGCGGACCGGGCATCGCTCATCGATGTGTGAGACGTAACAGTTTCGTTGCCAAGTCGACAGCGAGCGGCTCTATACGGCAAGATCATTCTTGCATCTATGACACGTGTGTCATCTGTGACTATTGATGGGAACCAACGTGCGCACGATCTCGGCATCGTCTGTCACCTCCGCTGACATGGCCGCACTGGACAGCATGATCGATCGGCTACCGGCCGGCAGTGAGCTTCGAGGTGCCATCGAGAGTGTCGCCGAAACGGTTCAGTCCGGACGTGACCTGGTCATTGCGTCGGAAGCCGACCTGGTTTCACCGGCCGCCGCAGCCAAGCTTGTTGGCGTGAGTCGGACCCACCTCTACAAGCTGATGGACGCTGGCGAGCTTCCGTTCGTGAACGTCGGGCGTGACAGGCGCGTGTCGCTGGGGGACTTGAAGGTCTTCCGTGATCGTCAGGATCGATTGCGTAAGCAGGTCGCAGAGCGCTTCGCTCACGCTGGCCGGACTCGTGCGGCCGCGCGCCGTAGCGTGACCATGAGGGGCCGGGCACAGGCCTGAGCCGTGTCTTGACATGGTGTTGTCAGTACCTCATTGAATACTGGTGCCATGACGACACCCGCGCGACCCACGCTGCGCTGCCTTCGCGAAGACCTGGATACGGACTGGGACTCAGTTGAAGATCAGCGGGCTGTGAGTCGGGTTGAGACGCTGGGGCGTCCGCTGGAGGATTTGCAACATCCAATCGTGCGCAAGGCTGCCGAGGACTTCCCGGTACCGGCCGTCGAGCGGCAGCGTGAAGGGATCTCTGGCCTTACTGACCCCATGTGGTGGAAGGTTCGGAGCGGCGCTCGCTGGCGCGGGGCTGTCTACGTGGATCAGAACGGCCAAGCATGGCTTTGTGCGGCGGGCTACCGAAGGATGGGCGAGAGTTCCGACTTCTACAAGCGCTTCATGGCGGAGGTAAAGGCTCGTGGAGCTGACCATTTCTTGCCCAGCGACGAGGATCACCTGCTCCTAGCGGCGATGCTCGACGCGGCATCGTTCGACCCTCACTACGACGCACGTTTTGATCAGTGGGAGGCCCAGCTCGTCGTATGGATCCAGACTCATGCGTCCGCCTCTCTCCGCTCAAGAGAAGTTCAAGAGTTCAATGCGGACGACGCGTTTGGGCAACCACTGGCTCGAGTTTCGGTGATGGCCGAAGCAGCGGGGTGCGACCAGTACGACGTGTACGTGGAGGTTGTGCCTATCAACTTCGCGGCATTGGATGAGCTGGAATGGGCTGAGCACGTGATGCTGTGTGCGCTCGACCCGACCGAACAGCAATGGGAGACGACCTACATGGGCAAGGGGCGGGCGTACTCGGCCACGATCAGTTCGACTGAGTCGTCCGCAGAGGGATCGCACACCGACGCGACCGCGCACCTGCCCGGTCAGTCTGTCCCTGGCGCGGTCGCGCATTACGCACATCGCGAGCGGTTGGTGGACTGCATGGTCGACGGAGATGCGCTTCGTTCTGTCTGCGGAAAATGGTTCGTACCAAGGCAGGATCCAGATTCGAGGGAGATTTGCCCAATGTGCGACCTAATCCTCGCGCACCTGTCTCCCAGTGACTAGGTCTCGCGGACCAGAGGCCATTCGAACCCTGCGGTCGGCCAGGCTTAGTTCTGGCACCGCGCGGTGGCCGCTTGGACCGTGTGAGGAGCCCGGCCAGGTCCCAGGTAGGCCGCAACGGGGTGCCGGGGGAACTGCTCGTGCGGCTCACACCCGATCGCGTCACCAGCGCGGCGGACGTTGCGGACTGACCCGAGCGGGCTTGCCTACCGTGGGGGCCATGCCGATCCCCGACTTCGTCGTCCAGTTGCGTGCCAAGATCGGGCACGACCCGTTGTGGCTGCCCGGTGTGACGGCGGTGATCCTCAAGGACGCCGAGGTGCTGCTCGTGCGGCGCTCGGACAACGGCAACTGGACGCCGGTGACGGGCATCGTCGACCCGGGCGAACATCCGGCCGAGGCCGCGGTGCGGGAAGCGTTGGAGGAGAAGGGTATTCGATGCTCCGTGGAGGCGCTGGTCTGGGTCGACGTCAGCGCACCGATCACCCACGTGAACGGCGACCACGCTCAGTACCTCGACCACGCCTTCCGCTGCACCTACCTGGACGGCGAGCCGTACGTCGCCGACGACGAGTCGCTCGAGGTGCGCTGGTTCCCGATCGACCGGTTGCCGCCGATGGCGCCGTTGTTCGTCGAGCGGATCGTGACCGCGGTGGAGCACGACGGCCCGACGCGCCTCACCTGACGACCGGGTGCTCGCCACGCGGCCCGAGCAAAATCGCATTGCCGCGCGGTGCGACTGCCGTCACGCTAGGGGTATGGAGATCTGGGCGCGGCCGCAGGAGACGGTGGACGGGGCGGCTGCAACCGACGGCTTCCACGGGCAGGTCGTGATCCGGGCCGGCGGGACCGACCGGGTGGTCGGGTCGTACGGGCTGGCCAACCGAACCCACGGCGTGCCGGTGACCCAGGAGACGAGATTCGGGGTCGCGTCGTTCTGCAAGATGTTCACGGCGGTCACGATCGCTTCGCTGGTTGCCGAGGGCCGACTGACGTTCGAGACACCGGTGCGGGAGGTGCTGCCCGCCGACGTCGACCTGCCGTGGTTGCGCGACGACGTCCGTCTCACCCATCTGCTGTCGCACACCTCGGGCATCCCCGACTACCTGCGCGAAGACGAGCACGAGGGCGAGGCCGACCTGTTCACCCCCGTGATGGGCGGCCGACCGATCTACGACCTTCGGACGACGCGTGACTTCCTCCCGCTGCTCGAGGCGCTCGCCGACCTCGCGCCGTTCCCGGCACCGCCCCGCGAATTCGCCTACAGCAGCACGGGATTCATCCTTGCTGGGCTGGTCGTCGAGGAGCTCACCGGACTCGCGTTCACAGCAGCGGTCGAGGAGCGCGTGCTGCGTCCGTTGGGTCTGCACGGGTCGGGTTACCCGGCGCTCGACGGCCTCGAGCCGCACCTCGCCGAGGGCTACCTACCCGCGTCCGGTGTAGTGGGCGAGCACTCAACAGGGCTGCGGCGCAACGTATTCTGCATTCCTCCGGTGGGCGGTCCGGACGGTGGGGCGTACATGACCGCGGCCGACATGGCGGTCTTCCTCGAGGCATACGACCGCGATCAGATCGCGCCCGGACTTCGAGCCGAACTGCTCGCGCCGCATGCCGAGGTCGAGGACGACGTCGCGTACGGCTACGGCGCGTGGGTCATCCACGACCGGCTCGGCTCGGGGCGGGCCGTCCTGCGGTTCGGGCACGGCGGGTTCGACCCGGGCTTCGAGTGTTGGGGCTTCCGCTGGCCGAACGCGGACATCACCGCCACGATCACGAGCAGCGTCAACGGGGTGCTCGACCCGATGCGCGACGTGGTCAAGGCGATCGCGGCCGAGGCGCTTGCTTCGCTGGCGGGAAGTTGAGCTGGGCGACGAGAGTGCGCGCCTCGCGTGCCGCAGTAGGGGAAGCGGATTCGGCACTGGGACACTTCCTGGCAGCTAGTCGAGCAGGCCGAGAACCGAACGCCTGGCCTTCATTGCGTGGATGACGAGTTGGTTGCCGCTGTCGAAAGTCACGATGGCGAGTTCAAGGATTCGGCCGTGACTGTCGAAGCCAAGAACGAATTGTTTCGCGGGGACGTCGTCGTCTGGTTCGCTCTCGTAAGCGCGGTGTGTTGCCGCGTGCAGGATGTCTTCGTCAGCGATTCCGTGCTTGCGTGCAGATTGATTGATCTTCACGCCACGTAGGCGCGCAGGGCTGCTCGGATGATTTCGGAGCGGCTCACGTGATCGTGCTCGGCGCGTTCATCGAGGGCGCTGAGCAGGCTGTCATCGAGCCGGACCGGGACCACTCTCGCCGCGCCATCACCCATAGGCTTGCGGCCGCGCTTGCGCAGCACCTCGACGTCGTACCCCGCTTCGGCTTCGTCAGCCCATGCTTGGAGCTGCTCGTCGGTGACCGGCTGTCCGTTGATCGTCTCCATCGATAAATCGTAATACGAAATGGGTGCGGGGGCCAGGGCGCAGCAAATCAACTCACGCCGGCGGTCCTAACGCGACTGCCCGGGTGTGGTCCCTTTCAATGGCGGATCGTCGTTGCTATAGCAACAGCAATCCACCTCTGGAGCGGGTGTCGATCAGCCGCGCGACCGATCGCGCCAACTGCGGGTTCTTGCCAGTGACGAGGCGGCCGTCGGTGGCGACGTGGGCGGTGAACACCTGGTTCCAAGGGGATCAGACGTGTGCCGGCTCGTACAGATCGACATCGGCGGGGGAGGTGGCCTTGTGGCGGGCCAGCGCCACCGAGAGCGCGGCGAGACCCAAGCCGGCGAGCGTCATGAGCGCTCTTACCCAGTTGACCGACGCGTAGCCGAACCCGGAACTGATGGCGAGGCCGCCGAGCCAGGCCGCGATCGCATTGCCGAGGTTGAAGGCGCCGATGTTGATCGCCGACGCCAGTGTCGGGGCAGTCGAAGCCCGTTCCAACACAACGGTTTGCAGCGGGGCACTGCTCGACGCCTACCTGGCCCGCACGCAGGTGTCGTTCGCCGCAGCGCAGCAAGCCGCCGACGCGGGCCGGGCGATCGCCGACGCGGCAACTTCCGACGACTACCGCTTCCGGTGGCAGACCTCCGAGGCGGCCGAGCGCTTCGCCGGAATCTCGCTCGCCGACCTCGACGGCAGCCGCGTGCACGGGGTTACCGCAGGGTGGATCGCGTCGTCCTGAGCGTGAGCGGGCACGGTTGGCCAGCCCAGAGGTGGATCGTCGTTGCTATGACAACGGCAATCCACCTCTGGAGCGTCGGCGCCGACGCGATAGGAACCCGAGCGACTGATCGCAGCGACGCGTAGCGTGCATCGCGTGACCGTGATCAAGATTCAGGACAAGACCCCGACCATCGACGACACCGCGTGGGTGGCGCCCGGCGCGACCGTCGTCGCAGCAGTGACGCTCGGCCCGCAGGTGGGCATTTGGTACGGCGCGGCGATTCGGGCCGACCTCGACAGCGTCGAGATCGGTGCGCGTTCGAACGTGCAGGACAACTGCAGCCTGCACGCCGACCCGGGCAGCCCGTTACGGCTCGGCGAAGGTGTCTCAGTCGGGCACAACGCGACGGTGCACGGGTGCACGATCGGCGACAACGTGCTCGTCGGGATGGGCGCTCGCGTGTTGAACGGCGCTGTCGTCGGGGCGAATTCGCTGATCGCCGCCGGCACCGTGGTGCCCGAAGGTGCCGAGATTCCCGAGGGTTCGTTGGTGGCCGGAGTGCCCGGCAAGGTGCGTCGCAGCCTGACCGACGACGAGCGCGCGGCCATCGCGCTGAACGCCGATGTGTACGTCGACCTGCTCGCCGTCCACTCGGCCGGCGAGGTCATCGACGGCTGAGGCGCGTGGACGGGTTGTCCGGTCCTTCGACACGTCGTAACGGTGGGACTGCGTTCATGGAGGCCGCAGCAACAAGATCGGGGTCGGAGACGCGTCCGCCACATGACTCGGGTACGAACACGGGGTGAGATTGCAAGCACCAGCCCGGTCGCGGGCACTCGGGTCGCGCACCAGGTCGAGGGGGAGCGAGCGCGGGCGTCCGGCGTTGCTCCTGCTGCAAGGTCAGGCCAACTCGCACCAGTGGTGGCGGCGGGTCAGACCGTTGCTCACCGGCGACTTCCGCACGATCACGTTCGACTACCGCGGCACCGGCGAGACCGCGCGTCGGCAGTCGTCGGTCGGCGTCGACCCGACGCCGTGGACCACTCGCTTGTTCGCCGACGACGCCGCCGCGGTGCTCGCCGCTTTGGGCGTTGACCGGGCGCTGGTCTACGGGACGTCGATGGGCGGACGCGTCGCGCAGGAACTCGCGATCAACCACCCGCGCCTGGTCGAGCGACTCGTGCTCTGCTGCACGTCACCCGGCGGAGCGCTCGCCCGCGAACGCAGCCACGAGGTGCGGAAGGCGCTCGCAGACCCGGACGCTGCCCGCCGGCACCGCTCGATGGTCGACCTGTTCAACACGCCGGAATGGGTTGCGGCACAAGGCGGGTACGACCACGCCCCGCGCCACCTGCTCGGCGACCGCACGATGACCCCGTCCGACGCCAACCGGCACCTGCGGATGAGCGGGGAGCACGACGCGTCCGACCGCCTTCACCTCGTCGAGGCGTCGACGCTGATCGTGCACGCCCAAGGCGACCGGATGGCGCCGGTGGCGAACGCGGCCGCCCTGCACGAGCGCCTTCGGGGAAGCGAACTGCACGTTCACCCCGAGGGACGGCACGGGTTCTTCGACGAGTTCGCGCAGCCGGTGACCGACCTTGTCGGAGCGTTCCTCAGCCGGCGAGCACTCCGCTGACCAGCGCCTGCCATGTCACCGCCCCACAGACACCGTCCGCGACGATGGTCGGTACGTGGGCCCGTCGGGCCGACGATGCCGTCGACCGTGAGCCCGTTGCTCTGTTGGAAGCGCCGCACGGCCGCGTCGGTCAGCGCGTCGGCCGCGACCCCGATCTTGACCGGTCCCTGAGCGATCGCCGCACGCAGAGCCGACGCGTTCGTCCAGTCGACCGCGAAATGCGCGCCGTCGTCGTAGAACGCGGCGCCGCGGCGGAACCCGACGTGCTGCCGGCAAGCGTCTGCAGGGATCGGAAGTCGGGTTCGGGGGTCGGGTTTGGGGCCTGGATGCCCCAGCCGACGAGTCGTGCAAGAGTGCTTGTCGGGCGAGCACATCGACCCGCCCGCACTTCGACGGTCAGGAGCTCTCATGGCAGGCACCACCCGCACCGCGACGAACCACTGGGAAGGCGACCTCCTCCACGGCAGTGGCCAGGTCACCCTCGAGTCATCGGGCGTCGGCACGTTCGACGTCAACTGGCCCTCGCGCGCCGAGAAGGCCAACGGCAAGACCAGCCCCGAGGAACTCATCGCGGCGGCCCACTCCTCCTGCTTCAACATGGCGTTCTCCAACGGTCTTGCCGGAGCCGGCACCCCGCCGACCTCGCTCGACACCACCGCTGAGGTGACCTTCGTGCCCGGGAGCGGCATCACCGGCATCGTGCTGAAGGTCGTCGGCTCCGTGCCCGGCATGTCGGCGGACGACTTCAAGGCCGCAGCCGAGGACGCCAAGGCGAATTGCCCTGTCTCGCAGGCGCTCAAGGCAGTGCCGATCAGCCTCGAGGCGAGCCTCGCGGAGTGATCGTCACCAGGCTCGGGCTCGCCCTCGTCAAGGGCACCCGACACCTCGACCACGAGGAACTCGAGTTCGACGCTCAGGGCCCGATCGGCGACCGCACCTTCTGCCTCGTCGACCGGGCCTGCGGGCGCGTGCTCAAGACCGTCGAGAACCCGCGGCTCGTCGGCGTCGAGGTGCGCGCAACCGGGGTCGGCCTTGTGGTGACGACTCCGGACGGGCGATCGCTCGAGGCGGCCACCCGCGATTCCTCGGACGGCGCTCAGGCGGGCGACTATTGGGGTCGTGGTGCACGAATCCACCTGCAGGACAGCGAACTCAGCGCCTTTTTCTCTGAATACCTCTCGCGCGACGTCGTATTCGCTCGCGCCGGCCGCGGTAATGTCGTCTACTACGACCCGGTCTCGCTCGTCACCACCGGCTCGCTGGCTCGTCTCGCGCGGGCGTCGGGGGATGCCGGACGCGATCTCGACGTCCGCTTCCGGGCCACCATGACCCTCGAACTCGACAGTGACCCCGCACCCGGTGCCCGGCTGTCCGTCGGCGCCCTCGAGATCGAGGTGACCAGGCCGATCTCTCGATGTGCGGTGATCGACCTCGACCCGGCGACCGGTGAGCGGACGAATACCCTCCTGCTGCAACGGATTCCGGCGGTGCGTGGCGAGATTCCGTTCGGGATGTGTGCGCGGGTGTTTCGGCCCGGCATCGTTCGGCGAGGGGACGCCGTCCGCGTGCTGTGAGCGCTGCGGAGCTGACTTGAAGCGACGGTACTCGTCGGCTGAGTGCCGGCCCGTAGCGCCTTCGCCGAAGTTCGTCAGCGGGTCGTCGCCACCACGACGAAGCCCTCGTCGAGCAGACGCGTGATCAGCCGCAGGTAGCGCCGGGACTTTTCGCGGGGCTGTGGATTCGTGGAGCGGTCTCTCTGGATGGCGGTGCTTGATCGAGCGACTGCGGACGGCTCCAGTGAAAGATCACTGCTGCTCTGACAACAGCGATCTTTCACTGGAGCGGGCCAAAAAGGTCGGGTCGCCGATGAAGCCGGAGCGGCCGCTCAGGCCGAAGGCTCGACGCCGAGGCTGTCGAGCAACACCCGAACCCGCGCCTTGATGTCGTCGCGGATCGGGCGGACGGCGTCGACGCCTTGGCCGGCGGGGTCGTCGAGTTCCCAGTTTTCGTAGCGCTTGCCCGGGTAGATCGGGCAGGTGTCGCCGCAGCCCATGGTGATGACGACGTCGGACGCCTGGACGGCCTCGGTGGTGAGGATCTTCGGCTTCTCGGCGGACAGGTCGATGCCTTCCTCGAGCATCGCTTCGTGCACGGCCGGATTGATCGAGTCGGCGGGTGCGGAGCCGGCCGAGCGCACCTCGACCCCGCCGCCGGAGAGGTGCTGGGTGTAGGCGGCCGCCATCTGCGAGCGTCCGGCGTTGTGCACACAGACGTAGAGCACCGAGGGTCGGGTTTCGTTGTCAGTCATCGTGATTCCTCAGTTCTGATTCGACTCAGCGGGTGGCCGGGCTCAACCCGAGGCTGATCGGCTGCGGCCCGGACGGCGCAGGCGCGCAGCAACCGCCGCCACCCTCCGCGCCGTCGAACAACCCAGCCCCGCCGCACACCCCGGTGTCGGGCAGCGACAACTGCACGCGGTTCGCCGACTCGAGATCGCCGGCCAGCGCGGCGGCGATCGAACGCACCTGCTCGAAGCCGGTCATGGCGAGGAAGGAGGGTGCCCGGCCGTACGACTTCATTCCGGCCAGGTAGAGGCCCGTCTCGGGTTGGGCGAGCACGTCGTGGCCGTGCGGCTGCACCGATCCGCAGGAATGCCAGTTGGGGTCGATCTCCGGCGCAAGCTTGCTCGGCGCTTGCAGACGCTGGTCGAGGTCGAGGCGCACCTCCGACAGAAACGACAACTCGGGGCGGAAGCCGGTGACGCACACGATCTGGTCGAGTTCGTCGACGCGCCGTCCGTCCGACGCGACGAGCGCCACGCGTCCGGCGCCGGCACTGTCGACCGCGACCGTGCGGAACCCGGTGACGATCTCGATGCGCCCTGCCTCGACCGCCTTGCGGACGCGGGTGCCCAGGGCGCCGCGGGCGGGCAATTCGTCGAGGTCGCCGCCGCCGTAGGAGTTGCCGACGACACCGCGTCGCAACACCCAGACCACCCGGGACCCGGGCGAGTACACGGCGTCGGAGGTGAGCGCGATCAGCGAAGTCAGCGCGGAGGCTCCCGAGCCGACGACCGCAACAGCCTTGCCGGCGCACGGGTTTCCCGCGACGTCCGGGTTCGGCATCCCGTAGTGGATCCGGTCGGCGTGGACTCGTTCCCCGGCCACCGGATATCCCTCCGAGCCGAGGGGATTGGGGCGGTCCAGAGTGCCGCTGGCATCGATGACCGCACGGGCCGGCACGCGTTCGACCGATCCGTCGGGGGCCTCGATGTGCAGCACGAACGGCTGCTCCTCCCGGCCGGAATCGACCAGCAGGTCGCGGTCGAGCCGGGCGACTCCGACCACCCGTGAGTTCAGCCGGACGCGGTCGCCGAGCGCGTCGGCCAGTGGTGCGAGATAGCCCTCGATCCAGTCGCTTCCGGTCGGGTACCGCTTGCGGTTCGGCGCCGTCCAACCGGTCCGCTCGAGCAGCGCGATTGCGGCGGGCGAGGTCAGCTCCGACCACGGCGAGAACAGTCGCACGTGGCCCCACGACCGCACCGCGGCCGCGGGCCGGTCGCCCTGCTCGAAGACGACGACCCGTTGCTCGCGTCCGGCCAGTTCGGCGGCGGCGGCCAACCCGATCGGGCCGGCTCCGATCACCGCGACCGGAAGCTCGCTGTGCGCAACGGAGACCATCAGTGACCACACCCTGTGATTAGACAACTGTCGATGCAGTCAGCCTTGCGCGTTACATCGATGATTGTCAATATGGGCAGGTGACCACGACGCAGACCTCGACCGCCGCCGCGAACACCACCGACGCGTGCGGCGAGGCCTGTGCCCCGGGCGCCGGGCTCGACGTGGCCGATGCCGAGCGCGCGGCGGCGGTCTTCAAGGCCCTGGCCGACCCCGTCCGGCTGCGGTTGTTCACCCGCATCGCCGGCTGCGAGGGGCAGACCTGCGTGTGCGACATCCAGGACGTCGGGGTGTCACAACCGACCGTGTCCCATCACCTGCGCAAACTGCGCGAGGCCGGCCTCATCGATTGTGAACGGCGCGGCACGTGGGTCTACTACTGGGCAGTGCCCGGTGGGCTCGAGGCGCTCGACGGCGTGTTTTCGGTCGGCCGGTAGGGAGCCCACCGCGGGTGTGCAGGGCGTACCGTCCGGGCTCGTGGACGGCGGCCTGCACACGTCCGCCGCGCAGCAGGCGTGGCAGCGACCAGGGCCGGCGAGGCCGAAGCAGATGGTGCATACGGCGGCGCGGGTCCATGGTCGCGCCCGCGCGGCGACCCGCGGGGCCCGGGCCCTTCATCGGTCAGCGCGCGGGCTCGACGGTCTTGACCATCACGCAGTTCTTCAGACCCTTCGGCCGGTCGTACGTGAATCCCAGCCGTTCGTAGAGCCGGCGAGTGCCGTTGTAGAGGAACGACGACGACATCTTCTTGGTCTGGTCGGTGAGGTCGTGCGGGTAGCTCTCGACGAGTCCGCCGCCGGCCCGGGCGATGAGGTCGAGCGCGCCGGTGATCGCGAGTTCGGTGATGCCCTGTCGGCGGTAGCGCTTGTCGACGAAGACACAGGTGATCCGGTAGTCGGGATCGTCGGTCTTGGTGGCGTCGTACTGCTTGCGGTGGTGCAGGGTCGGCAGTTCGGCGGGCGTGCCGAACTCCGCCCACGCGATCGCCTCGTCGCCGTCCATCACCAGCGCGGCATGCGCGGCGCCCTTGTCGACGTACGACTTCTTCAACGCCCGGTTGGCCTCGGCGCCCTGGCCGCGCTCGGGTCCGTCGGGGTGGAACCAGATGCACCAGCAGCCGCCGAAGATGCCGTTGTGGCGCTGCACCATCGCGTCGAACGCGGGCCAGGTGTCCGGGCTCAGCGATTCGATCCTGTACGCCGACTGGGTGGCCATGCGCCCAACCGTAAGCCCGGCGGGGTGTATCGGTCACTGCTTGGGGCAACCGTGCCCAACCAGCGCACCGAAACCTGGTCGCCCCGGCGATCGCGCCACGCGACGAACTGAGGATCTACGCGTAGTAGCGGTCGTCAGCGGTTGATCAGGCGCTGCATGTGGTCGGGGTAGCGCTTCGGGTCGACCTGGAACCGCGCCGAGGTCTCGTCGAGCAGGCGGACGTCGTCGGCGGTGAGTTCGACCTCAGCCGCCTTCGCGTTCTCGGTCGCCCGCTCCGGACGGCTGGTGCCGGGGATCGGGCACGCGTACGGACGCGTGGTGATGATTCAGGCGAGTGCGACCTGGCCGGGCGTGCAGTCGTGCGCCTTCGCGATGGTCGTGTGGTGCGGGGCCCTTCGGCCGTACGACCGCCGGCTCAGTCGCACTCAGTCGCCCTCGGGCGGTGTCGCCGCCACGCAGAGCACCCCGCGGTTGCCGACCTGGTCGGCGATCACCGTGACGCCCGGCGACTCGCTGTCGTCGACCACGGTGCCGCCCGCGGCGACGGCCGCCGCGATCCGTTGCGCGGCCACCTCCGGCGCGACGTAGACCTCCAGGTGGAACCGGTGCTGCTCGTCGGTGCCGTCGCCGAACCACAGGTTGGGGACGCGTCCGCCGGCGTCCCTGATCTCGTCGCTGGGCGTTCCGCGCCCTCGGGAGCTCGGGTCACCGGTCAGCAGCGCGGCCCAGACGGGTGCGATCTTCGCGGAATCCGTTGTGTCGAGACCGAGTTCGACGTGGCTGACCGCGGACGGGTCGGCTACCAGACCGTGCTCGGCAGCGACTTCCGCGATACGGCGAGCAAGGTCGACGTCCTGCTGGGTGACCCATTCGACGGTGTACTCCGTGCCGTCGTCGGAACGGTAGATCGCGTCGTCGCTGACGAGCTTCAGGTCGACGTAGCCCGGCCCGATCGACACTCGCGGGTAGTGCGTGGCTTCGTCGCAGACCGCGCCGACCGCGGCCGTGAACCTCGCGCCGGCAGCGAAGTCGTGGGCGAGATACCGGGCGTGCAGCCCCTGACCGAGTTTGCGCCAGTCGGCGAGTGCGGCGTCGGCGATCTGTCGGCGGCTGAGCATGTCCTTGGACGTCATGGCGAAGTCCTCCCTCGATGTAGGTGCACCGATCCGACCACGGCTTGCGGACGAGCACCGTCCGCAATGTGCGCGATGATCGGACCAAGCCCACCGACCACCGGAAGGACCGCCGACATGACCCGCGTGCGCGTCGATCTGAACATCGATATCGCCGAGTGCGGCACGATCCACGTCACCTTCACCCGCCGTGCGCAGGGGTGAGCGATGGCCGACCACCCGGTGCTCCTGCACACCGCGATCGACACCCGCGACTGCCGCGGGCTCGCGGAGTTCTACCGGCAACTGCTCGGCGTGCGTTACCGCGAGGGTGATGAACCGCCGACCGACGGCCCCGATGACGCCGACTGGCTGGTGCTGGTCGACGATGCCGGCAACCGGGTCATGGCCATCCAACAGAAGGCGGACACGACCGCGCCGACCTGGCCGTCGGAGCAGGTGCCGATGCAGCTGCACCAGGACTTCGCGGTGACCTCGGTGGAGGAGCTCGAAAGGCACCGCGCCCGAGCCGAGCAGCTCGGTGCGAAGGTGCTGCACGACCGGTCGCAGGACGGTGAGGAGCCGCTCTACGTGATCGCCGACCCGGCCGGCCACCCGTTCTGCCTGCTCGTGCGGTAATCCTGGGAGGGTTGGTTCCTCGACCTGCCGCGGGCAGGACAACGGCTGCGAAGGAGCGTTCATGGGTGACGAGCACGACCACCACGACGAGCACCACCCCGGCCACATGCCGGAGCATCAGCAGGCGCATCCCGCAACGGAATCCGCCCACCACTCGCACTCCGGATCGAGCAACACCGACCCCGACGCGTCCGAGTGGACCTGCCCGATGCACCCGGAGATCCGGCGGCCGGGTCCGGGATCGTGCCCCATCTGCGGGATGGCGCTCGAGCCGGTGCTGGTGACCGCCGACAGCGGTCCCAGCCCCGAACTGCTCGACATGACAAGGCGATTCAAGGTCGCGACCGCCCTAACGATCCCGGTGTTCGTGATCGAGATGGGCCGCCACTTCATCCCTGGCGGTACACGACCGCATCCCGGCGAAGGTGTCGATCTGGGTGCAACTCGTGCTCGCCACACCGGTGGTGCTGTGGGCCGGGTGGCCGTTCTTCGTGCGGGGCTGGCAGTCGGTGCGCAACCGGAGCCTGAACATGTTCACGTTGATCGCGATGGGCACCGGCATCGCGTGGCTGTTCAGCATGGTGGCTGCGCTGGCCCCGGGCGTGTTCCCCGCATCGTTCCGTGGCGACGACGGCACCGTCGACGTCTACTTCGAGGCGGCCGCGGTGATCACCACCCTGGTGCTGCTCGGCCAGGTGCTCGAACTGCGAGCCCGAGAGCAGACGTCCGGTGCGATCAAGGCCCTGCTCGACCTCACCCCGAAGACGGCCCTTCGCATCCGGGCGGACGGTTCCGACGAGGAGGTCCCGTTGGAGCAGGTGCGCATCGGCGACCGGTTGCGGGTGCGGCCGGGCGAGGCGGTGCCGGTCGACGGGACGGTTGACGACGGACGGTCGTCGGTCGACGAGTCGTTGGTGACCGGCGAGTCGATGCCGGTGACCAAGACGTCGGGCGACGTCGTCGTCGGCGGCACTGTCAACGGCAGCGGCGCGCTGGTGATAGGGGCCGAGAAGGTCGGTCGCGACACGATGCTGTCGCGCATCGTGACCATGGTCGCCGATGCGCAACGCTCCCGTGCACCCATCCAGCGCACGGCCGACAAGGTGGCCGGCGTCTTCGTGCCGATCGTCATCGGGATCGCCGTCGTCACGTTTGCGGTCTGGGCGGCCGTCGGCCCGCAGCCACGGTTCGCCCACGCTCTCATCGCTGCCGTGGCCGTGCTGATCATCGCCTGCCCGTGCGCGCTCGGGCTGGCCACGCCGATGTCGATCATGGTGGGTGTCGGACGCGGCGCCGGGCTGGGCGTGCTCATCAAGAACGCCGAGGCGCTCGAGCGGTTGGAGAAGGTCGACACGCTCGTCGTGGACAAGACCGGAACACTCACCCAGGGACACCCGTCCGTCATCGCGGTTGTGACGCGGGAGGGCTACTCCGACGACGAGTTGTCGGGGCTTGCCGCCGGCGTCGAGCGCGCCTCGGAGCATCCGCTCGCCCTGGCGATCGTCGACCATGCCCTCGAACGCGGCCTGAGGATTGCGGAGGTGAGCGACTTCGACTCACCCGTCGGACGCGGCGTGTCGGGCACGGTCGACGGACACCGAGTGGTGCTCGGCAGCAGCACCTACCTCGCCTCCGAGGGCATCGACACCTCCGCGCTCGCAGCTCGCGCCGAGGAGTTCGGCACGCAGGGCGCGACCGCGATCCACGTCGGCGTCGACGGGCGGGCGGCCGGGCTGTTGGCGATCGCCGACCCGGTGAAGGAGACCACCCCGCAGGCGCTGACGGCGTTGCGCGACAACGGCATCGAGATCGTCATGCTCACCGGCGACAACCGGGCGACGGCGCAGGCGGTGGCCGAACGGCTCGGTATCGATCGGGTCGAGGCCGAGGTGCTGCCCGACGACAAGAGCGACATCGTGCGCACCCTGCGTGAGGAGGGGCGGGTGGTGGCGATGGCCGGCGACGGGGTCAACGACGCACCCGCGTTGGCCGCCGCCGATGTCGGCATCGCCATGGGTTCGGGCACCGACGTCGCGATGGATAGCGCCGGGGTCACGCTGCTCGAAGGCGACCTGACCGGCATCGTCCGGGCGCGTCGCCTGTCGCAGATGACGATGTCGAACATCCGGCAGAACCTCTTCTTCGCCTTCGTCTACAACGCCCTCGGCATCCCGCTCGCCGCCGGCGCGCTGTACCCGACCTTCGGCATCTTGTTGTCGCCGGTCATCGCCGCGGCCGCCATGGCGTTGTCGAGCGTCAGTGTCATCACCAATGCGCTGCGCCTGCGGCGCCAACCGCTGTGACGGCGTCCGAACGTGGGAATCCCGCACCCACGTGAGACGGTCGGCCACCCGTTCTGCCTGCTCGTGCGGTAACGCCCGCCGAGAGGGCTAGGTGTACTGACCCGCCAGGTTGGGTACGCGGTCTGCAGGTGTGGCGCCTTTGAGTGCGGTGCGGCTGCGCGGCTACGGTCGGGGGACGGCATCGAACCGCCCGACTTCGCAAAGGTGCTCCGCCCATGACCGAGTTCGCTTCGTCCGACATTTCTGCGCTCGTCGCCCGGTTGACGCTCGAGGAGAAGGCGTCGCTGTGTTCGGGCTCCGACTTCTGGCACACCCAAGGCATCGATCGTCTCGGCATTCCGGCGATCATGCTGACCGACGGCCCGCACGGGTTGCGCAAGCAGGCGGGGGAGTCCGACCACCTCGGGCTCAACGACTCGGTGCCGGCCACCTGCTTTCCGTCGGCGGCGGGCCTCGGGTCGACCTGGGACCGCGACCTGTTGCGCCGGGTGGGCGAGGCACTCGGCGCCGAGGCGCAGGCCAACGACGTCGCGGTGGTGCTCGGTCCTGGCATCAACATGAAGCGAAGTCCGTTGTGCGGGCGCAATTTCGAGTACTTCGCCGAAGACCCCTACCTCGCGGGTGAGCTTGCCGCGCCGATGGTGGAGGGTGTGCAGTCGCGCGGCGTCGGCACCTCGCTGAAGCACTTCGCCGTCAACAACCAGGAGACCGATCGGATGCGGGTCGACGCTGTGGTCGACGAGCGGACGCTGCGCGAGATCTACCTGCCGGCGTTCGAGAAGGTCGTCACCCGGGCTAAGCCGTGGACGGTGATGTGCTCGTACAACCGGATCAACGGCACGTACGCCTCGCAGCACCGCTGGCTGCTCACCGAACTGCTGCGCGACGAATGGGGTTACGACGGGTTGGTCGTCTCCGACTGGGGCGCGGTCGACGATCGGGTCGCCGGCGTGGCCGCCGGGCTCGACCTGGAGATGCCGTCGTCGGGTGGCATCAACGACGCACGCATCGTCGACGCGGTGCGCTCGGGTGATCTGGCCGAAGCCGATCTCGACCGGGCAGTGACGCGGGTGCTCGAGTTGGTGGCGAAAGCCGTTGCCGCACAGTCTGATCAGTCGTTCGACGCCGACGCCGACCACGCGCTGGCCCGGGAGGTTGCCACCCGCACGGCAGTGCTGTTGAAGAACGACGGCGGTGTGTTGCCGCTCGATGCTGCCGCTGCTGCAGACGTCGTCGTCGTGGGCGAGATGGCGCGCACGCCCCGCTACCAGGGCGCCGGGTCGTCGCAGGTCAACCCGACGCGGTTGGTCAGTGCGCTCGATGCGCTGACCGAGCGGGGGCTCGACCTGCCGTTCGCACCGGGTTATCGCCTTGCCGGCGCCCCGCAGGAGCAGCCCGACGACGAACTTCGCTCCCAGGCAGTCGAGTTGGTCCGCGGGCGAACCGCTGTGTTGTTCCTCGGGCTTCCCGGCGAAGACGAATCCGAGGGCTACGACCGCCGCCACCTCGACCTGCCCGAGAGCCACACCGCACTGCTGCGTGCCGTTGCCGAGGTCGCCGACCGGGTCGTGGTGCTGCTCTCGAACGGCTCGTCGGTAGAGGTCTCGGCGCTCGAGCGCGATGCCGACGCCATCCTCGAACTCTGGCTCGGCGGGCAGGCCGGCGGCAGTGCCGCCGTCGACCTGCTCTTCGGTGAGGTCTCGCCGTCCGGAAGATTGGCGGAGTCGATCCCGCTGCGGCTCAGTGATTCCGGCCCAGCTCAACTTCCCCGGAGAGCAGGGTTCGGTGCACTACGGCGAGCGGCTGAACATCGGCTACCGCGGGCTCGACGCGATGGACGCCGAGGTCGCCTACCCGTTCGGGCACGGCCTGACCTACACGACCTTCGCCTTCACCGACCTTTCGGTTACGGCCGAGCCGATCACGGCGTCCACGGACGCCGATGATGTCGCAGTCCGTGCCTCGGTGGTCGTGACGAACACCGGCGATCGCGACGGCGTCGCCGTGCCACAGCTCTACCTTGGCCGACCCTCGTCCGTGGTGGCCCGGCCGCCCCGGGAGTTGCGCGGCTTCGAGCGGGTCGAGCTGGCCGCCGGGCAGTCGCGGACCGTCGACTTCGCGCTGACTTGCCGCGAGCTGAGTCACTGGGATGTGCGCGTGCACGGGTGGGTCGTCGAGCCCGGCCCGCTCGTCGTGTCGGTCGGTGCGTCGTCGCGCGACCTCCCGTTGACGACCACCGTCGAACTCGACGCGCCGCCGCTGCATGCCCCGCTCACTGCCCACTCGACGATCAGCGAATGGGTCGGACACCCCGAGGCCGGTCCGGTGGTGCGTGCGGCGATGGGTGAGTTCGGTGCGCTGCTCGACGGCGAGGACGGTGACCAGATGATGGCGTCGTTCCTCGGGTCGCTGCCGCTGGTGAAGGTGCCGGTGATGGGGATGAGCGACGCCATCTCGTTGGATGACATCGACGCGTTGGTGGCGCGCTTCGGCGGGTGAGGCGGCCGGTGCGTGTTTGGATGAGCCATGCCTTCCGTGTCGCGACCCGCCGTCAGGCGCCGTGCGCTGGCCGGGCTGATCGGTGGCGGTCTTCTCGTGGCGTGTAGTGTGCCGCGCCGACGTGAGAAGGCACCCGCGTCCGTCACGCAAACCCCGCAGGCGACCGTGACCGGAGCAACCGGTTCTTCGACCCAAGGAGCAATCGCAATGCCAGGAGCCCCGGCGCGGATCACGATCAGGCCCGACGACTACCACGTGCCCTATGCCGGCACCGCCGGCGACGGTCGCAAGTTCTTCCTCAGCGACGAACTGTTCGTGCCAGACGGCGCCGCTTTCGTGGGACTGTTCCTCTGGAATGCAGATGGATCCTTTGCCGAGGTGAAGGCTGATCGGGCGGACCACCCCACTGATGTTCCCCCTGGACAGGCCGCACCGGCCGGTGCTGACCAGGTGAAGTCGCGGCTGCGTGAGCTCGGTGATTACAAACTCGAACCCATCACCGTCGCGCCGTTCCTGACCGAGGTGGACGGCGTCATCTTCGGCTGGCGGTTCAATTCGTTCGACGGTGTCGACTCGATCAACATCGAGCCCGGCGACTTCATTTGCTACTACGAACCGTGGGACGGATACGAGTACGACACCTGAGGCGACACTCGCGTTGCACCATCGACGCGTTGGTGGCGCGCTTCGGCGGGTGAGCCCGTGGCCGGCTAGCTCGCGCCGGCGCTCAGCACCCACAGGTGGTAGCCGTGGCCGGTGATCGCGATCCGACGATGGTCGACCGGGGGAAGACGTTCAGGTCGCCGCCCGTCGGGCAGTCGGGGCGCGCTGCTGGGATCGGTGAACCGGATGTCGGCGGTGGCATCACCGGTTTGCGAACGGTGCGCCCTCGGTCGTCGACACGGGTGTCGGTGCCGCGTCCGTCGTCGGCCACCGTCCGACCCTATGACTCCCGGGCGTACGAAATCGGCGCGGCAAGTGGTCACCTGCCGCGCCGATCCTTCGTGAATTTGGGTGTCGCTTAGGCGACCTGGAGCGACCTGATCGAGTTGCCGAACACCATCCGGTCGATCGTGGTGGTGGCCTGCGTGGGGTCGCCGGCGCCGAGGGTCAGCAGCAGCGGCACGAAGTGGTCGGCGGTAGGGTGCGCGATGTGCGCCCCTGGCGCCTTGTTGACGTAGTCGACGAGGGTGTCGACGTCGCCGCGCTTGACGGCGTCGGCGGCCCAGGTGTCGAACGCACTCAGATGACCCTTGAGTTCGGGGCGGCGGAACACCTCGAAGCTGTGCGTCATGAAGCCCGAGCCGATCACGAGCACCCCTTCTTCACGCAACGAACGCAGCCGGGTGCCGAGCTTCAGCAGGGCCTCCGGGTCGAGGCTCGGCATGCTCAACTGAACCACCGGCACATCGGCCGCCGGGTACATCGCCATCAGCGGGATGAACGCGCCGTGGTCGAGCCCGCGGTTCGTGTACTGGTGCAGCGGCGTCGTGTCGGCGAGGGTGCCGGCGACCTGGTGGGCGAGCGCGGTGGCGTCCGGGGTGCGGTACTGCAGCGTGTAGTAACGCGGGTGGAAGCCGCCGAAGTCGTAGTAGAGCGGCGCGCCCGCGTCGGAGGCCGAGATCGCCAGCGGAGCGTTCTCCCAGTGGGCCGACACCACGACGATCGCGCGCGGCTTCGGCATCGTCTGCGCCCACACGAACAGGTCGTCCAGCCACTGCGGGTCGTCGAGCGTCGGCGGCGCGCCGTGGCTGACGAACAGCGCGGGCAGCGGTCCGTCGGACGGCTCCCAGTCGCGCTGCGCCTTCGCCTGCGGCAGCACTCGGGCGAGCAGGTCGTCATACGCGCCGGCCGGACGGGTCGGGTTGAACGGGTCGGTCATGGGGTTCGTCCTCTCGCGAGAAGTCGGATGTGGCCCGGCTCAGAAAGCCTGCGGGCCGAAGCGCATCACCGCGACGAACGCGGCGAGCACCAGCAGCACGACGTTGACGCCGATGAGCTGCTGCTCCTTGCGGCGGGCGTGCACGACGGCGGCGAGCAGCATCACGATCGCGAGGCCCGTGGCGGCCAGCGGGGTGAGCACGGTCGCGACGCCGGTCGCGGCCGGAAGCACCAGGCCGATCGCGCCGAGGATCTCGACGGCGCCGATGAGCTTGACTGCGTTCGGCGACCAGTCCTCGACCCAGCCCATCTTCTCGGCGAGCTTCTCCTTGGGCTGGCTCACCTTGGCCAGGCCGGCCATCAGGAAGACGACGGCGAGCACGATGGCGATGATCCACAGAGTGACGTTCACGGAGTTTCCTCTTCGGGTAGCAACTTGAGCTTTCAAGTAAGTCTGATGTGTTGAACTTGATGTGTCAAGTACCGAGTGGCTACCCTTGTTCCATGGCACAGGAATCAGGGGACGTTCCGTGGCTGTCGCCGGACGAGCGAGCGGCCTGGCTGGCCACCGCCGCGCTCATCGTGAAGCTGCCGAACGCGCTCGACGCGCAACTGCAGGCGGACGAGGGGCTCAGCCTTTTCGAGTACATGGCGCTCGCCGTGCTGTCCGAACAGGACGACCGGTCGATGCAGATGAGCGACCTGGCGGCCGCCACCTCGGCGTCGCTGTCGCGGCTGTCGCACGGTGTGAAACGGCTTGAACGACAGGGCTATCTGACGCGCGAGCGGGTGCCCGGCGCCGGTCGTCGCACCCGTGCCATCCTGACCGACGAGGGCTACTCCAAGGTGGTCGGCGCCGCGCCGAACCACGTCCGCCGGGTGCGGGAACTGCTCATCGACGCGGTGTCGGACCAGCAGCTGTGCCAGTTGCGGGAGATCGGCGAGACGGTGTTGGCGCAGGTCGATGACGTGCCGCCGGGCGCCGGCTGGGGAGTCTGAGCACCCGGGCGTCGTGCCCAAGAGGTGGGCGCCGTCGCCCGGGGTCGTTCGCCGACCCCGCCTGGACGTCTGGCGGCGTGAAACGCAGGGGACCGCAGAAGGCTCGGCGAGCCGTGCCCCCTCAGTTGGTCCAGCGGGTTTCGCCGTCGACGACGACGAGCGTCGCGACCATCCCCAGGGCGGCCGCGATGCGCTGGGAGGCGATGTGGTCGGGGTGGATGTGTGCGACGACGTCGGTGACCCCACGGTCGGCGAGCTGCTCGATCAGCAACCGGGCCGCCTGCCGGGCGTACCCGCGGTCTTGGAACGGAGCGCCGATGACCCACGCGATCTCGGTGGCGCCGTCCGCCGGAATGGTCGCTTGCACGTAACCGACGGCGCGCCCGTCGACTTCGACGATCTCGTTCACCCACTGCTCACTGCCGTCGGCCGAACGGCCGCGGGTCTGCACCGCGTACCGCCGCTCCAGGTCGGCCACGCTCGGCGGCTCGCCACCGGTGAACTCGTACAACGACGGATCGGCGAGCACCTCCGCCATTTCGGCGGCATCGTCGACCCGCAGCGGGCGCAGCCCGAGGTCGGTCACTCCGGACGCCGCCCGGTGGCGATGAACATCGGGAACTGCGCGGGCGCGCCGTCCGCGCCCTCCTTGTCGACCACGCCGGCGTCGGCGGTGGCGACGTCGACCAACCCGGCGGAGTCGAACCACCCCGCGACGTGCTCACGTCGGAAACCGTTGTGCCCGTCGAAATCGTGCACGTGCGCGTGGAAGGCGCCGTCGGCGTCGTGGTCGAGATCGATCAGCGCGAGGTGGCCGCCGGGTGCGAGCAGGCGTCCGCACCGGTCGATGACGGCCGCGACGTCACCCATGTGATGCAGCGCCAGCAGCGCGAGCACCAGGTCGTACCGTTCGGCCGGCAACTCGTCGTGCTCGACGTCGAACAACCGCGCCGACCAGCCCGCATAACGCGGGTCGTCGAGCACCGATGTCGCAACCTCGACCATGCCCGGAGCGACGTCGGTGACGACCGCGGTGCCGATTTCGTCGGCCAGTGCACGCGCCAAAAGCCCTGTGCCGCCACCGATCTCGAGCACGCTCATGTCGGGTCGCAGCGGCACCGCCGACCGGACGACGCCGGCCACCGAACGGGCGCGATCGGCATGCCCGGGCTTCTCGTCCCAGCCGGCTGCCTCGTCGCTGAAGCGGTCCATCACGCGTCCTTTCGATCGGTCGAGCTGTCGCGATTTCGTCGGGTTCTCGCCCTCGCAGGCTATGCCACCGAAAAAACTTTCGGATCGATGTATCAGGGGGACGGGTGGGTGCTCTTTCCCGGTGAGACAACCGAACGGTGGAACGGCCCGGCAGGGGGGCAGGCCGTTTCACCGTTCGGTTGGTCGCATCTCGGCCGCCCTCTGTTGCGGGCGGTCGCGACAGGGGCAAACTGCACATGAGGAGTGCATCTGCCGATCTGGAATGCAGGTTCGCCGTGGATTCGCCGTGGATGAGGAGACCCCATGAACGTGGAAGAGCCCGTCACGCCGCGAGCGACGACGAACGGATCGGTGGTCGACCCGTTCAAGGTGGCCGTGCTCGACCCGGGCGCCCGCCGGCGTGCAGGCGACGTGCTGCCCACGGCCTACGTGCGTGACCGGATGCTCCTGCGTGGCGGAGCGCCGAAGGAACTCCACGCCGAGCTGGGCAAGGCGCTCGCCCCGCTCGGACTCAACGTGGCCGCTGCCAGCTCGCGCGTGAGCCTGCCCGCGTCCGCTCGCGCGACCGACGCACGATACGAAGACGCCGCCGCTGCCGTGGCCGCGGTGCTCGACGATCACTGGGTCGACGCGATGGCGATCTCGTCCGCCGACCCGGCGCACGTGGTCGACGCCGACGCGGCGATGGTCGCGGTGCACGACAGCTCGCCCGAAATCGCCAGTCAGCTCTGGCTCAACCACGTCTTCCTTCCCGCCGGCGGGCAGTTCGGCGGGATCGGTGGGCAGTTCGGGGGGATCGGTGGGCAGTTCGGTGGCATTGGTGGGCAGTTCGGTGGCATTGGTGGGCAGTTCGGTGGCATCGGTGGCCAGTTCGGCGGGATCGGCGGCCAGTTCGGTGGCATCGGCACCCCGTCCGAATTCGGTATTCCCGGACGCGGCGGACGTATGCCGGTGCACGTCGGCCTGCGTAACCCGTCCGAGCACGTGCCGGAGCCCGCCCGCCGTCCGGTGGTCGCGATCGTCGACTCGGGTCTGGGGCGCCACCCGTGGTTCGACCGTGACCCGAATGTGCGAGTGGGTGCGCAGTTTCACGGCATCCCGATCGGCGGCCCGAACGCCGACCTCGGCGACGGCATCATCGACCGGATGACCGGGCAGCTGGCGCCGCTCGCCGGACACGGCACCTTCATCGCCGGCATCATCCGTCAGGCCTGCCCGACCGCACGATTGCTCTGCATTCCGGTGTTCTCCGTGTTCGGTCTGGCCGACGAGGGCTTCGTGCACCAGACCCTGACCCTGTTGCTCGCGCGCCACATCGAAGCGCTCACGCTGGGCCGTGCGGAGGGTGTGATCGACGTGCTGTCGTTGTCGATGGGCTACTACCACGAGCAGTCCGACGACCCGGCCGCCGCTCCCGCGCTACGCCGCCTGTGCGAAGCCTTCCGCGACGCGGGCGTGATCGTCGTGGCCGGCGCCGGCAACGACGCGGGCACCCGCCCGTTCTTCCCGGCCGCGTTCGGCGGCGATGCGGCGAGCGACCCGTCCGTTCTCAGCGTCGGCGCGCTCAACCCCGACGGCACGACCGTCTCGCTCTTCTCCAACGGCGGCGACTGGGTGCGCTACCACCGGCCGGGGGCCGCGGTGGTGAGCACGATGCCGATCAGCGTCAACGCCGGCGGTGGCGCGACGGTGGAGTCGGGTCGGCGCTCGACGATCGACCCCGACGACTACGCCTCCGGTTTCGGGGTGTGGAGCGGCACCTCCTTCGCCGCCCCCACGCTCGCGGCCGAGGCGGCGCAGGCGCTGGCCGAGATGGGATCGACCGAAGCCACCATCGACCTCGACACCCAGTTGCGCCGAGCCGCGAACGCGCGGGCCAGGCTGGGTGCGTCGTGAACGCGCCCGCGCCACCGGGCAGCCTCACCGCCCGGGCCGGCGCGATCCACGCCGCCTACCTGGCGGGTGACGAGCAGCGGCTCGGCGACCTCGTCGACCTGTTGACGCCGGTGCTCTGGCACACCGCTCGCGCGCAGGGCGCCGGTGCGGCGACGGCCGAGGACGCCGTGCAGACCGCCTGGCTGCGACTGGTCGAATACGGCACGAAGATGAACGAACCCGCCGCCGTGCTCGGCTGGATGGTCACCACCGTCAAGCGCGAATGCTGGCGTCAGGTGCGCCGCGAGCGGCGCACCACCGGGCTCGACACCGCACCCGAACCGCGCGACTGCGTCGCGGCTGCCGACGCCGAGGTGATCCTCGCCGAGAAGCAGCGCGTGCTGTGGCAACACGTCCAGGAACTCACCCCACGATGCCGCGAACTCCTTCGCGTCATCGCCTTCAGCGACCGCGCCGACTACACCCAGTTGGCGCAGGCGCTCGGCATGCCCGTCGGCAGCATCGGACCCACCCGGGGACGCTGTCTGGGCAAGCTGCGCACGTCCCTGACCGCCGACCCGAGATGGGAGCAATGATGAATACGACCTTCGAGGACGGACCCCTCGATGCCGGCGATGTCGCCGTGTTGACCCAGCTGGCCGACAGCTATCGGCGGCTCGATCCGGTGCCCGCAGGCATGCCCGAACGCATCAAGTTCGCGATCACCGTGCGGTCGTTGGAGGCCGAGGTCGCGCAGTTGGTGCAGGAACGGCCGCTGGTCGTGCGCGGCACCGACACCCACCGGGTCGAGTCGGTCACCTTCTCGGCCGGCAAGGTCAGCCTGATGGTCAGCACCACGCCGTCCGGGGAGTTGGTGCGCATCGACGGGTGGGTGACGGTGGCCGGCGCACAGGTGGAGGCGAGCTTCGCCGAGCGTTCGTTCAGCGCCACCGCCGACGAGAACGGCCGGTTCGTGATCGACGGTGCGCCGCATGGCAGTGTCATCTTCGTGATCCGTCTCGACCCGAACGATCCCGACGAGACGCCGGTCGTGACCCCGCGGATCGAGGTCTGAGAGGCACCATCGGCGATCTGCTCGAACGCGCGGAGACGTGGCGCCGCGCGGCCGTCCAACACAACCACGTCGGCGAGCCCCGACGCGCGCGGCTCGCCCTTCAGCGTGCCCGCGCGGCGCTCGATCGCGCCGACGCGCGTGGGGTGTCGCAGCAGAGCCGATGGATCCGGTTCAACGCCCGGCTGACCGGCGCGCTCACCGAGTTCCTGCTCGACGGACTCGCCTCGGCACACACGGAATTCGCGCTCGCGGTCGAGGAAGCCCGCGACCTCGACCCCGCTCGGTGGCGCCCGCGGTGGCACTTCCAGCGGGCGGGAGTGCTGGGCCGGTCGGGCGACCTCGCGGCGGCGCTGGAGGACATGTCGACGGCGCTCGCCGGGCTCGACAGTTTCACCGAGCTCGAGCAGTGCTCGGTGCTCGTCACCGACGGCCTGTTGCGTGCGATGGTGGGCTCGCAGCGGGCGGCGGCGCGCTCCTTCGGCCGGGCCAGACAGATCGCGGACGCGTTGGGGCACGACGGCATGGCCGCGACCGCGATCCACGACGAGGGCTACTCCGAATACCTCGCCGGCAACCTGCCGCGCGCCCTCGAACTCGTCTCCGCCGGCGACGTCGACGACGGCTACGTCACTCCGGCGATCCTGCTGCTCGACCGGGGGATCGTGCTGCTCGAATGCGGCCTCGTCGACGACGCGCGGACGGTGCTGACCACGGCGACGGAGCACGTGCGCCCGCGCAAACCCGACCACACGGCGGCCGAGATCCAGTTGGAGCTCGCCCGCGCCGAGCGGCTGCTCGGCAACCCGGACGCCGCGTCGCGGCACGCCGGCCGCGCCGAGCAGTTGTACGCACGGATCGGTGCGACGGCGTGGCAGGAGCGCGCCCACCTGCTGCAGCTGGCCGTTTCGCTCGATGCCGGACGAGCGGTTGCCCGTTGCCTCCACGACTGCGGCACGCTGTGGGCGTCTGCCCGGGCACGCGGTGACAGCGAGCTGGCCGATCACGTGGCGGCCACCGCGGCCCAGGCAGCGATCCGATTGCAGCAGTGGGATATTGCACAGTCGTGGCTCGAGCGAAGCTCGGGCCGGACGGCGCCCTCCAGCGCCGCCGGACTGCACCGCACCTGGGTGCGTGCCGGGGTGAGCGCGGGACAGCAGCGGCCCGGCGCGGCCAGGCGGATGCTGGCCGACGCGGCCCGCCAACTCGGTCGCAGCCGCGCCGAGAGCGCGAGTCTCGACCTGCGTACGGCGGCCGCGGTGCACGGCGTCCAGTTGGCCCGGCTTGACCTGCGACTCGCGCTCGACCACGGGCCGGGTGCGGTGCTCGCCTCGCTCGACCGGTGGCGGTCGGCGACCGATCGGCTGCCCACCGTGCGGCCGCCGGCCGATCCCGAACTCATGCAGCTCACCGAGCAGTTGCGCACCCTCGTCGACCGCACCCGAGAGGAGTCGGATGCGCGCGAGCTCGCCGACCTCGCCCGCCGACAGGACGTGCTCCATCGGCGGGCTCGAGCCCGCAGCTGGGCGCTCACCAACGAAGGACTCGCGCCAAGCCCGCCGCGCACCGACCTGGCGCGGGCCCGATCACTGCTCGCCGAACACGACCGCGACCTGCTCTGGTTCGTCCGTCACGACGACCGCCTGCTCGGTCTGGGAGTCACGCGCGGCCGGGCCCGCATCGTCGACCTCGGGTCGGCCGACGAGATCGCCGAGCTCGCCCGCAGGGTGCGCGCCGACCTGCAGATGGCGGCGACGGTGCATCTGGGGGCCATGCGCTCCTCGGTGCTCGGATCGCTGAAGTCAGGTGCGGAGCAGCTTGATCGGCTGCTGCTGTCGCCCTGGCGGCTCGACGCGGGCGGGCTGGTGGTGATTGCCGGAGCCGAGCTTGCCGGCCTGCCATGGTCGCTCCTGCCCCGGATGAGCGGTCGCCCGGTGAACGTTGCGCGCTCGCTCACCGGTTGGGCCGCCCGCGCCACCGAGGTCACCGCCGCGCCGCGGGTGACCGTGTGCACCGGGCCGCGGCTCCCACGCGCCGGCGACGAAGCAAGGGCGGTGCAACACGCCTGGCGCACAATCGAACTCATGGAGGCGAGCACCGGTGACGACCTGGTGCGTGCCGTGACGGACGCCGACCTGGTGCACGTCGCGGCGCACGGCACGCACCGTCCGGACAGCCCGCTGTTCTCGTCCGTCGAACTCGCCGGCGGCGCCGTGTTCGCGCACGAGTTCCAGCCGGCCGGGGTCACCGCCAAACACATCGTGCTCTCCGCATGTGAGGTCGGTGCTGCCACGGTGCGCCCCGGGGACGAAACCCTCGGGCTGGCGTCGTCGCTGTGGTCGCTCGGCGCGGTCAGCGTCGTCGCCGCGCCGCGTCCGGTGCCCGACGAGGTTGCCGCGAGCGTCATGTCGGCCCACCACCGGCACCTCGCGGCCGGGCGGCCGGTGGACGAGGCGTTGGCCCTCGCACTCGCCGGCGCCGATCCGTCGGCCGCGAGCTTCCTCGCGCTGGGTTCGACGACCCGTTTCCGGCCGGTCGATGAGGCTGGGCGTCCAGCCGGAGTGCAGTGACTTGGCGGCAGATCCGCTGCCTGCGGCTATGTTGCAACACGGGCAGGCGGCAGTAGCGTGAACTGCACGGTCTTACTCCTGTTCCCGGAAGGCCACCCATCATGAGCAGCGCACAAGACAGCTCGACGTCTTCCGCGGCTGACCGTCCGGGGTAGCGTCATCGGCGTTCCCGTCCGCAGTTCAACAGTTCGATACGGAGGCCACCCATGGGCCAGGTCGTGGATTTCGTGAACGTGTCGACCGAGGGCCTCGAGTCGTCACCGATGGCCGAGGCGCTGGCCGGGCTGCGCGCAAACGAAGCTCGCTACTTCAAGAACAAGTACGACCACGAGTTCACGGTCGAAGCGGCCGAGGGTTTCGCCGAGGCCGCGGCCGAGGTCGAGCGGGTCGCGAAGGTGCTGAAGGACGAGCGCGACATCGTCATCGAGTCGAAGCCGCTGCAGGTTGCGGTGGCGGACGTCGACGGCATCAACTGGGTGCACGTCTTCTACGAGTCGGGGCTCGCCGTCAATGTGCTCTACACGGTGGCCGACGGTGGCAAGCGCGCCGTCGGGTTCAAGCTGTCCGAGGGCATGGAGCCGCCGGCCGAACTCGACGCGTTCAAGTGGGCCCGCCAGAAGTCGAAGCTGGCCGGCACGATCCGCGGCTCCTACTTCGTGATCAAGGGCGAACACCCGCCGATCGACTGACCACACACCCCGCAAACGCTGCGGTTGCCCGCACACGCTGCGCCTCGCGAAAGTTTGCGGGACACGCGACGCAAGCGCACAACCGCGCCAACATTCGCGGAGGGCGGGTCGGTCAGGCGTAGTCCGCGTACAGCCTGCGCGCAGCGCCGTCGACGGTCACCTGACCGCCGTACGGCACCACCCATTGCGGACGCGTGTGGCCGAACGGCGGGCCGACCACGACGACCGCGTCCGGGTTGTAGCCAGTGACCACGTCGATGGCCGTGTCGCGCTGCTCGTCGCGCTTGGCGCGGCGTTCGGCAGCGCTGGGTCGCACCTCGAAGTCGGACGTCGGCGGCCGCGCGACCACCACGGCATCGACAGCGGCCAGCAACCCGCGCTCGCCGATCGACCGCAGGATCCATCCGAACTCCCGTGCCGGGATGAGCTCCTCCGAGGTCTCCAGCAGCAGCACGCCACCGTCGAGCACCGCCGGGTCGGTGGGGAAGCGTCCGGCGGTCAGCACCCACTGGATGATCTCGATGCACCCACCCCAGGTGCGCCCGGTCACCGCGCGCGCCGGTCCGGCCCAGGTCCACGGCTCGGTGGTCTCGCGTTCGCCGAATTCGGTTAGCGCGCGGGGGTCTTGCCAGTCGACGCCGATGTCCTCAGACTCGCCCGGGTCGATCACCTCGAGCCGCTCACCGCTCAGCAGCGCCGCGCGCAGCGACTGCTCGTGCACCGGGTCGACGTGTGGCCCGGGCCCGAGGTGCACCTGGCTCGACCCACCGTAGAAGCCGGGAATCCCGTTGGTCCACAACCAATTCAGGATGTTCGTGTTGTCGCTGTAGCCGAGGAACGGCTTCGGGTCGGCGTGCGCGAGCTCGGCGTCGAGGTGAGGAACGACGGTGATCTGATCTTCAACGCCGATCGTGGCGAGCACGGCCCGCACGCTCCGATCGCCGAACGCCGCGTTGAGGTCGGCCGCACGATCGGTCGCCGACGCACCGAGCCTGCGAGTCGTCGGATACTCCACGACCTCGAGCCCGGTGATCGCGGTGAGCCGCCGCATCGCTTGTTCGTGAATCGCCGCGGCGACCGCGGGCGCGGCGAAGGACGGCGACAGCACCGCGATCTTGTCGCCGGGGCGGGCCTTGGGCACCTCGAGGAAGCTCATGGTGACGACCCTACGGACGTCACCCCAGCCCCGAAAGTTTGCGCGACACGCAACGTAAGCGCGCAAACTTTGGCGGGGGTCAGGTGGCCGGGTTCTGCGGAGGGGCGGGCGGAGCCTCAGCCCAGGCGCGGTGGTCGTCGCCGCGCGGGTCGTCGACCGTCTCGGGGCCGTCCGTCGCGAACCGCCGGGTCGTGCGGGTGTCGGTGTTGTACGCCGCCCAGCCCGGGTCGCCCGACTTTGCGAAGGCGACCCACGCGGCGTGCATCGCGGTGGCGATCTCCTGCGGCGCGGTGGGTCCGGCGAGCACCGACGACGCGTCGCCGAGGGTGTCGAACACGAACGGCAACTCGAGGGCGTGACACGCCCCGATGCCCTGCGTCGGTGAGGCCCAATGGAATTCGTAGACGAACGTCGGCGCGGAACCGGTGCGGGCCTGTGCGATGCGCAGCGTCGGTTCGCGGAAGAGCAGGTCGGTGATCACGTCGGAGAACACTTCGCCCGCCGACTTACCCGGACGGCGCGCGACGTAACCGTCGACGATCTGCGGCGGGATGCCGTACCGGCCGAGCGACTCGGCCAGGTTGTCGTCGGTCACCGCGGCGGCCATGTTGAGGCCGATGGCCCACAGGTTGAACTCCTGGCGGGTGGTGCCGGTGAGCAGCGGCACGTCGCTGCTCGCGCCGTCGGCGATGAGCGCTTCCGGCACACCGGGCAGCAGGTCACCGTCGACGGCCGGGAACACCGGCATGATGCCGAAGCCGCCGCGGATCGTGCTCGCACCCCAGCGTTCCGGGCGCGGGTCGAGGACGAGGTCGAGGCTGACTGCGTTCTGCGCCGCGAGCAGGTCGTCGGCGCTCACGGCACCGAGCCCCTCGGCGGTCGCGTCGACGCCGAGCTTCTCGGCGACGGCCCGCGTGATCGAGCCGAGTTCGTCGGGCAGACCGGCCGACACACCGCCGCCGCTCTCGATGATCGCCTGCTTGAACAAGCCCTTCGCCGCCGGCATCGCCATGAGGGTCGCCACGCTCATCCCGCCGGCCGACTCGCCCATGATCGTCACATTGGCCGGGTCGCCGCCGAACGCCGCGACGTTGACCTGCACCCAGCGCAGCGCGAGCAACTGGTCGCGCAGGGCGAGGTTCGTCGCAGCGTCGGGCAGCACCGGGAAGCCGGGCACACCGAGTCGGTAGTTGATGCCGACGAGCACCACGCCGTCGCGCGCAAACGCGGCACCGTCGTACGTCGGCACGCTGTTGGCGCCACGCACGAACGCGCCGCCGTGGATCCACACGATCACCGGCAGTCCGGACGCCGCAGGGTCGAGCGTCCACACCGACAGGTTCAGGTAGTCGTCGCCGGGCGAGACGCTGCTCGGCAGCAGCGCGTCCATCGGCGGCGGGTAGGGGCCCTGCAGCGACGTCGGGCCGTGCGCGCTCGCGTCGAGCACGTCGTCCCAGGCCGCGCGCGGCTTCGGTTCAGCGAATCGGGCTGTGCCGGTGGCGGGTTCGGCATAGGGGATGCCCAAGAAGGCGGCCGTGCCGTTGCTCGTCGTGATGCCCCGGACGAGGCCGGCGGACGTTCTCACCTCAGGTGCGCTCATGTCCGCATCCTGCCAGCGGGGCTGGGCGAAGTCAGCAGGTCGCGGCGATCGTCTCAGGACAGAGCGAATCGGTCGCCCGGCCGGGCGTGAGCGGTGCAGATATGGTCGGTTCGAGGTCGGCAACGGCGCCGACCAGACCCGGAGGAGCCAGCATGAGCAACCACGTGCCGTCGACCCGCGGGCAGTGCGTCGAGGCCGACGCGAGCGACCCGCTGGGCGCCTTCCGCGACCGCTTCCAACTGCCCGAGGGTGTGATCTACCTCGACGGCAACTCGCTCGGTGCGCTACCGAAGAACACCCTCGCCCGGGTCGGCCGCACGATCACCGACGAGTGGGGCCTTGGTCTGATCCGCAGCTGGAACGACGCGTCGTGGTTCACCAAGCCGACCGACGTCGGCGACCGGATCGCGCCGCTGGTCGGGGCGGCGTCCGGTGAGGTGGTGGTGGCCGACTCGACCTCGGCGAGCTTGTTCCAGGTATTGGTGAGCGCGCTGCGGATGCGCCCCGATCGGTCGGTGGTCGTGTCGGAGCGGGACAACTTCCCGACCGACCTCTACATGATCCAAGGCACCCAGGAGTTGCTCGCCGGAGCCGACCGCGACCTCGACCGGCGGCTGATCCACGACGACGGCCCGAGCCTCGACGAGGTGCTGGCCGACGACGTCTCGGCCGTGGTGCTCACGCACGTCAACTACCGGACCGGTCGGATGTACGACATGGCTGCGGTGGCCGAAAAGGTGCACGCCGCAGGCGCATTGGTGATCTGGGACCTCTGCCACAGCGTCGGTGCGGTGCCGGTCGACCTGAACGCCGCGGATGCCGACTTCGCGATCGGCTGCACCTATAAGTACCTCAACGGCGGCCCGGGTTCGCCGTCCTTCCTGTGGGTGCCGGCGAGGCACCAGGACGCCGCCCGGCCGGCGCTCACCGGCTGGCAGGGACACGCGAAGCCGTTCGACTTCACCGTCGACTACGAGCCCGCGCCCGGCATCACCCGCTTCCGCGTCGGCACCCCGCAACTGCTCTCGCTCGCCGGACTCGAGGCCAGCCTCGACGTCTGGGCCGACGTCGACATGCAGGCGGTGCGCACCAAGAGCCTGGCGCTCACCGACCTGTTCATCGCGCTCGTCGAGACCCGACTGGCCGCGTACGACCTCGAGATCGTCACCCCGCGCGACCACGACCGACGTGGCAGCCAGGTGTCGCTGCGCATCGACGGCGGCTACCAGATCATGCAGGCGCTGATCGCGCGCGGAGTCATCGGCGACTTCCGTGCGCCCGACCTGATGCGCTTCGGTTTCACCCCGCTGTACCTCGGCTACGCCGATGTGTGGGACGCGGTGAGCGTGCTGGAGGAGATCCTCACCTCGGGGGTCTGGCAGGACGAGCGGTTCGCGCGGCGCGGGGCGGTCAGCTGAGGCGTCGGGCGCGTCTGGTCGGGCAGATCGGTGTCGCACCAACTCGCGTCAGGCGCGCCTTACTCGGGCGTATCGCGCCGAACCGCGGAGTAACTCGCGTCTGGCGCGACTTCGTGCTTGGTCACCTCAACTCGTCGCGCCGCCGCGACAGGTACGCCCGCTCGGCCGGGTTGCCGGCGAGCTCGATCGCCCGGTCGTACGCCGTCCGCGCCTCCTCGCTGCGGTGCAGTCGTCGCAGTAGGTCGGCCCGCGTCACATGGAACGCGTGGTAGCCCTCGAGCCATTCGCCGAGCCGGTCGACCTGCGCCAATGCGACTGCGGGGCCGTCGAGTTCGGCGATCGCCACTGCGCGGTTCAGCCGGACGACGGGCGACGGGTCGATCGCGACCAGCCGGTCGTAGAGCGCGACGATCTGCGACCAGTCGGTGTCGCGGGCGTCGGGCGCCGCGGTGTGGACGGCGTTCATCGCCGCCTGTAACTGGAAGCGTCCGGGGGCCGGGCCACCGGCGGCGACGGCCGAGAGCCGTTCGCGCACCAGGGCGTGTCCTTCCGCGATCAGCGAGCGGTTCCAGGCACCGCGGTCTTGATCGGCGAGGGTCACCAATTCGCCGGTGCGCGACACCCGCGCCGCGCGACGGGCGTCGGTCAGCAGCATCAGCGCGAGCAGTCCGGTCACCTCGCCGTCGTCCGGCAGGAGGTTGCGTAACAACCGGCCGAGCCGGATCGCCTCGTCGGACAGATCGACCCGCAGCGCGTCATCTCCCTCGCCGGCGAGGTAACCCTCGTCGAAGATCAGGTAGACGACCGCGAGCACCGCCGTGACCCGCTCCTGGATGTCGGCCGTCGAGGGCACCCGGTAGGGGATGTGCGCGGCCCTGATCTTGGCCTTCGCGCGGGTGATTCGCTGCGCCATCGTGGTTTCCTGCACCAGGAAGGCGTGCGCGATCTGGGCGACAGTGAGACCGCCGATCATTCTGAGCGTCAACGCGATTCGTGCCTCGGGAGCGAGCGCCGGGTGGCAGCAGGTGAACACCAGGCGGAGCCGGTCGTCGTCGATCGGGCCGTTCGCGACATGCGGGGTGTCGTCGGAGATCATCAGAGCCGCCTGGTGCTTGGTGTCGCGCTGCGCTTCGCGGCGGATGCGGTCGAGGGCCTTGCGGGTGGCGGTCGTGGTGAGCCAACCGCCCGGGTTGGGTGGCACACCGTCGGCGGGCCAGCGCTCGACCGCGGTCGCGAACGCCTCGGCCGCTGCGTCTTCGGCGATGTCGAGATCGCCGAACCGGCGGGTCAGTCCGGCGACCACCCGCGCCCATTCCTGCTGGTGGACTCGGGTGATCGCGGCGGTGAGGTCAGTCGCCATTCAACATCGCGTCGAACGACTCCTCGGTGTGGAACGGCCGCACCTCGACGGTGTTGCCACAGGCTTTCGACCCCTGTGCCGCGAGTGCGAGCGCGACGTCGAGATCGGGCGCCTCGATCACCCAGAAGCCGCCGAGGTGTTCCTTCGCCTCCAGGTAGGGGCCGTCGGTGATCACCGGTTTGTCACCGCGTCCGTCGACGGTGGTGGCGGTGGTCGCCGGCTCGAGGCCGTTGGCGAACACGAAGTAGCCCTCGCGTTGGAGCTTGTCGTTGAAGGCGCCGGTGTCGGCGAACGACTGCAGCACCTCCTCCTTGGAGTCGTAGGGGCCGAATTCGGCGGGTTCGGTCGGTCCGAAGACGGACATCAGGTAGCGGGCCATCACAGTTCTCCTGGTTCGTTCGTGGTGGGTGGTGGGTCAGGCGCGTTGGCCGAGGGCGTCGGTGGGGCCCACCGTGGTGGCGCCCATGCCGGGGCCACGGAAGCGGTGCACCTCCTGCGGCCAGTCGAGCACCTCGGCCAGGCGCCCGGCCCAGTAGCGGGCGGTGTCGTCGTCGGGCACGTCGATCGCGCAGAACCCGCCGAGGTGTTCCTTGGTCTCGATGTACGGTCCGTCGGTGATGACGGCTTTGCCGTCGACCTTCGTCGCGCTGCAGACGGCGGTCGACTCGTCGAGTCCGCCGTTGCTGTAGAGCAGCACGCCGGCCTCCTGCATCTCGCGCACGAGCGCCTTCGAGGAGACGCCCTTGGTGGCGAGTTCATCAGCGGTGTGCTCCTGCACCCACTCGTCGTTGAAGGTGATGAGGTACTCGGGCATTTCGTTGCTCCTGTCGTGCTGACTCGGTTGTTGTCCAGGGTGCTCGGTGCGAGCGCCCTCACCCATGCCACGAACGGCGGTCGGCCGATACGACAGCCGGCCGAAACTTCTTCGACGAGGTCGCGCAAGGTCCGTCCGGACGGCATCGCTCGGCCTGAATCAACCACCCTCCCACTTCCGCCCGACCGCCCACGAACCCCTGCGCGCACTCCTCGACCGCATCCGCCACCTGCGAAGGTTTGCAGGGCACGCGATGTAGGTGCAGGAATCGGCAAACTTTCGCCGCTGCGAATTGAGGTCGGAAAGTGGCCGGAAGAGTGCCTAGCGTTGGAAAAGGCGGCTGGGACCGTCCCGGCCGGAAGGAGCCAGCGACATGACCGAGCACGACGATCTGATCCAGACCCTCGACCTGCACCGTCAGTTCCTGCTGCGCACCGCCGAAGGCCTCACCGAGGAGCAGGCCCGCAGCAACAGCACCGTGAGCGCACTGACGATCGCCTCACTGCTCAAGCACGTCGCCGACAACGAGGCGGGCTGGGTCGCGTTCGCCGAGGAGGGCGCGAGCGCGATGGGCGGCGACTACGACCCCGACGCCGCAGCCGAGGGCGACTCCGAGGGCGAGGCCGGCGACACCCGTTTCCTGCTCACCGACAACGACACCCTCGAGTTCCTGCGCGGACGCCTGGAGCAGGTGGGGCGCGACACCACCGACTACCTGCGGACGGCCGACCTCGACGCATCGCAGGAGTTGCCGAAAGCGCCGTGGTTCGAACCGGGTGCCCGGTGGACGGTGCGCCGCATCGCGCTGCACCTCATCGCCGAGATGAGCCAGCACGCCGGCCACGCCGACATCATCCGGGAGTCGATCGACGGCCAGAAGACGATGGGCTGACACCCGCCCCGAAAGTTTGTACGACACGCGACGCACGTGCGTGGATCTGCAAACTTTCGGGGTCCGCGGTCAGCGCCGCCCGACCTCGGTGCGGGCGTGCATGTCGGCCTGGTCGGCGGCCTGTCGCCCGTGTCGCCACCCCTCGGGGTCGTAGCTCATCCGGGTGCGTTTGTGGACGACCTCGGGGAACAACCGCGTGGTGGCATCGGCGACGTCCTGTTCGCGTTCGATGAGCGCCGGCAACCGGGCGCCGGGTGTGGATCCGGCGAATTCGGCTGCGGCAGCGCGCTCCTCGACGTCGACCGCTTCCTGTAGGCGTTCGCCGATGCGTTGCGCGAACGACCCGAGGAACGACGACCGGAACGATCGCGACCGCTTGTGCGCGCCCTCGACCGAGCGCTTGCCGGCGGCGGTCATCGCGTTGGTGGCCTGTAGCAGCAGCGAGGTGTAGAGCAGTTCGACGCCGGCGAGGTCGGACGGGAATCCGACGACGGTGGCGAAGCCGAACGCACTGGCCCAGACCACCTGGCAGGAGTTGGCCTCGGCGACCTTCACCAGCAGCAGCACCTTGGGTTGTTCGTACGGGTTGTCGACGCCGATCCGGATGGCGGCCGTGCCGTCCTTGGGTTGATCGGTGCGACTGGCCGCGAGCATCGCCTCGCTGATGCGGTGGCGCGCGATGAGCGACTCCGCGCCGGCGGTGAAGGTCTCGGCCTCCGCCTCGTAGGGCGTCGACTCGGCCTTCGCCAACAACATACGGACGCGGTTCAGAATGCGTTCGTCGACGTCCGACTCTGCCTCGTCAACCGGACGCGTCCACTCGCCCGGGCGAGGGCCGATCGACTCGATCGGCGGCAGGATGCGCAACACGTACAGCGCGCGGGCGGCGGTGTCGACAAGTGTCAGCCAACTCATTCCGTCGGCCCGCGCACCCGTGATCGGGTCGGTGGTCGGTGCCGAGCCGTCGCGCAGTTCGGCCAGCTGCGCGTGCCACGACGGATGGACGGTGTCGCGGGCATAGCAGCGCAACTGATGGTGCATCAGCCGCAGCAGGAAGGCGGCCACCGTCTTGGTGGAGCGCCGCACGGCCATGCGATGGACGTCGGCGGGTTGCCAGCCTCCCTCCCACGCGCGCCGCAGCTCGCTGTCGAGGGTCTGTTGCATCTCGGTGGTGACGAAGGCGCGGGTGACCGGGTGGTCGCAACGAGCGGTCAACCACGCGGTGTAGTCGTCGAAGCGTCGCAGGTCGTCGACCTGGAGAGCGAGTGCCGACTCACCGAACACCACCTTCACCTCATGCCTGGCCTGCCGGGCAAGTTCCTCATCGGAGAGTTCGGACGGTCCGGGCGCGACCGTGCGGCCGAACGCCGTCCCGGCCGGCGTCGACTGCGCGCGGCCGAACGCGTCCCCGGGCGCACCGCGGCGTGGCTTCTGCTTCTTGTGGTTTTTGCTCACCTGGATGTCCTCTCGTCGGCACCGATTGTCACCCGGCCCACCGACACCGACCCGAAGTTGTCCACAGGGGACCGGAAACGCCGAGGCGGGTCCGGGGGAACCCCGGACCCGCCTCGGTTGAAAAACTCGAGATGCAGTGACGACTCAGTGCATCAACACCGGCGGCACGCCGTCGGCGTCGTCGTCGGCGAAGTGCGACTCCTCGTGCTTGCGCGGCATCATCAGCGCCGGGATCAGCGTGAGCGCCACCAGGATCGCCGCCACCCAGAAGGTGTTGCCGAAGACCTTGCCCATCGCCTGGGAGACCGCGTCCATCAGCTTGGCCTGCGCCGTCGTCGGGGTCGCCGTCGCGAGGATCTGCGCGACCTCCGGGAACTTCGGCAGCACGCCCTGGATCTGGGCCGGGTCGGTCATGCCCTTGGTGGCTTCGTGGAAGCCCTGGGCCTGGGAGACGAGCTTGTCGTTCTTCAGCCCGTTGGTCAGCACGACCGACATGATCGCGACACCGATCGACGATGCGACCTGCTGGGTGATGTTGAGCAGGGTCGAACCGCGCGCCACCTGGTGGTGGGTGAGCGTCTTGATGGCCGAGGTCATGATCGGCATCATCGTGGCGCCCATGCCCAGACCCATCACGAACAGCACCGGGATGATGTAGCCCCAGTAGGAGGTCGAGCCGTCGACCTGGGTCATCGCGAACATGCCGCCGATGATCAGGATCAGGCCGAACGGCACGATGCGTCCGACCGGGATCTTGTCGGCGAGCGCGCCGGCGATCGGCATGGTCAGCATCGCGCCGATGCCCTGCGGGGCCACCAGCAGACCGGCGTCGAGCGGGCTCTCACCGCGCACCTGCTGGAAGTAGGTCGGCACCAGCAGCAGACCACCGAAGAACGCCGCGGCGAAGATGAACATCGTGATCGTCGCGACGGTGAGCTGACGGTTGGAGAACAGGCGCAGGTCGAGCAGCGGGTGCTTCGGCTTGAAGCTGTAGATCACGAACGCGATCAGCAACAGCAGACCGACGGTGCCGAAGCCGATGACCTTCGCGGAGAAGAAGGTGCCTTCCTCCGGGATGGAGGAGATGCCGTACAGGAACAGCGCGAGGCCGGGGCTCATCATCAGCATGCCGACGAAGTCGAACGACTCGGTGGGCTCGGGGCTGTCGGACGGCAGTGCCCAGGCGGCGTAGGCGAGCGCGATGAGGCCGAGCGGCAGGTTGATCAGGAAGATCCAGTGCCAGCTGTAGTGGTCGATCAGCCAGCCACCGATGATCGGGCCGAGGATCGGGCCGAGCAGCATCGGCACACCGAGGATGGCCATCAGGCGACCCATCCGCTTCGGGCCGGCGGCTCGGGTCATGATCGTCATGCCGAGCGGCATCAGCAGACCACCGCCGAGGCCCTGCAACACACGGAACAGGATCAACATGTTGATGCTGTTCGCGGCCGCGCACAGCACCGAACCGGCGGTGAACAGGCCGACGGCCAGCATGTAGAGACGCTTGGTGCCGAACCGGTCGGCAGCCCAGCCGGTCAGCGGGATGACGGTGGCCAGGGCCAGGGTATAGGCCGTGACCGTCCACGCCACCGTGGAGTAGGGCAGCGGGTCGTCCGCGCCGGTGAAGGTCGTCTGGAGGTCGGGCAGTGCCACGTTGACGACGGTGATGTCGAGAATCGACATGATGGCGCCGATGACGACGACACCCGCGATCTTCAGGACAGCGCCGTCGATCTTGTCCGGATATTCCGGAGCGGCTGAGGCGGTAGACATGAGGAGTCCTCGTGGGTGTGGGTGCGGAAGAGGCGCACGCACGATCACCACGGCGCCCGGAAGGATGGTACTGGCGTGCCAACCAGGCGCTCAATTCGTTTATGCCCGGGCTGCCGCCGCCCCGCCCCGGCCTCCGAGGCGCGTGGGGGCGGCAGTCCGTCGCCGCGTCAGGGTGTGGTGGCGCTTCCTCCGTTGACATTGAGCGTCTCACCGACCACGTAGCTCGACTCCGGCGAGGCGAGGAAGACGTAGACCGCGGCGACCTCGGTGGGTTGACCCGCACGACCGAGCGCCGTGTCGTGGCCGAACTCCGGAAGGTCCTCGGTCAGCTGACCGCCGGAGGGCTGCAACGGCGTCCAGATCGGGCCGGGTGCCACCGCGTTCACCCGGATCCCCTTCGGCGCCAGCGACTGCGCGAGACCCTTGGTGAAGTTGTTGATCGCAGCCTTCGTGGAGGCGTAGTCGAGCAGCGTCGGCGACGGGTCGTAAGCCTGCACCGAGGTGGTGTTGATGATCGTGGCGCCCGGTTCGAGGTGCGGCAACGCCGCCCGCACCAACCGGAACATCGCGAGGATGTTGATGTCGAACGTGGCTTCGAGCTGCTCGTCGTCGATGTCGGCGAGCTCGTTCTGGGCCACCTGCTTGCCACCGTTGTTCACCAGGATGTCGAGGCCACCCAGCTCGTCGACCACCTTCTCGACGAGCGTCTTGGCGAACTCACGATCGCGCAGATCGCCGGGCACGGCGACGGCCCGACGCCCGGCCGCCTCGACGAGCGAGACGACCTTGTCGGCGTCCTCCTGCTCCTGCTCGAGGTAGGTGATCGCCACGTCGGCGCCCTCGCGGGCGAAGGCGATCGCAGTGGCCGCTCCGATGCCGGAGTCACCGCCGGTGATGAGGGCGCGGCGCCCCTCGATACGGCCGGTGCCGCGGTAGGACTTCTCGCCGAGGTCTGCCTTCGGGGTGAGGTCGGCGTCGGAGCCGGTGCCCGGCTGTTTCTCCGCCGGCGGCGAGATCTTCGGGTAGCGGGTCACCGGGTTCTGCAGGACGAGCTGGTCGGTCTCGGTGGTGTCAGGAGACTTGTCGTTCATCGGTTTCCTTCTGTGCGGGACTTCTCGTGCGGGGGCGTCGGCGTCGCAGGTGGTCGCCCGCGACGCCGACGAGGGTGAGCTGCAGGTCACGCGGTGACGTCGCGCTCCCAGAACCGCAGCGCCGCGAGCTTCGCCACGAAGGCGTCGGCGTCGGTGGCGCTGAGATCGACGAAGCCGTCGTCGACCGCGTCGACACCGGCAGCGGCGAGCAGGGGTGCCGCCGCGGGCAGGTGGCCGATGAACTTCTGGTGGGCGTACGCGTCGCTCACGAAGTTGTTCGCGCTCGCCTTGCGGGCCAGGTCGTCGGCGCAGTCGTCGCCGGGCAGAAGGGCAACCGCGTCGTAGAGCACCGACGGTCCGCCCTCGACCCGCTGCTGGGCCGGTAGGTGCGATCCGTCGCTCAGGGTGACCCCGCCGACGGTCGGTGCGATCACCTCGACCGTGCCGCCGGCGTCGGTGACGGCCTGCTGCACGGCGTTCAGCAAATCGGCGTCGGCGCCGTCGCAGGTGAGGATGCCGAGCTTGCGGCCGGCGAAGCTCGACGGGCCGTTCTTCAGGATCGACAGCGCGTCGGAGGCCGGAAGATCGGTGCGCGGTGCGACCGCCGCCTCGAACGGTTCGGGCAGGTCGAGGCCGAGGCCGTCCGCGACATCGGCCGCGAGCTGCTCGTCGACGTGGCGCAGGTGGGACACGATGCGCGCCCGCACCGACTCCTTCTCGCACTTGCTGAGCTCGAAGACGTAAGCCGCGACGATGTGCTCCTGCTCGACCGGGGTCTGGCTGATCCAGAAGACCCGCGCCTGGCTGTAGTGGTCGGCGAAGGTGGCGGAGCGGTGTCGCACCTTCGGTCCTTGCTCGGCCGCCTCGTAGGAGCGATAGCCCTTGGTGGCATCCGCACGGGGGCCGCGCTCGTCGCCGGTCCAGCTGTTGGGCTCGTAGTTGGCCCGGCCGGTCGGCACGGTCGGCTGCATGGCGCCGTCGCGCTGGAAGTGCGCGACCGGGCAGCGCGGTGCGTTGACCGGAAGGTGGGTGAAGTTGGTGCTGCCCAGCCGGGACAGCTGCGTGTCGAGGTAGGAGAAGTTGCGCCCCTGCAGCAGGGGGTCGTTGCTGACGTCGATGCCCGGCGGGATGTTCTGGGTGTGGAACGCCACCTGCTCGGTCTGGGCGAAGTCGTTGTCGACCGCCGTGTCGAGGGTGAGCCGGCCGACGATGCGCACCGGCACCTGCTCCTCGGGGACGAGCTTGGTGGGGTCGAGCACGTCGAACTCGAACTCCTCGGCGAACTTGTCGTCGAACACCTGGATGCCGAGGTCCCACGACGGCGGGTTGCCCGAGTTGATGGCGTCCCAGAGGTCACGCCGGTGGAAGTCGGGGTCGGCACCGTTGATCTTCACCGCCTCGTTCCACACCACCGACTGCAAGCCGCCGGTCGGCTTCCAGTGGAACTTCACGAAGTGGCTGTCGCCCTCCGCATTCACCAGTCGGAAGGTGTGCACCCCGAAGCCCTCCATGAACCGGAAGGAGCGCGGGATGGCGCGGTCGGACATCTGCCACAGCGTCATGTGGATCGACTCGGGCGTAAGCCCTGCGAAGTCCCAGAAGTTGTCGTGCGCCGACTGGGCCTGCGGGAAGGCGCGGTCGGGAGCTTCCTTCACCGAGTGCACCAGGTCGGGGAACTTGATCGCGTCCTGGATGAAGAAGACCGGGATGTTGTTGCCGACGAGGTCCCAGTTGCCTTCGCGGGTGTAGAACTTCACCGCGAACCCGCGGACGTCGCGAGCCAGGTCGAACGACCCCTTGTTGCCCGCCACCGTGGAGAAACGCACGAAGGTCTCGGTCTTGCGCCCCTTGGTGAAGACGTCGGCGCGGGTGAGGTCGCGAAGGTCCTCGGTGCACTCGAAGTGGCCGCGGGCTCCGTAGCCGCGCGCGTGCACCACCCGCTCCGGGATGCGCTCGTGGTCGAAGTGGAAGATCTTCTCCCGGGCGAGGAAGTCCTCCATCAGGGTGGGACCGCGGTCGCCGACCCGTAGCGAATTCTGGTCGTCGCTGAGCGGAATGCCCTGGGCACTGGTCATGAGCTCGTCGTTCTCGACCGGCTGATGGATCTCGCCCCCGAGACCGCGCGGTTGGGTGGGATCTGTCATTGGCTCTCCCTCGTCGGCGGCCGCCGACGATCGCCCACGGCCGCTCGTGCAGTGATGTCCAGACGTTAGACGTTCGACGGCTGCGGGGAAACACCCGAAGAGGTGGCCCCTGCGGTGTGCGGCCCTCAGTGCTGGATGTCGAACCCGTTGCGCATGGCCCAGGCGACCGCCTGGGCCCGGGTGGAGACGCCGATCTTGCGGTAGGTCGACCGGATGTAGGTCTTGACCGTGTTGATCGACAGATAGCAGACGGCGGTGATCTGCTCGTTGGACAACCCCTGGGTGATGAGGGCCAGCAGTTCCGACTCCCGGGCGCTCAGCCCGGCGCTCTCTCCTGGCCAGGCGGCCAGAAGGTGCGGCTGATTGTTGCCCAGCAGCACCACCTGCTCGCCGTGGTGCACCCGCTCGATGGCGTCGACGAACTCGGGGGCCGTCACAGCCTTGGAGAAGTAGCCCGCAACACCCTGGTCGAGCATGCGTCGGACGGTCTGCGGACTCTCGTCGAAGGAGTAGGCGACCACCTTGTTCTGGCCCGTGCGGGTGAGCTTCTCCAGCACCCCGTCAGCCTTGTCACCCAGCGTGGCGAAGGTGTCGAACATGACGACGTCGACATGTTCGCTGGGCATCTCGCGCACATCGAGCTCCACCACCTCGACCCGGGTGCTGAACGGGGTCAGCAGGCGGGCGAGACCGGCGACGACCAACTCGTAGTCGTTGACCAGCGCGATGCGAACCGGTGACGGCATGTATGCCTCCGAAGTCATTGTCGGACGAATGAATATTCGCTCGGCCTGTCGATGGTAGCCGTGCGGGTGTAGCGCGATGGCCTCCGACGAAGGCGGACGCGGCCGTTGCGTGCCTGTCAGGAGTGACCGGACAACTGCGCCATCCGCTTCTCGAGCGTGGTGAGCAACTGGGCGAGGTCCTTGTCGCCCTTGCCCGCTGCGGTGCTCACGGGCAGCACGTCGACCGACAGCCGGGCGCCGCCGGCCAGGGAACGCAACTCCTCCAACTTGGCGGCGAAGGGCGAACCGCTGCCGGGGGAGTAGTAGCGGACGGCCTCGTCGATGTCGTCGGCGAACAGGTCGGCCTTGGTCACCACGATGACCAGCCAGACCGGCTTGTCACGGCGCACGCACATCGCGGCGATGCGGTGCGCGGTGATCGACCAGTCCTCGAGCTCGGCGGCGAGTTGCTGCTCGCGGGAGGCTTCTGCCGCACCGCTGACCCCTGCCGTACGGCGCGGGGTGGCGTGGCCGTAGGCCACCACGTGCAGGACGCCGTCGACCGGGTCGTCGTGGAACACCTCGTCGAGCGCACCGAGGCGAGTCGCGGCGTTGTCGCCGGGCACAACGCGCAGACGGAAGCCGTGCAGGCGGCTGGTGCGCCGACTGCGGCGTTCCATCGTGGCCGAGCCCGACTCCAGACTCGCCTCCGAACTCGCCTGCTTGGCGAGGCGGTCGGCCAGGCGGGTCTTGCCCACACCGGTCATGCCGGTGACGGCGACGGTCGGGAACCGGCGACGGAACACATGGCTGACCTGCCCCGGTGCGCCGGACAGGGCGGTGATGGCGCTGCCGGCCAGCCCGGTGCCAAGCGCCGCCTTGCCGGAGCCGGCTAGTGCGACCTTGCCGAGACGTGCTGCGTTCATGACTTCCTGTTCCTGGTTCGTGCAGGTGGCGTCGAGCCCGGTGGTGTCCGGACGACAGGCGTTACCGTTCACACCTAACCCGGCCGACGGGGTTCATTGTTCCCGCTGCCGGCAACCACCCCGACGGACGGTGCTCAGCCACCCCCGCCGAGCGAACCGACGGCCCTCGCAACCACCAGCAACGAGATGAACAGCGCCGCCGTGGCCTGCAGTCCCATCAGGCACTTCGCGCGGGCCGACAGCGGCATGGTGTCGGTCGGACTGAAGGCACTGGAGTTGGTCAACGACATGTAGGCGTAGTCGAGGAAGGTCGGCACCCAACCGCTGGTCGTGCTCGCCGAGCGCTTCACCTCGATGACGGTGTCGTCGTTCTCGTCCTGGGAGAACCGCCAGTCGGCCGGAGGCAACTGCGAACGCGGCTTGGTGCGCCTGGCCACCGGGCCGCCCCGGTCGAGTTCCCAGTAGAGCAGGGCGAAGCCGATGACGCCGGTGAGCCACACCTGGACGGCGCCGAGCAGCAGTGCCGGGGCCGAAGCCTCCTCGTCCGACAACGAAGCGACCAGCATCCCGAGGCCGACGAGGTTCGCCACGATGATCAGGCAGGCCAGCATGGTCGACGCGATCCGCGACCACCGACTCTCCTTGTTCATCCGCACCGGATTGGTCACCACGACGGCCGTGAGCAGCAGCAGCGAGAGCACCGGCATGACGAGCCGAGGACCGAACTGCAGCTCGCTCGGCAGCAGCCCGTAGGCCAAGGCGGCGACGACGACCGCTATGGCCGGCGGCAGTCGGTTCTCGCCCGCGGCCTGTCGGCGCCGCTCGCCGTCCTCTCGCGCGTTGTTGTCGAGGTCGTTCTCGACCATCCATCCTCCTCCGGGAGCGGGGCCCCCGCACGGCGGTCGTCCTGCACCGACCGTACTGTCGGACGCCCGGCTGCGTCGTCACTTCCGTCGAGGCTCGCCGATTCAGTCCTCAAGGGTGTGGCCGGGGGTCGCGCGACTGCCTAGCGTCAGGACCATGTCCCAGGATCCCGCGCACGTCCGTGTTGCGTCCGTGCCGGCCGATCACGTCTACGTGCGTCATCTCGATCCCGACGCGGGGCAGGCCACGGTGGTGCGGTTGCCGGATCCACCCACCGGGCAAGCGGGCCGGTGGTGGCCGCCGGGCATGTTGGAGCCGCAGTGGGTGCGCGCCAATGTCGACCGGTTCGATCTGATGCACATTCACTTCGGTTTCGACGCCCGATCACCGGAACAGCTGCAGGAATTGGTCGATGCACTGGACGAGGCGGGGCGCCCGCTGGTGTTCACCGTGCACGATCTGCGCAATCCCCACCACCAGGAAAGCGACCTGCACGATGCGCAACTCGACGTGCTGGTGCCCGCGGCGGCGGAGCTGATCACGCTCACCCCCGGTGCCGCCCAGCAGATCCGCGCCCGATGGGGCCGCGAAGCACGCGTCCTGCCCCACCCCCATGTCTTCGACCTGGACGACGTCGGAGCGCCGCGACAGGAGCGGGAGGACGGGCAGGAGTTCCGTATCGGCTTGCACTGCAAGAGTCTTCGCGCCTGCATGGACCCCGAGCCGATCATTCGCACGATCGTCGGCACATTGCCGTCGCTGCCCGGCGCCGTCCTTCAGGTCGACGCCCACTGCGACATCATGGATCCGCACAGCAGCAACTACGCACGCAGCCTCGCGACCTATCTGCGAGAGCTCGAGGAGGTCGGCGCGATCGACCTGCGGGTGCACGACTACTTCACCCACGAGCAGCTGCGCGACTACCTGCGCTCGCTCGACCTGTCGGTGTTGCCGTACCGCTTCGGAACGCACTCCGGGTGGGCCGAAGGCTGCCACGACCTCGGCACCGGTGTTCTGGCCCCGGCGGTGGGGTTCTACAGCGACCAACTCGACTGCTTCGTCTATCGCTGGAGCGAGTTCGGCGGGATCGATCGGGGCAGCCTGCGCATGGCCCTGCGCAACGCCTACGACTCGCGCGGTCGGCATGCGATCATCAGCTCGGCCGAACGCCGCCTGCAGCGCGACCGGATCGCGCGCGCCCACGACCTGATCTACCGCGAGGTGCTGTCGGCAGCTCGCGGACACGAAACCCACAGCGCCGCCAAGGAGCTCGCGCTCGACTCGGAAGGAGCAGCACGATGAAGGCACTCACCTGGCAAGGGGTTGAGGACGTACGGGTCGAAGAGGTGCCCGACCCCGTGCTGCAGGAACCCACGGACGCGATCGTGCGCGTCACCTCCACCGCGATCTGCGGCTCCGACCTGCACCTGTACGGCGTGCTCGCCGCCTACCTGACTCCGGGTGACGTCCTGGGCCACGAGTTCATGGGCGTGGTCGAGGAGGTCGGGTCGGGCGTGAGCCGGCTGAAGGTCGGCGACCGGGTGGTGGTGCCGTTCACCATCGCCTGCGGCCATTGCTGGATGTGCGAGCGCGGTCTGTTCGCGCAGTGCGAGACGACCCAGAACAAGGAACACGGAACGGGCGCGAGCCTGTTCGGCTACACCAGCCTGTACGGGCAGGTGCCTGGCGGGCAGGCCGAGCGGGTGCGGGTGCCGCACGCCGACTTCGGCCCGGTGAAGATCACGTCCGACCACCCGGACGAGCGCTTCCTCTACCTGTCCGACATCCTGCCGACCGCCTGGCAGGGCGTGAAGTGGGCCGGTGTCCCCGAAGGCGGCAGCCTGTGCGTGCTCGGGCTCGGCCCGGTCGGGCAGCTCGCCGTGCGCTCGGCACGCCACATGGGCATCGAACGTGTCATCGCCGTCGACCGGGTGCCCGAGCGGCTCGCCACCGCGCAGCAGTGGGGCGCGCAGGTGATCGATCTCGACGAGGTCGACGACGTCGCGGACGCGGTGCGCGACCTCACCGACGGCCGTGGCGCCGACGGTGTGCTCGACGCGGTCGGCATGGAGGCGCACGGCGCGCCGGTGGCCGAGCTGCTCGTCAAGGCAGTGGCCCGCCTGCCCAAGGCCCTTGGCCGGCCGGCCATCGAGCATTTCGGCATCGATCGACTGGCTGCATTGCACACCGCCATCGACGCCGCGCGGCGCGGCGGCACGGTGTCGATCAGCGGCGTCTACGGCGGCGCCGTCGACCCGATGCCCATGCTCACCATGTTCGACAAGGGGCTCACCTTCCGGATGGGGCAGTGCCACGTGCGGCAGTGGACCGACGAGTTGTACGACCTGGTGTCCCAGGACGAGGACGTGTTCGGGTTGGAGTCGCTGGCGACCCATCACGTGCCGTTGGTCGACGCCCCGCAGATGTACCGCACCTTCCGCGACAAGCAGGACGGCTGCCTGAAGGTGGTTCTGAAGCCGTGACCGGTCATCCGGTGGCGATCGTCCTCGGTGCCTCGCGCGGTCTCGGCATGTTGTGCGCCGGCGAACTCGCGTGCCGCGGGCACGAGGTGGCCCTGGCCTCCCGGTCACGGCAGCGGTGCGACGAGGCCCGCGAGCGCCTCGCGCAGCTCGGCGTGCCGGCCGACCACTTGCATTCCTACGAGTGCGATGCCCGCGATCCCGATCAGGTCGCGGCGCTCGTCGAGCAGGTCGAGGTCGATCTCGGGCCGGTGGAGGTCGGCCTGCACGTGGCCGGGATCATCCAGGTGGGCCCGTGGTCGCAGTGGGAGCGAGCGCAGTTCGAGGATGCGATCGACACCATGCTGTGGGGGCCGATCAACTTCTGCCTGCCCCTCGCGCGGCGGATGGCCGAACGCGGGTCGGGGCGACTGGGCGTCGTGTCGTCGGTCGGGGGTCTGGTGAGCGCTCCGCACCTGCTGCCCTACAGCACAGCGAAATTCGGAGCGTTCGGTTTCAGTCAGGGCCTCGGCGCGGAGCTTGCGGGCACCGGCGTGAGCGTCACCTCCATCGCCCCGGGACTGATGCGGATCGGTTCGCATCGTGCAGCTCAGTTCACCGGCGACCGCGCCGCCGAGTACGGCTGGTTCGCAGCCGGTGCCAGTGCGCCGTTGCTCGCCATCGACGCCGACCGGGCAGCGCGCAGGGTGGTCGGCGGACTGCTCGCCGGACGTCCGTTCGTCACCTTCACCCCGCTCGCCCAGGTGGGCGCTCGCGTGCACGGCGTGGCCCCGGGACTCACTCGCCGGGTGCTCGGCGCGGTGTCGCAGCTGCTTCCAGCCACGTCCGAGGAGAACGCCGGGTTGGAACCGGGTCATCGGGTGGAGGGCGAGCTGTCCGCGAAGCGCAGGGCCGCGCTCCAGCGGATCACGACGCTCGGACGTCGTGCGGCCGACCGCAACCTCGAGCCGTCCGTCGACGGTCAGCAGCCCGGGACGTCGTCCGGGACGGGGAGTCGATGACACGAGTCGTGCTCATCGCCAACGCGCGGGAGCCGATCGCAGAACCGTTCCCCGGGGGCCTGGAATCGATGTGTTGGAACCTCGCCAAGGGGCTGCGCCGGCACGGGATCGAGGTCGAGTTGTACGCCGGTCCGGGGTCGGATCCCGCGCTGGACGTGCACATCCTGCCGGTGCGCGAGCACGTGCTGAGCCGGGCCGCCCGCGGCGACGTCTCGATGCCGCCCGAGGACTTCGTGATCGAGCACTTCGCCTACCAGGACCTCATGGTGTCGCTGCGCGGTCGCACCGACATCGACGTGGTGCACAACAACAGCCTTCACTACCTGCCGCTCGCGATGGCCCCCTCCATCGGGACGCCGATGGTGACCACGCTGCACACTCCGCCGACGCCCTGGCTCGAGCCGACGATCCGCCACCTGTCCGACCCACGGGCGAGGTTCGTCGCAGTGAGCCGGCGCACCGCCACGGTGTGGCGGGAGGTGGTGCGCTCGTCGACGATCTACAACGGGGTCGACACCGAGCGGTGGGCGGCAGGGCCCGGTGGCAACGCCCTGGTGTGGTTCGGACGCATGGTGCCGGAGAAGGCGCCGCACCGGGCCATCGAGATCGCCCGCGCCGCCGGACGCGAGCTCGTGCTGGCCGGTCCACGCAGCGACCGGCGCTACTTCGACGAGCATGTGCGACCGCACTTGGGAGGCTCGGTCAGTTACGCCGGCCACCTGTCGACGTACGAGTTGAGCGGGTTGGTCGGTCGATCGGTTGCCTGCCTGGTCACCTCCCAGTGGGACGAACCGTTCGGGCTGGTCGTGGCCGAAGCGATGTCGTGCGGCACCCCGGTCGTCGTGTTCGACCGCGGCGGCATGGCCGAGATCGTCCGCGAGGGCGGCGGCGAGGTCGTGGCCGACGACGACCGGGCGGCCGCTGCCGCCGTCGATCGGGTGGTCGGGACGGACCGGGCCACGGTGCGCGAGATCGCGGTGCGTAGGTTCTCGATCGACCGGATGGTGCGCGACTACGTCGACGTCTACACCGCGATGAGCGGCGGCGGCCGATGATCGGTTGGTACGTGCACCACCACGGGGGAGGGCACCTGCGCAGACTGCAGGCGATCCGCCCGCACCTGCGCCACCACGACGTAACCGTGCTGAGTTCGCTGCGCAGGCCCGACGACTGGCAGGGCGACTGGGTGCACCTGCCGATGGACCTCGGCGCCGACGCCGACCCCACGGCGCACGGCGCGCTGCACTGGGCGCCCACCGGTGTGCCCGGCTATCGGGAGCGCATGCGTCTGATCGCGGCATGGGTGGCGCAGCACGACCCCGCGTTGTTCATGGTCGACGTGTCGGTGGAGGTCACCGCGCTGGTGCGGCTGCTCGGGGTGCGCACCGCCACCGTGGTGATGCCCGGCGACCGTTCCGACCGGCCGCATCGCACCGGCTACGACCTGGCCGACCTGCTCATCGGACCCTGGCCGGCGGGAGCCCATCGGTTGCCGGCCGGACCGGCGGAGCGTGTCGTGGCGGTCGGTGCGATCAGCATGTTCGACGGGGGCCGGCGGCCGCCGCTGGAGCCCGTGCCCGGACGTGTGCTCGTGCTCAACGGCTTGGGCGACGGACCGAGCCTGGCGGACATCGACAAGATCCGGCAGCGCGTCGGCGGCGAGTGGATCGTGCGCGGCGGACGAGGTGAGCGCAGCACCGATCTGTGGGCCGACCTGACGTCGGCCGAGGTGGTGGTCACGCATGCCGGGCAGAACGCCGTGGCCGATGTCGCTGCAGCGCGCCGCCCCGCAGTGGTCGTCGCCGCCGAGCGGCCGCACGAGGAGCAGGTGGCGACGGTGCGTGCGCTACGCCGAGCCGGTCTCGGCGTGCCGTTGGAGTCGTGGCCCGACCTCGACCGCTGGCCGGATCTCCTCGAGCAGGCCCGGCGCCGCGGTGCCGAGGGCTGGGATCGGTGGAACCCCGGCAACGGGGCGCAGCGAGCCGCCGACGCCATCGAGGACGCCGCCCGATGACGAAGGTGGCGGTGCTCACGATCGTGCACGGCCGACACGATCACCTCGCCGCGATGCTCGACGGGTGCGCGCGGTCGCTGTGCGCACCCGACCTCGTGGTCGTCGTGGCGATGGACGACCCCGCGGTCGAGACCCAGGTGCGTCACGCACCGCTGCCGACCCGCGTCCGACGGATCGAGCGCGCGCCGGGCGGGCTGCCGCTGGCGGCGGCCCGCAACCTGGCGGCGCGCACCGCGCTGGAGCAGGGCAGCGACGTGTTGGTCTTCCTCGACGTCGACTGCATCCCCGGTCCGTCGCTGATCGGTCGCTACCGCGACGTCGTCGAGGCCGAGACGGCGCAGCAGCCGGTGGTGGTCGCCGGCGAGGTCGGCTATCTGCCGCCCACCACGTGGGGGTACCGGCCCGAGGAGCTGGCGCAGCTGGGTCGACCGCACCCCGCACGACCGGTGCTCACCGTCGACGAAGTGCGGGTGGCCGACGACCTCGATCTGTTCTGGTCGCTCTCGTTCGCGATGAGCGCGCGGTCGTGGCGCACCGTCGGCGGCTTCGACGAGCAGTACGTCGGCTATGGCGGCGAGGACACCGATTTCGCGATGCGGATCGGCGCAGCCGGCGGCTCGATGGTGTGGGCCGGTGGCGCGACCGCCTACCACCAACACCACCCGTCCGAGAATCCGCCGGTCGGTCACCTGCACGACATCGTGCGCAACGCCCACATCTTCCGGCGCAGTTGGGGCCGCTGGCCGATGGTGGGCTGGCTGGAGGAGTTCGCGCGGCGCGGCCTGGTGCGTTTCGACGGCGACACCCTCGAGGAGCTCCGGGTCACCCAGCCAGGCGCAGCGGCAACGGGCAACCGCGAGCCGTGAGCCGGCCGACGCACGAGGCCGGACGGACGGGTCGGATCACCCGGACTGCTGCCCCTGGGGCCACGGAACTGCGCCGCGCTGCTTGAGCATGTCTGTCATCAGGTTGATCTCACCGGTCTGACCCTGCACCATGCTGCGGGCCAAGCGCACGACCTCGGGTCGGTCGGCCGCGCCGACGGCCGCCTGCGCCATCTCCACACCGGCGCGGTGGTGCACGATCATCAGTTGGAGGTACAGGATCTCAGCGTTTTTGCCGGTGGCCGCCGAAAGCCGCTGCAACTGGGCGCTGGAGGCCATGCCCGGCATGCGTCCGTCGGCCAGCAGCATCTGCCCCTGCGGCAGGCCGGTGTGGTGATGGCCGGTCTTCTTCATCCAGTCCATCCGCTGACCGTTGACCGCGAGCGGCAGACCCCAGGTCTGCAACCAGGCCATCATCTGACCGCGCTGGTTCTCCTGCGTGGTGACGACGTCGTAGGCGAGGGTGCGCACGTCGGTCGACGTCGACTTGCTGCGGATGGTCAGCGACATGTCGACCGCCTGCGCGTGGTGGGCGGTCATGTCGCGGGCGAACCCGGCGTCGACGCTGTCGTCGGCGGGGTAGTGCGGCTTGCCGAGCGAGTAACCGCTCAGCACCGCGAGCACCAGGGCGGCGATCGCGGCGACCGTGATCAGGAACGGTCGCCGCGCCTCGTGCCAGCTCAGGGGTTTGCGCTCGGCGCGCTCCGGCCCGTGGGCCTCGTCCCCGTCCGGTTGCCCGTCGTCGTTGCCGACGTACTCGTCGTCGAGGTCGTCGAGGTCGACGTTCGGCTCGACACGCGGATCGGGCACGGTCACATGCCGCCGCCGATCTTGCCGGTGTTCGGGTCGTAGGCGCCGGTGCAGGACGCACCGGGCTCGGGGGTCTGCTGGCCCTGCAGGTAGGTCTTCACGAACTCCTGCACGCGCGGGTCGCCGGCGGAGTTGACGCGCAACTGCACACCCCACGCGCTGAGCGTGATCGGCGAAGCCTGCGACGGGATCTTCGACATCAGCATGTAGTCCTGGCCGGCGATCTTCTTCAGCGCGGCGACGTCGGACGCGGACGCCTTGTCGTTGGTGGTGATCCACACGGCGCCGTGCTCGAGGGTGTGCACGGCGTACTGGTTCGGGATGACCTTGTCGTAGATGCCGCAGTTGGCCCACGCCGCGTTGTGGTCGCCACCGACCGGCGGGTTCATCGGGTAGGTGGCGGCGGTGGTGATGTGGTTGCGACCGAGGCCGGTCCACTCGTAGAGGCCCCTGATCGGGGTGTTGACCTGCTTCGCACCGGCCAGCCCGTCGCCGGTCGCCGCCTGTTTGCTGGAGTTCTCGCTGGCGATCAGTGCCCAGCCGCCGCCACCGATCGCGGCCAGCACCACCACGACAGCGGCGATGATGCCGATCTTGCGGTTGCGTTCGCCGCGCGCCTGGCGGGCACGTTCCTCGGCGAGGCGCTCCCGACCGGTCTTCGTGGTCGTCTCGGGTCTGGGCACGTTCTGCTCCCTGCTCGGTGGATCGGGCGACGCCCGTCGACGCGCGCCATCGTAGTTCGCCGACCTTTGGGTGATCGCCGCGCGCCATCGGCACGCGGCGATCACGAGGTCGCCACAGCAGAAACGTCAGCGGGTCGTTTTGCGTTCCGGTCGAAAGCCGTGACGCAACGCCCACGCGACCGCCTGGGCCCGGGTGGCCACGCCGGCTTTGCGATAGGCGGCCCGGATGTACGTCTTGACGGTGTTGATCGACAGGTAGCAGGTGCGCGCGATCTCGTCGTTCGACAAGCCCTGGGCGATGAAGCCCAGAATCTCCGACTCGCGCTCGGTGAGGCCGAACTGCTGGCCCGGCCACGCCGGCATCAGGGGCTCGCCCGCCGGCGCCTTCGCGAGTTCGACCACGCGCTCGCCGGCGGCGATGCGTTCCAGTGCGGCGACGAACCGGTCGGTCGGCACCGCCTTGGAGATGTAGCCGTCGGCGCCGGCCGCGATGTAGTCGCCGACGGCCTGCTCGTCGTCGATGAACGAGTACGCGACCAGGTGGGTGACCTGGTCGGTCGCGAACAGGCCGCGCAGGTCGGCGGCCGTCGCCGTCGCGGCGAAGGTGTCGTAGACGGCGACGTCGACCGGCTGGGTGGGCTCGGAGTTGAGGTCGAGTTCCACCACCTCGACCCGGTCGGCGTACGACTCGAGCAGCGAGGCGATGCCGGCTACGACGACCTCGTAGTCGTTGACCAACGCGATCCGCAGCGGCCGCGTGACCGTGGGGGCCGCTCCGGTCGAGGTGGCGGTGGGGAGCAGCTTGGAGACGGGGAGTCCGCCGGTCGCGGTCACGGTGAGATTTGATCCTTCGTGCTGGTGCCTGCCGGACGGGCCGGCGCGGGCCGAGAGGTTTCGGGCCCGAATTCAGGATAGATAACCGGTGTCGGCCGGCGCGCCGACCCTGCCCACCCTTGCGGGTGTTTACCCGAGCCCGGCGTCGGCACTCACCTCGTCGGCCTCGTCGGCGATCAACTGCGCGAGCGCCTCGGGCGCGGTGAACATCGGCCAGTGGCCCGAGTCGAGGTCGAGCAGGTCGAGGTGCTTGGCGTCGGCGAGTTCGGGCAGGTCGCCGGCCTCGATCCACTCGTCGGCCTGTGCGGGCGAGAACTCCGGGCAGATCAGGAAGACCGGCACGTCGTGGCGGCGTTCGTCGCGGTAGGCGACCACGGCCTCGGCGACCCCGCCGGGCACCGGGTGGGCGGACCCGGCGACCCGGCTCTTGAGGTCGTCGGACATGTCCGCGGTGTCGGCTCCGGCGAACGGTTCCCAACCCGGGAACGCCATGACGCCGCCCTCGAGGGGGAAGAACGCCGCGTACTGCTCGCCGGCGGTCGACGGGAAGCCGCCGATGAGGCCCACCCGGGCGATCGCGTCGGGACGCGCGTCGGCGGCCAACCAGGCGAGGGTGCACGCCGCGCTGTGACCGACGACCACAGGACGCTCGGCGGAGTCGGTCGCGTCGATTGCGTCGATCGCCTCCAGCACGGCGTCGAGTTGGTCCTGCAGGGTGGCGTCGGCGTTGCCGTCGCCCTGGCCGGGCAGCGCGACCGGGATGCCCCGGTGACCCTTCGCAGCGAGCGCGGGCACCACGTCGTCCCAGGCGGTGGTGTCGAGCCAGAGCCCGGCGATGAGCAGAACGTCCACGATGTGTGTCCCTTCGAGTTCGGTTGCGACAGAACCTAGGTGCGATCCCGGACGTTCGCCGTCCGGATGTGCGCGGGGTCAGAGGAGGGCTCAGATCTGCGGCAGGAACTGCGGCGCCGGCAACGGCCCGTTGTCGGCGTCCCGCGCGGCCTCGTAGGCCCGTCCGATCGCCAACAGGTCGGCCTCGCTGTGCGCACCGCCCCAGAACGTGACGGCCACGGGCAGTCCGGCGGCGAGGCCGCTCGGCACGGTCAGCAGCGGGTAACCGGCCTGCGCCGCGGGCGAGGTCGCCGATCCGGCGGCATGCTCTGGGTTGACGTGGTCGATCAGGAAGGCCGGTGGGTAGGCCGGTGAGACGAGCGCGTCGAGTTCGTGCTCGGCGAGCACCTTGTCGATGCCATCAGCCCGGCTCGCGCGCCGGCACCGGTCGAGCGCCGCGAGATATTCGGGCGAGCCGACCTCGGGGCCGGCGAGCGCCTGCTCGAACAGCGACTGACCGAAGTGCGGCAACTCGCGGTCGGCGTGCTCCCGGTTGAACTCGACGATGTCGGCGAGGCCCCGCGGCCCCGACCCGGGACGGGTGGCGAGGTATTCGGCCAGCCCGGCCCGAAGCTCGGCGAGCATGACCAGCAGTTCGTCGTCCCACCCGATCGGCGGCAGGTCGGTGTTGTCGACGACCGTCGCACCGGCCGCCGACAGCAGCTCCAGTGCCCGCTCGGCGGGGTCGTCGGCGTGCGCGCTGTAACCCCAGTAGTCCTTGCGAGGCACCCCGATTCTCTTGCCCTGCAACGGTTTCGACTCGGCGGCGGGCAGGTCGTAGGAGGTGCCGGTGAGCACCGACAACAGCGCGGCCGCTTCGTCGACCGTCGCGGTGAGCGGTCCGGGGGAGTCCTGCGACGACGAGATCGGCACGATCCCGTCGCGCGGCACGAGGTCGACCGTCGGCTTGAGTCCGACACACCCGTTGAACGCCGCCGGGCAGGTGATCGAACCGTCCGTCTCGGTGCCGATCGCGAAGCGGGTGATCCCGGCGCCGACCGCGGCCCCGCTCCCCGAACTCGACCCGCCGGCGGACCGGTTCAGGGCGTACGGGTTGCGGGTCAGCCCGCCGTACGCGCTCCACCCGCTCACCGAGTTGTCGTCGCGGATGTTCGCCCATTCGCTGAGATTCGTCTTGCCGAGCAGCACCATCCCGGCCTCGCGCAGCCGGCGCACCAGCGTCGCGTCGGCGGACGGGTGCGGCACGTCGGCCAGCGCCAGCGACCCCGCCGTCGTCGGCAGGTCGGCGGTGTCGATGTTGTCCTTCACCAGCACCGGCACCCCGTGCAACGGCCCGCGCGGCTGTTCGGCGTCGCGGGCGGCCGCCTGATCGCGGGCGTCGGGCGCCGGCGTGCAGATCGAGTTGATCAGCGGCTCGACCTCCGCCATCCGGGCCAGGGCCCGTTCGACCTGTTCGACGCTGCTGGTGGAGTTGCTCGAGCCCATGGCGTGATGCTCCCACGCCGGCGGCCGACCGGTCCGAGTGACGCCCGCAGTCCGTGCGCCGGAGGTTCGTAGGTTGGGTGCGTGCGCACGCCCACCGTCGTCACCCTGCCCGCCCGCCCCGACCGAGCCAACGAGGACGCCGTCGCGCTCGGCGACGGCATCGCCGTCGTGGTCGACGGGGCCGGACTGCCGAAGGAACTACGACAGGGGTGCGATCACGAGGTCGCGTGGTTCTCCCGGGCGATCGCCGACGCGTTCCGCGACCGGCTCGCCGCCGGGATGTCGATGAAGGCGGCGCTCGCCGCGACGACCTGGTGCGGATCGTCGCGGCCAGCGACGGCGGCACCCGCGGGTTTCAACTGTTGCACGCGCAGTCGCTGGACGAATTCGGCCGGGCCGCAGCCGATCCCGCGACGGTTACCGCTGTCGTGCGAGCGGCGGAGAGCGCCCGGCGGGAGGTGTCGGAGCGCGACGGCACCAAGGTGCACGACGACCTCACGCTCGTCGTGCAGGAGTTCGGCTGAGGTCAGCGGGCGCGGTTGCGCACGTGGAAGGGCTCGGGGCCGCCGTCGCGCGCGATGACGTCGAGCACCTCCTGCGGCGGGGTGGTGCCGCGCTGCTCGTGCGCGGCCTTCACCCGCTGGGCCCGCTCGAGGCGAAGGCGTGATTTCGGGTCGCCCTGAGTGGTGACCTGCGCCGGACCGAAGACCGTGAGCCCGGCGTACTCCAGACGCCACAGCATGCGGTATCCGAGTCCCAGTCCGGTCTTGTCCTTCATCCCTCGTCCTCTCCGAAACGCTTTGTCGACCAAAGCTAATCCTACATTGTGTCGTAGTTCGGGTCGGCGCCGTCGACGGCGGCGCGAGGACTAGCCTGGCGGCTGCGCCGAATGCGGGTCAGCGGCGGCGAGTCAATGAAGTCCGAGTCAACGAAGACCAGGAGTTTCCAGCAATGGGCCAAGGCACCACCATCCGGGAGTTCGCGACCGAGCAGAACTTCACCCTCGACTCCGACGGGATCCTCGCCCGGCTGCCCTGGCGCCGCGCCGCCGAGCGGCCGCTGCACACCAGCTTCGAGCGGTTCGAGAACGGACAGTGGCTCCCGGTGACAGCCGAGCGTCACCTCGCCGAGGTGAAGGCCGCCGCGAAGGGGTTCATCGCGGCCGGCATCGAGCCCGGCGACCGGGTGGCGATCATGGCCTGCACCCGCTACGAGTGGATCCTGCTCGACGCCGCGATCTGGGCCGCCGGTGGCGTCACCGTGCCGATCTACCCCTCGTCCGCACCGGCTCAGGTCGAGTGGATCGTGCAGAACTCCGCCGCGAAGCTGCTGATCGTCGAGGACGAGGTGGCCCAGGACAACCTGGCGAACGCCGACATCGCGGGCGCCGAGGTGCTCGTGATCGACGCCGGCGCCGTGGGTGCACTGCGTCGGCGCGGCATCGACGCAGGGGTCGACGACAATGCCGTCGAGGCGCGTCTCGACATCCTGACGCTCGACTCACCCGCCTCCCTCATCTACACCTCCGGCACCACCGGGCGGCCGAAGGGTTGCGTGCTCACCCACGCCAACCTGCTCGCCGAGGCGCAAGCCGTGCTCGCCATGCCGATCGGGCAGCAGGCCGCGCAGTTCGGCAAACGGACGCTGATGTTCCTGCCGCTCGCCCACGTGCTGGCCCGGGCCATTACCTACGCGGCGTACGAGGGCGGCGCGACCGTCGGTTTCTGGGCCGACTTCAAGACCATCGTCGACAAGTTCGCCTCGTTCAAGCCCAACATGATCCTGTGCGTGCCGCGGGTGCTGGAGAAGGTGCACGCCGGGGTGCGGGCGCAGGCGCTCGCCGGTGGCCCGGCGAAGGCGAAGATCTTCCGGCGGGCCGAGCAGGTCGCGATCGAGTGGAGCAAGGCGCAGGGCGGCGACGGTCTGGGAGACGCCACCAAGCCGGGCCTGCGGTTGCAGGCCGAACACCGGCTGTTCGACAAGCTGGTCTACGGCAAGGTGCGCGCCGCGATGGGCGGCCGCTGCACGATGGCGATCAGCGGGGGCGGCGCGCTCGGCGCAACCCTCGGGCACTTCTTCCGCGGCATCGGCCTGCCGACGTACGAGGGGTACGGCCTCACCGAGACCACCTCGGCGATCACCGTCAACTCGCCTGGCGCACAACGCATCGGCACAGTCGGTCGGCCGATCCCGGGCAACGCCGTCCGCATCGCCGACAACGGTGAGATCGAGCTCAAGGGCGCGGTGGTCTTCGCCGGCTACTGGCAGAACGAGCAGGCCACGAGCGAGGCCTTCGACGACGGATGGTTCCGCACCGGCGACCTCGGCGCCCTCGATGCCGACGGCTACCTGACGATCACCGGCCGGGCCAAGGAGATCCTGGTGACCGCCGGCGGCAAGAACGTCGCGCCCGGCCCCATGGAGGAGCAGTTGCGCGCCCACGAGGTCATCGGCAACGCGGTCGTCGTCGGCGAGGGGCGGCCCTTCGTCGGCGCGCTCATCACCCTCGACCCCGAGGGCGCGGCCGACTGGGCCAAGGCCAACAACCGTCCGGTCGACGGGCTCGCCACCGACGAGCAGCTGCGGGCCGAGATCCAGGTGGCCGTCGACGAAGCCAGCGCGCAGGTCTCGCACGCCGAGGGCATCAAGAAATTCGTGGTGCTGCCCGACGACTTCACCGAGGAGACCGGCGAACTCACCCCGACCCTGAAGGTGAAGCGGCACGTGGTCAACGAGAAGTACGCCGACCAGATCGACTCGATCTACCGCAAGTAGTTCTCCGAACGAATGAGTCGAGCTCGCCCCGGGGTCGGGGCGAGCTCGACGTGTTTCACGCGCTCTCGACGCCGCGCGGGAACAGGCTCGGCAGGATGTCGGTGAGCGTGACGACCCCCGCGAAGTGGGCGCCGTGCCGCACGACCGCCAGCTGGGTGCTGGTCTCGCGCATGGTGGCGATCGCCTCGTGCAGGGGAGTGTCGCGCTGCAACTCCACCACCGGACGCAGCAGCGTGCCGGCGAAGTCGTCGGGCGCCATGCCGACGAGGGTGTCGCGCACGTGCACGAACCCGCGCACCTGGTCACCGTCGCGCAGGAGCACCCGCAGGTGGCCGCTGCGACGGGTCGCCTCCTGCACGTCGTGCACCGTCGCCGACCCGGCCACCGCGGTCACCGGGGCGCCCGGACGCAGCAGGTCGCCGACCGTGATCTCCTCCAGCACCAGCGCCCGGGTGATCGAGGCGCGGTAACCGAGTTCGAGCGCGCCGACATTGGCCGAGTGTTCGACCAGGGCGCGCAGCGCCTGCGGATCACCGGCCACGGTGAGTTCGTCGACCGGCTCGACGCCGCTGCGCCGCACCAGACGGTTGGCGGCCTCGTTGAGCAGGCGCAGGATCGGGCGGGTCAGGAACATGAACCCGCGCATCGGCAGCGCCAACATGATGGCCGAGGTCTCGGGGTGGGCGATCGCCCACGACTTCGGGGCCATCTCGCCGATCACGAGGTGCAGGAAGGTCACCACGATCAGGGCGAGCACGAACGCGACCACGTCGGCCGCGGTCTGCGGCAGGCCGGCGTGCTCCAGCGGCGCCATCAGCCAGTGGTGCACGGCGGGCTTGGTGATCGCACCGAGCGCCAGTGTGCACATCGTGATGCCGAGCTGCGACCCGGCCAGCAGCAGGGTCAGCTCGCCCGAACTACGCAGGGCGGCGCGGGCCGAACGCGACTCACCGGCGCGCTCCTCCAGCCGGTGCCGGCGGGCGGCCATGAGCGAGAACTCGATCGCGACGAAGAACGCCGACAGCACGATGATCGCGATGGTGGCGACGATGACGACGGGGGTGCTCATCGGCGGTCCTCCTGGTCATCGGCGGCGACATCCTCATCGGGGGGCGTGTCTTCGTGTGCCGCTTCCTGCTCGGGCAGCGTGAGCCGCACCCGGCTCGGCACGTAGTGCTCGACCTCGAGCACCTCGGCCCGCAGGATCTGCGGCTCGACCGGTTCGTCGGCGACCAGGTCGGCGCCCTCGGCCGGGAGTTCGATCTCGACCACGTCGCCCTGCTCGGGCAGCGAGCCGTGCGCGTCGATGATCAGCCCGGCGACCGTTTCGAAGTCGCCCTCGGGCAGGTCGACGTGCAGAGCCCGTTCCACCTCGTCCACGTGCACCTCGCCGCTCATCACCCAGATGCCGTCGTCCGGTGTCGGTTGGTAGAACTCGTCGGCCGGGTCGTGCTCGTCGGTCAGCTCGCCGACGATCTCCTCGGCGAGGTCCTCGACGGTGAGGATGCCGGCGAAGCCGCCGTACTCGTCGACGATGCACGCGAGCACCTCACGCTGGTCGTCCATCTGCTCCAGCGCGGCCGGGAGGTCCATCAGCGCCGACAGCACCAGCGGCGGCCGGGCGATCGCGGTGACCGGCAGGGCGAAGTCGGTGACGTCGAGCACGTCGACCAGGTGCACGACGCCGAGGATGTACTCCTCGTCGTTCAGCACCGGGTAGCGGGTGTGCCCGGTGGCCATCAGCTCGCGCACCTCGCCCACGGTGGCGGTGTCGCGGACGACGTCGACATGAGCGCGCGGTCGCATCGCGTGCTCGACGTTCTGACGGGGGAAGTCGAGGATGCGGTCGAGCACCCGCGCCTGCTCCGAGGTCAGCTCGCCGCGCTCCCGCGATTCCTCGACGACATGTTCGAGGTCGATCGCGGTGGCCGAGTGTTCGACATCGTGCACGGGTTCGATGCGCAGCATCCGCAGGAAGAGTTCGGCCGCCTTGTCGAAGACCCAGATGACCGGGCCGAACACCTTGAGATAGATGCTGGTCGACCGGGACAGCTTCGCGGCGACCTGGTCGGCACGGGCGATGGAGTAGTTCTTCGGGTAGAGCTCGCCGAACAGCATCTGCACGAACGTCGAGAACAGCAGCGCGAGGATGCTGCCGAGCGCGAGCGCAATACCGGTGGAGACGAGCTTGCCGCCGACGATGTCGCCGATGGCCTCACCGATGAGCGGCTCGGCGACGTAACCCACGAGCAGACCGGTCACGGTGATGCCGAGTTGGGCGCCGGACAGCAGGAACGAGGTGCGTCGGGTGATCGACAAGGTGCGCTCGGCGCCGGCGTCACCGGCTGCCGCGCGGGCAGACAACCGGGATCGGTCGACCGCCATGTACGCGAATTCCTGCGCGACGAAGTAGGCGGTGGCGGCGGTGATCAGCAGCACCACGACGACGCCGATGCCGAGGGAGAGCCAGCTGTTCATCGGGTGTCACACCGCTCGGGGCGCGGCGTGATCGTCAGTGTCAGTGACGGGGTCAGCGACGGTGTCGACGAGGTGGGGGCGGTGACGGTATGCGGAGGTTGATCGTCCATCTGTCTTCGCGAGTGGGTGACGGGGAAAATGCATCGCAGGCGATACGACATTGTCCCGAACGAGCGCACCCGCGCGGGTGTTCCCGGCGGGTGATTCGAGCCGGTCGCGTGTCCGCGTTCAGCTGCCCTGAGCGTAGGTGGCCGACGCGACCCGCACGACGGTGGGCGCGACGTTGCCGTTCTGCGGCACCGACTCGGCGGTCCAGACCGGGTTGCTCTTGTCGAAGTAGCCGCTGGTGGTGCCGTCGCCCTTGGCGAGCAGCATGCGGCCGTTCGTGCAGTAGAGCCAGCCGTTGCGTCCCTGCCAGTGGTTCGCCGAGTCGTGGCCGACCGTCGAGCAGGTGGTGCCGTCGGTCAACTCGACCGCCAGCGGCGCCGGGTTCGGTTCGGCCGCACCGGTGTAGCGGATGTCGGAGGCGAAGGTGACCAGCTTGCGGCCGAGCTGCTCGGTGCCCTGGATGCACCCGACCTTGCCCGCCGGGAAGGTCCAGCACGCCAGCAGGCTCGCGGCGTTCGGTCCGCAGGTGAACACGCCGTTGCCCTTGGCGAACGGGCTCGCCTCGGCGGTGGTGACGCCTACGCAGGGGTTCTCGGTCGGGGTGGCGGTCCAGCCGGCGGCCACTGATCCGTCGGCGGCCTTGGGGTTCAACGAGATTGTGCGGGTGGCCGCGCCGCTCGACGAATCGCTCGGTGAGGCGGTCGAGGAGACGGGCGTGTCGGGGTCGGTCGCGCTGCTCGTCGCGCTGTCGGACGACGTGGGCGAGGTCGACGTCGCGGCGCTTCCGGTGCTGCTGGTGGTGCTGGTGGTGCCGGTGCTTGCGGCGGCGATGTCGCTGGTCTGCTCGGACGTGCCCGACGCGCTGGTGCTCGTCGACGTCTCGGTCGAGGTGTTGGTGCCGGTGGTCGCGGTTTCTTGGGTGCCACAGGCGGCAAGGGCGAGCAACAGGACGCTTCCGGCGGCGATGCGGTGCAAACGCGATGACATAGTCCGCAGCGTAGGGGCACGGTCTGCCGAAATCGACGGAATCCGGGCGTCGTGACCGTTTCGCTGCATGGGCACATCTCCCCATGCATTCATCCCGGTGGCGTCCGGTGACCGGCGCTGCTCAGAGGCCGAGGTCGGGCGCTGACAGACCGCGGTCGGCGAGCAGGGTGCGCGCGGCGTGCCAGCCGGCCATGCCGTGCACGCTCGGGCCGGGTGTCGTGGCGCCGGAGCCGAGGTAGACGCCCTTCACAGGGGTGCGCCAGGGCGTCGGCGAGACCACCGGACGCTTGAGCATCTGGGCCATCGTCACGGCGCCGCTGGAGAAGTCGCCGCCGGCGAAGTTGGCGCTGACCGTGTGTTCGAAGTCGACCGCGCGGGTGGCGGTGCTCGCCAGGACGAGGTCGCGGAAGCCGGGTGCATGCTGCTCGATCATCGTGATCGCGGTCTGCGTGATGTGGACGTCGCTGCCGTAGGGCACGTGGCCGTAGGCCCACAGCACGTGCTTACCGTCGGGGGCGCGCGACGCGTCGGCCACGCTCGGCTGCACGACGAGTAGATACGGACGTTCGGGGATGCGTCCGCGCGACACCTCGCGCTCGGCGGCGGCGATCTGTTCGCGGGTGCCGCCGAGGTGCAGGGTCGGCGCCTCGCGCAGCACCGGGTCGGTCCACGGGATCGGTCCGTCGAGCGCCATGTCGACCTTCGACACGCCGTTGCCGTGCTTGAAGCGGCGCAACGCCGCCGCGTACTTGTCGGGCAAGCGGTCGCCGCCCAGGCGCAGCAGCGCCGGCGCCGACACGTCGAGCAGGGTCGCGTCGTAGCCGTCGAGTTCGGCGAGCGAGGTCACCTCCACCCCGGTGCGGACGCGTCCGCCGTGGCCTTCGAGGTCGGCGACCAATGCGTCGGCGATGGCCTGCGACCCGCCGACCGGCACCGGCCACCCGGCGGCGTGGGCCGTCGCGCTGAGCATCAGACCGGCGCCCGCCATCGACAGCCGGGGGTGGCGTCCGATGGTGTGTGCGGCACACCCAATGAGCATCGCCGGCGCGATCTCCTCGCGAAAACGTATGCCCCACAACGGTGTTCCGAGTTCCAGGGCGCGTTCGCCGTAGATCGCAGTGCCGATCGGGTGCTTCGGCACCCGCAGCAGCGTGTCGACCGTGAACTCGCCGATGGCATCGATGCGGTCGACCACGGGTTTCAACAGCGACCGGTAGGCCTTGCCGTCGCGTCCGATGGCGTCTGCGGCGCGGTCGAGATCGCGATAGCCGTGCCCGCTGCGTCCGCCGGGCAGTGGGTGCCCGAACGACACCTGCGGCACCACGAGGTCGATGCGCCGGGAGAGCTCGAACGCCTGGAAGAACGGGCTGGCGAGCGCCATCGGGTGCACCGCGCTGGCGAGGTCGTGCTTGAACCCGGGCAGCGTGATCTCCCGGGTGGCGGCGCCACCACCGACCCAGTCGTTGCGTTCGAGCACCTCGACCTGCAGGCCGGCCCGGGCGAGCGTGACGGCTGCTGCCAGGCCGTTGGGTCCGCTGCCGACGACGGCGACGCGGTCGCTCACGACAGCAGTCCGTTGGTGGGGTCGGAGGTGAGGTCGGGCACCAGGTCGGCGGGCTCGGCCGGCGGCGGGCCGACGATCGAGGCGATGTGCACCACCGCGTCGCCGGAGTTGACCAGCGGTGCCTCGGTGTGGCCGATGATCACGCCGTCGCGGTCGGCGTAGACCGCACGCAGGGTCTTGCCGAACGAGTCGTAGAGCGCGCCGAGCCGTTCGCCGCGCACGACCTGTTGGCCGAGGTGGGCGTCGAGGCGCAGGATGCCGGTGCGGCGGGCTCGCACCCAGCCGCTGCCGCGGCACTCGACGGCGGGGGTCGGCGGCTCCTTCTCGAACGGGTCGATCATGTCGAGCGCGGCCAGCACCCGGCGTACGCCGGCGACGCACGGGTCGATCGCCCAGTCGTCGAAGCGCAGCGGGGCACCTGATTCGACGAGCAGCACCCGCGCTCCGCGTTCGCCGGCGATGTGCCGCAGCGAGCCGTCGCGGATCTCCGAGTGCAGCATCACAGGGGGCGCGAAAGCGCTCGCGAGTTCGCGGGTGCGGGGGTCGTCGAGGTCGGCGCGCACCTGCGGCAGGTTGGTGCGCCGGTCGGCGGCAGTGTGCAGGTCGATGCCGACCTCGCACTTGGCGACCACCTCGCGCAGGAACAGGTGGGCGATGCGTCCGGCAAGTGACCCGCGGGCCGAGCCGGGGAAGCTGCGGTTGAGGTCGCGCCGGTCGGGCAGGTAACGGTCGCCGGCCAGGAATCCGTGCACGTTGACGATCGGCACCGCGATCAACGTGCCGCGAAACTCCTTGGGCGACAACGAAGCCAGCACCTCGCGGATCACCTCGACGCCGACCACCTCGTCACCGTGGATGGCCGCGTTGACCCAGACGGTCGGGCCGTCCTGCTTGCCGTGCACGACCCGGATCGGCAGCGAGATCTCGGCGCCGGTGACCAACCGGGTGATCGGCAACTCGGTGGCCTTGCTGCTGCCGGGGCGCACCCTGATCGACCCGATCGCGAACGATTCGCGTTTGGTGTGGTGCTTGCTCATGCACGGCCCCGGTTGCGGCGGCGGGTGGCGGCGCCGGGGCGTCCGCCGTAGTAGGAGCGGCCGGAGTCGACGAGGAAGCCCTGGCGCAACGCCTCGCGACCGACGAGCATGCGGAAGCCCATCGCGTCGCGGTCGGTGAGCGTGAACTCGGTGGGGATGCGGTGGCCGGCGATCGACAAGGTGGTGCGCACGACGATGCGGTGCTGCAACTGGCCGTTGGAGCTGCGGATGTCGCGCCGGTCGTGCACCGGCAACTCGGTGACCACGATGTCTTCGGTCGACTTCTGCCACGGTCGCACGGCGAACCGCACCCAGGCGACGCCGTCGCGCTCGAACTCCTGCACGTCGTACGCGTGCACCGAGGAGGTGCGTGCGCCGGTGTCGAGTTTGGCCTTCATCCAGCCCACTCCCAGGTCGGGCAAGGAGATCCACTCCCGCCAGCCGACAACGGTGGACTCACTTGCTTCAGGCACCCGCACAGTGTGGCAGGGTGCTCGCGTGAAACTCGCGATCCTGTCCCGTGCGCCGCGTGCCTACTCCACTCAGCGCCTGCGCACCGCAGCCCTCGAACGCGGTCACGACGTGAAGGTGTTGAACACCCTCCGCTTCGGTATCGACCTGTCCGAGGACGAACCCGACCTGCAGTTCCGCGGACGCCAATTGTCCACGTACGACGCGGTATTGCCTCGTATCGGTGCGTCGATCACCTACTTCGGCACCGCCGTCGTGCGCCAGTTCGAGCAGATGGACGTCTACACGCCCAACACCGCCAACGGCATCAGCAACAGTCGCGACAAGCTGCGCGCCACCCAGATCCTGTCGCGCCACAACATCGGCATGCCGGCCACCTTCTTCGTGCGCAACCGGGCCGACGTGAAGCAGGCCATCCAGCAGGTCGGCGGTGCGCCCGTCGTCATCAAGCTGCTCGAGGGCACCCAGGGAATCGGCGTCATCCTCGCCCCCGAGGTGAAGGTGGCCGAGGCGATCATCGAGACGCTCCAGTCGACCTCGCAGAACGTGCTCATCCAGGCGTTCGTGAAGGAAAGCAAGGGACGCGACATCCGGGCGCTGGTCGTCGGTGACCGGGTCGTCGCGGCGATGCGCCGGACGGCGCAGGGCGACGAGTTCCGCTCGAACGTGCACCGTGGTGGTTCGGTCGAAGCCGTCGACCTCGACCCGGAGTACGAGGCGACCGCTGTTCGTGCGGCGCAGATCATGGGTCTGCGCGTCGCCGGCGTCGACATGCTCGAAGGCAACGACGGGCCGCTGGTGATGGAGGTCAACTCCTCGCCCGGTCTGCAGGGCATCGAGACCGCCACCCGACTCGACGTCGCCGGCGCGATCGTCGACTACATCGCCGACCAGGTCGACTTCCCGCAGGTCGACGTGCGCCAGCGGCTGGCGGTCTCGACCGGTTACGGCGTCGCCGAACTGCAGGTGCACGCCGGCTCCGAGATGGTCGGCAAGTCGTTGCGCGACTCGGGGCTGCCCGACCGGGACATCACCGTGCTCACCCTGCACCGCGGCACGTCCGTGACGCCGTCTCCGCGTCCGGGCAAGGTGCTCGAGGCCGAGGACCGCCTGCTGTGCTTCGGCAAGCTTGAGGAGATGCGCTCGATGATCCCGGAGCGCCCCAAGCGACGCCGCAAGGTCAAGAAGCTCGCCCGCACGGCGATCACCGCCGCCGAGAATCCGCCTGCCTGACAAGGCGATTCGATGAGCTTCCGGGTGCGCGACGCAACCGCGGCCGACGCCGCGGCGTGTGCCGCGATCTACGCGCCGTACGTGCGGGACACCAGCATCTCGTTCGAGAGCGAGCCGCCCGACGAGGCCGAGATCGCGCGCCGGATCGACGACTACGCGCGCAGCCACGCCTGGCTGGTCGCGCTGAAGGACGACGTCGTGGTCGGTTACGCGTACGCATCGCCGCACCGCGCCCGGGAGGCCTACCGGTACTCCGCGGAGGTGTCGGTCTACCTCGACCCGTCCGTGCAGGGCGGTGGCGTAGCCACCGCGCTCTACCGGACGCTGTTCGAGCGGCTCGGTGCGCGCGGGTACCGCCGGGCATTCGCCGGAATCACGCTGCCCAACGAACCCAGCGAACGCTTCCACCGCAGGTTCGGCTTCGAGACGGTCGGCACCTTCCGCGGCGTCGGCTGGAAGCAGGGCCAGTGGCGTGACGTGCTGTGGTTGCAGCGCGACATCGGTGACCCGGGCGCCCCGGCGGGAGGCCTGCGTTAGAAGTTCGGCGTGCATCCGCCGGACCAGTACTCGATGCGCGGCGCAGCAGCGAAGACGACCTGTGCACCTGTGGCGGAGCGGATACGGTCGGCGTGCACGTGATGCTCGCACACGCGTCCGCTCGCACCCGCACAGTCGCACCACTCGCCTCGAGGAGAACACATGACGTCCGAACTCACCGACACGACCGGCGCAGCGGTCACCGTCACCCGGAACGACGCGAAGGGCGCCTACGAGATCGCGGACGCCGAAGGCGCAGTGGCCGGCCGTGCCTACTTCTACGACCACGACGGCGACCGCATCTTCTTCCACACCGAGGTCGACGACGCGTACGCCGGACGCGGCCTGGCCGCCGTGCTCGTGCGCACAGCGCTCGACGAGACCCGCGCCGACGGACTCACCGCCGTGCCGGTCTGCCCCTACGTCGCCGGTTTCCTGAAGAAGAACGAGCAGGAGTACGACGGTGCGTTCCGCGCGGTGCGCCCGGCCGACCTGGAACACGTGCAGGAGCGGCAGCGCTCGTAAGCGACGAGCCGCTCTACCTCGACAAGACGAACCCCCGATGTCCAGCGTCCGCTGTTGGAGGCGGTCACCCTCTCCCGCCGCGCCGGCAGCGCGGCCGGGTTGGGACGCGACCTGCTCGTACTGCTGCGGTGCTGATCAACACCTTCAACCACATCTCGATCGCCGGCGGACACCCGGCCAGGCGGTACTGACCCGTCCGCGCCTCAGGCGACGCGAGTAGCCTGCCCGACGTGAACCGGCCGACCGATCCTGCAACCAGGGTGTGGCATCGCGAGCGTCTGGTGCTGCTCGGTCTCGTGTTCGTCGGAGGGGTGTGCGGCACCTGGGTGCGCGCGGAGTTGAGCAACCGTTTCCCGGTCGCCGCCGACGCGTGGCCCTGGACCACCTTCTGGATCAACGTCAGCGGAGCCTTCGTGCTCGGGGTACTGCTCGGCCTGCTCGCGCGGCTCGGCGACGACAGCGGGTGGCGGCGGCGCGTGCGGCTGGGTCTCGGCACCGGGGTGCTCGGCGGGTACACGACCTACAGCACCTTCGCCGTCGAAGTCGTGGAACGGCAACGGGATTCGCTGCTCCTGCTGTCGACCGGCTATGCGCTGGCGAGCCTGGTGTGCGGGGTGCTCGCGGCCGCGATCGGGCTGCGGGTGACCGCCCGATGATGCTCTGGATCGCGCTCGCCGGCGGAGTCGGTGCGGCGACGCGGTTCCTGCTCGACTCCTGGATCGTCACCCGGGTGCGGCACCGCGTGCCGCTCGGCACGATCGTGATCAACCTGGTCGGTTCGTTCGTGCTCGGCCTGCTCGTCGGCCACTTCGGCCACGCGTCCGAGCTCACCAAGGTGGTGGGCACGGGAGCGATGGGCGGGTTCACGACCTTCAGCACCGCGTGCGTGGAGTCGGCGCGGTTGCTGCTCGACCCCAAGGCCCCTCGCAACGGGCATCTGGTGGGGGTGCTGCACGGCGTCGGGATGCTCGTGGGCGCGGTGTTGCTCGCGGCCCTCGGGTACGCCGTCGGCGCCTGACCTCTCCCACGCCGTCCGACCCGCAAACGCTGCGGTTGCGTGCACACGCTGCTGCAGCCGCACCGGTTGCAGGTGGGGCGGTGGGTGCTGAGGCGTTGGGTGTGGGGGCAGGGTGGGCGGCGGTCGGTTCAGAGGTCGTCGGTGGGGTCGTAGCGGCCGAGCAGCATCCGCGTCACGACGGCCAGCACGCTGCCGAGCACGAGCACCATCGCCGCGGCGAACACGGCCGTCGGCATCGCGCCGTCCGGACGGTGGGCGGCGATGCCGATCGTCACGTTCATCAGCGCGCTCAGCCCGAGCAGGGAGGCCGCGATCAGCAGCATGTCCTCGCGCAACAGTCGCTCGAATCGCACCAGCCGACGCGGTTCGGCCAGCCACCACTGCTTGTGCGGCACGTTGATGCTCTCGGGCCAAGCGGTGGCCAGACGCGAGAGTTGCGAGATGCCCAGCGCGACGCCAGGGAGCAGCAGTCCGCAGATCGCCAGGGCAGCCGGTTTCGACGACCAGCCGTCCGGGGTCTCACCCGACCAGTGGGTGGGCACGCGGTCAGGGGCGGTGAGCGCCAACCAGATCCACGTCGCGGCGCTCGCGAAGAGGCCGAGCAGCACCGTGAGGCGGTAGGCGCGTCCGCTGGGCTCCCGGGGCGTGTCACTCACCGGTCCAACCTACGTCGCCGCACACGCTGCACGTCCCTGCGCGAACGCTGCAGTTGCGTGCGCACGCTGGTGCTGCAACCGCAGCGACTGCCGGGTAACGCAGCGTTTGCGGGTGGGTCAGAAGTCGCCGGCGTCCGAGCGCATCCGGCCGATCACGTCGACCAGTGCTTCGAGGTCGGTGGGGGTGAGCCCCGGGGCGGCGAAGACCTGCGCGTTGAGGGCGTCGGTGGCCCGCGCGGCCAGGTCGCGGCCCTGGTCGGTGATGCCCACGATGAACGCGCGTCGGTCGTCGGGGTGGGTGCTGCGGGTCACCAGGCCGGCGGCCTCCAGCCGATCGACCGCATTGGTGACGGACGTCGGGTGCACCTGCAGCCGGGAACCGATGAGCTTCATCGGCAGCGTGCCCTTGCGGCTGAAGGTGAGCAGCATCAGCAACTCGTACCGAGCGAAGGTCACGCCGAACGGCTTGAGCGCGGCATCGACCCGCGCGGCGACGATCTGCTGCGCGCGCATCAGCGAAGTGACTGCGGCCATGCCGGGTGCGGCGTCGGCCCAGCCGCGACGCTCCCATTCGTCGCGGGCGACCGCGATCGGGTCGGCGGCGAGGCGGGACGGTGCTTCGGTCATGAGCACGATCTTAAACGGAACTCGCGTTGACGTCCATTATTAGGAAGTCCTAGTATTTCGAGTGAGCGAGGTCACCGAATTCCTGGAGGAGCCATGAGCGACGCCGAGCCCGAGCTGCACAAGCCCGAGAACCACGTCCGAATCGTCACTGCGGCAAGCCTTTTCGACGGTCACGACGCGTCGATCAACATCATGCGGCGCATCATGCAGACGCAGGGCGCCGAGGTGATCCACCTCGGTCACAACCGCTCGGTGCAGGAGGTCATCGACGCCGCGCTCGAGGAAGACGCCCAGGGCATCGCGGTCAGCTCCTACCAGGGTGGGCACGTCGAATACTTCGAGTACCTCACCGACCTGCTCAAGCAGGCCGGCGCCGAGCACATCAAGGTCGTCGGCGGCGGTGGAGGCGTCATCGTCCACGACGAGATCGACCGGCTGCGCAAGGCCGGCGTCACGATCTTCTCGCCCGAGGACGGCCAGCGCATGGGCCTGGTCGGCATGATCAACTCGGTGATCCTCGACTGCGACTACGACCTCTGGCAGCTCGGCCGGACCAGCGTCGACGCGGTGGTCTCCGGCGACCGCGCCGCCGTCGCGCGGGCCATCACCGGCGCGCAGCAGTCGATGCTCGACGCCGACTTCGTGGCCGCCATCGACGAAGCCGCCGGCAAGCGCGCCGTGCCCGTGCTCGGCATCACCGGCACCGGTGGTTCGGGCAAGTCGTCGCTCACCGACGAGTTGATCCGCCGGATGCGCCTCGACCAGCAGGACAAGCTGCGCGTCGCCGTGCTGGCGATCGACCCGACCCGCTCCCGTGGCGGCGGCGCCTTGCTCGGTGACCGCATCCGGATGAGCTCGCTCGACGGCGACCGCATCTTCTTCCGCTCGCTGGCCACCCGCGGCGGCAGCCAGGTGCCCGAACATCTCGACCAGATCATCGCGATCACCAAGGCCGCCGGCTTCGACCTGATCATTCTCGAGACCCCCGGTGTGGGACAGGGCGATTCGGCGATCATCGACTACTCCGACGTGTCGATGTACGTGATGACGCCGGAGTTCGGTGCCTCCAGTCAGCTGGAGAAGATCGACATGCTCGACCTCGCCGATGTCGTCGCGATCAACAAGTTCGAGCGCCGCGGCGCCGAGGACGCATTGCGCGACGTCGGCCGCCAGATGGTGCGCAACCGCGAGGCATTCGGCAAGAAGCCCGAGGACATGCCGGTCTTCGGCACTTCGGCCGCCACCTTCAACGACGACGGCGTCACCGCGCTCTACCAGGAACTGCGAACCCTTCTGTCCGACAAGGGAATGCATGTCGAAGAGGGCACTCTGCCCCACGTCGACACCAAGCGGTCGACGCGCATCGCCACCATCGTGCCGGCGGCCCGTGTGCGCTACCTGTCGGAGATCGCCGACACCGTGCGCGACTACCACGCCGACACCGAGACCTTCGCGGCCGCGGCCGCTCGTGCCCAGCGCTTCGAGCTCGTCGCGGGCGAACTCGCCGAGGTGCCGGACAGCGTCGACGAACTGCTCCAGCAGGCCAAGAAGGACGTGCCGGACGAGGTCGCGAGCGCGCTGGTGAAGTGGCCGTCGGTGCTCGAGTCGTACTCCGGCGACGAGCAGGTCGTGAAGATCCGCGACAAGGAGATCGTCAACAAGCTCACCCGGGAATCGTTGTCGGGCAACAAGATTCCGCGAGTCGCGCTGCCCCGGTTCAGCGACCACGGCGAGCTGGTGAAGTTCCTGCGCCGCGAGAACCTCCCCGGTTACTACCCGTTCACCGCCGGTGTCTTCCCCTTCAAGCGGGAGGGTGAAGACCCGGCACGCATGTTCGCCGGCGAGGGTGACCCGTTCCGCACCAACCGCCGGTTCAAGCTGCTGTCCGAAGGTCAGCCGGCCACCCGACTGTCGACCGCGTTCGACTCGGTGACCCTCTACGGTCGCGACCCCGACGAGCGCCCCGACGTCTACGGCAAGGTCGGCACCTCGGGTGTCTCGGTGGCGACGCTCGACGACATGAAGGTGCTGTACGGCGGCTTCGACCTGGTCTCGCCCTCGACCAGCGTTTCGATGACGATCAACGGCCCGGCCCCGACCATCCTGGCGTTCTTCCTCAACACCGCCATCGACCAGCAGGTCGACGCGTTCATTGAGCGAGAGGGCCGCGAGCCGAACGAGCAGGAGCGGGCGGAGCTGACCGCGTACGCCCTGGCGAACGTGCGTGGCACCGTGCAGGCCGACATTCTCAAGGAAGACCAGGGCCAGAACACCTGCATCTTCTCCACCGAGTTCAGCCTCAAGATGATGGCTGACATCCAGGAGTGGTTCATCCAGCACCAGGTGCGCAACTTCTACTCGGTGAGCGTCTCCGGCTACCACATCGCCGAGGCCGGGGCCAACCCGATCAGCCAGCTCGCGTTCACCCTCGCCAACGGGTTCACTTACGTCGAGAGCTACCTCGCGCGCGGCATGAAGATCGACGACTTCGCGCCCAACCTGTCGTTCTTCTTCAGTAACGGCATGGACCCGGAGTACTCCGTCATCGGCCGCGTCGCACGCCGCATCTGGGCGGTCGCGATGAAGGAGAAGTACGGCGCCAACGAACGCAGCCAGAAGCTGAAGTACCACGTGCAGACGTCCGGCCGCTCGCTGCACGCGCAGGAGATGGACTTCAACGACATCCGCACCACGCTGCAGGCGCTCATCGCGATCTACGACAACGCGAACTCGTTGCACACCAACGCTTTCGACGAGGCCGTCACCACCCCGACCACCGAGTCGGTGCGCCGCGCGCTGGCGATCCAGCTGATCATCAACCGCGAGTGGGGCCTGGCGATGAACGAAAACCCGCTGCAGGGTTCGTTCGTCATCGACGAGCTCACCGACCTGGTCGAGGCCGCGGTGCTCAAGGAGTTCGACCGCATCACCGAGCGCGGCGGTGTGCTCGGCGCGATGGAGACCGGCTATCAGCGCGGCCGCATCCAGGACGAGTCGATGCTCTACGAACACCGCAAGCACGACGGGTCGCTGCCGATCATCGGCGTCAACACCTTCCGCAACCCGAACGCCGACGACGACGGCACGCCCAAGCACATCGAACTCGCCCGCGGCACCGAGCAGGAGAAGCAGGGCCAGCTCACCCGCGTCCGTGACTTCCAGCAGCGGCACCAGACCGAGGCGAAGGCGGCGCTCGACGAGCTGCGGACGGCCGCGGTCAACGGCGACAACGTGTTCGACGTGCTGATGCGCGCCGCGCGGGTGTGCTCGCTGCAGCAGGTGACCGAGGCCTTCTTCGAGGTCGGCGGTCAGTACCGCCGCAACGTCTGAGCCGACGATGAGGCCAGTGGGCCGCGGAAGCCCAGACCGGCCAGCCGCAGGCGTTACGCGGTCTGCAGACCAAAGGTTCGGATCACTCCGGCGAGGCCATCGAAGAAGCCCTGGCCGATGGCTCGGAACTTCCACTCGCTGTCTCGACGGTAGACCTCGCACAGAAGCATGGCAGTTTCTTGCGTGGCCGCCTCTGCGGCGTCAAATCCAAGAAGTGGGCGGCCGTCATCTGTGCAGTGAACTGTCGTGATCAAGTGTCCAACGTCGCTAAATGTGATCGGGCGCCGGACGGGGTCGATAGAGGCAATGATCAGAATCTTTGCGACCGATAACGGCACGCGGTCAAGGCTGACCTCGACACTAGCGTCACCAGCACCCGCCACTTTCACGGCTAGGGCGCCCTCCGGTGACCTCGGGTTGCCGTAGAAGACGAAGTGCGATTCAGAGACAGCCCGTTGCTGCGAGTCCACCGCCAGCGCCGATACGTCGATACCGGAATCAGGCGGGGTCAGCCATGTTGTCCGCAACACGATGCGATTGTCCGCGGAAGTGGGTAAGGGCCGGTTCGCCCCTTGGGCTACGACCGTCTCCGCCGCGCTGAGATCGCGGATCTGGCCCGAGCTCAGCCCCGTCGTGGGCTGCTGGTGAGGCGTCGGCAGGTCGGCTACCCCGCTGGTAGGAGTGGCGGCCACGACGGGTAGGGCGCGATCGGTGTTGGGCTCAGGTTCTGGCAGCGCGGTGGCCGGTGGTGAGGATGGCCCAGACGGCGTCGGCTGAGGGTCGGATCCTGCAAGCGTCAGAGACGGGTCGGCTGCACGCAGTTCCGACACCATTGCCTGCACTTGTTGTCTACCCTTCGAGAGCGAAAAGGTGTTACGTGCACCGCCCATGGCGCGCGTAAAGCCACCGTCACCAACCGCGACCAGGTCGATGAGGCAACCGTCTGTAAGGGCGTAGATGTAGACCTGGATTGCCCAGAGGTTCAGTTTGCCCGCTCTGGACCCGACCACTGCCACATCCGGCTGGACCATGCCGATGCTGTCCAGCGGATTACCGCTGGCTTGCACCGGGGCTACGCTGTCGGCCTTCATGCGGCGGAACGAATCGTTGATCAGTTGCGCGCAGCGCGTGAGGTCCAGCCGGGTGTGCAGTTCGACCGAATCGGTCTTCATGATGATTCGTCAACGACGTCCGTGGTGGCCATCGTGTTCAGAACAGAGGAGCCCTGTGGAGTTGCACCTGGAACACGTCAGCTTGCCGCCGATGCCAGAGGCGCGGCCGCCGTTGCATGAGGGACAGTCGTGGAGGGGGCGGTGGCACTTGGTGCAGTCCATGATGGAGCGCCTTTCTCGTTGTGAGGATCTGACACGGCCAACTATCCGAGTAGTCGCGGACCAATTGCGAGTCCGGAATTTGCGGGACAGGACCAATCCCTCCACGAGGCATTACTTTGCTCAGCCGGCGACCTGCATCACGTCGTCGGCGAGCCGCACCCCGGACGGCGCCGCGCCGGCAACCACCGTCTCGCCGTCGATCAGCCACACCTCGTGTCCGTCGAGGCCGATCCGACGCAGCAGTTCCAGCAGCATCCGGCGGGCGGTGGCGTCGATCGAGGTCATGTTCTGCAGGTCGACCACGACGGTGTGCTCCTGGGGCGGTGACTCCTCGACCAGCCGGATCGCCTGCTCGACGCTGGAGAAACGCAACGGACCCTGCAACTCGTACAGGTAGGCCGGCGTGCCCGAGCGCAGCGCGATGCGGCGGTGGCGGCGGATCACCGAACGAGTCAGCGGGGGCACCGTCATCAGGTGCATGCCCATCTCGTGGCTGAGCCGTTCGAAGGCGGCAACCCCGCGCACGCTGTTGCCGTGTTCGTCCAGCGGCGGGGAGAAGGTGGCCACCCCGAACTGCCCCGGCAGCGCGCCGAGGATGCCGCCGCCGACACCGCTCTTGGCCGGGATGCCGACGGTGGTGATCCAGTCGCCGGCGGAGTCGTACATGCCGCAGGTGAGCATCACCGACAGCGTCTGCTGCACCACCTCGGGTGTCACCACCTGCCGTCCGGTGATCGGGTTGGTGCCGCCGTTGGCGAGCGTCGCGGCCATTACCGACAGGTCACGCGTGGTCACGCGGACGGCGCACTGCCGGGTGTAGCCGCCGACGACGGCTTCGGGGTCGGCGGTCAACATGTCGTAGCTGCGCAGCATGTGCGCGATCGCCAGGTTGCGGTGCGCATGCTGCATCTCCGAGGCGAACACCCGTTGGTCGACGTCGAGCTCCCGGCCGGCGAATTCCGACAACCCCTCCAGGATCAGCTCGACCCATCGCTCCGGCGGGTCGTTCGGTGCACCGACGAGCGAGTGCGCGGTGAGCGCGCCGGCGTTGATCATCGGGTTCAGCGGACGCTTGGAGTTGCGCTCCAGCGACAGCTCGTTGAAGGCCTCACCCGAGGGTTCGACGTCGATCCGTTCCAGCACTTCGGGCAGCCCGCGGTCGCGGATCGCCATCGCGTAGACGAACGCCTTCGAGATCGACTGGATCGTGAAGAGGGTGTCGGCGTCGCCGGAGGTGTAGGTGCGTCCGTCGGCCGTGGTCAGCGCGATGCCGAAGAGTGCGCGGTCGACGCGGGCGAGCTCGGGGATGTAGTCGGCGGGGGCGCCGCCGGTGACGTCGGAGCACTCCTGCATGAGCTCGGCGAGATAGTCGGGCACGATCGACCGCATCAGGCATCCTTCGGGGGTTCGGGCATCGGGCAACGTCCCCACCGTAGGAAACATCACCGGTGCGGACGGCGCCGGCGACTACGGCGTACGCCGCTAGATTTGTGGGCGACCCTCGCAAACCCGGAGTGTGACCCGTGACCGAGACCGACGAACGGCGCTCGCGGCTGGCCCGCCGCGTGTTCCCCGACGGCACCGAACCCGACCCGCGGTTCACCCTCGCCAACGAGCGCACCTTCCTGGCCTGGATGCGGACGGCATTGGCGTTCATCGCGGGCGGCGTTGCGCTGGAAGCGTTCTCGGACGCATCGTTCAGTTCCTCCACGCGGAAGGTGCTTGCCGTCTGCGTCGTGTGCGTGGGGCTGGTCATCGGTCTGGCGGCCGCCTTCCGGTGGGTGTCGGTCGAGCGCAGCATGCGCGAACGCCGTCCGTTGCCCTTCCCGGTGCTCGTGCCCTTGCTCAGCCTTGGCGCCGCGGTCGCCGCGGTCACCTCGATCCTGTTGGTGCTGAGCCGATGACGGCGCAGCGACCGCACCTCGACGAGGGGTTGCAGCCCGAGCGCACCTCCCTGGCCTGGAGCCGGACGGCGTGGTCGCTGGCGGTCACCAGCGCGATCTTCATCCACTGGTCGCCCCGGCTCGGTCCGTCACTGCTGGTGATGGTGGCGGTCGCGCTGCTCGCGGCGCTGGTCATCGGGGGCACCCGCCGCCGTCGCTACGACCGATGGGTGCGGGGCATCGTGCGAGAACGGGTCGAACCGCAGATCTGGGCGGTGTTGCTGCTCACCGCGACCAGCACGCTGCTCGGTGTCATCGGCCTCGTGGTGATCCTGGGGGACGTCTGATGGCCCGGTCGGTGGTCGACGACCTCGGCGAGGCGGTCGAGGTGCCCGACGAGGTGACCCGTGTGGTGAGCCTGGTGCCGTCGCTCACCGAGGCGATCGTGGCCACCCGAGCGCACGCGCTGGTGGGCGCGACCGACTGGTGCACCCACCCGGCCGATCTCGACGTGCCGCGGGTGCGCGGCACGAAGAACCCGAACCTCGACGCGATCGCGGCGCTCGATCCGCAGCTCGTGGTCGCCAACAAGGAGGAGAACCGCGAACTCGACGTGCAACGGCTGCGCGATCGAGGAATCGCGGTGTGGGTCACCGATATCGAGGACGTGCCGCAAGCGCTCGCCGCGATGCGGCGGCTGTTCGTCGAGGCGCTCGGGTGGGACGCGCCGTCTTGGCTCGACGACGCCGACGCGGCCTGGGCGACGCCGCGTCCGCTCACGCGCCGCGCGGTGGTGCCGATCTGGCGCGACCCGTGGATGGTGGTCGGCCACCCGACGTACACCGCCGACCTGCTCGCGCGGCTCGGGGTGGAGGTCGTCGTGCCGTCGGGAGCCGAGGGGCGCTACCCGCACGCCGAGCTGTCCGACCTCGACGACCCCGACCTCGCCGACGTCGTGCTGCTGCCCGACGAGCCGTACGTCTTCACCGACTCCGACGGCCCCGAAGCGTTCGCGAGCGTGCCGACGCACCTGGTGAGCGGGCGGCTGATCACGTGGTACGGCCCGGCGATGCTCGAGGCGGCGACCCTGTGGATGAACCGGCCGGGGTCGCGCGCCGGTCGTCCATACTAAGGGTTCCGCCCCTCGCCCGGAAGGTGCCGACCGACCGCGATGTCCGTCAACCCGTTGCCCCAGATCCGCGCCGTGCAGTTGTTCACGCCGAACGCGCTGACGACGGTGATCGGGGTGCACTTCGTGGGCACGGCGCAGCCCGACTTCTTCGGATTCACCGCACTCACCCCGGCCAAGCGCAGGCTGCTCGCGCTGGGGCAGCGTCCGACACCGATGCTGACGGTCAGCATCGGCGCCCACCAGATGCTGCGGCAACTGTCCGCCGGGTTCGCCGGCATTCTGTCGACCGAGTCGGGGCATCGCGTCGTGCGCGACTTCCTGTGGGCGCTCGCCCGACTCGACGGACCGCAGGTGATGCGGATCGCCCACTACCTCGGCCGTTCCGCGGCCGGGCGGACGCGGCCCAACCCGGCGCCCGCGCCGTCCGCGCAGTCCGCGCCCGCGAAGCGGCCGGTGAGCGACCGGGAACGCGCCGTCGCGTTCCTCACCGCCGACTCGCGCGCCGAGGATGCGGGCCTCGTCGACGACGTGTGCTCCCGCTTCGCGCGGTTGTCGGCGCGCGAACAGGTCGCGGTCGGGCAGGCGATCCGGGCGATCATCGACGCCTACTCGGTGCTCGGCCGGCTGACCCCGCAGCGCCGCACGCGGCCCGGGCCCGACGGGCTGAGTCCCGCCGACGATGCCGCGGCCGCCGTCGACGCCGCGCTGACCCGGCTGGCCGCCGCGCTGCACGAGGCGCAGGAGAGCGACACCAGCAGTCTGCGGGCGCTGCGGCTGTACGCCGGGCAGTGGGCCGAGCGTCCGGACGACCCGCTGAACCTCGGCTGACCCGACACCAAGTCGCGTCAGGCGCGACTTGCTCGGGCGTAGTCGTCGATACCGCGCAGCAAGTCGCGTCGGGCGCGAGTTCGCCCGGACGGCGCCCGCCCCTCGGGCGCGAGTTCGTCCGGACGGCGCCCCAGCGTGACGCACGTCTCGTCCGTTCCGTGAACACCCTGTCTCACCTACCAGCCGGTCACGCCCATACTTGGCGCCATGATCGATCAGCCTGCGCCGATGGTCTCCGAAGCGAGCGAGGAAGGCCGCGCGGCAACCGAACCGCTGCGCGACGACATCCGCCTGCTCGGCGGCATCCTCGGCGACGTCGTCCGTGAGCAGGAGGGCGAGCGCGTCTTCGAACTCGTCGAGCAGGCCCGCAAGAAGGCGTTCGCCGTGCGCCGGCAGGAGGTCGACCGGGAGGGGTTCGCCGAACTCTTCCACGAAACCTCGACCCGCGACGCGCTGCACGTGATCCGCGCGTTCAGCCTGTTCGCGCTGCTGGCCAACCTCGCCGAAGACCTCCACCGGGAGCGCCGCCGGGCCGTGCACACCGGCGCGGGGGAGCCGCCGATCGACGGGTCGCTCGCCGCCACCTTCCCCAAGCTGCAGGCCGCGGGTCTCGCACCGTCCGAGGTCGAGGACGCGTTGCGCGACGCGACCGTCGTGCCGGTGATCACCGCACACCCGACCGAGACGCGCCGCCGCACCGTCTTCGAGGCACAGAGCCGCATCAAGCGCACGATGCGCACCCGCGAACGCATGACCCTCACCGAACAGGAGGAGCGGGATGCGTTGCGCGACATCAAGATCCAGATCATCACGCTCTGGCAGACCGCGCTCATCCGGTTGAAGCGGGTGCAGATCGAGGACGAGATCGAGGTGGGTCTGCGCTGGTTCGAGGCGTCGCTGTTCGAGGTGATGCCGCGGATCAACGCGCAGGTGCGACGCGAACTGAACCAGCTCTACCCGGGCGCCGACCTGTTGCCGGAGCCGATGTTGCGTGCCGGGTCGTGGATCGGCGGCGACCGCGACGGCAACCCCAATGTCACCGAGTCGGTCGTGGCGACCGCGTCACGCCGCGCGTCGGAGACCGCGATCACGCACTACCTGCGTGAGCTCGACCGCCTCGAGGTGAGCCTGTCGCTGTCGCGGCGGCTCGCCGCCACCGACGACGACCTGCTCGAACTCGCCGACCTCAACACGGAGGACGAACGCGACGACGAGCCCTACCGGCGCGCCCTCCGCTGGATCCGCGGCCGGCTGGAGGAGACCTACGTCGCCTTCTTCGGACGTCGCGCCGACGCCAGCATCGAGGTGGCCGGCGCCACCGCCTACCTGGAGCCCGACGAACTGCTCGCCGACCTCGACGTCGTCGACAACTCGCTGCGCTCGGGGCACGACAGCCTGCTCGCCGACGCCGAACTCGCCGGCCTGCGCGAGGCGGTGCGCACCTTCGGGTTCCACCTGTACGGCCTCGACCTGCGGCAGAACTCCGATGTGCACGAGGAGACCGTGGCCGAGGTGTTCGCCTGGGCCGGCGTGCACCCCGACTACGCCTCGCTGGGCGAGCAGGAGAAGGTCGACCTGCTGGTCGCCGAACTCGGCTCACGGCGTCCGTTGGTCGGTCGCGGCGCGGAGTTCTCCGACCAGACCCGCAGCGAACTCGCGATCGTCGCGGCCGCCGCCGACGCCGTCCGCACCTTCGGACCCGAGGCGATCCCGAACTACGTGATCTCCATGTGCACCAGCGTCTCCGACATCCTCGAGTGCGCGGTGCTGCTGAAGGAAGCCGGGCTGTACGTGCCCGACGACGAGGGCGGCGCCACCTGCTCGGTCAACATCGTGCCGCTGTTCGAGACCATCGAAGACCTCCAGGTCTCGGCCACGACGCTTCGTTCGGCGCTCGCGCTGCCGGCCTACCGCACGCTCGTCGACTCCAAGGGCGGCCTGCAGGAGGTCATGCTCGGTTACAGCGACTCCAACAAGGACGGCGGTTATCTCGCCGCCAACTGGGCGCTCTACCGCGCCGAACTCGACCTGGTCGACGTCGCCACCGAGTTCGCGATCCGGCTGAGGCTGTTCCACGGACGCGGCGGCACGGTCGGCCGTGGCGGCGGTCCCAGCTACGACGCGATCCTCGCGCAGCCGCCGGGCGCCGTCCGTGGGTCGCTGCGGCTCACCGAGCAGGGCGAGATCATCGCGGCGAAGTACGCCGAGCCGGCGCTCGCCTACCGCAATCTCGAAGCGATCGTCTCCGCCACCTTGGAGTCGTCGCTGCTCGACATCGAGGGGCTGGACGACACCGACCAGGCCTACCGCGACCTCGACGAACTCGCTGCGCTCGCGCGGGAGGCGTACAGCGACCTGGTGCACCGCACCGACGGCTTCGTCGAGTACTTCAAGACGTCGACCCCCGTCGCCGAGATCGGCGCCCTGAACATCGGCTCGCGTCCGGCCTCCCGCAAACCGACCGAGAAGATCTCCGACCTGCGGGCGATCCCGTGGGTGATGAGCTGGTCGCTGGCCCGCATCATGCTGCCCGGCTGGTACGGCACCGGCACCGCGGTGCAGAAGTGGATCGACGAGGACGAGTCGCGGCTGGAGAAGCTGCAGCACTACTACCGTGACTGGCCGTTCTTCCGCAGTGTCATGTCGAACCTCGCGCAGGTCATGGCGAAGTCGGATCTCGGTATCGCCGAACGGTATTCGCACCTCGTCGAGGACGAGGAACTGCGCGCCCGGGTGTTCGGACGGATCGTCGACGAGCACGCTCGCACGGTCAAGGTGTTCGGCCAGATCACCGGCCACGACGACCTGCTGTGGGACAACACGGCACTGAAGCGCTCGGTGTTCAACCGCTTCCCCTACCTGGAACCGCTCAACCACCTGCAGGTGGAGTTGCTCAAGCGCTACCGCGCCGGTGACGAGGACGAGCAGGTGCGCCGTGGCATCCTGCTCACGATGAACGGTCTGGCCACGGCTCTGCGAAATTCAGGGTGAGTATGTCCTTGGTGCGTCGGGCGATTCAGCTGCCGATCGGCTGCATCGTGCTCGGGCTCGGCGTGTGTCTGCTGTTGCAGGCGGAGCTCGGTTCGGACGGCTACTCCACCTTGATGAGCGGGCTCAGCAAGGCGACGGGGCTCGACTTCGCGATCGTCAGCTGGGTGGCGGCGGCCATCCTGGTGGGACTGGCCTGGCTGCGTGGCCAGAAGCCCGGCCCCGGCACGATCAGCCAGTTGGTGCTCGTCGGGCTGACGGTGAGCCTGGTGATGCGGGTGATGCCCTCGGTCGGTCACCTCGGCGCGCGCATCGCCTGTTTCGTCGCGGGCTATGTGGTGCTCTGCATCGGGGTGGCCGCCTACCTGGCGACCGACCTCGGCGCCGGCCCGGCGGAGGCGGCCGCGCTCGCCTTCGACCCGCCGCTGCGGTTCGGCGTGAGCTACACGATCTTCCAGTTGTGCGGCGTGGTCGTCGGTTGGTGGTGCGGCGCCGCGGTCGGCGTCGGCACGATCATCCTGGCGGCCGGCATCGGCTGGTCGATCGACCGGTTGATGCCGTTGCTCGGTCATCAGCCCCGCCCAGAGCCCAACTGACTGGTAACTTCCGGCGATGACTTCCCAGGCGCTGCCCGACGACTTCGCGCCGATGCCGCTGACGGTGCAGGACCAGCTGTGGCTGGACATGGACCGTCCGAACAACCTCATGGTGATCGACTCGCTCATCTGGTTGGCGCAGTCGCCCGACTGGGACGCGATCCGCGCCACCATCCAGGAGCGGATGGTCGACCGGTACCCGGTCTTCCGGTGCCGTCCCGAGCACATCCGCGGACGCACCCACTGGGCCCGCGACCCGCAATTCCGGCTGTCGCGGCACGTGCGCAAGGCCGGGTTGCGCGGCCCGGTCGATGAGGAACGGGTGCGTGAGTACGTCTCCGGCGAACGCAGCAAGCCCTTCGCGTCCGCGACCTGCGTGACCCCCTCGGCGCCCCGGGCCGGGCCGCCGCCCAGATGGGCGAACTCGCCGCCGGCGCCGTCACCGAGGTGGCCACCATCGCCGGCGACCCGTAGCGTGCCGTCGACGTCATGACCTACGTCGCCGGCATCACCCCGGGCAGGCGCAACGCCGCCAACACCACGGTGGAGACCCTCGCGCTGTTGCGGCAACGCAACCCCGAGACGGTGTGGACGGGCACCCCGGGCGTCGACAAGAACGTCGTCTGGGCCACCCCGGTGCCGTTGGCGACGGTCGTCGCGACAGCCCGCGCGACCGGCTGCACGGTCAACGACGTGCTGCTCACCGCCGTCGCCGGGATGCTGATGACCTACCTCGCCGAGCGCGACGAACGGCTCGACGAGGTGGCCTGGCTGCTCCCGGTCAGCCTGCAACCGTTCGGTCAGGGGCTGCCGGACGCACTCGGCAATCACTTCGCGCTGGTCAACTTCCGGATGCCGCTCGACATCGACGACCCCGCCGAACGGGTGCGCGAGATCCACCGGCGCACGATGCGGATCAAGAACTCGCAGGAAACCCTCATCACCTTCGGGGTGCAGCGTGCGATCGCGCAGTCACCGCAGGCGATGAGCGTGGCTCTGACCAACTTGTTCGCCAACCTGACCGTCGGCGTGCTCACCAACGTGCCCGGCCCGCGCGGACCCGTCGCCCTGGCCGGCACCCCGGTCGACGCCATCCTCGGGTGGGCGCCCTCGTCGGGCGACCAACCGATGACGATCTGCATCTACAGCTACGCCGGGCAGGTCTACCTCTCGCTCGGCGTCGACGCCACGCTGATCCCCGACGCCGACCGGATGACCGACCTGCTCGAAGAAGAGGTCGACCGGTTGCACCGCGAACTCGTCGGCACCCACTGACCCTCCGATCGCTGTGCGACCGCTGTCCGACCCAATTCGATAAGAAGACCTGCGAGGGCTAAGCTTCGGGCGCCAAGTCCAGCGCCAGCGCGACCCAGGTCTGGGTCACCTTCATGCCGACCTTCTCGTAGAGCCCGAGCGCGCCGGTGCGTGAGTCGGTCGACAGACCGAACCGGGCGGCGCCACGTTCACGACCCTGCGCGAAGGCGTCGGCCATCAGCGAACGGGCCAACCCCTTGCCCCGTTGATCGCTGCGCACCGCGAGCTGGTCGATGTAGGCCTCGCCGGCCGAGTCGAGAATCGTGCACGCCGCCCCGACCACCCGGTCGTCGCCGTCGACGGCCACCCGGATCTGCCACGGCTCGAACCCGCGCCGACCCATCAACCGCGGATACCAGTCCTCGAAGGTCGACGGGGTGCGGTCGGGCCACTCGTTGAACGCATCCTCGATCACCTGGAAGACGTCGCGGTCCTCGGCGCCGGCGACAGCCTCCCGGATCGTGTAACCCGGCGGCAGCGGTTGGGCCATGACCGGCCGGTCGGCCGGCAGCTCCAGCACCCAGGAGGTCCACGCGTCGTCGTACCCGCGCGCCCGCAGCAGTTGCTCGCCGCCCGACCCGCGGAAACAGGTCTGGCCGACCTTCGCGCCCCCGTCGCGGCGTGCGACCTGCTCGGTCCACTCGGCGAGCCAGACCCCGATGCCGCGTCCGCGGTGGTCGGGCAGCACGGCGGCCTCGGCGCGACGGGCCTTGAAGACCTCGGCGGCGCCGACCAGGTGCTCGCCCTCGAACACCCCGACGCTCTGCGTCGAGATGTCGAAACTGGCTCTGTCCCAGTCGGATTCGATGTCCTCGGGTTCGATCATCAGAGTGCCGACGTCGGCGATCTCGGCCTGCGAGTAGACCTCGAAGGCCGCCCGCAGGTCGTCCGTGGTGAGCGGACGCGTGGTGAGGCCGGACGGGAGCGCGGCGGTGATTTCCATGCGCACCAGCGTGCCGCGTTGCGCCCGTGCGGCGCACTCGATTTACCCGAACCCGCCCCCGATTACCCCGCCCACCTGCCCCGTCGCCCCCGAATCCCCGCAAACGCTGCAGTTGCCGCCAGAGGCTGCAGCTGCAGCGTGTGCAGGCAGGCGCAGCGTTTGCGGGGGAGTCGGCGGGCGTGTGGGACGGTTGTCGCATGCGAGCAGGCGAGACCAACAGCATCCTCGACGTGGCGGGCGTGCGCGTCGGGCACGCCACCCGGCGCGGCGGCGGCAGCCTCACCGGCACCACCGTCGTCCGGCTGCCCGATGCGGGGGCCGTCGGCGGGGTCGATGTGCGCGGCGGCGGCCCGGGCACCCGCGAGACCGACCTGCTCGACCCGCGCAACATGGTGCAGCGGGTGCACGCGGTGGTGCTCACCGGCGGCAGCGCGTTCGGTCTCGCGGCTGCGGACGGCGTCATGCGGGCGCTCGCGACCGAAGGTGTCGGCCTGCCGGTCGAGGCGGCCGGGCAGCAGGTGCCGGTGCCGATCGTGCCGGCGGCGGTGATCTTCGACCTCGGCCGCGGCGGTGACCCGATGGCGCCGCCCGACGCGGCACTGGGCGCGGAAGCCATTGCGGCAGTGGCCGATTCGTCAGCCGGAGCGCTGGAGCAGGGCGCCGTCGGGGCGGGCACCGGGGCGAAGGCGGGCGGGCTGAAGGGCGGCATCGGTTCGGCCAGCGCGGTGCTCGACGACGGCACCGTGGTTGCCGCACTGGTCGTCGTCAACGCCGTGGGCAGTACCGTCGATCCGGTCACCGGGCAACTGCTCGCGGCGCGGCACGGCCTCCCGGACGAGTTCCCGACCGACACCGTGCACCCCGCCGAGGTGCCGACGGACAAGCCCGCCATCGGCACCGCCACGACGCTGGCGGTGGTGGCGACCGACCGCGCACTCACCAAGGCGCAGTGCCAGAAGCTGGCCGGCATCGGACACGACGGCATGGCGCGGGCGATCAACCCGGTGCACACGATGTTCGACGGCGACACCGTGTTTGCGCTGGCCACCTGCGACGGCGATGCACCCGACCCGATGGGCTTCCACCTGCTGCTCGCGGCGGCCGCCGACTGCGTCACCCGGGCGATCGGGCACGCCATGTGGCGGGCCGACTCCGAAGCGGGCATGCCCAGCTACCGCGACCACCACGGCGTCGCACCACAGGAGTAGTAACGGGAAGTGGTCGCTACAGCGACCACTTCTCTTTACTACTCGTTCTGCGGGAAGCCGAGGTGGAGCCCACCGTGGCTCGGGTCGAGCCAGCGCGAGGTGACCGCCTTGGTGCGGGTGAAGAAGTGCACGCCCTCCATGCCGTGGGCGTGGCTGTCACCGAACAGTGACGACTTCCAGCCGCCGAAGGAGTAGTAGGCCATCGGCACCGGGATCGGCACGTTGATGCCGACCATGCCGACCTCGACCTCGTTCTGGAAGCGCCGGGCGGCACCGCCGTCGTTGGTGAAGATCGCTGTGCCGTTGCCGTATTCGGAGGCGTTGATGAGGTCGAGGCCCTCGTCGTAGGAGCCGACACGCACCACCGACAGCACCGGTCCGAAGATCTCGTCGGTGTAGATCGACATGTCGGTGGCGACATTGTCGAAGAGGGTCGGGCCGACGAAGAAGCCCTCGTCGGGTCCGTGGAACTCGGTCTCACGGCCGTCGACCACGAGCGTCGCGCCGGCCTGCTGCCCGGCCTCGATGTAGCCGGAAATGCGCTTCTTCGCCTGGGCGGTGACGACCGGGCCCATGTCGCAACCGGTCGACCCGTCTCCGGTCTTCAGCCCGGCCATGCGGGTCTTGATCTGTTCGATGAGGTCGTCGGCGATGCTGTCGACGGCCACCACCACCGAGATCGCCATGCAGCGTTCACCGGCCGAGCCGAAGCCGGCGTTGACGGCGGCGTCGGCGGCGAGGTCGAGGTCGGCGTCGGGCAGCACCAGCATGTGGTTCTTCGCGCCGCCGAGGGCCTGCACCCGCTTGCCGGCGGCGACACCGCGCTCGTACACGTACTTCGCGATCGGGGTCGATCCGACGAACGACACCGCCTTGACGTCACGGTGGTCGAGCAGCGCGTCGACCGCCTCCTTGTCGCCGTGCACGACGTTCATCACGCCGTCCGGAAGCCCCGCCTCCTGCCACAGCTTCGCCACCTCGAGCGTGGCGCTCGGGTCTTTCTCCGACGGCTTGATCACGACGGCGTTGCCGCAGGCGACGGCGATCGGCACGAACCACAGCGGCACCATCGCCGGGAAGTTGAACGGGCTGATCACGGCCACCACGCCGAGCGGCTGCAGGATCGAGTAGGCGTCGACCCCGGTCGAAACATTCTCCGAGTAGCCGCCCTTGAGCAATTGCGGGATGCCACAGGCGAATTCGGCCACCTCCAGGCCTCGGGTCACCTCGCCGAGCGCGTCGGACGTGACCTTGCCGTGTTCGGCGGTGATCAACGCCGCGATGCGTTCCTTGTTCTCGTCGAGCAACTGCCGGAACTTGAACAGCACCGGGGTGCGCTTGGCGAGCGAGGTGGCGCCCCACTCCTTCGCGGCCGCCGATGCGTGCTTGACGACCTCGTCGACGACGGACGCCGACGCCAGGTCGAGCGCGCCGGTCACCTGACCGGTGGCCGGGTTGTAGACCTCGCTGGTGCGGTCGGCGGTGCCGTAGTAGTCGCGGTGGCCGATCAGGTGGGTGATGCGGGTGGGGGTGCTCATCGTGCTTCCTCCGGGTCGTTCGTGGTGTCGTCGGTGCGATCCTTGCGCGGGCGGTCGCGCGCCGTGAAGGGGAGTCGGGGATCCAGCTGTTGATCGGGCCAGGTGTCACGCACCCAGCCGTGCGCGGGGTCGTCGCAGATACGCCACGCACGTTCGGGTCCGGGGCCGGCCATCACGTTGAGGTAGTAGAGGTCGTAGCCCGGCGGAGCCATCGACGGCCCATGCCAACCGTGCGGCACGAGCACGACGTCGCCGCTGACCACGCGCGCGTTGACGTCGATCGGGCGCTCCGGTGTGCCGTGCACCGCCTGATAGCCGTGCGGTTGGGCCGACGCCGGCCCGCCCGGCTCGGTGCGGGCCTCGAAGTAGTAGATCTCTTCGAGCTCGGTCTCGACGCCGGGGCGTTCCTCGTCGTGCTTGTGCGGAGGGTAGGAACTCCAGTTGCCGCCGGGGGTGAGCACCTCGCAGCAGATGATCGAATCAGCTTGCAGCACAGCCGGAGTCGCGAAGTTGTGCACCTGGCGCGAGGCATTGCCGGCGCCGCGGAGTTCGACCGGCACGCGGTCGAGGGTGACGACCGCCAAGCGTTGATCCGATCCGGCGACCGCCGAGCAGAACGCCACCCGGGAGGGTTCGGACGCGGTCACGGTGAGCGTGCGGCCGCGCGGCACGTACGCCACATCGGTCGGCCCGGCGAAGACGTCCGTTCGCCCGACGAGTTCGACCTCGTCGGGTTCGCTCGACACCTGCACCCGGCGTCCGGCGAGGGGCACGATCACGAACTCCTGGTCGCCGGTCTCGATCGCGCGTGATTCACCGGCGGCGAGGTTGGCGACGCGTAGCCCGGTGTGCACCCAGTCGGGGTCGCCGGGGGAGACGACCACGTCGTAGTCGGCACTGCTGATCGACCCGGCGGGCTTGTGCCAGTTCACGATTCGTCTCCCGCGGCGGGCTTGTCGGCCGGTCCGTGCACCAGGCCGGCGGCCGTCTCGACGGCTGCCGCGACGTCGTCGTCGCCGGGGTACAGCAGCGCGCGTCCGATCACCAGACCGATCGCCGACGGCGCGGTGAGCGCGTCGGCCCACGAGGCGTACGTCGTCTCGGGCGCGGTGGCCGGATCGCCACCCAACAGCAGCGTCGGCAGCGTCGTCGACTCCAGCACCCGGTGCATCTGCGGCACCACCGGCACCTTCAGCCAGGTGTAGGCGCTGGTCGAGCCCAGCCCGGCGGCCACCTGCATCGAGCGGATGGTGGCGTCGGCGGTGAGGATGTTCCGGGCGCGTCCGTCGGCGCCGAACTCCGACCAGAACGGCTCGATCATCGTGATGCGGTCGTGGGCGGCGAGCGCGTCGACCGCCCGGGCGGTGGCTTCGAGGGTGGCGACGGTGCCGGCGTCCTGCAGGCACACCCGGGTGAGCGTCTTGCCGCCGTCGAGCCCGGCGGCGACGATGCGCTCGGCGGTGTAACCGGTGAACCGGTCGTCGAACTCGAAGCCGGCGCCCTGCAGCCCGCCGCGGTTCATCGACCCGAACACCAACTTGTCGTCGAGCAGTCCGAGCAGCAGTAGGTCTTCCAGCACGTCGGCGCTGCCGAGCACCCCGTCGACCCGGGGGTTGGCGAGAGCCGTGGCCAGCCGACGCAGCAGGTCGGCGCGCGAGGCCATGGCCATCGGGTCGGAGCGCACGCCGAGCGCGCCGCGCGCGGGATGATCGGCGGCCACCACCAGCAATCGCTCGCGGCCGCCGGTGTGCGGACGCCGCGCCGCCCACGCGCGGTCGACCGCGCCGGGGTCGGTGCATCGCAACCGGGTCAGCTCGGTCAGATCAATGGGATGACGGACGGCGTCGCCGCCCAGCGGTTCGCTCATCGTTCCTCCTTGGCCACGGCACCGGCGGCGACGGCCGCCTCGACCTCCTGGGTCGTCGGCATCGCCGATGAACATTCCAACCGTCCGGCGACGATCGCGCCGGCGGCGTTGGCGAAGCGCAACACCCGCTCGAGGTTCCACCCGGCGAGCAGCCCGTGTACGAGTGCGCCGCCGAAGGCATCGCCGGCACCGAGCCCGTTGACGACGTCGACCGGCAGCGGTGGCACCTCGACCGACTCCTCGGCGGTCATCGCCAGCACACCTCGCGGTCCCTGCTTCACGATGGCCAATTCGACGCCCCGGTCGAGCAGCGCGCGGGCGGCCCGGGTCGGTTCGGTCTCGCCGACCGCGACCTCGCACTCCTCCCGGTTGCCGACCGCAACCGTGACGTGCCGCAAGGCGTCGGCGATCACCGCGCCGGCCTCCTGCGGGGAGGGCCAGAACATCGGCCGCCAGTCGAGGTCGAGCACGGTGAGCGGGGTGCGTCCGCGCAATGCCCAGGCGTGGAAGTGGGCCGCGCGGGAGGGCTCGCGCGACAGCCCGGTGACCGTCGACCAGTACACCCGCGCATCGACCACGGACGCCGGGACGTGCTCGGGCGTGAGGGTCAGGTCGGGCGCGATCGGCTCCCGATAGAAGTACAGTGGGAAGTCGTCGGGCGGGAAGATCTCGCAGAACGTGATGGGCGTCTTCAGTTCCGGGTTCGGCGTCACCGCCGCCGGGTCGACCCCGAACCGGGTGAGCTCGCGGCGCAGGTAGGCGCCGAACGGGTCGTCACCGGTGCGCGAGACGAGCGCGACCGCGCGTCCGTGTCGGGCTGCGGCGACCGCGACATTGGCCGCGCTGCCGCCCAGGAACTTGCCGAAGGTGTCGACGTCGGCCAGGCCGACACCACTGGTCAGCGGGTAGAGGTCGACCCCAAGCCGCCCGATCGCGACGAGATCGAGGATGCCGTCGAGGGTGCCGTCGGGGGTGCTGTCGGGAGCTGCGGTGTTCACGTGCGGTGCCTGTTCGACGGGGCGCTGGAAGCCTGACCATAATGTAATGACATTTTTACTTCCGGTTGACCTTCCCTGTCTATGATGGGCCTATGGCTGAGACGGTCCCGGTGGTGATCGATCGGACGAGTCCGATTCCGCTCTACTACCAACTTGCGCAGCAGCTGACCGCTGCCATCGAGGGCGGCAAGCTCAAGCCGGGCGATCCCTTCGAGAACGAACTCGCGATGGCCGAGCGTCTCGACCTGTCGCGGCCGACCGTGCGCCGTGCGATCGCCGAGTTGGTGCAGCGGGGGCTGGTGACCCGGCGCCGCGGCATCGGCACCACCGTGGCCAGCGAGGTGATCCACCGGCGCGACGAGCTGACCAGCCTCTACGAAGACCTCGTGCGTTCGGGCAAGGAGCCGCGCACCGAACTGCTCGACTTCGATCGGGCCGCGCACTCGCCGGTGGCGGCGGAGTTCTTCGAGGTGCCGAAGAACACCGACTTGGTGTTCGTGCGCCGGCTGCGCTACGCCGGCGACCAGCCGCTGTCGATCCTGTGCAACTGGCTGCTGCCGCAGGCGGCCCGCTTCGACGGGTCGCAATTGGTCGAGCGCGGGCTGTACGCCTTGCTGCGCGAGGTGGGCGTGCGGCCGGTGGTGGCCAAGCAGCGCATCGGTGCGCGGCGTCCGACCCCTGCCGAACGCTCGATGCTGCACACCGCCAAGGGCGAGCCGCTGCTGACGATGACCCGTCGGGCGTTCGACGAGGCGGGGCAGCCGGTCGAGTACGGCGACCACGTCTACCGCGCCGACCAGTACGCCATCGACATCACCGTGCACGAGAACTGACTCCCTACAGGTGGTGTCGCTGGGCACGCTTGCCCTGCTCGTAGGCGGCGCGGGCGGCCTGCGTCGACTCCAGCGCTGAGACCTCGGCAACGGGCACGTCCCACCACGACGAACCCGGCGGGTTGGGGCCGAGCAGGTCGGTCTCGATGTAGAGCACGACGGCCTCGTCGCCGTCGAGTGCGGTGCGCAGGTGGCTGCGGAAGTCGGCGATTCCGTTGCAGCGCAACACCTTCAGCCCCCACGACTCGGCGTTGGCCGCGAGGTCGAGCGGCACCTGAGCACCGTCGAGGCGCCCGGTGGAGTCGTTGCGCATGCGGTACTTCGTGCCGAACCGTTGTGAGCCCACCGACTCCGACAGCGCCCCGATCGAGGCGAATCCGTGGTTCTGCAGCAGCACGACGATGACCTTCAGGCCCTCGGCGGCGATGGTCGCCAGCTCCATCGGCAGCATCTGGTACGACCCGTCGCCGACCACCGTGACGACGTTGCGGTCGTCGTCCGGCCCCATCGCCAGGCGCACCCCGAGCGCCGCGGGAATCTCGTAACCCATTGTGGAATAGGCGTATTCGAGGTGGTACTGGTCGGGCGACGACGCCCGCCAGAGGCACTGCAGGTCGCCCGGCATCGAACCGGCCGCGTTGATGATGACGTCGCGCTCGGCCAGCGCTTCGTTGAGCGCCCCGAACACCTCGGTCTGGGCCGGCAGGGGGGAGTGGTCGCGGTGGTAGCACTGCTCGACGACGGCGTCCCACTCCTGCCGCAGCCGGGCGACCTCGGCGCGGTAGCCGTCGTCGGTGCGCCACCCCGCGAGGCCCGCACGCAGCGCATCGAGGGTGTCGCGGGCGTCGCCGACGACCATCGTCGCCGACAGCTTCGCGGCGTCGAAGGCCTGCACGTTGACGTTGACGAAACGCACGTCGGGTCGCGCGAAGGCGGTGTGCGAAGCGGTCGTGAAGTCGGCGTATCTGGTGCCCACCCCGATGATCAGATCGGCTTGGGCGGCAAGGCGATTGGCTGCCGAATTGCCGGTGGCTCCGACGCCCCCGACGGAGCTTTCGTGGTCGAAGTTGATCGCGCCCTTGCCCGACTGGGTGTCGGCCACCGGGATGCCGGTGGCGGTGGCGAACTCACGCAGCACCTGCGCGCCGTCGGCATAGATCACCCCGCCGCCGGCGATCAGCAGGGGCCGCCGCGCCGTCCGGATCGCCTCGACCGCCCGGGCCAGGGCTGCCGGGTCGGCCTGCGGCCGGCCGATGTGCCAGACCCGCTTGTCGAAGAACTCCACCGGCCAGTCGTACGCCTCCGCCTGCACGTCCTGGGGCAGGCAGATCGTCACCGCCCCGGTCTCGGCCGGATCGGTCAGCACCCGCATCGCGTTCAGCAGGCTCGGGACGAGTTGCTCGGGGCGGTTGATGCGGTCCCAGAACCGCGACACCGGCTTGAACGCGTCGTTGACCGACACGTCGAGGCTGCGCGGGTCTTCCAGTTGCTGCAGCACCGGGTCGGGGTAGCGGGTGGCGAACTGGTCGGACGGCAGCAGCAGCACCGGCAACCGGTTGGTGGTGGCGAGGGCCGCACCGGTGACCATGTTGGTGGCGCCCGGGCCGATCGACGTGGTCACAGCGAGCGTCTGGCGGCGGCGGGTCTCCTTGGCGAAGCCCGACGCGGCGTGCACGCCGCCCTGTTCGTTGCGCATCAACCAGTACGGCATCGCCGCGACCTCGGGGTCGGCCTCGGCGGCCACCGCGTTCTCCAGCAGCGCCTGCCCGATGCCGGCAACGTTGCCGTGGCCGAAGATGCCGAACATTCCGGCGATCAGGCGGCGCTCGTCACCGTCGCGTTCGGAGTGTTGTGCCGTGAGGAAACGCACCACCGCTTGACCCACCGTGAGTCGGACGGTGGTGGCCGGGGCGTACGGGTAGGCAGAACTCATCGCGTCCTCATCGCTTTCGCTGCCGGCACCCTGAGCCGGCGTCGTCGTCAGGCTATCGGTAAATGTTCTGACATTTGCACACGCCCCCTGCGGGTGGGCCGGGCGAGCGCTGCCCGGCCAGGCCTGCGTGCCACAGTGGTGCCATGGAGAGTCACTCGTTCACCACCCACCTGTCGACCGACCGCACGACGGTATGGAACTGGATGTCGCGCCCCGGCGCGATGACCCGGCTCTCTGCGCCGTGGGGTCCGTTGCAGCCGTTGCGCGAGGCCGACAACCTGCGCGACGGCGAGGCGGTGCTGCGGCCGGTCGTCGCCACCGTGGGGGTGCCCCGCGCGCAGTGGGTGGCGCAGCACCGTCCGGAGCTGTTCGTCGACGGCTTCCAGTTCGCCGATCGCGCTGTCTCGCAACCGTTCGCGGCGCTCACCCGGTGGCAGCACGTGCACCGTTTCGAGGATCGGCCGGACGGCTGCACGATGCTCGACCAGGTGTCGACGCGGGTGCCGAAGCGCATGCTCGAGCCGATCTTCCGTTACCGACGGCGCCAACTCGTCGACGACCTCTGCGCCCATGAGCGCGCCGAGACGCAGTGGGGCGCCCGGCCGATCACCGTCGCCGTCACGGGCGGAAGCGGTCTGGTCGGTAGTGCCCTGAGCGCGTTCCTCGGCACCGGCGGCCACCGGGTGATCCACCTCGTGCGGCACGCCCCCGACCCCGCCGCTCGCTTCGAGCAACGTCGGTGGAACCCCGACGCTCCGGTGCACTCCATGCTCGACGACGTCGACGCGGTGGTGCACCTCGCCGGCGAGCCGATCGGCTCCAGGTTCACCGGCAGCCACATGGCGGCCGTGCGTGACAGCCGGGTCGGACCCACGCAGCGGCTCGCCGCCGCGATCGTCGAACACGGCGGCCCGCGGATCTTCGTCTGTGCGTCCGCGATCGGTTTCTACGGCAGCGAGCACGGCGACGAACTGCTCGACGAGACCGCCCCGGCCGGGGACGACTTCCTGTCCGCGGTGGTGCGCGACTGGGAGCACGCCACGCGGCCGGCGGCGCAGGCCGGGGTCCGCACGGTCAACGTCCGCACCGGCATCGTGCAGTCGGCCCGCGGCGGCACGCTCGCGCTGCTGCGCCCGATGTACGAAGCCTTCCTCGGCGGACGGCTCGGCGACGGCAAGCAGTGGATGTCGTGGATCGGGCTCGACGACCTGGTCGAGATCTACCACCGCGCACTGTTCGACGCCGCGCTGCACGGACCGGTCAACGCGGTGGCACCCGAGGCGGTGCGCAACAGCGAGTACAGCGACGAGCTAGCGGCTACCTTGCACCGGCCGAGCCTGGTGCCCGTGCCGGAGTTCGGTCCGCGGCTGCTGCTCGGCGGACGCGGCGCGCGCGAGTTGGCGTTCGCCAGCCAGCGGGTCGTGCCGCGGGTGCTCGTCGAGTCGGGCCATCAGTTCCGCCTGCCGCTGCTGGGTGCGGCGCTGCGGCACGAACTGGGTAAAGACACGGACAAGTCGTCCTGAGCCGGCGGGCGACGCGCCGTACCTGTACGCGCGCCGAGTGCTTGCGCGCGGCCGCCGGCCCTAGGATTGGCGCTCATGGATTTCAAGAACATCATCGCCAAGGCCAAGGACTTCGCCGGGAAGAACCCCGACAAGGTTCGTGACGGTATCGACAAGGCCGAGGCCGTCGTCAACGAGAAGACCGGCGGCAAGTACTCCGACCAGATCAAGAAGGGCGCCGACGCCGTCGAGGGTCAGCTCGGTGTCGACCAGAAGGCGCCGCAGGGTGGCGATGCGCAGTCGGCTCCGCGGGGCGACGCGTCCGCCCCGCCGGCGGCCGGGCAGACCCCGCAGGCCTGACCACCGGGCCTCAAAGAGTCTTCAGTGAAAGATCGGTGTTGCCATGACAGCACCGATCTTTCACTGGAGGCCGGCAGTGCGGGCTACTGCTTCCAGCTGATCTCCACCCGGCGGTTCATCGCGCGGCCCTGCGGGTCGTCCGAACCATCGGGCTTCACGTTGGGTGCGGTCGGCTGGGTCTGGCCGGCGCTGCGCACCTCGGTGCTCAGCCCGGGGATGAGGCGCTTCAATTCGTTCGAGACGGTGGTCGCGCGCCGCATGCCGAGTGCCATGTTGGCCTCCGGCGTGCCCTTGGAGTCGGTGTGGCCGACCACGCGGACGGTGCGCCCGCCGACCTCCGGGGCGATCGTCATAGCCGCCGCCTTCACGAAGACCGCGCCGGTCGGGCTGAGCCTGTCGCTGTCGAACTCGAACAGCACGTCGTCGAACGCCTCAACCGAGCTGCGTCCGCCCACATTGCAGACGCTGTAGCGACCGACCATCGTGCCCCGGTCGCCCGGCTTGCCGATCGTGGTCTGCTTGCCCGCTGCGTCGACGAAGATCGCGCCGCCGGTGTTGGCGTTGCCGCGCCGTCCGTCGCTGGTGACGAACGCGAGCTTCTTGTCGGTGGCGCAGGCGACCGATCCGTCAGCGGTGATCGCGATGACACCGGTGCGGTCGATCACCGAGCCGGCGCCCTGCCGGTTGACGGTCGCGCGGGCGGTGAGTCCGTTGCCGGCCCAGCTCGCTTGGCCGTTCTTCAGCGTGAGGGTGCCCTTGCCCGACTTGTAGGTGCCCGTCTTCGGGTCGCTGATCGCGGTGCCGGTGTCGACCACGTAGCGGGTGCCGCTGCGGTAGACGAAGGTCACGTAGCTGCCGCTCACGATCCAACCGCCGCTGGTGGTGAGGGTGTCGGCGCGTCCGGGATCGGTGGTCGGTGCCGGCGCGGTCGGGTGCTCGTCGGCCTCGGTCGAGCCCGAGCTGCTGGGCGAACCGTCGGACGAAGTACCGGACGAGCCGCTGTCGGACGAGGTCGACGACGCGCTGTCTTCCGCGGTCGACGTGGTGCTGGTGGCGGACGCGGAGTTCGGGCTCACCGTGGCGTCACGGGAGTTGCAGGCGGTGAGGCCGACGCACGTGGCGGCGACCAGCACGCTCGGGACGATTCGGCGGAATGAACGGTGTGACATCGGCGCCTCCTGGGGCGATCGCGGACAGTTCTCGAGCTTGGTCTCGAGCGTGTCTCGAGCGTGGTTCGGCGAGCAGTACGCCGGTTTCTCCCGCGGTGCGACGTCGGCCGGGTCGTTGTGGTTCCAACTGGGTCGCAGCAACCGGCCAAACGTTCCGAGCCGCGCAATATCCTTGTGCGCAAATCCCGCCGCAGCTTGGAAGGACGACCAATGGTCAGCACCCTGCACCCTCAGCCGCTGCGCGCCCACCGGGTCGCGCCGGCGGCCGGCGCGCTCGGCGGCATCGTGCTGCTGCCGGGGTTGCGGGAGATCGACGAGTCGGTGCCCGAGCTGGCGCACCGCCTCGCGGCGCAGCGTTACCTGGTGATGGTGCCCGAGTTGGTGAGCAGCCTCGGGCTCGATCCGGAGGCGGCGGCCGCGGCGGAGCAGTGCTGGCACGAGGTCGACCACGACGACTCCGTCAGCGACGTCCTCACCCTGGTGAAAGGTCCCGACTACAGCCGTTGGGCGGTGCGCGCGCTGCGGGCCACCGTCACCGCGCTGTCGCGCGAACCCGGCGTCGACGAGCGGATCGCGGTGATCGGTTACGGCACCGGCGGCGGGCTCGCGTTCACGATCGCGTCCGCCGACCCGCGGGTGCGGCTCGCGCTGGCCTACGACAGCGTCGGCACCGACATCGACCTCGTCGAAAACATCAAGGGTGCGGCGGTGAGCTTCTACGCCGCCGACAATGTCGCCGCGGCGCAGAGCCTGCCCGACCTGCGCGCCGCGATGCGGCGGGCCGGGGTGCCGTTCTGCGCCAAGCCCTACCCGGCCCGGCACCTGTCGTTGACCGACCTGGTCACGCCGCGTCCGCACGGCTCGGTGGCCGGCGACCTGTGGCAGCGCTCGCTGGCGATGCTGCGCTTGCATCTGGTCTGAGCGGCGCGCCCGACCGCGATCGATGGGCCATGCTTGGTGGCGTGATGCGCAACGGTGATGTCTCGTGGTGGTGGCGACAGGTCGGCGGTGCCCCCGGCGCCCGTAATCGGCGGCCTTCGCTGACCGGGGACGTCGAGGCCGACGTCTGCATCATCGGCGCCGGATACACCGGCCTCTGGGCCGCCTATTACCTCGCCACGGCAGACCCGACCCTGCGCATCGCGGTGGTCGAGCAGACCTTCGCGGGTTTCGGTGCCTCGGGCCGCAACGGTGGCTGGCTGACGGCCGCGCTGCCCGGCTCGCGGGCCGTGCTGAACAAGGTCGACGGGCCCGACGGCACCAAAGCGCTCGAGCAGGCGCTGCGCGACCAGGTCGACGAGGTCATCGCGGTCGCCGCGCGTGAGGGCATCGAGGCCGACATCGTGAAGGGTGGGGAGTTCCGGGTGGCGACCTCGGCGCCCCAACTCGGACGGTTGGAGCGCGCCTACGCGCACGAGCAGACCTGGGGCACCCCCGACGAGCACTGGCTGGAGGAGAACGAACTCGCCGACCGCATCCGAATGAACGGCGCGCTCGCTGCGATCTGGACGCCGCACTGCGCGCGCATCCATCCGGTCAAGCTGGTGCAGGGTCTCGCCGAGACCGTCGAACGGCTGGGCGTCATCATCTACGAGGACTCCGCGGTGACGGAGGCCGGTGAGGGGCTCGTCCGCACCGCTGCCGGCTCGGTCAGAGCGCCCGCCGTGCTTCGTTGCACCGAAGGATTCACCGCGCAGTTCCCCGGCAAACGCCGCACCTGGTTGCCGATGAACTCCTCGGTGGTGGTCACCGCGCCGCTCACCACCCAGCAGTGGGACGCGATCGGTTGGGAAGGGCGCGAGGTGCTCGGCGACGAAGCCCACGCCTACATCTACGCGCAGCGCACCGCCGACGACCGCATCGCCATCGGCGGACGCGGAGTGCCCTACCGGTTCGGTTCGCGCACAGACGATTTCGGCGTCACGCAGCAGATCACGATCGACCAGCTGCGCGGCTCGTTGGAGACGCTGTTCCCCGACCTGCAGGGCATCGAGCTCGACCACGCCTGGTCGGGCGTGCTCGGTGTGCCGCGCGACTGGACGGCGACGGTCACCTACGCCGACGGCTTCGGCTACGCGGGCGGCTATGTCGGTCACGGGGTCAACTCCGCGGCGCTCGCCGGCCGCACGCTCGCCGACCTCGTGCTCGGCAACGACACCCACCGCACGACGCTGCCCTGGGTGCAGCGCAAGGTGCGCAAGTGGGAGCCTGAACCGTTCCGGTACGCCGGGGTGATGGGGCTCTACGCGGCCTACCGGCAGGCCGACCGGCGCGAGTCGCTCACCGGCCGTCGCTCCGGCATCGCGGGGATCGCCGACAAGATCTCCCGCAAGCCCTGAGGAGGGCGAGCGCAGCGAGCCCGTTGCAAAGTCGCGCCTGACGCGAGTTACTGCGGCGTATCGGCCCGAACCCGTGAGTAAGTCGCGCCTGACGCGACTTCGTGCGACGTAAGACCTCAGCCGGTGCTCGGCCCGCCGGTGGAGGCCCAACTGCCGAGCGGCTCGTCGGGGTAGTCCTCGTCGGTGACGGTCTGGTCGATCAGCTCGAGCCCGCGCGCGGTGTAGGTGTGCAACGCGGCCGGGCCGTCGAGCGAACAGGTGTGCACCCACACCCGCGACACCGGCGGCACATCGTCGAGCTCGGCTGCGCGCCAGGCGCGTTCGATGCCGCGGGTGAGCAGCGCGGTGCCGAGGCCCTTGCCGATGGCGGCGGTCACGAGGCCGAAGTACTTGATCTCGATCTCGCTCGTCTCACCCACCGCCGACGCGCCGAGGTGCAGATAGCCCTGGGGCACGCCGTCCGCAGAGGCAATGAGGAAGGTGGTCGCCGGCGCCGCGAGGTCGGCGACCCACTGCTCCCGGGTCCAGCCGAGCCGGTCGGTCCAGCGCCACGGCCCGCCGACCATCGCGTAGAGGAATCGAGCGAATTCCGGTGTGACGCTCGATGTTTCGTCGACGCGAACGCCGTCCGGAAGATCGGTGCGGCCGGAGAGCGCAGCGGGGTCGCGCATCTCCAGCGTCCAGGTGGTGACCTCCAAAGCGCGGGTCAGCGGTTCAGCAGCGCGTCGATGCGCTCGATGGTCGCCGCGGTCGCCGCGGCGTCGCCGTCCGGGCCGTGCACGTCGGTGAAGAGATGGCCGCGTCCGGGGGTGACGAAGTCTTCGAACGAGGCGCCCTCGGCCTCGACCGACGCACGCAGCGCCGCGACGTCGTCCTCCTCGATCCACGGGTCGCTCTCGTAACGGTGCAGTTGCACGGGAGCGCCGGGCCAGCGTCCGAACGGTGCGGCCACGCTGTGCATCAGGATCACCCCGGCCGCCTGCGGACGGGTCGCGGCGAGCGTCTGCGCGAAGGCCGACCCCAACGAGAACCCGGCCAACGCTGCCTCGGCCGGCAGCTCGTCGACCACCGGCAGGATGCGCTTGAACAGGTCGCGCGCACCGACGCGGTCGCGGTATTCGATGCCGGCCGCCTCGTCGTCGAACACCTGACCGTCGTAGTAGTCGGGCACGGTGAGGGTGTGGCCGCGGTCGCGCAGCGCATCGGCGAACTCGAGCACCGCCGGGCGCAATCCGATCGCGGAGTGCAGCAGCAGGATGTGGGCCATCGTTGGTCTTCCTTCCGAGCGGGATCAGCCGAACAGTACGGCCGCTTCGTCCCAGCGGGACTGAGGCACCGATTTGAGGTCGCGGGTGGCATCGTGCAGCGGAACCGTCTCGATGTCGATCCCGCGCAACGACACCATGTGCCCCCACTTCGCGTCCATCACCGCGTCGATCGCGGCCAGGCCGAAGCGGGTCGCGAGCACGCGGTCGTACGACGTGGGCACGCCACCGCGTTGCAGGTGACCGAGGGTCATCACCCGGGTCTCGATGCCGGTCTGCTCCTCGATGATCGGGCCGAGCCATTCGCCGACCCCACCGAGGCGCGGGCGGCCGAACCCGTCGAGCGCGTCGCGCACGATCTCCGTGCCTTCGGGTTTGAACCCCTCGGCCACGACCACCAGCGGGGCCCGGCCGCGGTCGCGTGCGGCGTCGACCCACGCACAGATCTGCTCCATCGACACCGGCTGCTCGGGGATGAGGATGGCGTGGGCGCCGCCGGCGAGCCCGGAGTGCAACGCGATCCAGCCGACGTGGCGGCCCATCACCTCGACCACCATGCATCGGCTGTGTGATTCGGCGGTGGTGCGCAGCCGGTCGATCGACTCGGTGGCGATCGAGACGGCGGTGTCGAAACCGAAGGTGTAGTCGGTGGCCGAGAGGTCGTTGTCGATCGTTTTCGGCACCCCGACGATCGGGATGCCGTCGTCGTTGAGCATCCGGGCGACGGTGAGCGTGCCCTCGCCGCCGACGGCGATGATCGCGTCCATCTCGTGACGCTCCATCACCTCTCGCACCCGCGCGGAACCGCCGGCGCCCTCGGCGAAGGGGCCGATCCGGGAGGTGCCCAGGATGGTGCCGCCTTGTCGTGACAAGCCGCGGACGTCGTGGCGCGGCAGCGGTCGGATGTCGTCGTCGACGAGTCCGCGGAACCCGTCCCGGATGCCGAGGAACTCGACCCCGTAGATCCGGTCGCCCTTCATCACGGCCCCGCGGATCACCGCGTTCAGTCCGGGACAGTCGCCGCCGCTGGTCAGAATGCCTACCCTCACGGGCACCAGCATGGCTGCTACCAGCGGTTCGGAGAAACCACCGGGCCGAGTGTCCGGCATGCGGATGCGTGGTGGCACGGTGCGAGGATCGGCGGGTGACCGAACCCGATCTCGCAATGTGCCTGATGCTCGTGCTCGATCCGCAGCGCTCGCGGATCCTGCTGGGTGACAAGCTGCGCGGTTTCGGCCGCGGCAAGGTCATCGCCCCCGGCGGCAAGCTCGAACCGGGCGAAGAGGGCGTGGACGCCGCATGCCGGGAACTGCTGGAGGAGACCGGGGTTCGGGTCGAGTCGGCCGATGCACAGCTGGTCGCAATGCTCCGCTTCACCTGGGCGGACGGCTCGCGTCCGTTTGCGGTGGACGTCTTCGCCGCGTCCCGCTGGGTGGGGGAGCCGGTCGCGAGCGCCGAACTCGATCCGTTCTGGTGCTCGGTGAACGACATTCCGTATTCGCGGATGTGGGACGACGACCGCATCTGGTTGCCGAACGTGCTGCGGGGGCAACGGGTTTCGGCGCAGATCGGCTACGACCTGTCCGGACGGTTCGTGGACCGGGTCGAGATGGTGCCGCTGGAGGTGCCCGGCACGGTGCCGTCGGCACTAACGTGAGCCACCCCACACGACGAGCACGGAAGCCGACCGCCACGTCATGAGCACCATTTCGTACAGCCGCACGGGATCCGGTCAACCGATCGTGTTGATCCACGGCATCGGCCACCGCCGCACGGCGTGGTTCGACGTCTACGACCGGCTCGCCGCGCAGTTCGACGTCATCGCGATCGACCTCCCCGGGTTCGGTGAGTCGCCGCCGCCTGCCGCGCCCGACAGGTACGCGATGCTCAGCGTCGCCGAACAACTCGAGGGTCTTTTCGCCGATCTCGGCCTCGACCGCCCGCACGTCGTGGGCAACTCCCTCGGAGGTTTCCTGGCGCTGATCCTGGCGGCCCGCGGTTCGATCTCCAGCGCCGTCGCGTTGTCGCCGGCCGGGTTCATGGGCCGTTCGGGCAGTTTCGTCGCGGGAGCGGTGCTCATCGGGATGAAGGCGGCCAGCCGCAGTCCGCGTCCGGTGTTGCGGCTGTTCGCGAAGAAGCCGGCGTTGCGCCGGCTGGCTTTCTCGTCGCTCTACGTGCACCCCGAGCGGCTCACGCCGCAGGTCGCGTACGGCGACTCGATCAACCTGCGTGAGTCGCCGGGCTTCTGGCCGTGCTTCCGCCAGGCTGTCGGTCTGCGCATCGACGTCGACCCCGAGGTGCCCGTCACCGTCGGCTGGGGCGACAAGGACCGCCTGCTGCTGCCGAGCCAGGCCGAGGTGGCGCGTCGTCGCCTGCCGCACGCCCGCCACGAACCGCTGCCTGGCTGCGGGCACGTGCCGATGCTCGACGACCCGGACGCCGTGGTGCGGCTGGTCGTCGAGACGGTCGAGCGCGCCGAGACGGCCGACCACGCCGGCATGACGGCGTGACGCATCACTACGCCACGGCCCTGCACTGGGCGGGCTCCACCGGTGTCGGCTACGACGACTATCCGCGCGCGCACACCGTCGGGCCGGTCGACAAGCCGCTGCTCGAACTCAGCGCCGACCCGTCGTTCCGCGGCGACCCGACCCGCACCAACCCAGAGGAACTGCTGCTCGCCGCCGCGAGCAGCTGCCAGCTCTTGTCCTTCCTTGCCGTGGCGGCACGTGCCCGCGCCGACGTGGTGCGCTACGACGACGCCGCCGAGGCCGTGATGGACGACGACCAGAAACCCTTGTGGGTCAACGAGATCCACCTCAACCCGCAGATCGAGATCGCCGGTGACGTGCCGGTGGAGAAGTTCGAACGCTGGGTGCGGATCGCGCACCAGGAATGCTTCATCGCGCGGTCGCTCCGCTCGCGGCTCGTCGTGCGGGCGACGCTCGTGACCGCGGCGGGCAGCACCGTCGTCGAGGTCGCCGACTGAGCCCGCAACCCCCACGCGGCCCCGCCCGACCGCCCGTCCCATCCGCAACACTGCACCTCCGGCACACGCTGCAGCTGCAACAGCAGCGTCTGCCGGCAAGCGCAGCGTTTGCGGGTGGGACGGTGTGCACCATCCGCCCAGCCGGGGGTGGCATGCTCACGCTCATGACGACGAAGCCGACGACCAAGCCGACGGTCAAGACCGTCACCTTCCTCATCCTCGGCGCCGGCGGCGACCTCACCCAGCGACTACTGCTCCCCGGCCTCGGCAGCCTGCTCGCGGTCGAACCGGAGCGCGACGTGCGGGTGATCGGAGCCGACCGCGCCGACCTGACCGACGCCTCCTTCCGCTCGCTGGTGGGCGACCGCCTCAAGCAGGGCGGGGCCTCTGCCGCGACCGCCCGCAAGGTGTCGGGCAAGGCGCGCTACATCAAGGCCGACCTGCTCGACCCGTCCGCGCTCACCGACCTGATCGCTGCCGCGGAGGGCGAACTCGTCATCTACTTCGCTCTGCCGCCGGCCATCTCGATGAAGGTCAGCGCCGAGTTGGAGAAGCTCGACCTCCCGGCGAAGACCAGGCTTGGCCTGGAGAAGCCGTTCGGCAGCGACCAGACCTCGGCGCGCCGCTTCAACAAGCAGTTGCAGCGGGTGGTCGGGGAAGACCGCATCTTCCGGGTCGACCACTTCCTCGGCGTCTCCACCGTGCTCAACCTCATCGGTCTGCGCTTCGCCAACCGGCTGCTGCAACCGGTATGGAACTCCGAGCACATCGAGCGGGTCGAGATCATCTACGACGAAGACCTCGCCCTGGAGGGCCGAGCGGGTTACTACGACAACGCCGGCGCCCTGCGCGACATGCTGCAGAGCCACCTGCTGCAGATCCTCGCGATCTTCGCGATGGAGCCCATCGCCAGCCTCGACCCGCAGGAGCTCGCCGACCTCAAGGCGCAGGTGCTGCGTGCGACGTCGATCTGGGACGGCGACCCGCAGACCTACGCCAAGCGGGCCCGCTACACGGCCGGGTCGATCGCCGGCCGCGCCGTGCCCTCGTACGCCAAGGAGAAGGGTGTCGACCCCGCGCGGGGCACCGAGACCCTCGCTCAGCTGACCGTGCAGGTCGCCAACAACCGGTGGTCGGGGGTGCCGTTCGTGTTGCGCAGCGGCAAGGCGCTCGGTGCGGCGCGCAAGCAGATCATCGTCTACTTCCGCGATGTCCCTCACCTGCCCGTGGGCTTCGTCGGCGACCACACCGGCGACGCGATGATCATCGACCTCAAGCCCGGGCGCGTGTCGTTCAAGCTGTCGATGAACGCCGAAGGCGACCCCCTCGACCTCGAACAGAAGACGCTCACCGCCGAGCTGGCCAACGCCCAGATGACGGCGTACGGCGAAGTGTTGCGCTACTTGCTCGACGACAACCAGCTGCTCAGTGTGCGCGCCGACACCGCCGAACTCTGCTGGAAGATCGTCGCGCCCGCGATCAAGGCGTTCGAGGAAGACCGGGTGCCGCTGCAGCGGTACAAGGCCGGCTCCGACGGCCCGGCGGGCTGGCTGTCGGCCGATTCGGTGGCCATCGGCGCAACCGACACGGGTGCGTCCGACCTCACCGGCTCGCGGGGCGCCCGTGACAAGACGAAGGCGGCCCGGCCCGTCGCGAAGCTGGCGAAGTCGCCCGGAGCGTAGCGTTCGAGCGGACTCGACGGCTGCGGGTTCATGGGATCCACAGCCGTCGAGACCCCGCCCAACTCGTCGGTAACTTAGTCTGGTGGAGCCCGTGTCCCGCCCCGAAGGAGGAGTCGCCATGCCACTCGCCGCAGAACTCAAGGACCGTTACGACGTCGTCGTGGTCGGTGCGGGTCTGTCGGGTATCGACGCGGGATACCGGCTGCAGACGATGTGCCCGGACAAGGACTACGTGATCCTCGAGGGGCGCGAGCAGATCGGCGGCACGTGGTCGCTGTTCAAGTACCCGGGAGTGCGGTCCGACTCCGACATGTTCACCCTCGGGCTGCCGTTCGAGCCGTGGACGGGTGAGAAGTCGATCGCCGACGGCGCCGACATCCGCGACTACCTGGAGCGCACCGCCGCGAAGCACGGCATCGGCGAGCGCATCACCTACCGCACCAAAGTGACTGCGGCGTCGTGGGATTCGAGCAGCGCGGAGTGGACGCTCACGTTGTCCACCGCCGAGGGAGAGCGCACCGTCCGGGCCGGGTTCATTTACCTGTGCTCGGGCTACTACGACTACGACCAGGGCTACACCCCCGACTTCGCCGGACGCGACGACTTCCGCGGGCAGGTCATCCACCCGCAGTTCTGGCCCGACGACTTCGACGCCGCCGGCAAGAAGGTCGTCGTCATCGGTTCGGGAGCCACCGCGGTCACCTTGGTGCCGGCCCTCGCCGAGCGTGGCGCCCAGGTGACGATGCTCCAGCGCACCCCGTCGTACGTGCTCGGGTTGCCCAACCACGACCCGTTCGCCGCGTTTCTGCGTCGCACCGTGTCGCCCGACAAGGCCTACACCGCCATCCGGATGAAGAACGCCGTGCAGGCGCAGGCCCTCTACCAGGCCAGTCGGCGGGCACCGAAGACCGTCGGCAACATGCTGCGCAAGGGTGTGCTGTCGCAGGTGCGCGGGTCGAGCGTGACCGAGAAGGACTTCACCCCGCCGTACGGTCCGTGGGACCAGCGCCTGTGCGTCGTGCCCGACGGCGACCTGTTCAAGACGCTGCGCGACGGCAGCGCCCGCGTCGTCACCGACACCGTCGATGCGTTCGTGCCCGAAGGCATCCGCACCGGGTCGGGCGAGGTGATCGAGGCCGACGCCATCGTCACCGCGACCGGGCTGCGGATGCTCGCCGGCGGCGGCATCGACCTCACCGTCGACGGCGCGAAGGTCGAGTTCGGCACCCGCTACGTCTACCGCGGCCTGATGATGAACGGCGTGCCCAACGCCGCGATGTGCGTCGGCTACACCAACGCGTCGTGGACGCTGCGGGCCGACCTATCGTCGCAGTACGTCTGCACCTTCCTCAATCACCTGCAGGCGCAGGGCTACGCGTTCGGATACCCGCACGTGGCCGACCCGATGGCGGCCCGCCCGGCTCTCGACCTCAACAGCGGCTACGTGCTGCGCGGCATGACCGACTTCCCCAAGCAGGGCGACCGCGCACCGTGGTTCCTGCACCAGAACTACCTGCGCGACCGACGTGACACCAAGCGGGCCGACCTGACCAAGGACATGGTTTTCGTGCGTCCGGGGCAGGCCCACGACATCGAGGAGATCGCCGCACCCGCGGTTGTCTGAGGAGTCCATGCAGTTCGCACACGAGCCGGCCGATGAGGCAGGCGGCCTCCGGGTCGCCCTGTCGTCGTACCGCAGCAAACCCCACTCCGGCGGCCAGGGCATCTACGTGCGCAACCTGTCGCGCGAACTCGTCGCACTCGGTCACAGCGTCGAGGTCTTCAGCGGTGCGCCGTTGCCCGAGCTCGACCCGGGTGTCGGCCTGACCAAGGTCGAGGGGCTCGACCTCTACCGCGAACCCGACCCGTTCCGGCGTCCGCACCTTCGCGAATTCCGTTCCGACCTCGACGTGCTCGAGTACGCCACGATGTGCACCGCCGGCTTCCCTGAGCCGCGGGTCTTCAGTCTGCGCCTCGCGCGGATGCTGCGCTCGCGGGTCGGCGATTTCGATGTGCTGCACGACAACCAGACCCTCGGCCCGGGCATTCTCGCGCTCGAACGGCGCGGCCTGCCGGTGCTGACCACCATCCACCACCCGATCAGCCGCGACCGCCGCCTCGAACTCGAGCAGGCCACCGGGTGGGAGCGGCTCTCGAAGCGCCGCTGGTACGGGTTCGTCGCGATGCAACGCCGGGTGGCCCGCCGCAGTTCGCACATCCTCACCGTCTCCGAGGGCTCGGCACAGGACATCGTCACCGACTTCGCAGTGCCCGCGGAGCGCATCGACGTCGTGCCGGTGGGTGTCGCGGTCGACGTCTTCACCCCGCCCACGGCGCCGCGGGTGCCCGGACGGCTGGTCACCATTGCCTCGGCCGACGTGCCGCTCAAGGGCGTGCCGGTGCTCATCGAGGCGTTGCAGGCGATGGCACCGGACGCGTGGTCGGAGTTGATCATCGTCGGCACCGCGAGCGAACGCACCCAGAAGTCGCTCGCCGATGCCGGCCTGCTCGACCGGGTGAGCTTCCGCTCCGGCATCCCCGACGAGGAACTGGCCGCGCTCATCGGGTCGGCCCAGGCGCTCGTCGTGCCGTCGCGCTACGAAGGCTTCTCGCTGCCCGCCGTGGAGGCGATGGCCTGCGGCACGCCCGTCGTGGCGTCCGCCGTCGGTGCCCTGCCGACCCTCGTCTCGGGTGGGGCTGGGGTGCTGGTGCCACCGAACGACTCTGTCGCACTGGCAAATTCACTGACCGAGGTGCTCGCCTCGCCGTCCCGACGGGCCGCCATGGGCGATGCCGGACGGCGTCGCGCGGTCGAGACCTACAGCTGGCGCGCCGTCGCCGAACAGACCGCCGAGCTCTATCGCCACGTGATCCGTGCGCGATCGCAGCAGGGGACGAACAAGGAGAACAACTGATGCTGACCGTCGATTTCGACAAGTTCCCGGTATCACCGGGCATGAGCCTCATCGACGTCGGGGCGGGGCAGGGGCGCCACTCGTTCGAGGCCTACCGCCGCGGCTGCAATGTCACGGCGTTCGACATGAACGAGGCCGACCTCGTCGACGTGAAGTCGATGTTCGGTGCGATGGAGCTGGAGGGGGAGGCCGGCTTCCCCGCGATCGCGCAGGTGCAGGTCGGTGACGCCCGGCAGATGCCCTACGACGACGACAGCTTCGACCGGGTCATCGCCTCGGAGATCCTCGAGCACATCCACGAGGACGAGCAGGTGATCGCCGAACTGTTCCGCATCACCAAGCCCGGTGGCCTGGTCGCCGTCACGGTGCCGCGCAACTGGCCCGAGCAGGTCTGCTGGAAGCTGTCGGACGAGTACCACGAGGTCGAGGGCGGACACATCCGCATCTACAAGGCGTCGGAGCTGGTCGACAAGCTGCGCCGTGCCGGCTTCGTCCCCTACGCCCAGCACCACGCGCACGCCCTGCACGCGCCGTACTGGTGGCTGAAGTGTGCCGTCGGCACCGACACCGAGAACTTCGCGACGAAGGCCTATCACAAGCTGCTCGTGTGGGACATGATGTCGGCGCCGCTGGTCACCCGGGTGGCCGAGCGCTCGCTCGACCCGGTGCTCGGCAAGAGTTTCGTGGTCTACCTGCGCAAGCCGGAGCATCGGTGACTTCGGCGGCGGGTTCGGCGCTGCTGCGCGCCGAACTCCCGGGCGGCATGACCGGCGAGCAGGTGCGCTCGATCGGCGATTTCATCGCCGCCCAACAACAACCGGACGGCGCGCTGCCGTGGTTCACCGGCGGTCACCTCGATCCCTGGGACCACGTCGAATCGGCGATGGGTCTCACCGTCGTCGGACGCCACGACGAGGCGATGCGTGCCTACGTGTGGTCGGCCCGCACCCAGCGCGCCGACGGCTCGTGGCCGATGCGGCAGACCGACGGTGTCATCGACGATGCCGCGGCCGATACCAACCAGTGCGCCTACATCGCGGTCGGTGTCTGGCACTACTTCCTGGTGACCGGGCAGACCGCGGCGTTGGCCCGCCTCTGGCCGACGGTCGAGGCCACGATCAACTTCGTGGTGCGCGGCCAGTTGCCCAGCGGCGCGATCTCGTGGGCGATGGACCCCGAGCGCCGGTGGGCCGACGAGGCGTTGCTCACCGGGTCGGCCAGCACCCTGCAGTCGATCGAGTGTGCCTGCCTCATCGCCGAGACGCTCGGGCACGACCGTCCGCGCTGGCGGGCCGCCGGGCGCACGCTGCGCGAGACGATCCGGCATCGTCCGGAGGCGTTCGCCGATCGCAGCCGCTTCTCGATGGACTGGTACTACCCGGTGCTCGGCGGGGCGGTGCGCGGCGACGCGGCGCTCGCCCGTCTGGACGCCGGTTGGGAGACCTTCGGCTGGCCCACGCGCGGCATCCGGTGTGTCAGCGACGAGCCGTGGGTGACCGCCGCGGAGACGGCCGAGCTCATCGCGACGCTCGATGCTGTCGGTGAAACCAACAGGGCGGCAAGCCTTTTCGCTGACGTGCAGTTCTTGTTCGACGAGTCCACCGGCGGCTACTGGACCGGCATGAACATCCCGAACGGCGAGGTCTACCCGGTCGAGCAGACCGCATGGTCGGCGGCGGCGGTGCTGCTCGCGGCCGACGCACTGACCCAGGCGACCGGTGGTTCGGCGATCTTCCGTGACGCCGGCAGATGGAACGGCTGGGGCGGCGCACTCGAAGGAGCAACAGGATGACCGACACCCACATCCCGGCCGAGTTGGCCGACGCGGTGGCCGCGACCAAGGGCTTCATGCCGGTCGACGAGGGCCAGGCGATCTACACGACGGCCCTGGCTGCGCGGGTCGGCACCTGGCTCGAGATCGGCACGTACTGCGGCAAGTCGACCCAGTTGCTCGCGCACGCCGCGCGCCGGGTCGGGTCGCGGCTGGTCACCGTCGACCACCACCACGGGTCGGAGGAGAACCAGCCCGGCTGGGAGTGGCACGACACCTCGATGGTCGACGAACGGACGGGCCGGCTCGACACGCTGCCGACCTTCCGTCCGGTGCTCGACGCGTACGCCGATGTGCTGAGCGCCGTCGTCGCCGACACCACCGTGGTCGCCGGTTGGTGGGGGTCGCCGGTGGAACTGCTGTTCCTCGACGGCAACCACACCGAACAAACCGCCCAGCACGACTACCGCGCGTTCGCGAAGCACCTCGTGCCCGGCGGGCTGCTGCTCGTGCACGACGTCTTCCCCGACCCCGCGGACGGCGGCCAGGCCCCCTGGCACGTGGTGCAGGCCGCGCTCGCGGACGGCTTCGAGCAGGTCGCGCAATTGGGCTCCCTTCGCGTCCTCCAGCGCTGACCCACACCCCGCGAAAGTTTGCAGGTTTGAGCAGTTGGCTCGCGTGTCTTGCAAAACTTTCGCGGGGTTGGGGGCCCGCGAATGTTTGCAGGTTTGAGCAGTTGGCTCGCGTGTCTTGCAAACTTTCGCGGGGAGGCTACTCCGGTCCGCCTGGGTTGCAGTAGGCCGCGATGACATCGTCCATCGACACGGTCGGGCGCCAGAGTTCGAGGTTCCAGGTCGGCTTGCCACGGGCGTAGCGCCAGTGGCAGTCGAACTGCCGCTGCATCGACACCGTGTTCGCGGTGGGGGCTCGGCGGACGACCTCGTTCCAGGCGGCGGCCTCGGCGGCCTGGTCGGTCACCGTCCGGCCGGCCGTCGTGGGCGTGAGGATGAGGTCGTTGCCGTGCCGACCGGGCACCCACTGCAGAGTGCCGATGTACGGCGGGCCGGGCTGGGTGGTCGACGAATCGGTAGTCGACACAGCCGAACTCGCGACCGGAGGCGTTGACGCAGTCGGCTGGGTCGCCTGGCTGGACGTCGCGGTGGAGGTCTGCGTGGACGTCGCTGCAAATGTCGCAGCAGCGGTCTGCGTCGGGCTCGACCCACCGCTCGAACACGCCGCGCAGCCGAGCGCAAGCAGCGCTACGGCGACGCGGCGCATGCTCAGTTCTGCGAGCCGCCCTCGGCGGCCTGCTGCTCGGCGATCTCGGCGTGGATCTTGTCCATCGGCAGCTCACGGATCTGGCCGATCAGGTCGGACAGCATCGCCGGGGGCATCGCGCCCGACTGCGAGAAGACCATGACGCCCTCGCGGAAGGCCATGATCGTCGGGATGCTGCGGATGTTCATCGCGGCACCGAGTTCCTGCTGGTCTTCGGTGTCAACCTTCGCGAACACGATGTCGTCGTGCTTGGCCGACTCGGCGTCGTAGACCGGCGCGAACATCTTGCACGGACCGCACCAGTCGGCCCAGAAGTCGACCAGCACGATGTCGTTGTCCTGGATGGTCTGCACGAAGTTGTCGGTGGTCAGGGCGGTGGTGGCCATCGGTGGCCCTCCTCGAAGCTGGAAGTCTCGTTTCCCATGTTCCAACGTCCGGGCGGCGCAGGCATTCCCCGAGGTGTCGCTGATTACGCTGGCCGGGTGACCTCCCTGATCAGCTGCACCGTCCGTGACGGCATCGCCGACGTCCGTCTCGACCGGCCGGAGAAGTACAACGGCCTCACCTTCGAGTTGTTGCGTGAACTCATCGCCACCGCGCACCGGCTGCGGGGCGACCGCACGCTGCGTGCAGTGGTGATCAGCGGCAACGGCGACGCGTTCTGTGCCGGCCTCGACTTCGCGTCGGTTTCGAAGAAGCCGTGGCAGATGCCGGTGGGGATGCTCCCGGTGCCGTGGCGCGGCACCAACACCTTCCAGGAGGCGTGCTGGGCCTGGCGGCGTGTGCCGGTGCCGGTGATCGCCGCGGTGCACGGCCACTGCTACGGCGGTGGCATCCAGATCGCGCTCGCCGCCGACTTCCGCTTCACGACCCCTGATGCGAAGTGGTCGGTGATGGAGGGCAAGTGGGGGCTGGTGCCCGACATGTCCGGCGTGCGGTCGCTGTCGCAGTTGGTCGGAGTCGAGACCGCGAAGCGGCTGACGATGACCGCCGAGGTGATCAGCGGACAGCAGGCCCACGACCTCGGCCTGGCCGGCTGGGTGACCGACCAGCCGCTCGACGACGCGTTCGCGTTCGCGCGCGAGTTGGCCACCAAGTCGCCTGACCAGTTGGCCGCCGCGAAGCGCTTGTTCGACTGGCACCACGCCTCCTCGGCCCGGCGCACCTTCGCGGCCGAACGCCGCGAACAGGTGAAGCTGCTGCTCGGACGAAACCACAAGATCGCGCGCACCGCCGGGATGAAGCGCGAGACCCCGCAGTACGTCGACCGCGGCGCCCGCTGACCGCTGTCCGCTGACCGCCGTCCGGCCCGGGTGTCCGATCGACGCCGAGGCACCCGGCAGGCACTCGAGGTCTCAGACGACCTGACTGCCGGGCGTCGGCCCGTCGCCGCGGTGACGCATCCACCACTGCGACGCCCGGAGTTCGACGGCGGAGTCGACCCGCACCTGGTGACCGAGCATCCCGAGCGCCATCAGCGCCTCGGCGCGGTATCTCGGGTCGGTGCACAACACGGTGAGTCGCGCTGCGGCCTCCTGCACGCCCCCGCGTCCGGAGGCGACGATGCCGTTGGTCACGACGTGCGGGTCGGGGGAGTCGAGTAGCCGGGTCAGCTGCACCCGGTCGTCGGGTGCGACTTGGCGCAGCATGTTGGCCGCGGCGTGGCGGGCGATCGGGTCGGGGGAGGAAGTGGCGACCTCCACCGCGGTCAGCGCGACCGCGTCGCGGTAGGGACTGGCACTGATGAGCTGATTGGCCATTTGCTGCTTCTCCAGCAACACCTCCGACAGCGCCTCCTGCAGCAGCCTTTCGATCATCGCGTCGTGTTCGATGCCCGAGGTGCGCCGCACGGCGTCGACGTACTGCTCGTAGTGAGGCGGCTTTTCGACGTAGCTGCGCCGGGTCCACACCGGCGCCGGCGGGTAACCGAGTTCGGACATCGTCGTCGGTCCAAGTCGCCCGGCCAGCATGTAGCCCATCTCCTGCTCGGCCGCAGAGCCGTCGTCGACCAACAGCCGCAACCGCGGACGCAGCCGGAACACGTCGTCCCGGCTGAGCTCGACGCGTCCGATCATCGTGGCGAGGCCGTACGCCAGCCCGAGCGAGCGTTCGTCGTCGCCGGGCACCAGCCGGTCGATCAACGACCGCGCGATACCCGGTCTGGTCGCTTGCGACAGCGCATCCCACCCGTTGCGGGCCAACGGCACGCCCGGCTCGGCGATCGCGCTGACGATCTCGGCCTCGACCGGTTCGGCGAACAACGGGTCGGCGAGCAGGATCGACAGGGCCGACCACCGGCTGGAGTAGTCGAAGTGCCCGGACCGCAGCATTTGCACACTCAGCGTGTAGGCCCAGCGCCGGACGGTCGACTCGGCGGGTGGTGTGACACGGGGGTCGGTGAGCAGCTCGGCCAGGGCGATCCAGTCGGCGCCGGTCGCGATGTCGGCGACGATCCGCTCGTCGAGCTGCGACAGCCGCCGGAAGACCTGCGCCCGGTCGGCGGGTTGGCGGTCGACCGCGTGGATCCGGGCGGTCTGCTGCATGCCGCCGACGGCGCCGAGCAGTTCGCCGGGCGCGAGGCCGAGTGCCCGTTCGTACGCGCCGACCAAGCCCAGGGACGTCGTCACCCGGCCGCTCTCCCACAGCGACACCTGTGAGGCGTGGCGTCCGGGATAACCGACCTCGGTGAGCCGGTCGACGAAGCGTTCGGCGGTGGTCGATCCCCACGGCGAGGCCAGCCGGCTGACCCGCAGCAGCCAGGCGGTGCGGGCGGTGACGTCGATGACAGGGTCGAGCAGGTCGCGTCCGTCGACCGGCAGCCGACGCGGTGCTCCGCGAATACGTGCCCAACCCATGAATCACCCCTTGCCCGGGTCGAACCCCTCTCGACCGACCGGGCCAGGGTGACGCACGTGGTGGCGTGTGCGCCAGTCCCTCAGCCGAAATTTCTTCGATTGTCCAAGCAGCGGAACGCCCTCCCGGGATGAGGTCGACCCCGTTTGGTGGACATCCTGATCGTCAGGTTGAGGCCGTTCGCACAGACGCCCCAGTTCGTCGACCGCGCCTGACGTCCTGCGTCGGCGCAGCCCGGAGCAGACGCGCCGAGCACGAGGGCCGGCCCCGATCCGGGTGAACGGTCAACCCAGGTTCAACCGGTCGAGGAAGCCCTCGACATCGGCGACGGTGAGCGTGGCATTGGGGTGGGTGATGAACCCGGTGGGGTCGATTCCGCGGACCGTCTCTTTGAACGACAGGCACACCGCCGCGTCCGCGTTGGTCGCGAAGGTGACCCCTCGGTCGGCCAGCGACAGATGGGCCGGTCCGGCGGTCTTGAGGAACGAGAACCCGCCGGTCCGCTGCGCGGTGTCGATGTTGGCGAGTTCGGTGCGCAACTGCCACGGACCGAAGCGCACCCGCAGTACGTCGTCGCCGATCTCGGCCCATGCCGTGCGCGCAGTGACGCCGAACGGAAGCCCTGCGACCCGGTAGGCGCGGGTGAAAGCGAACGGGAATCGGGTCGGCGTCCCGCGCCGGGTCGGTCGGGTGTGGTCGCCGGTCACAAGGAGCGCAGCGGACGGTCTAGAAGTCCGGCAGTTCCGCGCGTCACCAGGTGGACGGCGCGAATCGTCGTGCTCATCACAGTCATGCGGCTGATGTTAGGAGGCGGGGAGCATGCCCGCTACACCCCTACCGGCCATCGACGTGAGGAGCGCCAGGGCCGCCGTACACCCGCAACGCGTCTACGATCGACGGTCCGGGTATGGGCTGGAACGGGGACGAAGGGGGCACGGATGGCAGTCGATCGGGACGGTGTGGAGCGGACGCCCGACGGGCGATACCTGGTCGTCGGCGGCCGCAAGTGGCGCGCCGCCGACCCGTCGATCCCGGACGACCTACGCGTCCAACTGGTCTCGGTGCTGATGCGTGGCCGACGGCTGGTGAAGACCTGCGGTGACCTGGCCCGCCCGGTGGTCCACGACGCGAAGGTCGCGCTCGGTGAGCGTGGCCGACCCTGGTGGGACACCGACGTCGAGGGGCAGCAGGAACGCCTCGCTGCGACCATCCGCACCCTGCTGCGGCACCGAGCCGAGGGGGCGACCATCTGCCCGAGTGAAGCTGCGCGGGTGGTCGGCGGTCAGCAGTGGCGAGAGCTGATGCCCCTCACCCGGGAAGTGGCTGTGGGTCTCAGCAGTCAGGGCATCGTCGAGGGTCGGCAAGGCGGCCGGGTCATTGATCTCCAGGACGCTGTCGGACCGGTCAGGCTGGCTGCCGGGCCCCGCTTCGAACGAGGCCCGGACTGACGTTCGTGGTCGGCGCATCCTCCATCGCCCTGTGCACCGCGCCGGCCCGGTCCGACCGGACATACTCGATCCGTACGCGCCGCGGGAGAGCGGCGCATCGTCCTGACAACGAGGGGAATGCGTGATGTCACCCACCACCCACGACGTGGTCGTCATCGGAGCGGGGCTCGCCGGGCTGCAGTGCGCCCAGCGACTCGCCGGCGCGGGCGTCGACGTCCACGTCCTGGAAGCCGACGACCATGTCGGCGGACGGGTCAGCACCGACGTCGTCGACGGGCATCTGTGCGATCGAGGTTTTCAGGTGCTCAACCCGTCCTACCCGCGGGTCAGACACGACATCGACGTGGATGCGCTCGGGCTGAGCCGGTTCGGACGCGGGGTGGAGGTCGTCCGTGACACCGGGCGGGTCGCCCTCGTCGACCCGACCAGGAAGCCGGGCGCGCTTGGCTCGATGGTGCGCTCGGGATACCTGACGCCAGGTCAGCTCTCCGGCCTCGTCCGCTGGGCCGCGCCTGCACTCGGACCGGTCGGCAGGCTCGTGCGCGACGAACGAACCTGGGCGAAGTCGCTCGACGACGCGGGTCTGCACGGCGGGCTGCGCACCGAGGTCGTCGAACGGTTCGTCGCCGGCGTCGTGCTCGACGGCGACGGGAGTTCCTCTGCAGCCTTCGTGCGCCTGTTGGTGCGCTCGTTCATCCTCGCCACACCGGGTCTTCCGCGGGACGGCATGCGGGCGCTGCCCCAGCAGATCGTGGCCGAGCTGGGCGACTGCGTCACCACCGGGGTGCGGGTGACCGCGGTCGACCAGCGCTCCGACCACGTCACCATCCGAACCGCCGCGGAAAGCGTCACCGCCCGCAAGGTCGTGGTCGCGGTCGGCCCGCAGCACCTCGCGGACCTCGTCGATCTGCCCGCGCCGCAGACCAAGGGGTTGGTGACGTGGTGGTTCAGCAGCAAGGAGCGGCCGGACAGCTCGGACATGCTCGTCCTCGACGCCCGCACCGACGCGGCCGGTTTCGTGAACACCGCCGTCGTGAGCAACGCCGCCCCGAGCTATGCGCCGGCAGGGCGGCACCTCATCCAGGCAACCGCGGTCGACGCGTTGGGCGTGCCGTCCGACGCCGAGGTGGTGCGCAGGCTCGGGTCGATGTACGACTGTCGCGCCCAGGACTGGGATCTGCTGGTGCGGCACGACATCCCGCACGCGCTGCCGGCGCAGCCCGCCCCGATCGAGATGCGCAAACCGGTGCGGGCGGGTGACCACGTGTTCGTCGCCGGTGACCACCGCGACACCGCGTCGATCCAAGGAGCCCTCGCATCCGGCACGCGCGCCGCCCGCGAAGTGCTGGCCGATCTCGGCGCTGGAGGGTGAGACGTAGCGCGCCGGATCAGGACAGGCCGAGCCGGGCCGACGTCACCTCACGCATCTCGACCTTGCGCACCTTGCCGGTGACCGTCATCGGGAACTCCTCGACCAGTTCGACGTAGCGCGGCACCTTGTAGTGGGCCAGCTGCCCGTCGCAGAACTGCTTGAGCGATTCGGCGGTGATCGGCTCGGCGCCGGGTCGCATCCGGATCCAGGCGCACAACTCCTCGCCGTACTTCTGGTCGGGCACCCCGATCACCTGGGCATCGACGATGTCGGGGTGGGTGTAGAGGAACTCCTCGATCTCGCGCGGGTAGATGTTCTCGCCGCCGCGGATCACCATGTCCTTGATGCGGCCGCTGATCTGCACGTAGCCGTCGTCGTCCATCACCCCGATGTCGCCGGTGTGCATCCAGCCGTCCTCGATCGCCTCGGCGGTCTTGTCGTCCTGGTTCCAGTAGCCGAGCATCACCGAGTAGCCCTTGGTCAGGAACTCGCCCGACTTGCCGCGCGGCTGGGTCTCGCCGGTGACGGGGTCGATGATCTTGATCTCCAGGTGAGGGCCCACGAAGCCGACCGTGCCGACCTTCTGCTCGAAGGTGTCGTCGGTGCGGTTCTGGGTCGACACCGGGGAGGTCTCGGTCATGCCGTAACAGATCGTCATCTCCTCGATGCCCGTGGCGATGAGCTTCTTCATCAGTTCGGCCGGGCAGGGCGAGCCGGCCATGATGCCGGTGCGCACCTTCGACAGGTCGTAGTCGGCGAAGTTCGGCAGGCCCCACTCGGCGATGAACATCGTGGGCACGCCGTAGAGCGAGGTGCATTGCTCGTCCTGGGTGGCCTGCAGCGTGGCGGCGGGGTCGAACCCTGGGGCCGGGATCACCATGCAGGCGCCGTGTGAGGTGCACGCGAGGTTGCCCATGACCATGCCGAAGCAGTGGTAGAAGGGCACCGGGATGCAAACCCGATCGGCCTCGGTGTAGTCGCAGCGCTCGCCCACGAAGAAGCCGTTGTTGAGGATGTTGCGGTGCGAAAGGGTCGCTCCCTTCGGGAATCCCGTTGTGCCCGAGGTGTATTGGATGTTGATCGGGTCGTGGTTGTCGAGTCCGACTTGCGCCTGTGCGAGTTCGTCGGCCGAGACCTGATCGGCGCCGGCGAGCAGGTGCTCCCATTCGGGGGTGCCGAAGTAGATCGCATCGCGCAGGTCGGGGCAGTCGCCGCGCACTTCCTCGATCATGCCGCGGTAGTTGCTGGTCTTGAACTCGCTCACCGCGAACACCAGCGAGATGCCCGACTGGTTCAGCACATACTTCAGTTCGTGCGCCCGGTAGGACGGGTTGACGTTGACCAGGATCGCGCCCATCTTCGCGGTCGCGTACTGCACCAGCACCCACTCGCTGCAGTTGGGCGCCCAGATCCCGACCCGATCGCCCTTGGTCACCCCGGCCGCCATCAGCGCGCGGGCCAGCCGGTCGACGTCCGCCTGCAGTTCGCGGTAGGTCCACCGCTTCCCCTGGGCCACGTGGACGAGCGCCTCGCGGTCGCCGAACCGGGCGACGGTGGCGTCGAAGTTGTCGCCGATCGTCTGCTCGATCAGCGGGGTGTCGGTCTCGCCCTTGGTGTGGGACACGGTCTGGGTCATCGGCGAACCTCCGGTCGGGTGTCGGTCGCCCGCCAGCCTAGTGAGCCGGGTCACACGGCGATGGTGTGGCCACCGGTCACCCACCGCGAAGAATCCGCGTGAGTTTGTGGGGTTCGCGCACGCGACGAACCCCACAAACTCACGCGGATTCTGCAGGCGGGCTGTTCGGATGCGGGCAGATCCCGCACCGCGGCGACGACCTGACAAGATCGGACGCATGGCCGCCAGCTTCGATTTCCGCAGTGCCTACGCCCACGGTTACGCCCGGATCGCCTCGTGCACCGTGCCCACCTCGATCGCCGATCCCGACACCAACGTCGCGACGGTGATCGAGCAGGTGCGGGCGCTGCACACCCAGGGGGTGGCGCTCGCGATCTTCCCCGAACTCGGCCTCAGCGGCTACGCGATCGAAGATCTTCACCTGCAGGACGTCGTGCTCGACCGGGTGCTCGCGGCCATCGACACCCTGGCCGCGGCGACGAAGGACCTGCGGCCGATCGTGGTCGTCGGCGCACCACTGCGCAACGGCAACCGGCTCTACAACTGTGCGGTGGTGGTGCAGGGTGGCGAGGTGCTCGGGGTGGCGCCGAAGTCATACCTGCCCAACTACCGCGAGTTCTACGAGAAGCGACACTTCGCGGCCGGCGACGAGTCGTTCGGCGACTCGATCGCCTTGGGCGGCAAGCAGATTCCGTTCGGACCCGACCTGCTGTTCGAGGCTGTCGACGTGCCCGGTCTCGTCGTGCACGTCGAGGTCTGCGAAGACATGTGGGTGCCGGTGCCGCCGTCGTCGATGGCCTCGCTCGCCGGTGCGACCGTGCTCGCCAACATCTCCGGCAGCCCCATCACGGTCGCCCGCGCCGAAGACCGGCACCTGCTGTGCCGGGCGCAGTCTGCCCGCTGCCTGGCGGTGTACGCGTACGCCGCGTCGGGCCAAGGGGAGTCGACCACCGACCTCTCGTGGGACGGCATGACGATGATCTACGAGTGCGGCGACCTCCTCGGGCAGACCGAGCGGTTCCCCGACGGTCCGCGCAGCACCGTCGTCGACATCGACCTCGACCGCATCCGCCAGGACCGCCTGCGCGACGGGTCGATCGACGACAACACACGCACGCACGGTGAGGTGACCGGCGCGTTCCGCACCGTCGAGGTCATGCTCGACCCGCCGTCCGGTGACATCGGGCTGCTGCGCAAGGTCGACCGCTTCCCGTTCGTGCCCGACGACGAGTCGCGCCTCGCGCTCGACTGCTACGAGGCGTACAACATCCAGGTGTCGGGCCTGGTGCAACGGTTGCGTGCGATCGGCGACCCGAAGGTGGTCATCGGGGTGAGCGGTGGGCTCGACTCCACCCACGCGTTGATCGTCGCGGCCCGGGCGATGGACCAGATGGGTCGCCCGCGCACCGACATCCTGGCCTACACGATGCCCGGCTTCGCGACGTCCGACTACACCAAGTCGAACGCGTACAAGCTCGCCGAAGGGCTCGGCGTCAGCTTCGCCGAACTCGACATCCGACCGACCGCCACCCAGATGCTCAAGGACATGGGCCACCCGTTCGGCGACGGCGAGCCGGTGCACGACGTGACCTTCGAGAACGTGCAGGCCGGCCTGCGCACCGACTATCTCTTCCGGATCGCCAACAAGGAGAACGGAATCGTGCTCGGCACCGGCGACCTGTCCGAGCTCGCGCTCGGCTGGTGCACGTACGGCGTCGGCGACCAGATGTCGCACTACACGGTCAACTCCGGCATCCCGAAGACGATGATCCAGCACCTCATCCGGTGGGTGGTCGACGAGAAGCTGTTCAACGACGAGACGGGTGCGGTGCTCACCGACATCGTCAACCAGGAGATCAGTCCCGAACTCGTGCCGACCAAGCCGGGCGAGAAGATGCAGTCGACCGAGGACAAGATCGGGCCCTACCCGCTGCAGGACTTCAACATCTTCTACACGCTGCGCTACGGCTACCGGCCCAGCAAGATCGCCTTCCTCGCCTGGCACGGTTGGAAGGACGCCGAGACCGGCCAGTGGCCGGCCGGCTACCCGCAGGAGAAGCAGATCGCCTACGACCTGGCGACGATCCGCTCCTGGCTCGAGGTCTTCCTCCAGCGGTTCTTCGCGTTCAGCCAGTTCAAGCGGTCGGCGCTGCCGAACGGACCGAAGGTGATGGCCGGCGGGTCGGTGTCGCCGCGCGGTGACTGGCGGGCGCCGTCCGACGGCAACGCGCAGGCCTGGCTGGCCGATCTGGAAAAGGTGCCCGGGCAGTAATCGCCCGTTCACCTCCGATTTCCCGGACGTCCCCGTGATTTCCCGGATGTCGGGGGATCGGGTTAAGTTCGGAAGATGGTCTCCTCACCCTCGCTCCAGGTGCGCGGCGCGGCCTGGCTCGCCCAGGTGAGCGACGAGGAGGTCATTGCCCACGTCGGACGCTTCGCCTACGAGCGAGCGCTGGGCTATGTCGACGCCGAGCGCGTCGAGTCGATCAACGTCGGCGACAACGGACGGCTGCTGATCGGCACCATCTCCGGTGGCGCGGTGCGGCCCTACACCGCGATGTTGACGGTGCCGCGCGTCGGCGCCCCCGCGCGCGAATGGAGGTCGCGCTGCTCCTGCCCGGTGAAGCAGGCCTGCAAACACGTCGCGGCGATGGTGCTTGCCGGACGCGAGGCCCTCGGCGGTCACTCCCGTCCCGAACCCGACGGCAACGAGACCTGGCGCGAGTTCACCGACCGGTTCCTCGGTGACGACGAAGGCTCCCAGACCTTCACCGACGCCGACGCGCTCGGCCTGCGCATCCAGCCCACGATGGCACCCCGGTCCGGCACCGACTCCTCCCCGCGCACCCGCTTCGAGCTGGTGCCGTGCCGGCGCGGCAAGACCGGCCGCTGGAACATGTCGATCGAGTGGACCGACGTGCGCACCGACGCCCGCAGCACCGGCCGCCGGTTCTTCGTGCCCGAGCAGTCGCAGGCGCTCGCCCGCATCCTCGAACGCTGGCGTGCCGGCGGCAATGTGATGACCCGCGCACCCCGGTTGACCCTCGACGAGCTCGGCGGCGGCGTCTGGGACGACCTGCAGTTGGCCGTCGCGGCCGGCGTCGAGTTGCTGCCCGCGTTCGCCCACCCCGACGCCACGGTCGAGTTGTTGTCGAGCCCGGTGCGCACCGACGTCCGGTTTGCCGACGGGCCCCACGGCGAACTCATCGGCCGCACCGAGATCGACCTGCACCGGCCCGGACGGCTCGTGCTGATCGGTGACCCGGTGCACGGTCTGGTGATCGTCGAAGACCAGAGCCTCGTGCTCGCCGGGCTCGACCGGCCGATGTCGTCGATGGCGCAGTGGTTGGCCACCAACGGGCCGGTCACCGTGCCCGAGGCGATGGCCGACTCGTTCCGCGAGGCGCAGCTGCCGAAGCTGGCGCGCCGCTACGGCGTGGTCTCCGGCGGGTCGATCGACCGTCCGCGGGCCGCGCTCGTCGAGCCGCTGCGGCTGCACCTGCGGGTCGAGCGCGAGTCCGACACCGCCGTCCGGGTGAGCACTCGGGTGCGTTATCCCGGTGGCGAACTGCACTCGATGGCGCTCGACGCCACCGCGTGGGCCGGTCGCGACCGGTCGGCCGAACGGGTGCTGGTCGAGCAACTCGAGGGCGTGCTGCGACGCGCGTCGATGCTCGAGGCGATCGGCGGCATCGGGTGGTGGCCCAAGGACGTCGAGGTCTTCTGCGACTTCGCCGCGGTGAAGTTCACCAACCTGTTGGCCGAACTCGACGACCACGACCTCGTGATCATCGAGCGGGCCGACGACCTGCCGATCTTCGAGGAGGCGCAGGACGAACCGCTGATCGAGATCGGCGCCGAGGAGTCGGACGACATCGACTGGTTCGACCTGCGGATCGAGATCACGGTCGGCGGCGAGAAGGTGCCCTTCGAACCGCTGTTCCGGGCCCTGGCCCGGGGCGACGACCTGCTGCTGCTTGATTCCGGCACGTGGTTCTCACTCGATCACCCTGAGCTGCAACGGCTTTCGTCGCTCATTTCCGAGGCGAGGGAGCTGTCCGACCGGCGCGGTGACGGCCTCAGCCTCAACAAGTTCCAGCTCGGCTACTGGGACGAACTCGTCGAACTCGGGGTCGTCAGCAGCGCGTCGTCGGCGTGGACCGAACGGGTGGCGGCCGTCAACGCCGTCGGACGCAGCGAGCCGCCGGCGGTGCCGAACGGGTTCAAGGCGACCCTGCGTCCGTACCAGGTGGACGGCTATCACTGGCTCGCGAGCATCTGGGACGCCCAGCTCGGCGGTGTGCTTGCCGACGACATGGGTCTGGGCAAGACCGTGCAGACGCTGGCGATGTTGGCTCGTGCCCACGAGGCGGGCGAACTGACCGACCCGGTGCTCGTCGTGGCGCCGTCGTCGATGGTCGGCACCTGGGTGCGTGAGGCCGCGACCTTCGCGCCCGACCTGCCGGTGGTCGCGGTCCGCAACACCGCTGCCAAGCGTCCGGAACCGTTGAGCGACACCGTTTCCGGTGCCGCGATCGTGGTCACCTCCTACACCGTGCTGCGGTTGGACGCCGACGAGTTCAGGTCGCTGGGTTGGCGCGGTCTGGTGCTCGACGAGGCGCAGTTCATCAAGAACCACCAGAGCAAGACCTTCCACGCGGCCAAGCGGCTGCGCTCGCCATTCACCCTGGCGATCACCGGCACCCCGCTGGAGAACTCGCTGATGGATCTCTGGTCGATGCTCGCGCTGGCCGCACCGGGGCTCTTCCCGAAGCCGGAGCTGTTCTCCAGCACCTACCGCAAGCCCATCGAGTCGGGCGCCGAGCCCGACAAGCTCGACATGCTGCGCCGCCGGATCCGTCCGTTGATGATGCGCCGCACCAAGGAGGTCGTCGCCGCCGACCTGCCGCCCAAGCAGATCCAGCTGCAGGAGATCACGCTCACCGGCAAACACGAGGGCTACTACCGCCGGCAGCTGCAGAGGGAGCGGCAACGCATCCTCGGTCTGCTCGACGACCCCGACGCCAACCGCATCGCGATCCTGTCGTCGCTGACGCGGTTGCGGCAGATCTCGCTCGACCCGAGGTTGGTCGACGACGAGTACACCGCACGCGAGCCGAGCGCGAAGATCGGATTCCTCGTCGACCAACTGCGCGAACTGTCGGCCGAGGGGCACCGGGCGCTGGTGTTCAGCCAGTTCACCTCCTACCTGCGGCTGGTCGAGTCGGCGCTGCACGACGCGGCGATCACCACCACCTACCTCGACGGTTCGACCACCAACCGGCAGGCGGTCATCGACGAGTTCAAGGACGGCGACGCCGCGGCGTTCCTCATCTCGCTCAAGGCCGGCGGCGTCGGACTCACCCTCACCGAGGCCGACTACGTGTTCGTGCTCGATCCGTGGTGGAACCCCGCCGCCGAGGCGCAGGCCATCGACCGCGCCCACCGCATCGGTCAAGACCGCCCGGTGATGGTCTACCGCCTCGTCTCCCAGGGCACGATCGAGGAGAAGGTCGTCGAACTGCAGGAGCGCAAGCGTGACCTGTTCGCTCGGGTCGTCGACGGCGGCGAAGGCGCCAGCGGTGCCATCACTGCCGACGACATTCGCGCGATGCTCCAGGACGGCTGACCCACTGCACCGTGACCAGGCAGTCACGGGTCAGGCCGCAGACGCGGTCTTGGCGTAGTCCCACGTGACGCCGGTGGCGGTGAGGTTGTCGCGGTGCACGATCCGGTGATGTGTTGTGCAGAGGAGGGCACTGTTCTGAAGTGAGGTTCGCCTCCGGCCCACCAGGATTCGACGTGGTGGACTTCGCACATGACGGGTGGTCGGTCGCAGCCGGCGTAGGTGCAGTGTTTGTCGCGGTGGATGACGGCGCGTCGTAGTTCGTTGTCGACGAGTCTTCGTTTGCGTCCGACGTTCAGGGGTTGGTTCTTAGATCCGAGGACCATCGGCAGGATGCCTGCGTCGCAGGCGAGTTGTCTCACCGTGTCGGGGGTGATGCCGACGCCGGTGTCGGTGATGCCGAGGCCGGCGAGGATGCCAGCGAGGACTGCGAAGTCGATGGTGACGACCAATGTTGCTGATCCGCGGGTGTTGACCTGTCCGTCGGCGTCGACTGCTTCGGCGCCGAGGCCGAGCAGAAGTAGGAGGGCGTCGACGCGGCGTTTGCCGGGGGTGCGGGGGTCGGGGTCGCCGGTCTTGCGGGAGTTGCCGTTCTCGTCGGGGGTGTGGCGGTGGTGCGGGTTGTCGCAGCAGTCGGACTTCGGTGACGGTGCGGCCAATGCCTGGATGGCTTGGATGAAGGCTTGGGCGTGGTCGGGGGACAGGTCGGCGATGAACCGGATCATCCCTTCGGGCAGGTCGGTCCAGGACAATGATTCGACGTTTTGGAGGGCGTCCTCTTTCTCGTCCAACACGTCGTCGCCGTATTGGGCGAGGATCCGTTTGGTGAGTTCCCGGACGGTTTTCGCACCGGAGCCGGGGCCGAGGGTGAGTAGCCAGTCGTAGATCTCGTCCCATTCCGCGTTGGGCAGGACGGCTTTGATCTTGTCAATGGTGTCGAGGCTGGTTTTGGCGATGGTGGTGTTGACCTGTCCGGTGATGACCGCGTCGATGAGTTTCTGGTGCCGGGGTGTTTGGGCGGCGTCGGCGAGTTTGCGGATCCGCGTGGCGTGCGCGGGTTCCATGCCGGATCGCCACAGTTCCTCGCAGGAGTCTTCGGTCGAGCCCTCGGTCGAGCCGCCGGTCGAGTCGGTGGTCGCTTCATCGACGGGTTCATCAATGGGGACCAGCGGCCCGGACACCGTGACCGTTTCGGCGCCGAGCAGCGCGGAGGCGGCTTCGCCGGTGGACAGGCGTTGAACCCATTGGGTCGCGTCGGCTGCGGTGGAGCGGTAGACCGCACCGCGTTTGATCGCGTCCGCGGTGAGTGCGACCACGGTCGCTTCAGCTTGTTGCATCACCAGCAGAGCCGAGCGGGTGACGTCGGTGAGTTCGGCGTCGGTGAGGTTTGCGGGCAGGTGGGCGAGGCGGGTGATCGATTCGAGTGAGGACGTGATGGCCTCGGCGCAGGCGGCGGCTTCACCGGGGTACGAGTCGTACCGCTGGTCGAACTGTTCGTCGATGCTCATGCGCGGATCCCCCTCCCCGGGTGTGCCGTCCGGAATGCCTTCATCGTACGTCCGTTCGAACCGGCGCACAAGGGTTCAGGACACGAATTTCGCTGAAAGACAGAAGAATTCGCTACCGTTCGGTATCCACAGCCCCTCGAAACCCTTGGTTCATCCACAGGGCGACTGGCCGTGCAGCACCACCACCCGCAAGCCGCAGACCCGTCCACCCGCAAACATTCGACCCGCCCACCCCGCAAACGCTGCACCTGCCGACAGAGGCTGCTGTTGCAACAGCAGCATCTGTCGGGAACCGCAGCGTTTGCGGGAGGGTGTGCGGCCTCTGCGGGACGGGTCGAGCCGGTAACGTCCCGCGCATGAAGAACCCGTTGCGACGCGACCCCGAATCCTTCACCGGCAAGCGAGCCCTGGTCACCGGCGGTGCGTCGGGTCTCGGGCTGGCAATGACGAAGGAACTGGTGGCGGACGGCGCGAAGGTGCTCGTCGTCGACGTGCACGAGGTCGCGCCGGAGGGCGTGCTGCCGGCCGGCGTCGAATACCGGCAACTCGATGTGCGATCGGACGAGGCGTGGGAGGAGACCCGCAACTGGGTCGAGGCCACCTGGGGCGGGCTCGACCTACTGTTCAACAACGCGGGAGTCGCCGCCGGCGGACGGATCGATGTCGAGTCGATGGCCAACTGGCACTGGATCATCGACATCAACCTGCTCGGCGTCGTCCGCGGCTGCCGCACGTTCGTGCCGATGATGCGCGAGGCCGGTGGCGGTCACATCGTCAACACCGCATCGCTCGCCGGTCTGGTTCACGCCCCCACGATGGCGTCGTACAACGCGGTGAAGGCAGCGGTCGTCGCGGTGTCGGAGACGCTGCGTCACGAACTCGCCCCCGACAACATCGAGGTGTCGGTGATCTGTCCGTCGTTCTTCCGCACCAACCTCGCAGATTCGTTGCAGGGCAAGGATGTCGAGACTGAACAGAGCGCGGTCGACCTCATCACCAAGGCGCCGCGTTCGGCGGAGCAGGTGGCGGCGAAGGCGCTCGAGGGCGTGCGGCAGCGCAAGTTCATCGTGCTGACCGACGCCGACGGCGTGGCCGCCTACAACGCGAAGCGGTATGCCCGCAAGGCGTACGACGCCGCGATGATCCGGTCGGCCAAGCAGGTGCGCGCCGGTAAGGACCCGATGGGCGAAGTCGGCAAGTTGCAGGAGCGGATGCGCCGCCGACGTGGCTGATCCTGCCCGGCGGCCGCGCCGATCTTCTGGCCGTGCCGCTGCCCGAGCCGGCGGTTACGTGGTCTGGTTGGTCGCCGAGGCCGGCTTCGTCGGCACGCTGCCCTGACCCCACGACGGGGGCTGCTGGCCCTGCTGACCCTGCTGGCCCTGCTGACCCTGCTGCGTCGACTCCGAGCCGCACCCGTTCGGCATCGTCCCGCCCGGGAACTCACCGCCGCCCGGGAATCCCATGCCGCCGCGTCCGCCGGGCCCCATCTGGCGACCGTCACCCCCACCGATGCTCGACCCGAGTGGGACGGACGCCGACGCCCCGGCGGCGCCGGCCGACGCCAGCCCGATCGCCATCGCCGCAACCACCGCGGTCTTCTTGCCCGACCAACGTCGCTGGTTGGCTTCGGGCACGCTCAGTTCGCGCTCCTGCGTGACCGAGGCCGGCTTCATCTGCGCGGGCGACTGACCTGCGGGCGACTGCTGAGCGGACGACTGCTGCGCGGGCGCACCGGCGAACGGGTCGTGGGCAGAGCGGGGGTGATCGGCAGGGTTCATCGAGACCTCCAGTGACGTGGTGTCGGGACGTGGTGTCGGACGGGAAAGACGATGGCGCCGTCCGCTGTGGCACGCCTGTGTCGCCGGTGTCACCCGGCGATGGGACGAACTACCCATGGCGCATCACCGACGGCGGGAGGACAGTGGAAACCACGAGGTCGGGCGACCTCGTGAACGGGGGTTCGGATCATGGACTTTTCACGTCGTTCGCTGCTCGGAGCAACGACCGGTGCCGCCTTCGGCGCGATGGTCGGACGCGCCGCACCTGCCACCGCACTCGCCTCGGCGGCGCCCGACTGGACGGCGCTCGACCGTGCCGTCAGCGGTCCGGTGTACCGACCCGGATCGAGCGGTTACGGCTCCAGCAAGTTGATCTTCAACACGCGCTACGACGGTGCGACGCCGTTGGCGGTGGTGCGGCCGGTCGCGCAGGCCGACATCCAGCAGACCGTCGCGTTCGCCCGGCGATACGGGCTGAAGATCTCGCCGCGCTCGGGCGGACACTCCTACGTCGGTGCCTCGGCGGCGTCGGGCACGATCGTGCTCGACCTGCGCGGCATGGCCTGGGGCTCGATCATCACCGGCACGTCGGTGCAGGTCTTCACCGGGTCGACGCTGTACCCGGTGAAGGCCGCGCTCGCCGCGCGCGCACTGGCGATCCCGACCGGCACCTGCCCGACCGTCGGCGTCACCGGACTCACCACCGGCGGCGGCATCGGGGTGGAATCCCGACGCTGGGGGATGACGTGCGACCGTGTCACCTCGATGACGGTGGTCACCGGAACCGGTGCGGCACTTCGGATTTCGGCATCGGCGCAGCCCGATCTTTTCTGGGCGTTGCGCGGTGGCGGCGGAGGCAGCGCCGCGATCGTGACCAGCCTGACCTTCGCAACCCACAGCGCCACCGCCAAGGGCACCTTCCGACTGACCTTCCCGAGTTCGGCTGGTGTGGCCGTGCTGAACGGGTGGGCCCGATGGGCCGCATCGACGGGGCTCGGACGCTGGGCCAACGTGCATGTCAACGCGCTCGGCAACGGCGGGATCTCGATCAGCGTCGTCGGTTCGACCGAGGCCGGCGACGAGCGAGCCGCTGCCGCAGCCCTCGTCTCGGCGATCGGCGTGCGCGCATCGTCGGCGAGCTACCAGCAGCTGTCCTACCTGTCCGCCGTGCGCTACTTCGGCGGTGGTACGACCTCGGCGCGGCAACCGTGGTCGGCCGGCTCCGACGTGTTGCGCGGCATGAACACCGCGGTCGCCTCCGCGCTGCTGGGCACCATGCGGGCGCGCTCGGCCGCGGGTGGAACCGGGTCGGCGATCATCGACCCGCTGACCGGCGCAGTCTCAACGCCGTCGGCGACGGCGACCGCCTTCCCCTGGCGCGACCATCTCGCGACGGTGCAGTGGTACGTCGGCGGCACCAACTACACCTCCGCCTACCGGTGGATCGGCCAGGCGCACGCGGCGCTCGCGCCCTACTCGACCGGCGGCTACGTGAACTATCTGGAGGCGGGCGCCTCGATGGGGCGCTACCTCGCCGGCAACCTGGCCCGGTGGCGTTCGGTGCGCAGCACCTACGACCCCGCCGGCGTGCTCGCAGCCCCGATCGCCCCCTGACGAATGTTTGCACGACACGCGACGGCCGCGCGCGGATCTGCACACTTTCGCGGGTGGGTCAGACCAGCCCGGCCTTGGTGACGAGCACCGCGACCCCGACGCGTCCGCCGACACCGAGCTTGCGTTGCGCATTGGCGAGGTGTGTCTTCACCGTCGCCTCGCCGAGGTAGAGCTTGGCGCCGATCTGCGCGTTGGACAGTCCGCGGGCGACCTCGACGGCGACGTCGCGTTCGCGCGCGCTCAACCTCGACAACGCCGCGCTGGCCGCGTCGCGATCGCTGCGGCCCTCGTTGAGCACGTCGAAGACGTAGGGCACCTTGTCGGGCGACAGCACCCCCGCGCCGGCGTGCACCGTGCGGACGGCCTGGACGATGTCGGCGGGGTTGGCGGTCTTGAGCAGGAACCCGGCCGCGCCGCCGGCGATCGCGCGCCGCACCACGTCGTCGGTGTCCCAGGTGGTCAACACGATGATCCGTGGCGGGTGCGGCAGCCGGTTGAGCGCCGCGGTGGTGACCAGGCCGTCCTGCCGCTTCATCCGTACGTCGAGCAGCACCACGTCGGGGTGGTGCCGGTGGATGGCGTCGATCACCTCGTCGCCGTCGGTCGCGGTGCCCACCACGTCGATGTCGGGTGCCGAGCCGACGATCAGCTCGAGCCCGGCGATCACCATCGGGTCGTCATCGACGATGAGCACTCGGATCGGTCGAGGGTCGGTCATCGGCTCACCTTCTGTTCGGCCGGACGGAACTGCCACGGCAGACGCACCAATACCCGGAACGCACCGTCGTCGTCGACCCACGCCCACGACTGACCACCGCATTGGGTGACGCGTTCGTGGATGCCGGTCAGGCCGTTGCCCGGGCGGAACGACGCCCGGGTGCCTGGGGTGCCTTGGGTGCCCGGCGCCATCCGGTTGGCCGTCGAGATCTCGATGCCGCTCGACGGACGCGCCTCGAGGTGCAGCCGGATCATCTCGTGCGGGGAGTGCTTGCGGGCGTTGGTGAGGAGTTCCTGAGTGATGCGGTAGACGGTGTGGCTCACCTGTTCGTCGAGGGGCGAGGAGTCGTCGATGAAGATCGACGACGCCACCGGGCTGCCCGCGGCGAGCGACTCGTCGATCAGCCGGGGCAGGTCGTTGAGAGTGAGCAGCGCCTTGCTGACATCGGGGTCGCCGGGCTCGCGCAGCAGCCCGAGCAACGACCGCAGGTCGGCCATCGACTGCTGGGCACTCTCGCGCACGACCCGCGCGCTGCGCGCGATCTTCGGGTTGTCACCGGCGGCCATCTCCAGCGCCCCGGCGTGCAGGTTGAGCAGCGACAGCCGGTGACCGAGGGCGTCATGGATCTCGCGGGCGATGCGCTCGCGCTCGGCGCGCCGGGCCACCTCCTCGCTCAACCGGCTGATCTCGACGGTGGCGATCGCTTGGCTGCGGGTGGTCGTGTCGAGCGCGCGCCGGCTGCGCAGCAACGCCACGATCAGCACGTCGGCCCCGACGAGCACCAGGGTGATGATCAGCACCAGCCACCACGGGAACGCGGTGTCTTTGGCATAAGGAAAAACGCTGCGCCACATCGAGGACACCGACGGCACGCCGTCGTGTACGTCGCGAGCCACCGAGACTCCCACAGCGACCGTGGCCAGCGCGGTGGCCGCCGCGGCGCGTCGTGGTGCAGTTCCCAGCAGCAGCACAGTGAACAGCCCGGCGAGCGGCAGGAATCCGTCGATCGGCAACACGATGGTGGCGATGCACCCGGCGAGGAAGATCTGCCACGGCCAACGCCGGCGCCAGACGAGGCACACGCAGATGGACACCGCGACGAACCAGCCGAGCAGGCTCCAGCCGTTGGTTTCGGTCTGCACGTCGGACGAAGTGACACCGGCCTGCCGGGCGTCGTAGTAGGCGACGCCGAGCGTGGTGGAGCAGATCGCCATCAGCACGAGCGTGGTCGTCCGCACCCGGCGCCACGCTCGTGCGCTGCGTCCGGACGAGTCGTTCATGCGCCCAAACATAGGGGCACGCACCGACAGCCGGATCCCCCGATCGGTGCGGCCGTGCCGGGCAGGCTCCCCCGATCGGTGGAGGCAGGGCGAGCCTGCGGACGGAGGTGGCAAGGGGCCGTGCCGGCGTCCACTTGGGGCATTCAACCGAACACCCTCGGAAAGGACCCGAAATGAACGCTCAGCAGCACCCCGGCAACGGTCAGAACCCCGTCCAGAACAACGGCCAGGCGCCGGGCAACGCCCAGGCACCAGGCAACGGCCGGCAGTGGCACGGCCGGCAGCCCTCGCCGTACAACCAGCAGGGTCACCTGCCGCCGGCGCCGCCGTACGTCGGCGCGCCGCAGAAGAAGAACTGGTTCCTGCGCCACAAGGTGCTCACCGGGCTCGGCGCTCTCCTCCTGGTCGGCGGCGGTGCGGCGGCCGCCGGCGGTGGAGGGGACACCTCGACCGACACCGCGTCGACGCAATCCTCGTCGATCTCCCCGGAATCGTCTGCGGCACAGTCGAGTTCGTCCGCTGCGACGAGCGGGGCGACGACCAAGGCGACGACCGGCGCAACGTCCGAGGCGGCGAAGAAGAACACCACCCCCGGCCTCAACACCCCGGTGCGCGACGGCAAGTTCGAGTTCACCGTCACCAAGGTGCAGACCGGCGTCAAGAGCGTCGGCGACCAATACCTCGGTCAGCAGGCGCAGGGGCAGTACGTGCTGATCACGCTGACCGTGAAGAACATCGGCGACAAGCCGCAGACGATGTTCGACAGCAACCAGGAGCTCACCGACGCCCAGGGCCGCACCTTCAGCCCCGACTCGACGGCGGCGATCTACATGAAGAACAACGAGATCTGGATGAAGGAGATCAACCCCGGCAACCAGATGAGCGGCACGCTGGTCTACGACATGCCGGCGGGTGCCAAGCCGGCCTCCATCGAGCTGCACGACTCGATGTTCTCCGGCGGCACGAAGGTGTCGCTCACCCAGTGACCGCGCGGTCGTCCCGCTCTTCGCACCAGGGGCGAAGAGCGGGATCCGCGTGTGGACGACGGTCCATCAGCGCGACCTAAGCGACCCACAGCAGCCGCATAGCCGGCGCCGCCACGGTGGTCGGCATGGACGACGCCATCGCGCAGCTGCGCACCACAAATCCCCAGTCGCAACCACGCAGCCTCAGTCGCTGGCGACCGACGCGTGCCACCTCTGCCGACTCGGCAGCCGCAGAACGCGGTGAGCGTGGCGCACCCGGCCACTCCGGCGGACGGTTCGCCCGGGTGGTTCGGGGCGCCGACACCGACCCGCGGTGGGCGCGTCCGGCGTTGCTGGGACTGTTGCTCCTCACCGCGATCGCCTACTTCTACAACCTGACGGCGAGCGGTTACGCCAACTCGTTCTATTCCGCAGCGGCACAGGCCGGTTCGCACAGCTGGAAGGCGTTCTTCTACGGATCGTCCGACGCCGCGAACGCGATCACCGTCGACAAGCCGCCGGCTTCGTTGTGGGCGATGGCGCTGTCGATCCGGGTCTTCGGGCTGAACTCGTTCGCGATCCTGCTGCCGCAGGTGCTCATGGGCCTCGCGACCGTCGGCGTCGTGTACGCGACGGTGAAGCGCTACTTCGGCGCCGCGGCGGGTCTGCTGTCGGGCGCGGTGATGTCGCTGACCCCGGTGGCGGTGCTGATGTTCCGCTTCAACAACCCCGACGCACTGCTCGTGCTCTTGATGGCGCTCGGTGCCTGGGCCACGATGCGCTCGATCGAGAAGGGCTCGGCCAAGTGGATGATGCTGGTCGGCGTCTTCATCGGGCTGGGCTTCCTGACCAAGACGCTGCAGGTGCTGCTCGTCGTGCCGTTCTTCGGCATCGCCTACCTGGTTGCCGCCAACACCACCCTTCGGCGTCGCGTCGTCGGGGCGGTCGCGGGTGTTGCCGCGATGGTGTTGTCGGCCGGCTGGTGGGTCGCGATCGTCGAACTCGTGCCGGCATCGATGCGGCCCTACATCGGTGGCAGCCAGGACAACTCGTTCCTCTCGCTCACCTTCGGCTACAACGGTTTCGGCCGTCTGAACGGCAACGAGACCGGCTCCGTCGGCGGCGGCAACGGCTGGGGCACCACCGGCATCGGCCGCATGTTCAGCAGCCAGATCGGCGGGCAGATCTCCTGGCTGATCCCGGCCGCACTCGTGCTGCTCGTGGCCGGTCTGGTGATCCGCGGACGCCGTCCGCGCACGGACCTGCGGCGTGCCGCCTACCTGGTGTGGGGCGGTTGGCTGCTGGTCACCGGCCTGACCTTCTCGTTCATGGCGGGCATCTTCCACGAGTACTACACCGTCGCTCTCGCCCCGGCCGTCGCCGCTGTCGTGGGCATGGGTGCGGCCGAGGCGTGGGAGAAGCGTGACGGCTGGTTCGGACGCGGCACGCTCGCCGCGGCGACCGTCGCGGCGTCGGTCTGGGGCTGGGTGCTGCTCAGCCGCACCACGGCGTACGGCGACTGGCTGCGCTTCGGAGTGCTGGCTGTCGGCCTGGCCGCGGCGGCGCTGATGCTGGGGCTGAACCTGTTGCACCGCAAGGCGATTCCGTTCGTGGTCGCGGGTGCGATCGTGGCCGGTCTCGCGGGCCCGGCGGCGTACTCCTGGACCACCTTGCAGACCGGGCATGTGGGCTCGATCGTGACGGCTGGCCCGAGCACCGGCGGCATGGGTGGCATGGGTGGCGCTCGCGGCGGCACCCCGCCCACCGGTGGCTTCGGCGGAGCCCCGGGTCAGGGCACGAACGGCACCGGTGGCACGAACGGCACGACCCCGGGTGCTCCTGGTGGCACCAACGGAGGCACCAACGGAGGCACCACGGGTGCACCCGGCGGTACCACGGGCGGCGCCACCGGCACCGGCCAGACCGGCGGCATGGGCGGTCTGCTCAACGCCAGCACCCCGAACACCGCGGTTGTGGCTGCGCTGCAGGCGGATTCGTCGAAGTACACCTGGGCGGCGGCCGCGATCGGCAGCCAGAACGCGGCCGGGCTCCAGCTCGGCAGTGGTCAACCGGTGATGTCGATCGGCGGCTTCAACGGCAGCGACCCGTCACCGACCCTGGCCCAGTTCAAGCAGTACGTCGCCGAGGGCAAGATCCACTACTTCCTCGCCGGTGGCGGCATGGGCGGGGCTACGGGCGGCGGCTCGAACACCGCGTCGCAGATCAGCTCGTGGGTGACCGCCAACTTCAAGTCGGTCACGATCGGCGGCACCACCTTCTACGACCTCACCCAGCCGCTCTCCGGCAGCTGAACGGCCCTGTGCAAGAAAGGAGTTGAATCATGACCGTACTCGTCGACATGCCGCAGGAGAAGGTGAATCCGGCGCCTCGCACCGGGCCGTTGGGGCACCCCGTCCTCGACGTGGTGATCCCGGTCTACAACGAGGAGGTCGCGCTCGAGGCGAGCGTGCGCACGGTGCACGACTACCTCGTGCAGCACTTCGCCTACCCGTTCCGGATCACCGTGGCCGACAACGCCTCGACCGACGGCACCTTCCAGAAGGCCCGCGCGCTCGCCCGGCACCTGCCGAGTCTGCGGGTGGTGCACCTGGAGCGCAAGGGGCGCGGCCGGGCCCTGAAGCAGGTGTGGTCGGAGTCGGACGCCGCGGTGCTGGCCTACATGGACGTTGACCTGTCGACCGACCTCAGTGCGCTGGCGCCGCTGGTCGGGGCGTTGATGTCAGGCCACTCCGACGTCGCCATCGGCTCCCGGCTGGCGCGCGGCGCCAACGTCGTCCGAGGGCCCAAGCGGGAGTTCATCTCGCGCTCGTACAACCTCATCCTGCGCGCCACCTTGCACGCCCGGTTCAGCGACGCACAGTGCGGTTTCAAGGCGATCCGGGCCGACGTCGCCCGCGAACTGTTGCCGATGGTCACCGACACCAGTTGGTTCTTCGACACCGAGTTGCTGGTGCTGGCGGAGCGGGCGGGGCTGCGCATCCACGAGGTGCCGGTCGACTGGTACGACGACCCCGACAGCCGCGTCGACATCGTCAGCACCACCCGGGACGACCTTGCCGGCGTGTGGCGGATGCAGCGTGAACGCCGAGGCCTCGCGCCGCAGCTGGCCGATGTGCGCGACCGGATGGGACGGGGCGCCCTGCTCGATCCGCCCCGCGGCTGAGCTACTCGTTCGGCTCGGGCGGCATCTGCGCGCCGTCGCGTTCGTCGCGGGCGGCCCAATCGAGCAGCACGTCCAATCGGTGGGCGACCTCGTCGATCTCGGCGGTGAGGTCGCCCACCTGCGCGTAGCGGGCCGGCACCGTGGCGATGGTGCACTCCCGCGGGTCGATGTCGGCCAGTTCGTCCCAGTCGAACGGGGTGGACACCGTGCCTTCGGGGTTGCCCCGCACCGAGTAGGCCGACGCCATCGTGTGGTCGCGGGCGTTCTGGTTGTAGTCGACGAACAAGGAAGCTGGGTCGCGATCCTTGCGCCACCACGTGGTCGTGACGTCGCCGGGTGCCCGGCGCTCCACCTCCCGGGCGAACGCCAGCGCGGCGCGACGAACGTCCTGGAATCCCCACTCCTGCTCGATCCGCACGTAGATGTGCAGCCCTGACCCGCCGCTGGTCTTGGGGAAGCCGCGAATTCCCAACTCGTCAAGGAGTTCCCAGCAGACGTCGGCGACGCGTCGCACCCGGTCGAACCCGCACTCGGGCATCGGGTCGAGGTCGATGCGCCACTCGTCGGGCTTCTCGATCTCCGGGCGTCGGGAGTTCCAGGGGTGGAACTCGACCGTCGACATCTGCACTGCCCAGATCACCTGTGCGAGCTCGGTGACGCAGAGCTCGTCGGCGGTGCGTTTGTAGCGCGGGAAGAAGACGCGCACGGTGTCTATCCACTCGGGCGCGCCGTGCGGCAGCCGCTTCTGGTGCACCTTCTCCCCGGAAACGCCGGTCGGGAAGCGGTGCAGCATGCACGGACGGTCGCGCAGCGCGCGCACGATGCCGTCACCGACCGACAGGTAGTAGTTGACGAGATCGAGCTTCGTCTCGCCCCGAGCAGGGAAGTAGACCCGGTCGGGGTTCGACACCGACACGATGCGCTCGCCGACCTCGATCTCGACCTTGGGGGAGCTGCTGCGCCGTCCCGGTAAGGCTGCCATGGTCCGAACCTACGCGTACCCTTGGGCGCCGTGAGTGAGAAGCCGAGCATGTTCCGGATCATCGCGCTGCGGGTCGCGGCGGCGATGGTGGCAGTCGTGGCGGGCCTGTGCCTCGTGGTGACCGTGCTGGCCGCGATCGTCTGGGCCAAGGGCGGGTCGGACGCCGACGGCATGCCGGCGCTCGCCGGCGGCTTCTTCGCCGGCTTCCTGCTCTGCCTGGCAGCGTTCTGGATGGTGCGTCGTCGCTCGGTGCGGGTGGAAGCCCTGCTCGACGAGCCGGAGCCCGGTCAGGTCGAGGGCACGTAGAGCGACGGCAAGGAGTGCACCCGCCGGCGGTAATGCCAGATCAGATGGGTGTGGCCGGTGATGCGGACGCGTGCCAGCCGGCAGCGTCCGCTGCGGATGTCGTCGAGCACGACCCAGTCGTCGTCGCCCGGATACGGGTGGTCGCGCACCCATTCGACGAACATCTGCGCGTCCCAATTTGCGCTCTGCCCCGAGGTCGTCGCCATGGCGAACTCCGTTGTGCGCGTGCGCCATTCGGGCAGCATTCGGATCTCGGGTCGCACGTGGGTCATGCCGTCGACCCGCTTCATCGCGAGGATGCGACCGGTGTGGCGGGAGCGCAGTTCGTCGAAACCCTCGGGCGTGCGACCGCGCAGCAGTTCGCCGACGACCCCGCTCTGGCGCGCGGCCAGTTCGTCACGAGCCGACACGGGCGACTCCCCGGGCGACGGCGCAGTCGATCCGGTCGAGGTCGTGCAGCACCGCTTCGGCGCGCACGTCGGCGTCCCGTTCGAGCATGATCCCCGGCACCGTTGCGCCGCACGAAACTCGATGTGCCACGTAGGCGCTCAGCAGTTCCGACACCGCGTCGGGCACGGGGTGGGCGTGGGTGTCGATGTAGAGACCGTCGCGTTCGGTGCCGCCGGCGACGTGCACATAGGCGACGGCGTCGAGCGGGAATCGCAGCAGTTCCTCGTGGGCATCGGTGCCACGCGAGACCGCGCTCGCGTGCAGATTGGCCACGTCGAGCACCACCCGGACGCCGGTGCGGCGCACGATCTCGCCGAGGAACTCCGGCTCGTCCAACTCGTCCTCGGGCCAGCTCAGCAGCGCTGCGATGTTCTCGATCGCGAGCGGAACGGACAGCTGCTCCTGCGCGATCTCGATGTTCTCGACGACGACCTCGAGCATCGGCCGGGTGCGCGGCGGCGGCATCAGGTGGCCTGCCTCGAGCACGTCGCCGTGCAACGAATCGGGCGTCTCGGCGGCCCGCACGAACGCCAGGTGTTCGCTCACGAGTGGCGCGTCGAAGAGTGTCGCGAGCTGCGAAAGTCGTTGCAGTCGAGCCGGATCCGGAGTGGAGGCGTCGGCTAGGCCGAGGGTGACGCCGTGCGGGATCACCGTCACCTGCTCGGCCAGCTTCATCAGTGCGGCCGGAGGACGGTCGGGGTCGACGTTCTCGGCGACGACCTCGGTGAACTGCAAGCGCCCCTGCCCGGCGAGGTCTGCGAGCTCGGACGCGATCGGCGCGCGCCACGCGATCGCGGTCCCTCTCGGCATTGGCCTCATGGGTTCGATGGTAAGTCGCGGCGGCTGCCACATGTCGTACGGAGAGATCAGGTGAGGTTTGCCCGAATGCGGGCAGATTCTTGGATTCCCGTGCGAGACGGGTGCACGATCGTCCGGTGCCCGACCAAGAGCTCGTCCGCCGGATCGCCCAGACCACCGGCCTGTCGCCCGCGGAGGCGGCCCGCGTGATCGACGACGTTCTCGCCTGGCACGACGAGACCGTCGAGGACTTCGTGCGGCGTCGCCACCGACATCACCAGACCTACGGCAGACGCAACGACGAGATCTTCGAACTCATCGGCGACGAACTACGGCACGCCCGGTTCGCCGCCCCCGAACTGACCGTGCGCCAGCTGCGGCGCATCGTCTACGGCTGAAGGGAACACAGGAATGTGCGGAATCGTGGGCTATGTCGGCCCCGACCAGGCGGTGCCCGTCATCGTCGAAGGCCTCACCCAACTCGAGTACCGCGGCTACGACTCCGCCGGTCTTGGTGTGCTCACCGCACGCGGGCCGAAGATCGTGCGCGCCGTGGGGCGAGTGCGCGACCTCGAAGCGAAGCTGCCCAAACGGCTGTCGTCGACGATCGGCATCGGGCACACTCGCTGGGCCACCCACGGTCCTGCCACGCAGGCCAACGCCCACCCGCACCAGTCGGACGACGGTCGGATTCTGTTGGTGCACAACGGCATCATCGACAACGCTGCACAACTGCGCGCACGTCTGGTGGCTGAGGGCATCGAGTTCGCGAGCGACACCGACACGGAAGCTCTCGCGCACCTGATCGCCCGGTCGCAAGCGTCGACCCTCGAGGAGCAGGTGCTCGATGCCCTCTCCCAGGTCAGCGGCACCTTCGCCATCGCGGTCGTCGATTCCACCCAGGCCGACCGCATCGTCGTGGCCCGCCGGGGCTCCCCGCTCGTGCTCGGGGTCGGTGACCACGAGATGTTCGTTGCCTCCGACCCGGCGGCGATCGTGCGGCACACGTCCAGCGTGGTGCACCTCGACGACGGTGAGTGCGCCGTCGTCACGGCTGACAGCTTCCGCACCTTCACCGCCGAGTCGTCCGACACGGGCAAGCAGCCGCAGACGGTCGACGCCGAGGCGATCGCGGCTGAAATCGGCGAGCACGCCTCGTTCATGCACAAGGAGATGTTCGAGCAGCCGGAGTCGTTGCGTCGCATGCTCTCCGGACGCCTCGACCATCGGTTCGCGACGGTGCGCCTCGACGGTCTGGGCCTCGACCCACGTGACCTGCGATCGTTCAAACGGGTGAAGGCCATCGGGTGCGGGTCGGCCTACTACATCGGCCAGTTGGGGGCATCGCTGATCGAAGACCTCGCGCGCATCCCGGCCGACGCCGAACCGGCGTCCGAGTTCCGCTACCGCAACCCGATCATCGAGCCCGACACGCTCTACGTCGCGGTGAGCCAGTCGGGCGAGACCGCCGACACGCTGTTCGCCGTGCAGGAGATCCAGCGCAAGGGTGGCCACGTCGTCGGACTGGTGAATGTCGTCGGCTCGTCGATCGCGCGCGCCTGCGGCGGTGGCATCTACCTGCACGCCGGACCCGAGGTGAGCGTCGCCTCGACCAAGGTGTTGACGCACATGGGTGTCGGCTTCGCAATGCTTGCCGTGTTGCTCGGACGTGTTCGCGACCTCTCGCACTCCGACGGCGCACGCATCCTTGCCGGGTTGGAACGCATCCCCGATCAGGTGCGCGAGATCCTCGACCGCGAGGCCGAGATCGGTGCGGTTGCCGATGTCGTTGCCGATGCGACGTCGGTGTTCTTCATCGGACGGGTGCGTGGCTACCCGGTCGCGCGCGAGGGTGCGCAGAAGCTCAAGGAGATCTCGTACCTGCACGCCGAGGCCTACCCCAGTAGCGAGCTGAAGCACGGCCCGTTGGCGCTGATCTCTGCCGAGATGCCGACTGTCGCGATCGTTCCGGACGACGAACTCGTCGACCGCAATATCGGTGCGCTCCACGAGGTTTCGGCACGACAGGGCCCGCTGGTGGTGGTCACCCACGAAGCCGTCGAGATCGACGTCGAGGTCGCCCGCATCGACGTGCCGAAGAACGAGCGCGAACTCGACCCGCTGCTGATGACCGTGCCGTTGCAACTGCTGGCTCATCAGGTGGCCACCCGCCTGGGTCGCGACATCGACCGGCCGCGCAACCTGGCGAAATCGGTCACCGTCGAGTGAGTTGGTGTCGAGCTGCTGTGAGCTGAAGTTGGTGCGGCGGCGGGAGTTGGTTGGGCGAGCGGGAGATGGAACTCCCGCAGGCACGACCAACTCCCGTTACCGCACCAACTCACGACCCCAGTCGCACCGTCGGCCCGCTCCACCGCGACCGCAACCACCGATCGTGGCTGGCCACGAGCACCGTCGCCGGGGCGTCGAGCAGTGCCGCCTCCAGTTCCTCGACCAGCCCGAGCGAGAGGTGGTTGGTCGGCTCGTCGAGCAGCACCAGGTCGGGGCGCCCCGCGATGAGCATCGCCAGCGCGAGGCGCTGCTGCTGGCCGAGGCTGAGCTGTCCGATCGGCCTGCGGGCGTCGCGGGGCGGCAGTAGCCCGAGGGCGTTCAGGCCGGGCTGCGACTCGTCATCGCCGTACGCCTGCAGCGGGGTGAGGTGCGGTTCGGCGAAGCTGATCTCCTGACGAAGGAATCCGATTCGCCGGGCCGACACCTCGAGCGTGCCGTGACCCAGGGCGAGCTCGCCCGCGATCGCCGCGAGCAGGCTCGACTTGCCCGAGCCGTTGGCCCCGGTGATCAGCCAGTGTTCACCGGCGCACACGTCGAGCCGCCCGATCCGGAAGCGACCGGCCACGGCGGCGTCACGCGCCGACACCCACCCCGCGCCGTCGGCCGAGAACGTGCCGCCGAACCGCAGGGTCTTCGGTGGCTTGCTGATGCGCGCCCGCTCGATCGCTGCGATGCGCTGCTCGGCGTTGCGCCGACGCCGCGACACCGTGGCCTGCACCCGCGACCCCTTGAACGCGTAGATGAACTTGTCGCCGTCACTGGCCGGACGGTCGTGGGCCACGTCGAGGTCGGTGGTGCGTGCGGTGACCCGAAGTTCGTTCAACTCCTGCTGTTGCGCCTCGAAGGCCTCCTGCCAGCGCGCCCGGGCCCGCGCCTTCTCGGCGAGGTAGTCGGTGTAGTTGCCGGTGTAGGTGCGGCCGCCTTCGCCGTCGGTGCCGAAGTGGGTGCGGTCGAGGTCGACGATCGAGGTGCACACCGTGTCGAGGAAGGTGCGGTCGTGGCTCGCGGCAACCACGACGCCGCCCATCGATCGCAACTCCTCCTCCAGGAAGGCGAGGGCGCCGTCGTCGAGGTGGTTGGTCGGTTCGTCGAGCAGCACGCAGTCGGGCCGGCGTGCGAGCAGCGCGGCAAGGGCGAGCCGTCCACGCTGCCCACCCGAGAGCGTCCCGACGGGGCGGTCGTGGGGCAACTGCTCGAGACCGAGGAGCGCGGCGGCGCGCTCGGCCCGCGCGGTCGCGGTCCAGGCGTCATGACGGGTGGCCCACGCGAGCACCTCGTCATATCGATCGGCGGCGCCGGGTTGCTCCAATCCGGTTGCCAGCTCTTCGAGTTTGCGCACCGCGGCGTGCAGCGGCGCGAGCGCGTCGTGCAACACCCGGGCGATCGTGTGCTCCGGATCGAGTCCGCCGTCCTGCGCGACGTAGCCCAGATCTGCCGGTGTGTGCACCGCGCCGCGGGTCGGCGGCTCGACACCAGCGGCGAGGCGCAGCAGCGTTGACTTGCCCGAGCCGTTCTCGCCGACCAGCCCGACGCGGTTGCCGGCGGACGCGGTGAGTGAGATGCCGTCGAGGATCCACCGTCCGTCGTAGGTGACGGCGATGTCGTCGAGCAGGAGAGTGGGAGAGCTGGTGGTCATGGAGCCTCGTGAAGGGGTCGGCACGATGCGCCGCCGGGCAGGGCCGCGAGCGGGGCGATGATCCGATCAGTTCTCCATGGCCCGTCCAGTCTGAAGGGTGGGACGGGAGGCAGCCAACCGGTTTTCGGCGGCGCCGGTTGTTACCGGTGGGTAGCAAAGCTGGCTAGCCTTGGGCCGGACGTTCGTGAGGAGAGTCACATGAGTAGTGCAGTCCCCCGCCGGGTCGGCGTCACCGACGTGGCGAAGGGGCTGGTCGGCTTCCTGCCCGACCTGCCGCTGCTCGCCCGGGAAGCGCCCGGGCTCGTGCTGCGCAAGCCGAGCCACACCGCCTCGATCGGCCTGCAGTTCCAGCGCACGGCTCACCGCTATGCCGATCGCGCGTTCCTCAAGGGCGCCGGCCGGGAACTCACCTACCGCGAGGCCAACGAGTTGGTGAACCAGTACGCCCACCTGTTCGGCGAGCGTGGCGTGGGGCGCGGTGACGTCGTCGGCATCAACTCCGCCAACGACGTCGAGAACGTGCTGGTCATGCTCGCCGTCGTGAAGCTCGGCGCCGTCGCCGGTCTTATCAACTACAACCAGCGCGGGGAGGTGCTGGCGCACAGCCTGCGAACCCTCGACGCCGCGCTCGTGGTGATGGCCGACGACCTCGACGAGGAGTTCGCGAGCTCCGGCGAGATCGCCACGCAACAGCAGGTGATCCACTACAGCGAACTGCCCTCGCTCGTGCAGGGCCGCCCCGCCGACGACCCCGCCGTCGTGAACCAGGTGAGGGCGAAGGAACGCGCCCTGCTGATCTTCACCTCGGGCACCACCGGCATGCCCAAGGCGTCGGTGATGACGCACTACCGCTGGTTGAAGTCCTACTCCGGCCTAGGGGCGCTCGGGGTGCGGCTGCGCCCGACGGACACGCTCTACTGCGCCCTTCCGCTCTACCACAACAACGCGGTGACCGTCGCCCTCGGTGCGGTGCTCGCCGCGGGGGCTGCGATGGCCGTCGCGCCGAAGTTCTCCGCCAGCAGGTTCTGGGACGAATGCCGCACCTACGACGCCACGGCGTTCGTCTACATCGGCGAACTGTGCCGCTATCTGCTCGCCCAGCCCGAGCGGTCGGACGACCGCGACCACAACATCCGGGTGATCGTCGGCAACGGCTTGCGGCCGGACATCTGGGACCAGTTCCAGCAGCGGTTCGGCATCGGTCGTATCGCGGAGTTCTACGGCGCGTCCGAGTGCAACATCGCCTTCATCAACGCGTTCAACATCGGGCAGACCGCCGGCACCTGCCCGCTGCCCTACAAGGTCGTGGCCTACGACCCCGAGACCGGTGCGGCCACCCGCGACGACGCCGGACGCCTCGCGACGGTGAAAACGGGCGAGGTCGGGCTGCTGATCAGCAAGGTCACCGACCGCGCGCCGTTCGACGGCTACACCGACGACGCCGCCACCGAGAAGAAGCTGCTGCGCAACGGATTCAAGGACGGCGACTGCTGGTTCGACACCGGTGATCTGGTGCGCAATCAGGGGCTCACGCACGTTGCGTTCGTCGACCGGCTGGGCGACACCTTCCGCTGGAAGGGCGAGAACGTCGCCACCACCGAGGTGGAGGCCGCGCTCGCCCGCGCACCCCAGGTGGCCGACTCCACCGTCTACGGCGTCGACGTGCCGGGTTGCGACGGCAAGGCGGGCATGGCCGCGATCGTGCTCGCCGACAGCGAGACCTTCGACGGTGCGGTGCTCGCCGACCACGTGCGCAGCGAGTTGCCGGCACACGCCCGGCCGCTGTTCGTGCGGGTGGTGGAGGCCCTCGAACACACCTCCACCTTCAAGTCGCGCAAGGTCGAGCTGCGTGACCTCGGGTTCGCCGCCGGCGACGAGGCCGTGCACGTGCTCACCAAGGACAAGGGGTATGTGCCCGCCTACGACGGCTACGTCGACGAGATCGTCGCCGGCACCGCGGGCTGACCGAACTCGAGACACGACAAGCCGGCCCCGGGTGATCGCCCGGGGCCGGCTGCCGTTTTCGGTCGCAGCGGAAGGGGTCAGCGCGCCGCGACGGTGTGTGCGAAGGGGTGTGCAGTGCTGCGCGCGCTCGCCGTGGAGACCGACTTGCCGGCTGGCTTCAAGCCGCAGTCGCGCTTGCCGTCACCGTCGTGATCGGCCCGGTTTCCCTGCGCCGCAGCGGTGTTCACCTTCTTGGCGGTGAGCGGAGCCGGGCGTGAACTGCTGCGTGCCGGTGCGCCGTGCGTCCGGTCGGCGTCGCGAGTGGTCGACGGGGTGGATGAACCCGTCGACGTGGTGCCGGCTGTCGTCGTGCCCGTGCTCGTCGAGGTGCCGGTGGCCGACCCCGTCGAGCCGGTCGAACCGGTCGAGCCGGTCGAGCCGGTCGAACCGGTCGACCCGGTCGAGCCGGCCGAGCCGGTCGAGCCCGTCGACGTGGTCGACACCGCGCCGAGGGACGCCCAGCACGACTGCGACGCGGCCCACGGTGCGGTGCCCTGCGCGTTGTAGAGCTCGATCGCCGCGGCGTCCTGCACCGACGCGGGCGCCGACTTCGCTGTGGCGTAGCCGGCGCTTGCCGACAGCGACTGCCAGGTGCTGGTGAGGAACTGGTAGGCGCCCGACGCGGAGCTGCTGGGGTTCTGGGCCTGGTAGTTGTTGCCGCTCTCGCAGTAGCGGATCTTCGCGAGCACGTCGGGCACGGTGGCCGCCTGGGCGGGCGCTGCCGCTGCGGCGACGCCGAGCAGGGCGAGGCCGACGGTGCCGCCGATCGCGGCGCGGCGCCAGGGGAGCGTCCGCTTCGTGGTGTCCTTCATGGTGGTGTCCTTACTCTCGTAGGTTCTGGGGACGGTGACGAGGGTGCACTCGCGCAGATGTCCGTTCTCTGATGACTTCCTGCGCGGGTGTACACGTGGCACCAACGGCGTCCACAGTGATCGGACAGTCCGTCTTCCTACCGTCGCGGCCATGAAACTGCTCGTCCTGGACCGATCCGGCGCCGTCGGCCCGCGCCTGCACGCCTCGCTGGAGAATCGCGGCTACGAGGTCGACAGCACTTCCGAGTCGTCGATTGCGCTGTGGCACAGCGGAATCGGGAATATCGATGCGGTCGTTATCTGCTGCGATCGACCCGGACTCGACGACCTCGCCAAGGTCGCCGAGCTCGGCGGCAACCCCGACCGCATCCCCGTCGTGGTGCTCGTTGCGGCCGCCGACGACACCGACGTCGTGCGGGTGCTCGACGCCGGCGCCGACGACCTGTTGTGTTCGCCGGTGAGCGCCCGTGAGTTCGATGCGCGGCTGCGGGCGATCGTGCGACGGGCAACTCCGCGGGCCGGTCCGTCGCTCGAGGTGGGCACCCTCCGCCTCGAACCGCAGGAGCGCCGGGCCTGGCGCGACGACCACGAACTCGAGCTCTCACCAAGGGAATTCGACCTGCTCGAGGTGTTCATGCGACACCCCGGCAGGTTGCTCACCCGCGAGTTCCTGCTCGACGGCGTCTGGGACATCGCCTATCTGGGCCGCTCGAACGTGGTCGACCAGGGCGTCAGTCATGTGCGCCGCAAGATCGACCGTCCGTTCGGGCGCGACGATCTGCAGACCGTCCGCGGTGCCGGGTATCGCCTGCGGGCGAGCTGAACATCGAAGGCCCCTCCGCCTGCTGGGGCGGAGGGGCCTGATTTTCGATGACCGGACGGAGCCGAAGGAGAAGACGGCATCGGCCGGTGGCTATGGGTCAGACGGCGCGCAAAGTGCCGTCGCTACCGACCCGGTAGCTGATCGACCTCCCGTCACGGCGTGGCAGGTCGATGGGGGAGACGGCCGAGACGGCGGGCGCCGGGGAGACGACTGCGTAGTTGGTCGTCTTCACCCCGGCTGCCTCGGCCTGGGCGGCCGGCATGACCGACGCCCCGACGAGTGCGACGGAGGTCGCGGCAAGAACACCGCGCCAGACGCGCTTCGAGGTGGACAGTGAGTTGGTGGCTGCGGTGTTCATGAAGAAGAGACTGCCGACGGTGTCTATGCACTTCCTGTGCGAAGACTACGACTGCGCGATGCGCGTTTTCAGCGTCCTTGCGCGGCGTCCGAGTTCGCCGGGGGAGTCAGCTCTCGACGAACGGGGTGACCTGCCGAACACCGCGGCCGACCGATTTGGCGCCCGCCTTGGTCGCTGAGGTCAGGCCCTGGGTGAGCAAGGTCAGGCCGGCACCGACGAGCCAGACGTCCTTCGCCACGCCGGTACCTTCCTGGGTCGGACGGATGCCGTCGGACTGGGTCATGCCAGGGGTCTTGAGGTACATCCGAACCAGACTCGCGCCGAAGCCGGTAAGCGCCGCGCCGGCGACAACAGGGGAGACCATCGGAGCAAGAAGCAGCGCACCGACTCCAATTTCGCTGTAGGACAGCACCTTTGAGAACGTCTTCGGGTCCATCGAGTCGAAGACGCCGGGGTAGGCGGTCTTCGCGCCGTTGTGCAGAAACGCGGCCGTACCCTCGTCGACCTTCAGCTTGCCGACCCCGGAGTTGAGGATGAAGGCGCCGGTGGTGACGCGCAGCGGCATCTGTGTCAGGTTCATGGACTACTCCTCATGGTGGATGACTGGACAACAAAAACACTAGATCTCAGACGCTTGTCGATGGCGCTTCGGGCAGCGTGATCCGAGGCGCACGTCGACCATGGCCTGGCAGGTGCCGACCCCGAAGTGCCCGGACGCCGGGAGGTGCTCGCCGCCTGCCGCGCCGCAGACCCGTTAATCCTGGGCTTCGCCGAGGCGCGCTTCGGGCGTGAGCTCGGCGCGGAGACCGCCGCCGGTCGCAGCCCGGGCAAGAGCGCGACCCAGCGCCGGTGCCTGCTTGAACAGATTGTGACCGGCCACAAAGAAGACAGAGCCTGCCTCCCACACGGCCACGCCGTCCTCACTCCAGGGGAGGTCGGTCACCCAGCAGTGAAGGAAGTCGCGCGGCTCTGGGTGGAGACCGAGCAGCGCCCGTGTCACGTATTCGCGTGCGCGTTCGTCCAGCGATCGAATCGCCGCCGGGTCGATGAAAGTTCCGTCGTCGCGGACGCCGACGGTGTCGCTGAGTCCGACCGAATAGCTGCTGTTGCCCGGTAGCGGCGTCGCGTAGACGCCGACTTCGCCGAAGACGCCGCTGCTGTCCTGCAGGCACGCGACTCGTGCCGGGGCGGCGGCTTTCACGTCGAAGGTCAGCCGGACGTGTGCGGCAAGGCGAACCGGCAGCGACAGGCCGACGCTGCGGGCCAGGCGGGCGGTTTCGCGGCCGGCGCACACGACCACCTTGGAGTGGACAGCCCGGTCGGTGACGCTGCGCACCTCGACCGTCCCGTCGGCGCGGGGATCGATCGAGATGACCTCACCAGTGGTGATCGCATCTGCGAGGGCACCCGTGAGTGCCGTGATCGCGGCGCGGGTGCGGATCGCGCCGCCCGAGTCGTCAAGCACCGCCGGCCCCGAGTACCCAGCGAGCAGCGGCATCCGTTGGGCGACCTCGGCCGCGTCGATCTCGCGTGCTTCTACGCCGCCGACCTGATCCAGCACGCGCAGCCGCGCCAGGGCGCTGTCTCCGATCGCCACGACACCGTCTGATGAGACCAGCTCGACGTCGAAGTGTTCGGCCCACTCATCCCATACGCCGCGGCTTTCGCGCGCGAAAGTGACGAGTCGGGGGTCGTCGTGAGCATGCCGGAAGATCCGCGACTCGCCTGCGGACTGACCCGTCCCGGGCAGACCAGCCTCGTACAAGCGCACCGGCACGCCCTGCTCTCGCAGCGCGTACGCCGTCGACAGACCGACGATCCCGCCCCCGATCACTGCTACCTCGGGTGAACGCGTCGTGGCAACGCCGTCGTCAGTTCCTGTCATCGCGGTTCCTCGATCTATTGGTGATTTGCGATAGGCCGCAGAAGAAGGGGCCGCTGCCACGACGTCAGCGGGCTGTGTAAGCCCGAAGTCACCGCGTGCAGCGACCCCTCCTGTCTGGGCCGGTACTCCCGGTCTGTGGTGTCAGGCGGGGAGTTTGGAGCCCAGTACGTCGAGCTTCTCGATCGTCGGTTCGGAGAACAACGTGCCGGTCTGCTCGCCGAGAGCTACCGCAACAGGGCCGGACAGGTGGGCGTCACGTCCGGCGTCGTCGGGGAACACGTCGAAGATCCCGAACGAGGTCGGCCCGAGGCGGATCGCGAACCACGCGGTGGTCGCCTGCTCGTCCTCGACAAGCGCACGGCCGCTGTCAAGGAACTCCTTCACGTCGTCCTCCTTGCCGGGCAACGCGTCAAACCTGACCAGCAATCCCTTGGTCACACTCATGACTTCTCCTCTTCCTTTGTGGTGCCTGCGAGTTGGGACACGATCGCCTCGGAGAACGCCGACAGGTCCTCCGGTGAGCGGCTGGTGATGAGATTCTTGTCGATCACCACGTCCTGGTCGACGACGTCGGCTCCGGCGTTGCGCAGGTCGGTGCGAATGCTCGGGTACGACGTCAGGGTGCGACCCGCGGCCACGCCGGCCTCGATCAACGTCCACGGCCCGTGACAGATCGCCGCCACTGGCTTGCCGCTCTCGACGAAGTCGCGGACGAAGGAAACGGCGTCCTCGTCGACCCGGAGCTGGTCGGGGTTCACCGTGCCGCCGGGAAGCAGCAGGGCGTCGTAGTCGCCCACCGAGGCGTCGGCGACCAGCCCGTCGACGGTGAATGTGCCCGCTTCATCCAAGTCGTTCTCACGGGCCTTGATCTCGCCGTCGTGGATCGAGAGGACCTCGGTCTGAGCGCCCGCGCGGTCCAGTACTTCGCGGGGTTGCTCGAGCTCAACGCGTTCGACGCCGTCGGCGGCGAGGATCGCGACCCTCTTGCCCTGAAGATCTACTGCCATATCAGTTTGCCTTCTTCCGTTTCACATGCCGGGCTTGATGACGACCTTGGTCCAACCCTTGGACCTGGAGTCGAAGTTCCTGTAGGCGTCGGCAGCCTGGTCCAGGGAGATCTCGTGGGAGACGATCCAGGACGGCTTCGCCTTGTCAGCCGCGATGAGGTCTCGCAGCCGGCGGTTGTACCTCTTGACCGGGCACTGGCCGTTGCCCATGGTCTGTCCCTTGAACCAGTGGGTGCCGAAGTCGATGGCCGCCTTGCCCTGCTTGGCCAATTCGCTCTTGGCCCCCGGGTCCTCGGGGACGAACACGCCGACGGTGCCGATCCCGCCGGTGAACCGGACCGAGTTGATGAGCATGTTCAAGGTGGCAGCCGGGTCTTCGTTGCCCTCAGGGTCGTGGGCCTGGTAGCCGACACACTCGCAGCCACGGTCGGCTCCGAGCCCCATGGTCTCGTCCAGCACAGCCTGCACGGGGTCGACCTTGGAGTCGTCGATGGCGATCGCTCCGATCTGCTCGGCCAGCGCGAGGCGGTCAGGGTGGCGATCGACCACCATCACCTTTGCGGCGCCCTTGATCGTCGCGGACAGGGCGGCCATGAGTCCCACGGGGCCGGCCCCGGCGATCACGACGCTGTCGCCCGGGATCACGCCGGCCATCTCGGTGGCGTGGTAGCCGGTGGGGAAGATGTCGGAGAGCATGACGTAGTCGTTCTCCTTGTCCTGCGCGTCTTCACCCAGGCGCAGCGCGTTGTGGTCGCCGAAGGGCACCCGGAGCAGTTCTGCCTGCCCGCCGCCGTACGGGCCCATTTCGGCGAAGCCGTAGGCCGCACCGGCGGCCGACGGGTCAGGTTGCGTTGTCAGGCAGTAGTTCGTGAGCCCGCGCTCGCAGTTCTTGCAGAACCCGCACGAGATGTTGAAGGGCAGCACGACCCGGTCGCCCACCTTGATCTTCTCTACTCCCTTGCCGATCTCCACCACCTCTCCCATGTTTTCGTGGCCGAACGTCCGGCCCTTCTCGAAGGAGGTGCGCCCCTCGTACATGTGCAGGTCCGAGCCGCAGATGTTGGTCGTTGTGATCTTGACCAGCACATCGGTGGGCCGTTCGATCTCGGCGTCCGGAACGTCCGTGACCGCGACATCTTTGGGTCCCTGATAGACGACAGCCTTCATGGCGAATCTCCAATCGTTGTGTCGGTGACTCCGACCTGTCCACACTCGTCGCCGACCACCGGGAAGTCATGGGCGCACCAGGCCAAAGTCCCGGGGCACGGTTTGGGTCGAGTGCACAACTCCCCGCGGGTGGGTGTGCTGGGCGAGGGGTACGGTGAGCGCGACGCTGCCCCCGAGAGTTGATGAGGACCGATGAGCTCGCACGGATTCGGACTGGATCCCGGGATACATCCGTGCTGCATGTACCGAGGCGTCGCGGCTCAGCGCGACGACCTGTGGGGTAAGTACGGAACAGGGGGATCCCGGGCGGGCCGGCCAGGGATCAAGAGATGACCGTCTGCGAGCCCGCCACAACCGGAACCGTTGTGTCAACCGGTGAGCTGGATCTGCGGCGTGCCCTCACCGGCCTCGAGGGGCTGCTGGTGATGTCCATGGCGATGATGCAACGTCACGACGTGGACGAGGTCATCAACGTCCTGAACGGTGAGGTCGAGTCGGTGACCGGCTGCCAGTTGGTTCACGTCACCTTCCAGCGGGACCGGGAGTGGATCACCCTGCCCCCCGGGGAGCCAACGAAGCCGGCGGAACCGAGCCCCTCAACCGGTGAACGGGTATTCGTGCAGGACAACGGCGACTCCTGGACGTCGACGACGGCTGTGGCGGTCGTGAACGGCGCCCCGGGCCAACTGGTCCTTCGCAGCTTCGCCCGGCCCGACTCCGAACAAATGTTCGTCATCGAACGGTTGGGCGATCTCCTCGGGACGGCGCTCGCGGACGCGCAGGTGCACGAGCGCCACCGCCGACGCGCCCACGAACTCGATGCAGCCAATAACGAGATGGCGCGCACCGTCGCGGCGCTGCAGCACCGTGAGGGGGTGCTTGAGGAGTTCGCCCGACTGTCCACGACCGGGACTGAGCTCGACGTGGCCACCTCACTCAGCCGGCTCACAGGCTCCGCTGTCGTGCTGCGGGACAGATTCGGGCACGAGACGACCCGGATCACGGTTGCCGGCCGGTACCAACCGGTCCTCGAGCGAACCTCGCTCGAGGAGGTCATCGGCGGACGCCCCGAACTCGGCACGATCGAACTGGAGGTACCACCGGACAAAGACCGAGGCGACGCATCATTCGCTCTGCGGTACGCGGGCGTCGCACTGGGGCTGCTGAGGGCTAAGGCCGCAGCGATGAATGAACTGGAGAACCGACTGAGTCGAGACCTCCTCGACGACCTTCTTGGAGGGCTCCCGGCCGCCGTTGCCGTGGACCGGGCTTCCGCTCAGGGCCACGACCTTGGCGTTCCGCACGACCTGATCGTGTGCGCGTGGTCCTCCGAGCGGGGTCACGGCGGGCACGACCGCGACGTCGATCACCTCCGGATGGCCATGGCTCGTCAGGGACTGCCCTGCTTGGTCGTCTGGAACCGGGGACTGGTCGTCGCCCTCGCCCATCGAGGTGTCGACATGGGCCGCTTGTTCAACGACTTGTCGCGCGCCTACGGCGACACCAACGGTGTGATCGCCAAGGGGGAGCCGGCCAACTCGCCGGAACAGATCCCACGTGCGTATGAGCAAGCCCAACGAGCTCTCAGGGCTCGTCAGCAGTCCCACAGTCCGTATGGCTTCATCGCCTACGCCGACTTGGGAGTAGATCGGCTGCTCGCCCTCGACGGCAACGCTGAGGAAGTCGAGCGCCTCATCAGGGACTGGCTCGGCGACCTATTGATCTACGACCGTCGCCACGGCACCGAGCTCGTCCCCACGCTGGCGGCCTACCTTGACCACGGGGGCAAGTACGCCGACACGGCAACGACGCTCACCATCCACCGCAACACACTGCGCTACCGAATCAGCCGCATCACCGAGATCTCGGGCCACGACCTCAACGACGTCGAGACACAACTCAACCTCCACCTGGCGACACGCGCGTGGCGACTGCGCCGTGCCTCCGTCGGCGAGCCCCCGCGAAACGCCGTCCGGTGAGGTAGTCCCAAGCCGTAGTTGCGAGAGTCTGCGCGGCGATGGCACCGGACGATCAGGAGTCGTCGACCGGGCCGATCGCCGGGTGGTGCCAGAGTTCCCAGCTGGTGTGCAGCAAGCAGACGAGGGTCAGCCCGGCGAGCGCCGCCAAAGCTGGCGCCACCACCGCGACCGGGATCAGCGAAGCAGCCCCCACTGCGGCCACCAGGCGACTGGTGGCGAGCTGGTGGTGGTCGCGCCATCGGTAGGCGACGTCGCCGACGTAGAACATCGCGACGCCACCGGTGAGGGCGACGGCCGTCACAACGCTCGGCCGCGCAAGAGCGGCTTCGGCGCCAGCGTCTACCCCGACGATCGCCTCACCCAGCGCGATGATGATGATCAGCCCACGTTGTTGTAGAGCAAACCGAGAGCGGGCACGGCCACCTCGCGCTCGGCGGTCGGGTCGTCGCGACCGGGACGCCGGCCGGCATCGCGCAGGCCGACGTGACCGCGCCCTACCTCGCGCGGACATGAAGCTAACTGCGGTCGCCGCTGGGCACGTCGACAAGGATGACAACATGACCGTCTACCTCGCTTGGACCTCGGAAGACCTGGCCGACCTAGCCGACCTGGAGGGGCCGTGGCATGAAGGGATGCTCATTGCCCCGGGACTTATCGCCGTGGACAGCACTGAATCGCTGTCAGCCGTATATCACGCCATCAAGTGGTCCCTACGACGTGAGGCTTCGCTCATCGTGGTCCCCGTGCACCAGACGCCCAAGTCGCGGGGCATGGCCGTCGGAACTACTACCTGGTTGCGTGAGCGGACCCCGAGGCAACCGACCGGCGCGAGTGAGCAGGCCTGACTTCATCTGAACGATCGCCACTGCGTTGACGGAGCCACACCGGACTCCTTACCCAGGCGCCAGTGTTCCAACGCGGCCCGTGTCACCCGCCCGTAGCCCCGGCGATCGCGAGGTCGACGAGCTCGACGAGCCGCCGCTCGACGGTCCCGCGGCTTGCCCGCGCCGTCCGGGTCCGGTTCAGCTCGAGGATCGCCCCGGCGACGATGAGCCGGGCCGCCGCCTCGGCGCGCTCGGCGCCGGCGTCCTCGTGCAGGGTCCGTGCGATCTCCCGCTCGAGGCTCGCGACGAGCTCGATGACCTCGCCGCGGTGGGGACCCTCGGTGCCGAAGAGGAGCTCACGGGCGATGGCCGCGCTCGTGTCGGGGTCCTGCAAGGCCCGGGTCGCTAGCGGCTCGAGGAGCTGGCGGACACGCGCGGCCGGGGCCTGCCGGCCGGTCCGGGAGCGCAGCACCGCGGGGATCGTGTCGGCGTACTCGTCGGCGACGACCATCATGAGCAGCTCGGCCTTCGAGGCGGCGTACTGGAAGACGGTACCGACGGCCACGTCGGCGCGGTCGGCGACCTGCACGACGGTCATGCGCTCGAAGCCGTTCTCGCGCAACAATTCTCGGGCGGCTCCCAGGATGCGGGCGCGCTTGTCCGCCTTCGCCCGCTCCCGCCGTCCGAGGGCCGGCGACTGCGCCCGGTCAGGGTCGGCGGATGTGATCTTCGGCATCCCTTCATCGTAGCGGGGTACAAATTTGAAGGGCGTTCATGTTTGAATGAATTACACGAATCGACAAGGAGCACTCCATGGCCACGATGACCGCTGTCCGCGCCGACCTCCAGGCACACACCGTCTCCGTCGAGGAGGTGCCCGTCCCCACGCCCGGCCCCGGTGAGATCCGCATCGCCGTCAAGGCCGCCGGCGTCTGCCTCTCGGACGTCCACCTCGTCGAGGGAACCATCTCGCCGCTCTTCCTCGACGGGCACGTGGTGACCCTCGGCCACGAGGTCGCCGGCGTCGTCGACGCGCTCGGGCCCGACACGCACGGCCCGGAGGTCGGCAGCCGAGTGCTCCTCCAGGGCGGGCACCGGACCCGCGAGGGACGCGTCCTCACCCGCGGCGTCGACTACGACGGCGGCTATGCCGACTACGCCGTGGCCCGCGCCGAGACGGTCGTCCCGATCCCGGACAGCCTCCCCTTCGAGCAGGCCGCGATCATCCCGGACGCGATCTCGACGCCCTGGGCAGCGGTGAGAACGACTGCGCACGTCCACGCCGGTGAGGCCGTCGGCGTCTGGGGTCTCGGCGGACTCGGCACGCACGCCGTCCAGCTGCTCCGGATGAGCGGGGCCGCCCCGATCATCGCCGTCGACCCGATCGAGGCCGCGCGCGACCGCGCCGTCGCCCTCGGAGCCGACGCCGTCGCCTCCCCGGACGAGGCGCCCGAGGTCATCGCACGCCTCGCCCCGGCCGGCCTCGACGCAGCCTTCGACTTCGCCGGAGTCGGCCCGGTCCGGACCCAGGCGCTGCGCGCCCTCGGGGTGCACGGCCGGCTCGTCGTCGTCGGTCTCGCCGGCAAGGGCTTCGAGATCGAGAGTGACACCGCGTTCGCCTGCAAGGGCCAGGCCGTCCTCGGCCACTACGGCAGCGAGGGCAAGCACGTCCTCGAGCTCGTCCACCTCCTCGAGCACCAGCGGCTGGACTTCTCGACGAGCGTCACCCAGACCTTCCCCCTCGACCAGGCGCCCGAGGTCATCGACCGGCTCGAGCGCAAGGAGGGCAACCCGATCCGCTTCGTCCTCATCCCCTGAGCCCTGCCTCGGCAGACGCATCCGGACCCGCAACCGCACGACGGCATTCGCACACGGAAGGACAACCATGTACTACGCAAGTGGCAACTACGAGGCCTTCGCCCGCCCGCGCAAGCCGGAGGGAGTCGACGCCAAGCGCGCCTACTTCGTCGGCGCCGGCCTCGCCTCGCTGTCCTCGGCGGTCTTCATGATCCGCGACGGCCAGATGAAGGGCGAGAACATCACGATCCTCGAGCGGATCAGCCTCCCCGGCGGAGCGCTCGACGGCATCCGCAAGCCGAAGAAGGGCTTCGTCCTGCGCGGTGGTCGCGAGATGGAGGACCACATGGAATGCCTGTGGGACTGCTTCCGCTCGATCCCGAGTCTCGAGGTCGAGGGCGCCTCGGTCCTCGACGAGTTCTACTGGCTCAACAAGGACGACCCCAACTACAGCCTCCGTCGCCAGACCGAGAAGCAGGGCCGACCCGTCGAGAGCGACGGCAAGTTCACCCTCTCCGCGCAGGCACAGAAGGACCTGACCCGCGTCTTCCTCGCGACGCGGGAGGAGATGGAGGGCAAACGGATCAACGAGGTCTTCGGCAAGGACTTCCTCGTGAGCAACTTCTGGCTCTACTGGCGCACGATGTTCGCCTTCGAGGAGTGGCACAGCGCCCTGGAGATGAAGCTCTACCTGCACCGCTTCATCCACCACGTCGGTGGCCTGCCGGACTTCTCCGCGCTGAAGTTCACCCGCTTCAACCAGTACGAGTCCCTCGTCCTGCCGATGACGCGGTGGCTCATCGACCAGGGGGTCACCTTCCAGTTCGACACCGAGGTGACCGACGTCGACTTCGACATCACGGCGGCCCGCAAGCGCGCGACGAGGATCCACTGGGTCCGTGAGGGCGTCGAGGGTGGCGTCGACCTCGGTCCCGACGACCTGGTCCTCATGACGATCGGCTCCCTCGTCGACAACTCCGATGACGGCGACCACCACACGCCGGCCCGGCTCGACGAGGGCCCGGCGGCGGCGTGGGACCTGTGGAAGAAGGTCGCCCGCAAGGACCCGGCATTCGGCCGCCCGGAGGTCTTCTGCAGCAGCATTCCCGAGACGAAGTGGGAGTCGGCGACGGTCACGACCCTCGATGAGCGGATCCCCGAGCACATCCGCCGGATCTGCGGCCGTGACCCACTCTCCGGCCGCACCGTGACCGGCGGGATCGTCACGGCGCGCGACTCCTCGTGGCTCCTGTCGTGGACGGTCAACCGTCAGCCGCAGTTCAGGGCCCAGGACCCCGGTCAGGTCGTCGTCTGGGTCTACGCTCTCTTCAGCGACGTCCCCGGCGACTACGTGAAGAAGTCGATCCAGGAGTGCACGGGCGAGGAGATCGTCCAGGAGTGGCTCTACCACATGGGTGTCCCCGTCGAGGAGATCCCCGAGCTGGCGGCCGACGGCGCGACCTGCGTGCCCGTCATGATGCCCTACGTCACGAGCTTCTTCATGCCTCGCAAGGCCGGCGACCGCCCCGACGTCGTCCCCGAGGGGGCGCAGAACTTCGCCTTCATCGGCCAGTTCGCGGAGACGAGCCGGGACTGCATCTTCACGACCGAGTACTCCGTCCGCACCGGGATGGAGGCGGCCTATTCGCTACTCGGCATCGAGCGAGCCGTCCCCGAGGTGTGGGGGTCGACCTACGACGTGCGGGCGCTGCTCGACGCCTCAGCCCGACTCCGCGACGGCGACCCGATCAAGGTCCCTGGCCCCGCGCGGGTGCGCTCCAAGCTCGTCGACCGGCTCGACGACAACCAGATCGGACGCCTCCTCGAGCAGGCCGGGCTCCTGCGCGGCTGAGCGCCAGGCGCCGATCGTGCGGCCCGCCTCGGTGGCGACCCGCCGCGCGAGCCGGTGCTGGCGCCGGATCTCGCCCTCGTGCTCCCGACGCCGGTCCTCCTCGCTTCCGGTGAGCAGCGTGGGGACCGGCCGGGAGTGGTCGGCCTCAACCGAACTCGTCGGTGCCGGTCCCCTACCGAAGATCAAGGGCGTGGAGCCAAAGGACATCCAGTCGTCCGCTCAGGTCTACCGCTGGCGATCCAGTCGCTCAGGCGGTCTCGGGGGTGGTGCGGCCCTTCCACGCGTCGCGCAGCACCTGCCACTTGCCGGGCTTGCCCGACTCATGGCGCTCCCAGAACTCGTCCGGCAGCGACAGCTTGGCGATCTTCTTCCAGGTCTGGGCGAGCTGGGTGCCGAGCGGGCCCGTCGTGTAGTGCAGGTTGTACCGGTCGCAGATCTCGCGCACCTTCGGCGCCACCTCGATGTAGCGGTTCGAGGGAAGGTCGGGGAACAGGTGGTGTTCGATCTGGTGGCTCAGGTTGCCGGTGAGGATGTGGAACAGCGGGCTGCCCGACAGGTTCGCCGATCCGAGCATCTGGCGGATGTACCAGTCGCCGCGGGTCTCGCCGTCGAGCACGTCCTCGGTGAACACGTCGACCTCGTCGGGGAAGTGACCGCAGAAGATCACCGAGTGGGCCCACACGTTGCGCACCATGTTGCCGGCGACCATTCCGGCGAGCGACCACTTGCCGGAGCCGGTCAGGCTGGCGACGAGCGGCGTGGCGATGTAGTCCTTGAGCACCTGACGCACGGCCTTCGCCTTGAGCGCCTCGACGTCCTCGTTGAGCTGCTCGCGCGACTTGGCACCGGTCTGCACCTGGTCCCACTCGAGGTCGTAGGAGGCGATGCCCCACTCGAAGGCCGGCGCCAGAACACCGTTGACGAGCACGTTGAAGACATCGCGCTTCTGCCAGGGCTGCTCGTCGCTGATACGCAGGATGTTGTAGCCCACGTCGCGGTCCTTGCCCATCACGTTCGTGTACGTGTGGTGCAGGTCGTTGTGGGTGTGCTGCCAGCCGCGGGCCGGGGCAACGAAGTCCCACTCCCAGGTGGTCGAGTGGATGTCAGGGTCGCGCATCCAGTCCCACTGGCCGTGCAGCACGTTGTGCCCGATCTCCATGTTCTCCAGGATCTTGCCGAGGGAGACCCCGGCGACCCCGAGCGCGAACATCGGCTTGTGCTTGCCGAAGATCAGCGCGGTGCGGCCCGCGATGTCGAAGGTGCGCGCGATCTTGATGACCTTGCGGATGTAGGCGGCGTCGCTCGCGCCGCGCTTGGCGAGCACCTCGTCGCGGATCGCGTCGAGCTCGCGACCGAGCTCGGCCACCTGCTCGTCGGTGAGGTGCGCGGCCGCCTTCGGACGGGTGGTGGTGCCGCCCTCGGTGGGCAGCACACCGGTCCGCTTCTTCTCCGAATCGGTGTAGATCGCGGTGCGTCGCTCGACGACGCTGGCGTTGGTGATCGTCATGAAAGCTCCTGACTCTCAGGGTGATTCGTGGGGTGCAGGTCGGTCGTGGTCATCGTCAGATCTCCAGGTGCACGGGTCCGACGGCGGCGGTGATGCAGGTCTGGATGAGCTCACCCTCGTCGGCGTGGATCTCGCCGGTGCGCAGGTCGCGCACCTGGCCGGAGACCAGTGGGGTGAGGCAGGTGCGGCAGATGCCCATGCGGCAACCGCTCGGCATGATGACGCCCGCTTCCTCGCCGACCTCGAGGATCGGGGTGGAGCCGTCGGCGACGGCCTCCTTGTCGGAGCGGGCGAAGGTGATGCGTCCGCCGTCGGTGTCGGACGGCACAAGCTGGGCAGGCGCGAAGCGCTCCACTTGCAGGCCGTGCGGCAGGCCGGCGTTGGCCCAGAACTTCTCGGTGTCGTCGAGCAGTTCGATCGGGCCGCACACGTAGGCCTTGCGTGAGCGCCAATCGGGGCAGACCGCATCCACCTGGGCGGCGTCGGAGAAGTCGAGACGTCCCTGGGTGGCGGTGAATCGGGTGACGACGTGCAGGCCCGGGTAGTCGCGCTGCATCGCGCGCAGCTCGTCGAGGAAGAGGGCCTCGCCTTCGGTGCGGGCGGAGTGCACGAGCACCACGTCGGCGTCGCGTCGCTTCGGCACGAGCGTGCGCAGCATCGACATCACCGGGGTGATGCCGCTGCCCGCGGTGATCATCAAGAGCGGACGTGGGCCGGTCGGCAACACGAACTCGCCCTGCGGCGGAGCGAGGAAGAGGATGTCGCCGACCTTGGTGTGCTGCACCAGGTGGCTGGAGACGCGTCCGATGGCCGTCACCGTGATCTCCGGGTCGTGCCCTTCGGGCGCAGACAGGGAGTAGGAGCGCCACTGGCGCACGCCGTTGATCTCGACACCTATGCGCGCCCACTGGCCGGCCAGGTGTGGTGCCCAGCCGCGTCCGGGGCGGATAGAGATGGTGGCCGAGCGGGTGCCCTCGCGGCGCACGGCCGTGACGACGCCGCGCAGCTGGCGAGCGGAGGACAACGGGTTGATGACCTGCAGGTAGTCCTCCGGGGTCGCCGGTGACGTCAGCACCGAGACGGCGCGGTGGATCGCCTTTCGAACTCCCATGCTTTCCAGTGTGGTTGGCGCGGGCGGCTGAAGCGGTGAGTTGGAAAGCAGAATCTCGGAGTGAAATTTGTGCTCTCGCGATAAAATGGAGCCAATCGTCACCCCACATTTACCGCGAAGGCAGCTGATGACCACAACTGTCACAGTTTCCCCCGCCGGGCGCCCCCAGCCGTGGGCGCAACTGCCTGCCGCGATCAGCGACATCATCGGACCGGTGCTTCCCGATCTGGTCGAGACGATCGTCGACAACATCCCGCGCGAGATCGTGGAGTATGCCCGGCCGCTCGACGGCGAGTTCGGCGCCGCCGTCCGGCGCGGGGTCGAGGTCGCGTTGCAACGCCTGCTGCTCGAACTACCCGGCACCGACCAGCCTGCCTTCACCCCGGAGGCACAGGCGGTCTACCGCGCGCTCGGCATCGGCGAGGCGCGCACCGGCCGATCGCTCGAAGCACTGTTGTCGGCGTACCGGCTCGGCTCGCGGCTCTCGCTGCGCATCGTGTCCGAGGCGGCCATCGAGGCCGGAGTCGACTCGCGCGTGCTGATGCACCTCGGTGAGGCGCTGTTCATCTACTTCGACGAGATCTCGGCGGCCAGCGTCGAGGGCTACGCCGAGGAGCAGTCGCGGCAGGTCGGGCAACGTGACAGGGCTCGTGCCGCGCTGCTCAACGCGTTGCTGGCGCCCCGCTCGGACGAGGTGGAGGTGCGTCAGCTCGCGGCGCGCGCGGGGTGGACGATTCCCGACCGGCTGATCGCGATCGTGCTGCCGTTGGACAACGCGGAGGGCTTGCGGTTGCGGCTCGGCGAGCGGTCGCTCGGCGCCGCGCGGGGTGGTCAGGCGGTCGCCGTCGCGCCCGAGCCGCAGTCGGCGCGCGCCCGACGCGAGCTCGAACTCGCTCTCGCCGGACGCAGCGCGTGGCTCGGCCCGGGGCGCCCGTGGACCGCGGTGTCGGAGTCGCTCAAGGCGACGATGGCGGCGGTCGGTGTGCCGCCGGTAGCCGAACCGCGGTGGGTGGTGGAGCACACCGTCGAAGTGATGGTGGCGGCGCAGCGTGACCTCGTCTCCGAACTCGCCCGGCGACGACTCGCCCCGCTCGACGATCTGGGCGAGGGACAGCGCGAACGGCTGCTGGAAACACTCGAGTCGTGGCTGCGCTGGCGCGGTGAGCGCAAGAAGATCGCCGACGAGTTGCACGTGCACCCGCAGACCATCGGTTACCGCCTCGGTCAGTTGCGCGAACTGTTCGGCGAGGTGCTGGAGGACCCGAAGGCGCGGTTCGAGCTGGAGCTGGTGCTGCGCGCCCGCGCGTGAGTGCTTCCCCGCTCGGCCGGCACCGCATCTTGCCAACTGGTGCGCATCTGGGTGCGGGCCCGTGGCAAGAAGCGCACCAGTTGGCAAGATGCGGTGTCGGCCGAGCGGACACCGTGCCGGGGCACCTGCCGTTCACCTGGGTAGGGACAATGGGGGCATGCGGTTGATCCTGATCCGGCACGGGGAGACCCCGGCCAACGTGCAAGGTTCCCTCGACACCACCCTGCCTGGTCCGGGGCTCACCGACCGAGGCATCGAGCAGGCCGAGGCGATCCCTGCGGCCCTGCACGGCGAGCAGATCGACGCGCTGTGGACCAGTCGTGCTCAGCGCACCCAGGAGACCGTCGCGCCGCTGGCCTACCACCTCGGTCTGCAGCCGCAGGCTCTTGTCGGCGCACACGAGATCCAAGCGGGCGAGTTGGAGAAGCGCACCGATCCCGACAGCGTCCACGCCTACCTGACTCTGATGGGCGACTGGGCCGACGGCGAACTCGATCGGCGGGTGCCCGGTGGTGAGTCCGGCCACGAGGTGCTCGCCCGTTATGACGAGAGCGTCCGCGAGATCGAGGCGTCGGGCGTCGACACCGCGGTGTTGGTCAGCCACGGCGCGATCATCCGCTTCTGGACCTACCAGCGGGCCGACAACATCAAGGACTCCGATCTCCACGCCCAGCCTTTGCCCAACACCGGCATCGTTGTGCTCGAAGGAGATTCGGACTCCGGCTGGACCGTCGTGTCGTGGCTCGGCACGGCCCTCGCGGGCACCGGTCCCGACGACCCCGACCCGTACGACGGCCCGACCGGTCACCCGTTCGAGGACTGACCCTCACGTCAGGGTGGTGCTGATGGCCGGTTGCAGATGCTGCACGCCGATTTTGTGCGCGCCACCAGCGCGTTGCATGGTGGACGGATGTTCTTGAAGCACGACCCCCGGCGCGCGGCAACCACGAGCATCGCCCTGGCCGCGACGCTCGCGCTCGCGGCGTGCACCGGTGGCGGTGGCACGTCCACCAGCTCGCAGCCGTCCACCAGCAGCACGACGAGCGGCCCGAGCAACGCGAGCAGCACAACTGACCCGACGTCGGTCGCGACCGAGTCGGGCAGCTCATCTGCAACCCCGGCCACTTCGTCGTCGGCCACCGCGACCTCGAGCACCACCGCGGCGTCCAGCACTTCGACCGCGACGTCGCGAGCGACCTCGACCACATCGTCGACCAGTGCGACCTCGACCCCGGCCGCACCGACCACGAAGAAGGCCGGCGCGTCGCAGGCGCTCATCAACTCGTGTGTCAACGCCAACTCGCGGTCGAACAGCGCGGTGACGATCTGGAACAACGCGGTTCGCTCGCAGAAGGCGGCCGACCTCGACAGCGCTGCGAACAATTTCCGCTCCACCGCCACGTACTTGCGCACGCTCACCAAGGAGCCGGGCGACAAGCAGTTCACGCCCCTGGTGTGGAAGGTGGCCAAGGACTTCGACGACATGGCCGACGCCCGCAAGGCTCGCCGTACGGTCTCGACCTCCACGTACAACACCGACGCGCAGAAGCTGCGTCAGTACTGCACCACCAAGATCTCGGCCTGATCCCACTGCGCGCACCGACACCCGCCGCACCCGAACTTCGCCGCCCCCAAGTCCGCAGACGCTGCAGTTCTCGGCACACGCTGCTGTTGCAGCTGCAGCGTGTGCCGGCAAGCGCAGCGTTTGCGGGGGTCGTGGGTGTTCAGGTGAGCGAGTCGAGCAGGTCTTCGGCGGCCTGGCGGGCTCGTCCCGCCGCGGCGGCATGCTCCTTGGCGGTGGCCAACGCGGCGCGTGCTGCTTCGACCGCGGCCTGCGCCTGCTGCTCCAGCGCCACGCACTGCTCGTAGACGGCGCGCGCGTTCGCCGGGTCCGGCGCATTGCTCGGTGATGCGGACGGCGCTGCGCTCGGTGAGGCGGACGGCGCCGCGCTCGGCGCGCTGACGGGCCCAGCGGCAGGCTCGCTGCGCGCAGGCGCCGGGGCGGGCTCCGGTTTCGCGGCGGGCTCCGGCTTTGACTCCTGCCGCCCGCCCGACGAGTCGTCGTGTCCACGGGTGGGCTTGGCGGCGCGCTGGGCCTCACGTTCGGCGAGCTGCGCGAGCCTCGCCTCCTGCAGCTCACGTAGCGGCACCGCCACCGCCTCGGCCACCTCGACCTCGCCGAAACCGCTGTACGACAACGGATTCACCAGGTGCCCGCTGCACACGGCGTCTTCGGCCTCGGCCGATGCGAGGGCGGCGGTGAAGGTCTGGGTCAATTGGTCCTTGGCTGCGGCGCCGGTCGCACCGAACGACTCGGTCTCGGCGAGCAACTCGCGGATGAGTGAGCTGCGCTCGGCGCCCAGCTCCTTGAGCGCAGCCGTGTCCATCCGGGCGGCGGCATCGCGCATCCGTTCACCGAGTTCGCAAAGCGCGGGGATGTCAGGCGGATCTTCTTGTCGGGCAAGCTGATTGATCGCAGCCGCAGCCGCTGAAGGCTTGCGCAGAGCGCCGATCGTCTTCGGCAACTCCTTGTCGGCCTGTTTGCGAGCGGCAGCCACCAGGCGTTTGCGGGTCGCGACGAACTCGGCCGGATCGCCGGCGTAGAGCTCGTCGATCGCGTCGCCCAGGGTGACCTCGTCCATGCGACTCAATGTAGAGGGGGGTCGAAGGGCGGGACATCGCCCGGAAGCCGTCCGCAGGCGTTCGGGGCGGGATAGCGTCGGGGCCACCCAGGGCAAGAACTGTAGGACCGAGTGCAGGAGTGCAGCGCATGGACGCGGACGTCATCGTCGTCGGAGCCGGTCTCGCCGGCCTGGTCGCCACCACCGAACTGGTCGCGGCCGGTCGCAAGGTGTTGGTGATCGACCAGGAGAACGAGGCCAACCTCGGCGGTCAGGCGTGGTGGTCGTTCGGCGGGATTTTCCTTGTCGACTCCCCGGAGCAACGCCGGATGGGGGTGAAGGATTCGCTCGACCTCGCCTGGCAGGACTGGCAGGGCAGTGCCCAATGGGACCGTTTCGCAGGCGAATCCGACGAAGACCACTGGGCGAAGCAGTGGGGTCGGGCCTACGTCGAGTTCGCGGCGTCGATCAAGCGCGACTACCTCCTGTCCCGCGGGGTGAAGTTCACCCCGCTGGTCGGCTGGGCCGAACGTGGCGACGGCCGGGCCCTCGGTCACGGCAATTCCGTGCCCCGCTTCCACGTGCCCTGGGGCACCGGCACGGGCATCGCCGAGCCGTTCGTCCAGGCCGCTCGCGAGGGTGCCGCCAAGGGTCTGGTGACCTTCGCCCACCGGCACCGCGTCGACGAGCTGGTGCGCGGCGGCGGCGCCGTCACCGGCGTCCGCGGACGCGTGCTCGCACCCGACGCGTCCGCCCGCGGCGTCGCCAGCAACCGCGACGAGGTCGGCGATTTCGAGTTCACCGCGTCGGCGGTCGTCGTCTCGTCCGGCGGCATCGGGGGCAACCACGACCTCGTCCGCAAGCACTGGCCCGACCACCTCGGCACCCCGCCGAAGCACATGATCACCGGCGTGCCGGCGTACGTCGACGGGCGGATGATCGACATCACCGCCGCAGCCGGTGGCCGCCTGGTCAACCGCGACCGCATGTGGCACTACGTCGAGGGCATCCACAACTGGAACCCCGTCTGGCCCGGCCACGCCATCCGTATCCTGTCGGCGCCCTCGCCGATGTGGTTCGACGCGCTGGGCCGGCAGTTGCCCGCGCCCTACCTCCCGTCGTACGACACCCTCGGCACGCTGCGCTACCTGCGCACTACGCCGGACATCGAGCAGTACGACCACTCCTGGTTCGTGCTCACCAGCACGATGCTCGCCAAGGAGTTCGCGCTGTCGGGATCGGAGCAGAACCTCGACCTCACCGACCACGACGTGAAGGCGGTGCTGAGGTCGCGCATCGGCAAGGGCGCGCCCCGTGAGGTGCAGGCCTTCGTCGACCACGGCGAGGACTTCGTCGTGGCCGACACCCTGCTCGACCTGGTGGCGAAGATGAATGCGCTCACCGACGAACCGCTGCTCGACGTCGACCTGATGCGCCGGCAGATCGAGGCCCGCGACCGGGAGATCGCCAACGCCTACTCCAAGGACTTCGCGGTCAACGCGATCCACAACGCCCGTCGCTACCGCGGCGACCGGATCGGTCGGGTCTCGGCGCCGCACCGCATGCTCGACTCCAAACACGGTCCGTTGATCGGTGTGCGCCTCAACGTGCTCACCCGCAAGACGCTCGGCGGCATCCAGACCGACCTGGAGTCGCGGGTGCTCGGCGCCGACGGCGCGCCGGTCGAGGGGCTGTACGCCGCGGGTGAGGCGGCCGGCTTCGGCGGCGGCGGGGTGCACGGCAAGAACGCCCTCGAGGGCACCTTCCTCGGCGGCTGCATCTTCTCGGGTCGGGCCGCCGGCCTCTCGCTGGCCAAGGCCGCCCTCTGACCGGGCGGCCGCCCGAGGTGGCAGGCTGTCACCGTGCGTGACTCCCACCGTCCCGAGCAACAGCCGACGGCCATCAAGGTCGTCGAGACGCAACGCCCCAAGCGTCCGCTCGACGACGTCAGTTTCGGCGTGCAGGTGGCCGCCTGGTGGTCGCTGTGTTTCGTGCTGATCATCGGCGGGGTCGTCACCCTCGCGTGGCTGCTCGACCGGATCAGCCTGGTCACGATCACCGTCACCGTCGCGATCATGATCTGCGCGCTGCTGCAGCCGCTGGTGGCGCTGCTGGTGCGGTTCAAGGTGCCGCGCACGCTCGCCGTGCTCATCGTCTTCCTCGGCGGCATCGCGGTGATCAGTTGGCTGATGTGGTTCGTCATCAGCCAGATCGCCTACTCCAAGGACAACCTGCTGTCGCAGTTGGACGGCGGTCTCGCCTCCATCCGCGACTGGCTGGTCAACGGGCCGTTGAAGATGACGCCGAAGCAGGCCGACCGCTACTCGGTGCAGCTCGGGCAGACGCTGCAGGAGCAGTTCGGCGGGTCGTCGGCCGCTCTGGACCGGGCCACCGGGGCCATCGGTGTGCTGTCGGGTGGCGTGTTCTGTTTGTTCGCAACGCTGTTCATGCTGTTCGACAACGGACGCATCTGGGGTTGGGTCGTCTCGATGTTCCCCGACCACATCCACGACCACGTGCAGGAAGCCGGGCAGGCCGGCTGGCGCACGCTCACCGCGTACATGCGCAGCCTGGTGTTGCTCGCCGCGATCAACGCCGTCGCGATGGTGCCGGTGATGATGATCGCCGACATGCCGTTGGTGGTGCCGTTGGCGGTGCTGCTGTTCCTCGGCTCGTTGGTGCCGCTGATCGGGGTGCTGGTCGCCGGCGTGGTCGTGTGTCTGATCGCATTCGTCAGCCAGGGGCTGACGACGGCCATCGTGGTGGCGATCGCGTTGGTGCTCATCGTGCAGTTGTTCGGCAACCTGCTCAACCCGATCATCCTGGGCAAGGCCGTCGACATCCATCCGTTGGCGATCCTCGTCGGCGTCACCGGCGGCACGCTGGTGGCCGGCATCTTCGGTGCGTTCGTGGCCGTGCCCTTCGTCGCGGTGGTCAACAACGCGATCCGGGCGGTGCGCGAGCATCACGGGTCGCGGTCGTCGGGGGGATCGGACGATCTGTTCGACGACCCGACCGAAGGTTCGGCGACAGCGTGAGCGCACGCAAGCCCGGCAAGGTGCGCCGGGCCGGCCTGCGGGTCTTCAAGGCCCTGCCACCGGGGCTCAGTCACCGGTTGGTGCGGGCGGCGAAACCGACGTACGCGTTGGGTGCGATCGCGCTCATCGAGTGGGACGGCAAGGTGCTGGCCCTGCGCCAGTCGCACCGCCGCGGGCACTCTCTGCCCGGCGGGCTGGTCGACCGCGGCGAGCAGCCCGCCGACGCCGTCCGCCGGGAGGTGCTGGAGGAGACCGGGTTGGTCATCGACCCGGGCGACATCGTCACCGTCGTGTTCGACCCGCGGATCCGGCACGCCGACGTGATCTTCCGGGTGATCTGCGACGCCGAGCCGCAGGTGCGTCCGGCCAGCGAGGCGTTCGCGCACCACTGGCTCGACCTGTCGGGCTGGACCGACGGCGACCGGGCGACCGCCCGCATCCTGCGCGCGGTGCGAGCCGCGCACGCGACGCCCCAACCCGGCCGACTGCTCAGCGGGGGCTGACCCGCCCCGGTGCGAACGCGGCGACGATCGTGCCGATCCCGACCGCGACTGCACCGGTCAGCAGCGCCGGTCCGATCGCTCCGTCGTAGCCGGTCGGGCAGATCGTGCCACCGGTCGACTCGAACACCGCCACCAGCGGCGCCGGAAGGAAGCTGGGATACGCCGAACCCGACTCGGTGACCTGAGGTCGGCCGGGCTCACCTTCGAGGGTGGTTAGGCTTGCCTTATGTCTGATTCTCCCCGGCCGCGCCGTGTGCCCAAGACCGTCACGGTTGCCCGAACCGAGTCGATCACCCGCGACCTGGTGCGGGTCCACTTCTCCGGCGCCGAACTGGAGCCGCTGGCCTACACCGATCACTACGTGAAGATCCTGTTCCCGCCGGCCGGTGCCGACTACCGATGGCCGTTCGACCCGGAGGAACTGCGCGAGACGCTGCCGCGGGAGCAGTGGCCGGTCACCCGCACGTACACCATCCGTTCGTACGACCCCGCGCGTGGCGAACTCGCCATCGACTTCGTCGTGCACGGCGACTCCGGGCTCGCCGGCCCGTGGGCGGCGACGGTGCAGCCCGGGGAGTCGATCGGCTTCCTCGGCCCGGGCGGAGGGTGGCGCCCCAACCCGGACGCCGATGTGCACCTGCTGGTCGGCGACGAGTCGGCGCTGCCGGCGATCGCCGCCGCGCTGGAGCAACTGCCCGACGGCGCCCGGGCCCTGGTGTTCGCGGAGGTCGCCGACGCCTCCGCGCACGTGCCGCTGCGGGTCATGCCCGGGGTGGAGGTGCAGTGGGTGCACCGCGACGAGGTCCCGGCGGCCGACAGCAAGGGGAACGGCGCAGGGCACGGCAGTGCGTACGGTCGCGGTCTGGTGTCCGCGGTGCGTGCGGCCGACTGGCCGGACGGCGTGGTCGAGGCATTCGTGCACGGCAACGCCGACATGATCCGCGACCTACGTCGCTACCTGTTCCTCGAGCGGCAGGTGCCGCGCGAGCGGGCATCGATCTCCGGCTACTGGCGCTCGGGCCAGAACGAGGATGCGTGGCAGGCCGGCAAGCGTGACTTCAACGCACAGATGGAACGGGACGAGGCCGACCGGGCCGCGCCGCAGAGCGTGCGCTGAAGACCTCCGGTGACCGGGCCCGCTGACCGGGCCCGCTGACCAGGCCGGTGACTACGCCCGGTGAGCCCTGCCCGTTACCCGCGCAGCAGCCCGACCTCGCGGGCGCGGGCGACCGCGGCCGTGCGCGAGTCGACGTCGAGCTTGTCGAAGATGTGCACGAGGTGCGACTTCACCGTGGCCTCCGACAGGAACAGCGCGCGGGCGACCTCCCTGTTCGACGCGCCGTCGGCGACGAGCCTCAGCACCTCGGTTTCGCGCGCGCTGAGCCTGGGTGCCGGACGCCGCAGCCGCGCCAGCAGCCGATCGGCCACCGCCGGCGCCAGCACGGTCTCACCGCGGGCCGCGCGCTCGACGGCGTCGACGAGGTCGGCCGCGGGTGCGTCCTTGAGCAGATAGCCGGCGGCGCCGGCCTCGACCGCCCGCAGGATGTCGGCGTCGGTGTCGTAGGTGGTGACGATCAACACCTGCGGCGGCGTGGGCAGAGCCAGCAGCGCGCTGGTGGCAGCGACACCGTCCATGCCGTCGCCGAGTTGCAGATCCATCAGCACCAGATCGGGGCGCAGGTCGCGGGCAAGCGCGATCGCCTCGGCGCCCGAGGCCGCCTCAGCGACGACGTCGATGCCCGACGCCTCGAGCAACATCCGCAGCCCGGCCCGCACCACCGGGTGGTCGTCGGTCACCAGCACGCGGGTCATCGGGCGCCTCCGCGCGGCAGCGGGATCTCGGCGTGCACCGTGGTGCCCTCGCCGGGCGCCGAGACGATGTCGAACAACCCGCCCGCCTCCTCGGTGCGAGCACGCATCGCGGCGATGCCGTAGCCGCCCTGCTGGCTGGGCACGATCGGCCGGTCGGGATCGAACCCGTCGCCGTCGTCGCGCACGTCGAGGCGCACCGCGAGACCGTCGGCGGTGAGCGTGACGACCGCCCGCTGCGCGTTCGCGTGCTGACGGACGTTGGCCAAGGCGCCCTGCGCGATGCGCAGCAACGCCACCTCGGTGGTGGTCGGCAGGCTCGCCACCGCGCCGTCGGTGACGAACTCGACCCGGGTGCGTCCGGTCTGCCGCTCGACCAGCCGTCCGAGCGCCGCGACCAGCGGTGCGTGGTCGAGTTGGGGCGGAGTGAGCGCGTGCACCACGGTGCGGGCGTCGCCCAGACCTTCGGACGCGGTCTGCTCGATCCGGGTGAGGATGTCGCGCAGCCGTTCGGCGTCGGCGTTGCCGGACAGCCCCGCGCGCGAGAGCAGCACGATGCTGGAGAACCCCTGCGCGAGCGTGTCGTGGATGTCGCGGGCCACCCGGGTGCGTTCGTCGAGCCGTCCGGCCTCGCGTTGCGCGCCGGAGAGTGCGTCATGGGTAGCGATCAGATCGCCTTGCGCCGCAACGAGTTCGGCGTTGAGTTGCCGTCGCTGCTCGCTCTTGGCGCGCAACTGTCGGTAGAGCCACGACATGCCGACGGCGACGATCGCGCCCATGCACGGGCCGAGCACGCTCGGCACCGCGGCGGTGCCCGGGCTGCGAAACTGGGCGGTCACCACGACCGCCGTGCCGGCGGCCACCGCGAGCAGCCCGAACGGTTTGGGCAGCAGGTGCAGCGCCAGGAAGAACAGCGCGAACGCCACCCAGGACAGCTCGGTGCTCGCCGCGACCAGCCCGACCCAACCGATGAAAAGCACTGCGAACCAGGCGACTCCGAGCGATCGGGAACGACCCTCGGCGACGAGACCGAGCAGGTACCAGGCGCCGAGCAGCACACACCCGATCACCAACGGAACCGGGTGGGTGGCCTCCTGCGCGCCGCGGATCGTGCCGACTACCAGCAGCAATGCGAACAGCGCGTGCATCGCCCATTTCATGGCGGCGACGACGGGGCTGTCGCGGGGCACCTCGTGGTCGTGGGTCGTGCGGTCGAAGGTGACGGCGGGATCGGACTCAGGCATCGACACCGACGGTACTGCGGGCGGTGGCCCCCGCGACAGCCGCGGACATCCATCGAATGGTTGATGTCCGAACCAACTTCCTGCGCGATGTCGAAAGGGGGTGCTGCGCGGTGCACTGGAGTAGTTGACGGCGCACCGTGTCCGGTGCCCGCACGAGACGTAGAGGAGTTGACGAGGTGTTCCTGGCGATCCGGGACCTGTGGTGGGCGCGGGGCAGGTTTGCGCTCATGGTGACGGCGGTGTCGTTGATCACCGCGCTGGTGGTGATGCTCAGCGGGCTCACCGAAGGACTTTCGCGACAGTCGATTTCGGCGGTGACGTCGTTGCCCTCGGCGCAGATCGCGTTCGAGCGGCCGGGCGACGGGCAGAGTCTGTCGTTCAACTCCAGCCGGGTGACGCCGCAGCAGGTGCAGACGGCACGCGCCCAGTCGGGAGTCACCTCGGCCGACCCGCTCGGCATCGCCACGACCCGGGCGACCGTCGGCGGCTCGGCCACCCAGGTGACGATTTTCGGGGTCGACCCGGGCAGCGCGGCGGCCCCGCGCGAACTCCTCGCCGGCAACACCGTCGTCTGCCGCGACTTCGCCGAGGAGCACGGGCTGCGGGTCGGCGACCAGGTGACCGTCGGCGATGCGACGCTGCGGGTGGCCGCGTTGGCCGACAACGCCTCCTTCAGCCACCTGCCGGTGCTGTGGGTTCCGCGCACGGTCTGGGCGGCGACCGGCGGAGCCTCCGGCGCCGGTTCGGTGCTGCTGGTCGACACCGCGTCCGGGTTCGACCGGGCGGCCTTCGACGCGGCCACCGGCTTGTCGGCGCAGACCCCGAAGGAGTCGCTGTCGGCGATCGGGTCGTACTCGGCCGAGAACGGTTCGCTGACGATGATCCGGGTGCTGCTGATCGCGATCAGCGCCCTGGTGATCGGCGCGTTTTTCACCGTCTGGACGGTGCAGCGCGAGACCGACCTCGCGGTGCTCAAGGCGATCGGGGCGAAGACCTCCTACTTGGTCGGCGACGCCCTGGGACAGGCCCTGCTCACCCTCCTCATCGGCGGGCTGATCGGGGCGACGGTGGCGGTCGCCGCCGGCCTCGCGGTGGCCGGCACCGTGCCGGTCGTCATCGAGGTGGCGACCGTGCTCAACCCGTTGATCCTCTTACTCGTCGTCGGGCTGATCGGCGCGGCCGCCGCGCTGCGCCGCGTCATCACCGTCGACCCGATGAACGCTCTGGCAGGTGCGCGATGAAGGTGCTCGAACTCGACCACGTCTCAATGGAGTTCCCCGACGGCGACGGTGTCGTCATGGCGCTCGACGATGTCTCGTTCACGGTCGACGGCGGTGAGTTCGTCGCGGTGACCGGCCCGAGCGGGTCGGGCAAGTCGACCCTACTGGCCGTGGCCGGTCTGCTGCTCACCCCCACCTCGGGGCGGGTGCTGCTCGACGGACGCGAGGTCACCGGGAAGCGGCGATCGACCCGAACCGATCTGCGCCGCAACCGGATCGGCTTCGTCTTCCAGCAACCGCACCTGCTCGGGTCGCTCACCGCCCGTGAGCAACTGGAGATGGTGGCCCGGCTGTCGGGTGACCGTTCGGCCGCTGCCAAGAAGCGCGCACTGTCGCTGCTGGACGAGGTGGGGTTGTCGGCCGTGGCCGACCGGCGTCCGGCGGCGTTGTCGGGTGGTCAGCGCCAGCGGGTGGGCATCGCCCGGGCCCTGATGAACCAGCCGCAGCTGCTGCTGGTCGACGAACCGACGTCGGCGCTCGACCACGACCGGGGGCTGGCGATCATCGACCTGCTGCGCGGCCTCACCGTCGAGCGCGGCGTCGGCACCGTCGTGGTCACCCACGACCTCGCCACCCTGGGCGAGCACGACGAGGTCGTGCGCATCGTCGACGGCCGGATCAGCGAGCCGGTCGCCCGCTGACCGGACGCGTCGGCATACTGTGAATGGGTGATGAGGCTCGGGGGAACGAAGATCGGACGACGCGCCTTCCTGGTCGCCGCTGCGGCGGCCGGGGTGAGCGCGTGCAGCGGCAGCGGTGGCGACAGCACGTCGACGACCGGCAGCACGAAGGGCGCGACGCCGGTCGGGACCACCTCGACATCGGCTCCCACGCCGATGCCTACAGCGACGCAGGCGACCCTGCCCGGCGGCGGCCGCACCATCCTTCCCGGACGTCGCCTGGTCGGCTACTGCGGGATGCCGGGCGCACCCGCGCTCGGCGAGCTCGGAGTCGGCAATGACCTGCAGGCGCAGATCGACAAGATGCTCAAGGTCGTGAAGGACTACGACGACGGCACCGCGAAGCCGCTGCCGGTGATGGAACTCATCGCCACCGTCGTGCACCCCTACCCGGGCAAGGACGGCATGTACCGCGAGCGGATGCCGGCCGCGGTGCTCGACGAGTGGACCAAGGCTGCCAAGGACAACGGGTCGATCCTGTTGCTCGACATCCAGCCCGGCCGTGCCTCGTTCCTCGACGAGGCCAAGGCCTTCGAGAAGTGGCTGCTCGAACCGCACGTCGGGCTCGCGCTCGACCCCGAGTGGGCGATCCTGGCCGGGCAGACCCCGGGCAAGCACTTCGGCACGACCACCGGCGCCGCCGTCGACGAGGTCGCGAAATACCTGGCCGACCTGGTCGCCGAGCACGACCTGCCGCAGAAGGCGCTCGTGGTGCACGTGCTGCGTCGCTCGATCTTCACCGCCGAAGACGGGTTGAAGGACCACCCCGGCGTCGCAGTGATCAAGTCTGTCGACGGCATCGGCGTGCCGCAGGACAAGATCAAGGCCTACGACATCGTCATGAAGGACACCCCGCCGCACATCCACGCCGGGTTCAAGATCTTCTACTCCGAGGACACCGCCGGCGGGGGTCCGTTGATGCAGCCGGCCGAGGTGCTGGCGCTGACGCCCAAGCCCGACTACGTGATGTACGAGTAGCAGGACCGCGCCGACGAGGCCACTCCTCGTCACCGAGGGAACGCCGCGGGAGGAGTTCCCTCGGTGACGAGGAGTTCCGTCGGCGGAGAACTAGAGGTACTGCCCCGTCGGGTGCTCGTCGTCGTGCCCGGAGGGTTGCTCGGCCCGCTGGGGGAGCCCGCGACGCACGGCCTGCAACTGCGCCTGCGACGCCATCTGTTGCGCGACGATCGCGGTCTGGATGCCGTGGAACAACCCCTCGAGCCAGCCCACGAGTTGGGCCTGCGCGATGCGCAACTCCGCGTCGCTGGGCGCCTCGTCACCGAACGGGAGCGTGATGCGGTCGAGTTCCTCGGCGAGTTCGGGAGCGATGCCGTCCTTGAGCTCGGCGATCGATCGGGCGTGGATGTCGGCGAGCCGCTTGCGGCCTTGCTCGTCGAGTCCGGCGGCTCGCACCTCCTCCAACAGTTGCTTCACCATCGACCCGATGCGCATCACCTTCGCCGGTTGCTCGACGAGTTCGGTGGGGTTCTCGGTGCGGCGTTGCGGCTTCGACCCCTCGGCCCCAGCTTCCGCCGACGTCGGATCGGCCACGCCCATGCCCTCGGGCGTGATCACGACGAAGCGGCCGTGTTCGTCGGATGCGGCAGTCGGGTTGGAGTCGTCGCTCATGTTCCCCATCCTGCCCCAGCACGGTGATCGGACGACGGGGGAACCGTCGGCCGATCACCGGGAGCCGCGCCTCAGGTTGCCTCCCGGCGGATGACCGACGGGTTGGAGCGGGTGACCGCCATCGCTGCCACCGCTGCCACCAGCGGCACGCCGATGAGTGCCGGTGCCAGGAACGCCCACGGGATGGCGATCACCGGACCGGTGGTGTCGGCTGAGGCGTCCGTGCCTGTCGTCAACGGCCAGGTCGGCCTCACCCGTGCTGACGAGTCCGTCGCGCTCCAACCGGCCGAGGTTGTTGGTATCTGGGTCGAAGTCGGCCCTACAGGTGGAACAACGCCGAGATCACGATGATCACCGGCACCGACACGAAGGTGCTGATGAACACCACGTCGCGGCTGAGCGTGACCGCGCGGTTGTACCTCACCGCGTACGTGAACACGTTCTGCGCCGTCGGCAGGGCGGCGAGCACGACGACCGCGAACAGGTGCGGTCCGTCGAGACCGAACACGAACGCGCCGACCAGCCACGCGAGCAACGGTTGCGCCGTCGTCTTCAGAGCCACCAGCGTCCAGACCTGCGGCGCCGAGCCGCCGGTGGCGGGTTTGGGACCGAGGCGCAACGACACGCCGAACGCGATGAGCATCGACGGCACGGCCATGCTGCCGAGCAGGTCGATCGGGCGGGCGAGCACGGTCGGCAGTGTCGTGTCGGTGAGGGTGAGCAGGAGGCCGGCGATCGCGCCGAGCGTGATCGGGTTGCTGCCCATCCGGCCGAGGCTGCGCAGCGGGGTCGGACGCTCGCCGCGGGCATCGGCGTCGAGCACCGCCATCGCCACCGGGGTGAGGATCAGCAACTGCAGCAGCAGCGTCGGCGCGACCCACGCGACGTCGCCGAGCACGTACTGGGCGATCGGGATGCCGAGATTTCCGGCGTTGACGTAGCCGGCACACAGGGCACCGATCATGCTGGCGCCCAACGAATCCCGCCACTTCGCGCGGGTGATCAGCAGGTAGATGACGCCGACACCGATGGCGCCGACCGCCGCCGTTGCCAGGTTGGGGGAGAGCACCGCGTCGAGCGGGGTTCGTTGCATGACGCTGAGCAGCAGAGCCGGGGAGGCGACATAGAACGCCACCTTCGACAGCACGTTCTGCGCCTCGATGCCAAGCACCTTGAGGTGGGCCAGCAGCCAGCCGACGGCGACGACGGTCGCGATGATCGAGAAACCTTCGAGCACGCCGGCCACGGATCGATCCTGGCATTCCCGCTGCCGAGGTCGGCACCGTAGGGTCGGATCCATGCGTGCTGTGACACTTCCGAAGTTCGGTGACGAGTCGGTGCTGACGGTGGCGGAGGTGCCCGACCCCGAGTTGCGCGACGGCGAGGTGCTCGTGCGCGTCGCGGCGGCCGGGGTCAACCGGGCCGACCTGATGCAGCGGATCGGCGTCTACCCGCCGCCGAAGGGCGAGTCGGAGATTCCGGGGCTGGAGGTGAGCGGCACCGTCGAGGCGCTCGCCGACGGGGTCGAGGGCTGGAAGGTCGGCGACGAGGTGTGTGCGGTGCTCGCCGGCGGCGGCTACGCCGAACTTGTCGCGGTGCCGGCCGGCCAACTCCTGCCGATCCCGCAGGGCGTGTCGCTGGTGGAGGCCGCGGGCCTGCCGGAGGTGGCGTGCACGGTGTGGTCGAACATCGTCATGACCGCCCACCTGGCCGACGGCGAGGTGTTCCTGCAGCACGGCGGCAGCAGCGGCATCGGCACGATGGCGATCCAGGTGGCCCGCAGCCTCGGCGCCACCGTCGCGGTGACCGCCGGGTCGGCCGAGAAGCTCGAGCGCTGCCGCGAACTCGGCGCGCAGATCCTCATCGACTACAAGCAGCAGGACTTCGTCGCGCAGATCCGCGAGGCGACCGGCGGCCGCGGCGCCGACGTCATCCTCGACGTGATCGGCGCGAAATACCTCAACCGCAATGTCGACGCGCTCGCGCCCGACGGACGGCTGGTGATCATCGGCATGCAGGGCGGGGTGAAGGCCGAACTCGACATCGCCAAGCTGCTCGGCAAGCGCGGCTCGGTGATCGCCACCTCGCTGCGCGGCCGCGACAAGGCCGACAAGGCCCGCATCGTCGCCGCCGTGCGCGACAACGTCTGGCCGCTCGTCGAGGCCGGCAGGATCACCCCGATCATCGACCGCACCCTCCCGCTCGACCAGGTGGCCGACGCGCACCGCCTGCTAGACCAGTCGACCCACGTGGGCAAGGTGCTGTTGACCCTCTGACCTCCCGCCAATGTTTGCGGATCTGTGCGCGTGGGTCGCGTGTCGCGCAAACTTTCGCGGGTACGGTCAGTGGTGGCCGAGGCGGCGGCTGAGCGTGGCCGCGCTGGCGGTCACCTCGCGGGCCAACTCGGCGCGGGTGGCTGCGTCGAGGTCGTCGGTGAAGGTGCAGGCGAGGCCGGCTGCGGGGAGGCCGGTGTGGTCGAGCACGCAGGCAGCCACCGACGCCAATCCCTTTGTGACAGTGCCGTTCTCCTGTGCATAGCCGCGCGCTCTCACCTGTGCCAGCTCGGAGCGCAGCACGGTGAGCGACGTCGGGCCGGCGCCGTTGCGCTGCACGAAGTCGTCGCGTCCGGGGAAGAGCGCACGCACCTGGGCGGACGGTAGATATGCCAGCATCACCAAGCCCGACGCGGTGAGGGTCGCGGGCAGTCGCACCCCGACGTCCGTCACCAGCATCGGGCGCTCAGGCGCGCGCTCCTCGATGACATAGAGCACGTCGCGCCCGTGCAGCACCGCGAGGTGTGCGTTCTGGCCGGTGCGGTCGACGAACGATCGGACGGCGGGCAGCGCAACGCGCTGCAGCGGCGCCTGCCGGGTGTAGGCCGAGCCGAGTTCGTACGCCGCCGGGCCGAGTCCGAAGCGGCGGTCCTCGGCGTCGTGGCTGACCAGGCCGGCGTCGGCGAGCACCCCGAGCAGCCGGTAGGTGGTCGACCGGGGGAGCCCGAGTTCGCGGGCGAGGTTCGCGCCCGGCTGCGGCGTCGCCTTGGTCGCCAGCAACTGCAACAGGGCGATCGCGTCACTCGCCCCCGACACGACGCCCCACCCCCACACCCCCAACCCGCAAACGCTGCGCTTGCCTGCAGACGCTGCCGTCGCAACAGCAGCGTCTGCAGGCAAGCGCAGCGTTCGCGAGGGGGTAGGCGATTTTCATGGATGAACTGTCTCAAATCTGGGACGGAATCGATACCCGAATGGTTTTCCGCACCCCCACGTCGGCAGTGCAATGGATCACATGGCAACCACGCAGCACCCGCAGCCGGGCGAATCGGTCGCAGTGTCCTCCCACGCATCGCTGCCGCAGCGCGCGCCGCGCGACCTGTTCGTGCAGGACGGCGACCAGTACGTCGTGCGCACGGTGCAGGTCGGCATCGGCGCCGTGACGATCGACGACGTCGTCGCGGTGGCCCGGTACGACGCGCCGATCGCGCTCACCGACGACTCGCGGGCCGAGGTGGCCAAGTCGCGCACGATCATCGAGGGTCTCGCCGGCGACACCGTCGCCCACTACGGCGTGAGCACCGGGTTCGGGGCGCTCGCCAATACGAGTATCCCGCCGCAGAAGCGCCAGCAACTGCAGCGTTCGCTGGTCGCGTCCCACGCCGCCGGGTCGGGCCCACTGGTCGAGCGCGAGGTCGTCCGCGCGCTGATGCTGCTGCGCATCTCGACGTTGGCCACCGGCCGCACCGGCATCCGCCCCGAGACCCTCGACACCTACGTGTCGATGCTCAACGCCGGCATCACGCCGTGCGTGCGCGAGTACGGCTCACTCGGGTGCTCCGGCGACCTGGCCCCGCTGGCCCACTGCGCGCTCGCGCTCATGGGGGAGGGCGATGTCGCGCTCGCCGACGGCACGCTCGTCTGCGCGGCCGAAGCCTTCGAGCAGCACGGCATCGCACCCGTCGTGTTGCAGGAGAAGGAGGGCCTGGCCCTCATCAACGGCACCGACGGCATGCTCGGCATGCTCTGCCTCGCGATCCACGACCTGCGGATGCTGCTGACCACCGCCGACCTCACCTGCGCGATGAGCATCGACGGACTGCTCGGCACCGACGACGTGTTCGCGGCCGACCTGCAGGCGCTGCGCCCGCACCCCGGCCAGGCCCTGTCGGCCGAGAACCTGCGGAACCTCATGAAGGACAGCGGTATTCGGGAGAGCCACCGCGACCCGCACGCCTGCACCCGGGTGCAGGACGCCTACTCGATGCGCTGCACCCCGCAGGTCAACGGTGCCGCCCGCGACACCCTCGCCCACGCGGTGCAGGTGGCCGAGCGCGAACTCGCGGCCGCCGTCGACAACCCCGTGATCACCCTCGACGGACGCGTGGAGAGCAACGGAAACTTCCACGGCGCGCCGGTCGCCTACGTGCTCGATTTCCTCGCGATCGTCACCGCCGACGTCGCCAGCATCAGTGAGCGGCGCACCGACCGCGCCCTCGACGTCGCCCGCAACCACGGGTTGCCGCCGTTCCTCGCGCACGACCCCGGCACCGACTCCGGCCACATGATCGCGCAGTACACCGCCGCCGGCATCGTCTCGGAGATGAAGCGACTGGCCGCCCCGGCAAGCGTCGACTCGATCCCGAGCAGCGCGATGCAGGAAGACCACGTGTCGATGGGGTGGGCCGCCGGCCGCAAGCTGCGCCGCAGCGTCGACGGACTCCAGCGGGTGCTGGCCGTCGAACTGCTCACCGCCGCCCGGGCGATCCGCTTGCGCGCACCGCTGCAGCCGTCGCCCGCCGTCCGCGGAGTGCTCGACGCGCTGGACGCGGGTGTGCCGGGCCCCGACCGCTTCCTGGCTCCCGAGATCCAGGCCGCTTTCGACCTCATCACCGCCGGTGGCGCGATCGGCGCAACCGGCCTCGACCTCAACTGAACTCGCTCAACCGAAGGAGATCATCATGGAAGGTGCACGTCCGGTGCGCGCCCCGCGCGGAACCGAGATCTCTGCCAAGTCGTGGCAGACCGAGGCTCCGATGCGGATGCTCATGAACAACCTCGACCCGGAGGTCGCCGAGCGCCCCGACGACCTGGTGGTCTACGGCGGCACGGGCCGTGCGGCCCGTAGTTGGGCGGCGTTCGACGCGATCGTCGAGACGTTGAAAGACCTCGAACCCAACGAGACCCTGTTGGTGCAGTCGGGCAAGCCGGTCGGCGTGATCACCACCAACGAGTGGGCGCCGCGCGTGCTCATCGCCAACTCCCACCTGGTGCCCGACTGGGCCACCTGGCCGGAGTTCCGCCGGCTCGAGGCCGAGGGCCTGATGATGTATGGCCAGATGACCGCCGGGTCGTGGATCTACATCGCCACCCAGGGCATCCTGCAGGGCACCTACGAGACCTTCGCCGCGGTGGCGAAGAAGCGGTTCGACGGCACGCTCGCCGGCACCATCACCCTCACCGGTGGCTGTGGCGGCATGGGCGGCGCCCAGCCGTTGGCGGTCACCCTCAACGGCGGCGTCTGCCTCATCGCCGACGTCGACCGCACCCGCCTGGAGCGCCGGGTCGCCAAGCGCTACCTCACCGAGATCGCCGACGACCTCGACGACGCGGTCCAGCGCGCCAACAAGGCCCGTGAGGAGAAGCGCGCCGTCTCGATCGGCATCGTGGGCAACGCCGCCGAGATCTTCCCGCAGCTGCTCGAGCGGCACCGCAAGGGCGACATCACGATCGACGTCGTCACCGACCAGACCTCCGCCCACGACCCGCTGTCCTACCTGCCGGTCGAGGTGTCGGTGCAGGAGTGGCAGCGCGAGGCCGAGGGCGACCCGACCGGCTTCACCAAGAAGTCGCGCGAGTCGATGGCCCGCCAGGTGCAGGCGATGGTGGAGTTCCAGGACGAGGGTGCCGAGGTCTTCGACTACGGCAACTCGATCCGCGACGAGGCCCGCACCGCCGGTTACAACCGCGCGTTCGCGTTCCCCGGCTTCGTGCCCGCCTACATCCGCCCGCTCTTCTGCGAGGGCCTCGGCCCGTTCCGTTGGGTGGCCCTGTCGGGCGACCCGGAGGACATCAAGGTGACCGATGAGGCCCTCAAGGAACTCTTCCCCGAGAACGAGCACCTGCACCGCTGGCTCGACGCCGCGGGCGAGTTCGTGGAGTTCGAGGGCCTGCCGGCACGCATCTGCTGGCTGGGCTACGGCGAGCGGCACAAGGCCGGCCAGCTGTTCAACCAGTTGGTCAAGGAGGGCAAGGTGTCGGCGCCGATCGTCATCGGACGCGACCACCTCGACTCCGGCTCGGTCGCCTCGCCCTACCGCGAGACCGAGGGCATGCTCGACGGTTCCGACGCGATCGCCGACTGGCCGCTGCTCAACGCGCTCACCGCGACCAGCTCCGGCGCCACCTGGGTGTCCCTGCACCACGGCGGCGGCGTCGGCATCGGCCGCTCGATCCACGCCGGCCAGGTGGGTGTCGCCGACGGCACCGACCTCGCCGCGGCGAAGCTCACCGCGCTGCTGACCAACGACCCGGCGATGGGTGTCTTCCGGCACGTCGACGCCGGCTACCAGCGCGCGGTCGACGTGGCCCGCGAGCGGGGCGCACGGGTGCCGATGGAGCCCACCGTCCGCGACGCCGACGATGCGGACGCGGCGCAGCGCGCGGCGACGCAGAAGGCCGCGAGCTCCAAGGCACCGAAGGCCGGCGACTGACAGACCGTTGCACCGGGGAAGGTCGGCGGCAGCCGGCCCCGACCTTCCCGCTTCGGCGCCGGACGAACGCGTCCGGCCGACCGATCACCGCCGCGCCGACGGCGCGTTTCTGACAGGACCTCCGGGTCCACGAACGAGAGGGGCTCAGCACATGGCCTCCGCCTCCGGTGTCGAGCAGCGCAGCATCGACTACGTGCCGCGCAGCGAGCGACACGGCACCCCGTCCAGCCAGTTCACCCTGTGGTTCGGCGCCAACATGCAGATCACCGCGGTCGTCGACGGCGCCCTCGCCGTGGTCTTCGGCGCGCACGCGCTGTGGGCGATCGTCGGCCTTTTCATCGGCAACCTCGCGGGTGGGGCGGTCATGGCGCTGCACTCCGCGCAGGGTCCGAAACTCGGTCTGCCGCAGATGATCTCCAGCCGCGCGCAGTTCGGCGTCTTCGGTGCCGCGCTGCCGCTCGTGCTGGTCATCCTGATGTACCTCGGCTTCGCCGCCACCGGCACCGTGCTGTCGGGGCAGGCGATCAACAAGATCCTGCATGTCGACGCCACGTGGGTCGGCATCGTCATCTTCGGTCTGCTGACCTTCGTCGTCGCGGCCTTCGGCTACCGGTGGATCCACCGGCTCGGACGCGTCGCGACCGTCATCGGCATTCTCGGGTGGGCGTGGATCACCTTCCGCATCTTCACCGAGTACAACGGCGCCGACCTGCTGGCCAACCCCACCTTCGGTTTCGTGCCGTTCCTGCTCGCCGTGTCGCTCGGCGCCGGGTGGCAGCTGACGTTCGGCCCGTACGTCGCCGACTACTCCCGCTACCTGCCCGAGGAAACCCCGGCGACGCGCACCTTCAACGCCACACTCTGGGGTTCGGTGCTCGGCTCGATGTGGTCGATGACGCTCGGAGCGCTCATCGCCTCGATCCCGAAGTCGGGCTTCCTCGGCAACCAGGTCGGCTTCGTCGGCACCCTCGCCGGCGGCGGGGCGATCGCGATCGTCCTCTACTTCGTGATCGTGGTCGGCAAGCTCACCGTCAACACCCTCAACGCGTACGGCGGTTCGATGACGATGCTCACCACCGTCACCGGCTTCTCCAAGAAGGCCGTCGTGAAGCCGGCGATGCGCATGACGTTCGTCTTCGTCTTCCTGGCGCTGTCGGTGATCGTGGCGCTCGCCGCGTCGGCCGACTTCCTCGACAACTTCCGCAACTTCGTGCTGTTGCTGCTGATGGTCTTCACCCCGTGGAGTGCGATCAACCTGATCGACTTCTACCTGGTTTCCAAGGAGCGGGTCGACATTCCCGCGCTCTACGACCCGGACGGTCGGTACGGCAGGTTCAACGTGCCGGCGCTCGCGACCTACGTGATCGGCATCGTCGTGCAGATCCCGTTCCTCGCGCAGAGCATGTACACCGGTCCGCTGACAGACAAGCTCGGCGGCGCCGACATCAGCTGGATCATCGGCCTCGTCGTGCCGGGAGTCATCTACTACTGCTGGGGTCGGGCGACCAACCGAGCACCGGAGCACACGATCTACCCGGCCGACGCCGATCTCGCCGAGCCGGGGGCGGTCGGCGAGCGGTGACGTGGGTGCAGCAGTTACTCCGACAGGTCGGCGACGGTGGCGTCGAAGTGTGCGATGACGTCGTCGCCGCCGACCGTCAGGCCGACGCCGTGGGCGCCCCCACCGAGCGAGATGCGGCGGCCGCGCAGGTGCTCGTCGGCGTAGACCGGCAGCGCACGCTGCGACCCGAACGGGGTGATCGTGCCGCGCTCGTAGCCGGTGACCTCGCGAGCGGTCGCGGCGTCGGGCATCGAGAGCCGGTTGGTGCCGAGCAGCGCCCGCACCTTCGGCCAGGCGAACTGCCGGTCGCCCGGCACGAGCACGAAGACGTACTGGTCGTCGCTCACCCGCACCACCAGCGTCTTGATGAGGTCGCGCGGCTCGATGCCGCGGGCCGCTGCCGCCTCCTCCAGGCTCGACACCTTGCCGTCCCGGGTGACCTCGTGGGCGATGCCCGCCGCCTGCACCGCTTCGATCGCCGCTGTCGTGACCTGCTCAACCATGAATGGAGCAACCGATGACCGAGTCCGACTATTTCGACACCCGGTGGGCCGAACTGCTCCCGGTCGGCCGTGACGGCGGGTCCGGGGGCTACCGCCGGTTCGCCTGGACGCGTGAGGACCACACCCTGCGCGAGTGGTTCGCCGGCGAGTGCGCGGCGCTCGGGCTCGACCTCACGCTCGACCGGATGGGAAACCAGTGGGCCTGGTGGGGCAACTCCGACGAGACCCCGGGTGTGGTCATCGGGTCGCACCTCGACTCGGTGCCGGACGGCGGTGCGTACGACGGTCCGCTCGGCGTCGTGTCCGCGCTCGCCACGGTGAAGGCGTTGCAGGACAGCGGCTTTCATCCGAGCACGCCGATCGGTGTCGTGAACTTCGGCGACGAGGAGGGTGCGCGGTTCGGCGTGGCCTGTGCGGGTTCGCGGGTGATCAGCGGGGCCATGACCGCCGAGCGCGCGCTCGGCCTCACCGACGCCGACGGGGTGACGATGGCGCAGGCGTTGGAGAAGGCGGGCCGCTCCACCGACATCGGCGCCGACCCGCAGACGCTACGCCGCATCGGGGCGTTCGTCGAACTGCACGTCGAGCAGGGCAAGGCGCTCGCGCTGATGGACCCGGCGACCTCGGCGGTCGCCGTCGGCACCGACATCTGGCCGCACGGACGGTGGCGGGCCGACTTCGCCGGGCGCGCCGACCACGCGGGCACCACCGCCCTCGCCGATCGGTCGGACGCAATGCTCGACGCGGCTCGGTTCGCACTCGCGGCCCGCGAGGCGGCAGCCCGGCGCGACGGTGAACAGCGTTGTGTCGCAACGGTCGGCAAGCTCGACGTGGTGCCGGGTGGGGTCAACGCGATCCCGTCGCACGTCACGGCCTGGCTCGACGCGCGCTCGTCCGACGAGTCGCTCGTGCTCGGGGTCATCGAAGACCTCGAGGGCCTCTTCCCGGACGCCCTGCGCGAGGAGTCGTGGACGCCCACGACCCGCTTCGACGAGGCGCTCACGCTGCGCGTGCGCGACGTGCTCGGCCCCGACACCCCGATGCTCGGCACCGGCGCCGGCCACGACGCGGGCATCCTGGCCAATGCGGGCGTGCCGACGACGATGCTGTTCGTGCGCAACCCGACCGGCTCGTCGCACACCCCCGAGGAGTTCGCGGAGGCCGACGACTGCCATGCCGGTGTCGAGGCCCTCACCGCGGTCGTGCGCGACCTGGCAGGAGGGTCGCGATGAGCAGGTTCTGGTGCGAGTACGCCATCCTGCCCGGCGGCCTGGTCGCCGGCGTCCGGTTGACCGTCGACGACACCGGTCGTTTCGCGCTGGTCGGCCAGGGCGATCGCCAGGACGGCGACTCGATCCTGCGCGGCGTCACGATGCCCGGCTTCGCCAACACCCACAGCCACGCCTTCCACCGCGCGCTCCGCGGCCGCACGCATGACAACGGCGGCACCTTCTGGACCTGGCGCGAGCGGATGTATCACGTTGCGGCGCAACTGAACCCGGACAACTACCTCGCCCTCGCCCGGGCGACGTACGCCGAGATGGCACTGGCCGGCATCACCACCGTCGGGGAGTTCCACTACGTGCACCACCAGCCCGGTGGCACGCCGTACGCCGACCCGAACGAGATGGGCAAGGCGCTGCAGCAGGCCGCCGCGGAGGCCGGCATCGGCATCACGCTGCTCGACACCTGCTACCTCGCCGGCGGACTCGGCAAGGACGGACACACCCCGCTGAACGACGAGCAGCTGCGATTCGGCGACGGCGACGTGGCGGCGTGGGGCAAGCGGGTGGCCGACCTGCACCACACCGACGGGTTCCGGGTGGGCACGGCGATGCACTCGGTGCGCGCTGTGCCCTTCGAGCAACTCAAGGAGGCGTCGGCGGTGGCTCGGCAGGTCTGCGACGCGCCGTTCTCGATCGACCCGTTGCACGTGCACGTGAGCGAGCAACCGGCCGAGAACCAAGCCTGCCTCGACTTCTACGGACGCACCCCGGTGCGCCTGCTCGCCGATGCCGGACTGCTCGACGGCAACCTGTCGGCGGTGCACGCCACGCACCTGACCGACGACGACATCCGTCTGCTCGGCGACGCCGGTGCGTGGGCGAGCTTCTGCCCGACCACCGAGCGCGACCTCGCCGACGGCATCGGGCCGGCGAAAGCGCTGCGCGACAACGGCGTCCGCATCTCGCTCGGCAGCGACCAGCACGCCGTGATCGATCTCATCGAGGACGCCCGCGCGGTCGAGATGCACGAACGCCTGGTGACGAACGAGCGCGGCCGGTTCACCCCGGCGCAACTGCTCGGCATGGCGACCGAGCACGCCGGCATCGGCTGGGCCGACACCGGACGCCTGGAAGCGGGTCTGCGCGCCGACTTCGTCACCGTCGGTCTCGACTCGGTGCGCACTGCCGGGTCCGACCCGGCGCAGATCATGTTGAGCGCCACGGCCGCCGACGTGCACACGGTGGTGCGCGCAGGCGAGACGATCGTCTCCGAAGGGCTGCATCGTCTCGGCGACATCGGCGCCCTGTTGACCGAAGCCATCGCACCCCTGTGGGAGGACAAGTGAGCACCACCCTGATCACCGGCATCGCCGAACTCGTCACCTGTGACGACGAGCGTGAGGGCGAACTCGGCATCGTGCACGACGCCGCGGTCGTCGTCGACGGCGAACAGATCCGCTGGGTCGGCGCGGCCGCGCAGGCGCCCGACGCCGATGAGCGCCGCGACCTGGGCGGGCGCGCCGTGCTGCCCGGCTTCGTCGACTCGCACACCCACCTCGTCTTCGCCGGCGACCGCAGCGCGGAGTTCACCGCGCGGATGACCGGCGAGCCCTACGACGGCGGTGGCATCGCGGTATCGATGGCGGCCACTCGCGGCGCGAGTGACGAGGAGTTGCGCTCACTGATCGGCGCCCGGCTGGAGCAGATGCGCGCGCAGGGCACGACCTCGTGGGAGATCAAGTCGGGTTACGGGCTCAACGTCGAGCATGAAGCCCGATCTCTGCGCATCGCAAAGGAATTCACCGACGAAACCACCTTCCTCGGCGCCCACGTGGTGCCGCCGGAGGCGCGCGAGGATCGTGCGGCGTACGTCGACCTGGTCGCCGGCGAGATGCTCGAGGCGTGCGCCCCGCACGCGAAGTGGATCGACGTGTTCTGCGAACCGAACAGCACCTACGCGTTCACCGGCGAGGAGTCGCGGCGGGTGCTCGAGGCCGGTGCCGCGAAGGGTCTCGGCCTGCGGGTGCACGGCAACCAGCTCGGACCCGGCCCCGGCGTGCAGCTCGCGGTCGAGCTCGGCGCGGCGAGCGTCGATCACTGCACCTTCCTGTCCGACGACGACGTCGAGGCGGTGGCCGGGAGCGACACCGTGGCCACGGTGCTGCCGGGCGTGGAGTTCTCCACCCGCATGCCCTACCCGCGGGCGCGCGACCTCATCGACGCCGGAGCCACGGTGGCGCTGGCCAGCGACTGCAACCCGGGCACCTGCTACTCCAACTCGATCCCGTTCGTCATCGCACTCGCCGTCCGCGAAATGCGCCTGACTCCGGCCGAGGCGGTCTGGGCCGCGACCCGGGGCGCCGCGAAGTCGTTGCAGCGCAGCGATATCGGGGTCGTTCGCGTGGGCGCCCGGGCCGACCTCGCGGTGCTCGACGCGCCGAGCTACCTGCACCTGGCCTACCGCCCGGGGGTGCCGATCGCGTCGGCGCTCTGACCGACTGCACTGGTTGTCCACGAGCGCACTGGCCACAACCAGTGCAGTCGTGAACAAGTAGCCCCGGCTCAGCCCTTGCTGATTGAGTAGTGCACGGTCTTACCGTCCACTGAGGTGACCGTGGCCTTGAATTTCTGCGTGGTGCCGTCCACCTTCGCCTCGCAGTCGGTGGTCGCGCCCTTCTTGGCCTTGAGGTTGTCGTCGCACTTGACGTCCTTGATGTTGGTGCCGCTGCTGGAGATCCGCGACTCAATCTGCTTCTCGACGTCGGACTTCTTCACCGCAGCCTCGCTGCTGCAGGCGGTGACACCCCCGATGAGCAGGGCGCTGGTCAGTGCGGCGGCGGCGCCGCGACGGACTCGGCTGGTCATTGTCTGTTCCCTCCGGACGGATGCGTGGATTCCCATCGGCGATCCTACGCAGCCGTGGCCGGTCGGTGCGGTTCGGTGGCTCACCATTCGGCGAGCAGTCGCACCGGCTGTTCCACCGCGTCGGCGACGAACCGCAGGAACCCGCCGGCCGACCCGCCGTCGCACACGCGGTGGTCGAAGGTGAACCCGAGCTGGGTCACCTTTCGCACCGCCAACTGCCCGTCGACGACCCACGGACGGTCGATGATGCGTCCGACGCCGAGCATCGCCGCCTCGGGGTGGTTGAGGATCGGCGTCGACCCGTCGACCCCGAACACGCCGTAGTTGTTGAGCGTAAAGGTGCCGCCGGTGAGCTCCGCGGGTGAGAGCTCACCGGAGCGAGCCCGCGCGGTGAGGTCGGCCATCGCGTCCGTCAGTCGGCGGGCGGACATGGTGTGGGCGTCCTTGACGACCGGCACCACCAGACCGCGCGGTGACTGCGCGGCGAACCCGAGGTTGATGCCGCCGTGCCGCACGATCTCCTCGCCCTCGACCGACGCGTTGAGCTCGGGGAACGTGCGCAGACCGGCCACGCAGATGCGCCCGAGCAGGCCGAGCTGGCCGACACCGTGATCGCGCAGTTGGTCGCGCACGGTCATGAAGTCGGTGGCGTCGACATCGACCCACGTGGTGGCATCGGGGATCTCGCGGCGCGAGGTGGCGAGCTTGTCGGCAATGACCTTCCGGACGCCGGTGAGCGGGATGCGCTCGTCGGCGAGTGCCGGGGTGGTCGCTGCGGTGGTTGCCGCAGTGGTTGCGTCGGACGCAGGCGCCGTCGCAGCGGGCGCCGATCGGGCGATGGCCGCCTCGATGTCGCTGCGCCGCAGCACCGCGCCCGTCGCCGGTCGCAGGTGGTGCAGGTCGAGCCCGTGGTCTCGGGCGAGGCGCCGCACGATCGGTGAGATCACCTGCGGTGCAACGGCTTCGGCAACAGCCACTGGCGCCTCCACTGGCGCCTCCATCGGCGCTGCCATCGTGGGGACGGCTGGTCGACGGGAACCTCGTCGGCGGCGGGTTTGCTGGCCGTGTCCGGTGCCGTAGCCGATGAGCACGGCGCCCGAGCCTTCGTCGGCCGGCGCGCCGGAGTCGGCAGGCGCGCCGGAAATTGCCGGTGCACCGCTCGACACGGTGATCAGGGGTGCGCCGACCGCAACGGTGTCGCCGGGCGCACCGTGCCGGGTGGCGACGGTGCCGGCGTAGGGGATCGGCACCTCGACGGTGGCCTTGGCGGTTTCGACGACCACGACGTTCTGGTCGATGCTCACGTCGGCGCGGTCGTCGACCAGCCACTCGACGATCTCGGCCTCGGTCAGGCCCTCGCCGAGATCGGGAAGGTTGAAGATGCGTTCAGCCACAGCACACTGCCTTCGGGGTCCCCGCGACGTATCGGAGCGAGGAACGAGCGGAGAACTTCGTGGGACCAAGGGCGGGGAGGGTGAAGACAAACTCAGCCACGGGCGCCCTCGCTGAACGTCGTATCGGGCTGGTCGTCGAACTGCAGCCGGTCGATGGCGTCGAGGATGCGGTCGACGCCGGGCAGGTAGGTGTGCTCGAGCATCGGCGCCGGGTAGGGCGTCGGCAGGCCGCTCACCCGCAACACGGGTGCCTCGAGCGAGTGGAAGCAGCGCTCGGAGATGCGCGAGGCGAGCTCGCCGGCCACCCCGGCGAACCCCTGGGCCTCGCTCACGACCACGCAGCGTCCGGTGCGCCGCACCGATGCCAGCACGGTCTCGTCGTCGAGCGGCACGATGCTGCGCAGGTCGATCACCTCGACGTCCCAGCCCTCCTGCTCGGCCGCGTCGGCGGCCTTGAGCGCCAACGGAACCGACGGTCCGTAGCTGATGAGCGTGACCTCCTTGCCGGGGCGACGGACGGCCGCCCGGCCGACCGGCTCGACCGGGCTGGAGGTGTCGACCTCGGCCTTGCTCCAGTAGAGGGCCTTCGGCTCCATGAAGATCACCGGGTCGGGGTCGGCGATCGCCTCGCGCAGCATCCAGTAGGCGTCCTGCGGGGTGGCGGGCGTGTAGACCTTCAGGCCGGGCGTGTGGGCGTAGTAGCCCTCGCTGGAGTCGCAGTGGTGCTCCACTCCGCCGATGCCGCCGGCGTAGGGCACCCGGATGACCATCGGCAGCGTCACCTTGCCGCCGGTGCGGTTGTGCATCTTCGCGACGTGCGAGGCGATCTGCTCGAACGCCGGGTAGGCGAACGCGTCGAACTGCATCTCGACCACCGGCCGAAAACCGGTGTAGCAGAGCCCGATCGCAAAGCCGACGATGCCCGACTCGGCCAGCGGGGTGTCGAAGCAGCGGTCTTCGCCGAAGTCGCGGGTGAGGCCGTCGGTGACGCGGAAGACACCGCCGAGGGTGCCGACGTCTTCGCCGAAGACGAGCACGTCGTCGTCGGCGGTCATCGCATCGCGCAGTGCCTGGTTGATCGCCTTCGCGAAGGTGAGGGTGGTGGGGCCGGCCACCGCGGGCGCGGGAGCGTCGATCGTGGTCATCGGGTCACCTCTTCGGCTGCCTGCATCTCGGCATGCATCTCTGCCTCGACCATCGCGCGGGCCTCGGCGACCTGCGGTGTGGGCGACGCGAAAACGTTGTCGAACAACGACATCGGGTCGACCTCGGGGTCGGTGTTCATCCGATCGCGCAGGTCGGTGGCAAGCGCCTCGGCCTCCTGCCGCACGGCGTTCGCCTGGTCGTCGTTGAGCAGGCCGGACGCGCGCAGGTAGGCCTCCAGTCGGGCGATCGGGTCGCGTTCGAGCCACGCGGTCACCTCGTCGCCGGAGCGGTAGCGGCTCGCGTCGTCGGCGTTGGTGTGCGCGTCGAGGCGGTAGGTGTGCGCCTCGATGAGGAACGGTCCGCGGCCCGAGCGGCAGTGGTCGAGCGCCGCGTCCATCACGGCCATGACGGCGGCGGGGTCGTTGCCGTCGACCTGCTCGCAGGCCACGCCGTAGCCAATTGCCTTGTAGGCCAACGACGGTGCCTTGGTCTGCTTCGACAGCGGCACGCTGATCGCGTACTTGTTGTTCTGCACGAAGAAGATCGCCGGCGCGTCGAACACCGCGGCGAAGTTGAGCGCTTCGTGGAAGTCGCCCTCGCTGGTCGCGCCGTCGCCGATGAATCCGAGCGCGACGCAGTCTTCGCCGCGCCGCTTCAGGCCGTAGGCGGTGCCGGCGGCATGCACCAACTGAGTGGCCAGCGGTGTGCACTGGGCCGCGGTGCGCTGCGCCAACGGGTCGTAGCCGCAGTGCGCGCTGCCGCGCAGCAGGGCGAGCACCTCGGCCGGGTCGATGCCGCGGGTGACCAGGGCCATCGACTCGCGGTAGGTCGGAAACACCCAGTCGCGGGCGGTGAGGCTGCGGATCGCGCCCACCTGGCAGGCTTCCTGACCGCGCGAGGAGGGGTAGACGGCCAGCCGCCCCTGCTTGGTGAGCGCGGTCGCCTGCAGGTCGAACCGGCGTCCGAGCACCATGTGCCGCCAGACGTCCTGCAGTCGGTCGGCCGACGGCATCGCGTAGGGGCGACGGGTGCCCGATTGCTCGACCGGCGCACCCGTCGGATCGAGCAGTTGCACCGGGCGGGGCGAGGGCAGCAGCGCCTCGACCGACGTCTCATGGAGTGTGTCCCGCATCACACCATCGTCTTCCAGTCGTGGCGATTGGCTCAAGTTTGTCGCAGATTGGTGGACAATCGGTTCATGAATCCAGCGGCAGAGGGCAGATCGTCCAGGGGTGAGGTTGCCACGACTGGGTCGGCTGGACGTTCGGCAGCCGACCTCGACGCGGTCGACCGACGCATCCTCGCCGCCCTCGCCGAAGACTCCCGCATCTCGGTGCGCGCCCTCGCCGAGCGGCTGCACCTGAGCCGAGCCGGCGCGTACGCCCGCATCGAGCGGCTGCGCGAACGCGGGGTGATCACCGGGTTCACGATCTCGATCGACCCGGCGACCGCGGGCCTCACCACCACCGCCTATGTCGCGATCAACATCGAGCAGAACACCTGGCGGGCCGTGAGCGCGGCCCTGGCCGAGCTTGCGTACCTCGATCGGATCTCGCTCATGGGTTCGGAGTTCGACGTGCTGGTGCAGGTGCACGCCCCCGACAACGCCGCGTTGCGCACCCTCGTGCTCGAACGCATCCAGGCGATCCCGGGCGTCATCGGCACCCGCACCTGGCTGGTCTTCGACGAGATCCCCGGCCGCGGGCGCAGCTGGGCCGACTGAGCGACTTCCCCGCAGACGCCGGGCGGCCCCAGTGAAAGATTGCTGTTGTCAGGACAGCAGCGATCTTTCACTGGGGGCGGCTTGCGCGAAGGACGCTCCCGCCGATGCAGGAGCGCCCTTCGACCGGGCGGACGGCGTTCAGGCCTTGGCGGCCTTCGCCACCGCCTTCTCGCGCTCCTTGGCCACGACCTGCGGCGGGTGGCCGGCCGACTTGGTGTAGTAGTCGGCAGCCTTGCGCTCGGCGAGGGCACGCAGACCCTGCGCCACGGCGGCCGACACGAGCGTGAAGACCGCGATCTGCTTGGCGTTGTAGTTGGGGTCGTGCTTGCCGACCGGTGCCGGGTTGCCGGTGGCCGCCTGCCAGCCGGCCGTCGTCGCCTTCGACGCGACCTTCGTCGCCGCGACACCTGCGACGGCGGCGATCACCTTCCACACCACGGATCCCATTCGTTCCTCCTGTCAGCGGCCCCGATGGCCGGTCGTCATTTCTTCACCTCCGAGCCTGCCATGTTTTGCCGCGGGCGTGACCGTGTAGCGTCTGTGGTGGAAACGACAGGGGAGCGCACGGTGCGCTGAGAGTGCGGCAGAGGGCCGCAGACCCTCGAACCTGATCCGGTTAGTACCGGTGTAGGAAGTCGAGCCCCTCCTTGCATCCCGAGGAGGATCCGTTGTTCCGAACGTCCCGCACAGTTCTCGTCGCCGCCGTGGCCGGCGTGCTCTCCGTCTCGCTCGCGTCATGTTCGACGACCGGCGACTCCGGCTCCGACACCTCGTCCGCGAGCTCGTCCGGCAGCTCGGCCGGTGGGTCGAGCGCGCCGAAGCAGACCACCGTCCGACTGGTCACGCACGACTCGTTCGTCGCGCCCAAGGAACTGCTCGCCCAGTTCACCAAGGAGACCGGCTACCAGGTGCAGGTGCTCGCATCGGGTGACGCCGGCAAGCTGGCCAACTCGGTCGTGCTCGCCAAGGGCAACCCCACCGGCGACGTCGTCTTCGGTATCGACAACACCTTCGCCTCGCGTGTCGTGGACGCCGGCGCGCTCACGCCGTACACCTCGGCGAAGCTGCCACAGGGCGCCGACAAGTACGCGCTCACCGGTGAGGCGGCCAAATCGCTGACCCCGATCGACTTCGGCGACGTGTGCGTCAACGTCGACGACGCGTGGTTCGCCGCCCACAAGAAGGCGAAGCCCAACTCGCTCGACGACCTCACCAAGCCCGAGTACAAGGATCTCTTCGTCACCCCCGGCGCGGCCACCTCGTCGCCCGGCATGGCCTTCCTGCTGGCCACGATCGCGAAGTACGGCGACAACGGGTGGCAGGACTACTGGAAGAAGCTCAAGGCCAACGGGGTGAAGGTGACCAGCGGCTGGAGCGACGCGTGGAGCGTCGATTACACCGCCGGCGGTGGCAAGGGCAGCCGTCCGATCGTGTTGTCCTACAACACGTCTCCGGCCGACACCGTCAAGGACGGCAAGGCCACCACCTCGGCGATGACCGACTCGTGCTTCCGTCAGGTCGAGTACGCCGGCGTGCTGAAGGGCGCGAAGAACGAGCCCGGTGCGCAGGCGTTCATCGACTTCCTGCTCGGCAAGACCTTCCAGGCCTCGATGCCGGCCAACATGTACGTCTTCCCGGTCGACCCGGCGGTCGCGATCCCGGCGCAGTGGAAGGCGGCCGTCACCGTGCCGGACAAGACCCTCGAGGTCGACCCGGCCAAGATCACCGCCAATCGCGACAAGTGGCTGCGCGAGTGGCAGGACACCGTCTCCGGCTGACATGCGTCGACGCCCCGGGCGAACGCTCCTCCCGGCGCTCGCAGCACTGATCCCACTCGCCTTCCTGGCGGTGTTCTTCCTGCTGCCCGTGGCCGCGATGATCGCCCGGGGCCTCCACCCCGACGGCCGGTGGACCCTCGGCCCCGCGCTGGAGGTGCTGAGCCGCCCGCGCACCGGTCGGGTGCTGTGGTTCACGCTCTGGATCAGCACGCTCGGCACCGCGATCACCGTGCTGCTCGGGGTGCCGATCGCCTACGTGACCTACCGCCTCGCGCTGCCGCTCACCGGGCTGGTGCGCGGGCTGTTGGTGATGCCGTTCGTGCTTCCGACCGTGGTCGTCGGCATTGCCTTCCGCAGCCTGCTCGCGAAGTCCGGGCCGCTGGGGTTCCTCGGCTGGGACGGCTCCTGGCAGGCCATCCTCGCCGCGCTGGTCTTCTTCAACATCGCGGTCGTCGTGCGCACCGTCGGCGGACGTTGGCAGTCGCTCGACCCGCGCCAGGCCGAGGCCGCGGCCGCGCTCGGCGCGGGTCCCTGGACGGTGCTGCGCACGGTGACGCTGCCCGCGCTGCGTCCGGCGATCGTGTCGGCCGCGATGGTGGTCTTCCTGTTCTGCGCCGGGTCGTTCGGCGTGGTGCTGACACTCGGCGGCGTGCGCTACTCGACCGTCGAGACCGAGATCTACCTGCTCACCACCAACTTCCTCGACCTGCAGGCCGCGGCGGTGCTCAGCCTGTTGCAGGCCGCCGTCGTGATCACGCTGCTGCTCCTCACCGAGCGACTCACCGCCGGCAGCCCGAATCGCCTGCGTGGCAACGGCGCCCGTCAACGCGTCCGCCGCGCCGACCTGCCCCACCTGCTCATCACCACCGCCGCCTGCCTGTTCGTGCTCGCGCCGCTGGTCACGCTGGTGCTGCGCTCGCTGCAGGTCGGCGACGGGTGGGGCCTCGACCACTACCGGCGGCTCACCGAGGTGGGCTCGGTGCCGACCCTGCAGGTGACGGTCTGGCAGGCGCTGCTCACCTCGATCCGGGCGGCCGTCGACGCGACGCTCATCGCGGTGCTGCTCGGGCTGCTGGTCAGCTTCGTCATCACCCGGCGCGCCGACTCCGCCGGCGGACGGCGCGTACTGGCCGCGCTCGACGCCACCTTCATGCTGCCGCTGGGCATCTCCGCGGTCACCGTCGGCTTCGGCTTCCTCATCGCGCTCGACGAGCCCCCACTCGACCTGCGGTCGGCGCCGCTGCTGGTGCCGATCGCGCAGGCGCTGGTCGCCCTGCCGCTCGTCGTGCGGGTGGTGGCGCCCGCGTTGCGATCGGTCGACCCGCGGCAACGCGAGGCCGCGGCCGCTCTCGGCGCGGGGCCGTGGCGGGTGTTCTGGGACGTCGACCGCCGGGTGTTGCTGCGTCCGCTGCTGGCCGCGATCGGCTTCGCGTACGCGGTCGCTCTGGGGGAGTTCGGCGCCACGAGTTTCCTTGCGCGGCCGACGAATCCGACGCTGCCCGTCGTCATCTACCAACTCATCGGGCACCCCGGTGAGGACTACTTCGGGATGGCGCTGGCGGCGTCCGTCATCCTGGCGACGGTGACGGCCGTGATCATGACCGTGGTGGAGCGGCTGCGTGGTCGCTCGGGAGGTTGGTGAGATGACGCAAGGTCTGGTGGTCGACGACGTGACCGTGCGGTTCGGCGAGCAGGTCGCCGTCGACGCGGTCGATCTCGATCTCGCCGTCGGGCAGGTGTTGTCGGTGCTCGGCCCGTCGGGGTGCGGCAAGTCGACCCTGTTGCGGGTCATCGCGGGCCTGCAGACGGTGCAGTCGGGCACGGTGCGGTTCGCCGGCGCGGACGTCACCGCGGTGCCGACCCACAAGCGCGGGTTCGGCCTGATGTTCCAGGACGGCCAACTCTTCGACCACCTCGACGTGGCCGGCAACATCGCCTATCCGCTACGCCGGCAAGGAGTTTCGCGCGGCGACCGGGCGGCGCGGGTGGCCGAACTGCTCGATCTCGTCGGGCTCGGCGGCTATGCGAAGCGTCGGGTCAGCACGTTGTCCGGTGGCCAGCAGCAGCGCGTTGCGCTGGCGCGAGCCCTGGCGCCGCGTCCGCGGTTGTTGCTGCTCGACGAGCCGCTGTCGGCGCTCGACCGCGACCTGCGCGAGCGCCTCGCGGCCGATCTGCGGACGATTCTGGTGGCTACCGGCACCACCGCGCTGCTGGTCACGCACGACCACGACGAGGCGCTCACGGTCGCCGACCGCTTGGCGCTCATGGTGGCCGGCCGCATCGTCACCACCGGCCCGGCCGACAAGGTGTGGCACGCCCCGGTCGACCGCACCACCGCCCGCCTGCTGGGCTACCGCGACGAGGTCGACGCGGCGTCGTGGTCGGCGGCCGGCCTGCCACAGCTGGTGGGGGAAGGCTCGATCATGCTGCGCGACAACGCTTTCCGGGTCGATGCCGACGGGCCGCTCAGCGCGCAGGTGAAGGAGTCGGCAGTGCGCAGCAGCGGTGCTGCGTTGCGGGTGGACATGGAGGGCGTCGGCGTCGTGTCGGCCGTCGCCGACGACCCCGCAGGACTCGCCGTCGGGCAGCGGGTGCGGCTCGTGTTCAACCCGCACGCCTCGGCCCGGCTCCCCGTCGAGCAGAGCACCACGGCCGACCTCGGCGCATAGGATGGCCGCCGTGATCGTGCGATGAGGCCCCTGTTCGACATCCACTGCCACGGCGCGTTGGGCCACGAGTTCGGTGGCAGCGTCGAGGGCAATCGGATCGCGGCCGCCCACCACCGCGACGCGGGCACGACGACGATGTTGGCCAGCCTCGTCTCGGGGACCCCCGACATGATGGAACGCTCCGTGCGCTCGCTCGCACCGCTGGTGGCCGACGGCACCGTCGCCGGCATCCACCTGGAGGGCCCGTTCCTGTCGCACGAACGCCGCGGCGCCCACGACCCGGGCGTGCTGACCGACCCCGACCCGGCTCTGATCGACCGCCTCGTCGACGTCGCCGGCGCACCGGGAGTGTTGCGGCAGATGACTTTTGCGCCCGAACGTCCGGGTGCGCAGGTTCTGGTCGATGCCCTCGTCGCACACGACATCACCCCCGCGATCGGACACACCGATGCCGACGCCGCCACCGTGACCGCGACCATCGGCCACGTCGTGGAGCGCAGCGGCCGACCCGCACTGGTGACCCACCTGTTCAACGGAATGCCGCCGATGCACCACCGCGCCGGCGGCCCGGTCGCCGCGGCGCTCACGTCGGCGGCACGCGGTGAAGCGCTGGTCGAACTCATCGCCGACGGCGTGCACGTCCATGCCGAGGTGGTGCGGATGGTCTTCGAGACGGTCGGCCCGCAGGCCATCGTGCTGGTGTCGGACGCGATGTCGGCCACCGGTCTCGCCGATGGCCCCTACCGCATCGGCGAACTCGCGGTCGAGGTCATCGACAACGTCGCCCGGCTCACCGAGGGCGGCTCGATCGCCGGCAGCACCACCACGCTTTCCGGTTGCGTCGACTGGTGCATCGAGCAGGTCGGGCTCCCGGTCGACGACGTGTTCGAAGCGGCGAGCAGCACGCCGGCGCGAGCCGTGGGGGTCGACGCCGCCCCGTAGCCACAGTCGAGCGGGCCTTGTCGCACCACGCACGTACGATCGCGCCGTGGACTACGAGGAGATCGAGGCACTACGCGAGCGGCACGCCGCGTGGCGGTTGCTGCGAGCCGGCAACGCGAGCCTCGCGCTGTCGTTTCTCGGTGAATTCTTCGCCGACGGCAATCGTGGTGCCACCCCGGCCGGCGAGGTTGCCAGTGCGTTGGACGACCGCCTCTACGCCCTCAACGCCACCGTCGCCGCGGAGGGCGACGGCGTGCGTTTTCCCAAAGACCCGGTCTCCTACCTGGAAGACTGGTCCGCTCCCGCAGCTGGTTACCTGCGCCGCTTCTACCCGCCCGACGACGACGAGATCCATTACGAGGTGACGCCGGCGTTCGAGAAGGCCTACTCGTGGGTGACATCGCTGGGCCGCCGCGCATTCGTCGGCACCGAATCGCGTCTGCACACGGTCGTGGATCTCTTGCGGCAGATCGTGCACGGCACCGAGGCCGACCCGCAGGCGCGGCTCGCCGAGCTCCAGCGCCGCCGCGCCGAGATCGACGCCGAGATCGCCGATGTCGAAGCGGGACGGGTCGAGGTGCTCGACAGTGCTGGTGTGCGCGACCGGTACCAGCAGTTGGCCGCCACTGCGCGCGACCTGCTGGCCGACTTCCGCGAGGTCGAAGACAACTTCCGCCAGCTCGACCGGGCAGCTCGGGAGAAGATCGCGGCGTGGGACGGCTCCAAGGGCGAGTTGTTGGGGGAACTCATCGGCACCAGATCGCAGATCAGCGGTTCCGATCAGGGGCGCAGCTTTCAGGCGTTCTATGAGTTCCTGCTCTCTGCGCAGCGCCAGGAGGAACTCGGTGAGCTGCTGTCCAAGGTGTCCGCGCTCGACATTGCCGACGCCGACGCGCGCATCTCCGGCGTCCATCACGACTGGTCCGAAGCGGCCGAGCGCACCCAGCGCACGGTGCGGCGGCTCTCCGAGCAACTGCGCAGGTTTCTCGACGATCAGGTGTGGCTGGAGAACCGCAGGGTGCTCGACCTCGTCCGCTCGATCGAAGCGGCAGCCCTCGATGTGCGTGAGCGCCCGCCCGCGGTGGGCCTGGAGGTCACCGTGCCGGGCATCGACATCCTCCTGCCGTTCGAGCGCCCGTTGTACCAACCGCCCGTCGCCGTCGAGGTCGACTCTTCGGTCACCACCGCTACGGAAGATGTCGACCCGACCCTCTTGTTCGCGCAGACCTACGTCGACAGTGCGCGGCTGCTGGCCAACGTGCGTGACGAGATCCCGCCGCGTTCGTCGGCTCTGCTCGCCGATATCGTCGCGGCGCATCCGATCGAGCAAGGCATCGCCGAGATCGTCGGCTACCTGGCACTGCAGGATGATGAGGTGACGATCGAGATGGACCTTGCGCAGGAGACGACTCTTGTTTACCCCGACCCCGATGACTCGAGTGTCATGCGGCGAGTCCGGCTACCCCAGGTCACGGTGAGGCGTCGATGACCGACGAATACGACACCGGCGCCGCGATCATTCGGCTCATGCAAGGCGTTGTCTACAAGGAGTCCGACGAGTCGACCTGGCAGGCTCTCGGACGCTTCGGCCCCGCGGTGCGGGATCACTTCGCAACCATCGGCCTCGACGTGGTGATCGACGACAACGAGGGTTTCGCCTACCTCGTGTCGCGACCCGACCAGGAAGGCGAAGACCCGTTGCCGCGCCTGGTGCGTCGACGCGCACTGACCTACCAGGTCAGCCTGTTGCTGGTGCTGCTGCGCAAACGGCTCATCGAGTTCGAGACCAGCAGTTCCGACGCCCGACTGGTGCTGACCACCGACCAATTGGTCGACCTGCTGCGCGTGTTCGGCACCGAATCCACCAACGAGGCGCGGCTGGTCGACCAGGCCGAGACGACGATCCGCAAAGCCGCCGAGCTCGGATTCCTGCGGCCGTTACGCGGGCAGCGCGACCAATGGGAGGTGCGACGCATTCTCAAGGCGTACGTCGACGCGCAGACCATGTCCGATTTCGCCGGCAAGCTTCGCGAGTACGCAGGCAAACGTGACGACGATGAGTGACGCGCTCTTCTCCACGCTCGAACTCTCGTCGAGCGAGGGCGCCGGTTATCGCTTGCGCCAGCTCGAAGTACTCAACTGGGGCACCTTCGATCGACAGGTGTGGCGCCTGACACCCGGCGGCGAGACCTCCTTGCTGACCGGTGACATCGGCTCCGGCAAGTCGACGCTGGTCGACGGGCTGACCACGCTGCTCATGCCGGCGCATAAGGTGGCCTACAACAAGGCGGCCGGCGCCGAGTCGAAGGAACGCACGCTGCGTTCGTACGTCGAGGGCCATTACAAGTCGGAGCGGATCGAGAGCACCGGTCACACCCGGGCCAAGGGACTGCGCGAGGGCCGTCGCAGCTTTTCCGTGGTGTTGGCGGTCTTCACCAACGAGGGCTACGACGAGACTGTCACCCTGGCGCAGGTGTTTCAGCAGCGCGAGAGCAGTGGGCAGCCCTACCGCTTCTATGTGACCGCCACCAAGGCGCTGTCGATCGCTACCGATTTCACCGACTTCGGCTCTGACCTGCGCGATCTGCGCAAGCGCTTGCGGGCCGGCGGTGCGGACGTGTGGGACGACTTCCCCAAATACGCGACCGCCCTACGCCGGTTGCTCGGCATCCCGTCGGACCAGGCACTGGAGTTGTTCCACCAGACGGTGTCGATGAAGTCGGTCGGCAACCTCAACGACTTCGTGCGTGACCACATGCTCGAACCCAGCGACGCGAGCGCTCACCTGCGCGACATCATCGATCACTTCGGCGACCTGACCAAGGCCCATGACGCGGTGCGCCGCGCGCGGCTTCAGCTGGAAGCGCTCGAGCCGGTGGCCAATACGACTGCGCGGTACGACAAGACACAGGCTGATCGCGCCGAGCTGGAGCGTGAGCGCGATGCGGTGGGACTGTTCATGGCCCGACTGCGCTGCGACCTCCTCACTGTTGAGATCCAACGGCTCGATGCCGACGGTCAGCGGTTGTCGGGCGAACATGACGACGCGAAAGCCCAGCAGTCGAGCCTGGCTTCCGCACGCGAGGAATTGATCGAGGAACGTGCGCGGGCCGGAGGCGACCGGATCGGTGAGCTGGAGCGGCTCGCTCGAGAAGCGCGAGCCCAAGCAGAGACTCGACAGCGCTCCCGGGGGCAGTTCGACGGCGCCGTGGCCGAAGCGGGGCTCGACCCGATCAATTCGAGGGATGAATTTTCGCAGCTGACAACACTTCTGGCGCAGCGCCGACCAGAGTTGGCGACCCAGAAGCGTGAGCTCGATGCGGCCGTCGCCGACGCGATCAGCGCTGATCGGGAGATCACCGCACAGGCCGCCGCGGTGCGTGCCGAGCTCGACGACCTGCAGGGGCGCACCAGCAACCTGCCGACCGAGCAGTTCCAGCTGCGCGCTCAATTGTGCGCCGATCTCGGCCTCACCGAACACGACCTGCCCTACGCCGGGGAATTGCTCGACGTGCTCGAGGAGCACAGCGAGTGGCGCGGCGCCGCCGAACGAGTGCTGCGGGGCTTCGCACTTTCGCTGCTGGTGCCCACCGAGCACTACGACGACGTGACCCGTTGGGTCAACGGGCGCCGACTGACCTTCGCCGGACGCGGGAGACAGGCGCGGGGCGCACGGCTGGTGTACGAGCGGGTGCCAACCCGGCAGGTGCCGTTGCAGCGCCGCAGCGGCGAACAACTGTTGCTCGGTGATTGCCTGGAGATCCGGGAAGGGGCGTTCGAGGGCTACCTGCGTAACCAGTTGATCCGACGAGCTGATCACCTGTGTGCCTGGAGCCTGGAGGAGTTCCGCGCCGCCGATCGTGCGGTCACCCGGCAGGGGCAAGTGCGCTCGGGCGACCGGCATGAGAAAGACGACCGGCACCGGGTCGACGACCCGCGTCGATGGGTGCTCGGTTGGGCCAACGAGCGCAAGATTGCGGCGCTGCGCGGTGACCTGGAGCAGTTGGAGGGTCGTCACGTCGAGCTGGAAGCCGAGCTTGCAAGGCTGACGGCGCAGCGCGACGAGATCCAGGTGCGGCAGGAGGCCTTCTCGCGGCTTGGTTCCTTCGTGTCGTGGGCCGATCTGGACGTTGCCGAGGCGGTCGCGCGAGCCGAGGAGTTCGACGCCGAACGCGCGCGGCTGGAGTCGGGCTCCTCACGGTTGTCGGAGATCACCCGCGCGCTCACCCGCAACCAGGAGCAGGCGCAGGAGGTGAGCACGCAACTGGAGCAGCTGACCGGCCGGTTGGCTACGATCGCCAGCCAGAAGCAGCAGGCGCAGCAGGCGCTCGATGCCGCGGGCGCCTTCATTTCGGGCCACAGCGCCGACGTGATCGCCGCTGCCGAGGTGAGCTTTGCCTTGTTGGACAAGCGGATTGCGTCCGCCCGTCCGCGCACCGCGGCCGAGTGCGACACTGCCGAGCGACTGCTGGCCGAAGACCTGTACAAGCGGATCGACCGGCTGACCCGTGAACTCGGTGGGCTCGGTCAGAGCTTGGGCCAGTACATGAACGACGTGCTCGGCAGCTGGCCCGAGCTGAGAGCCGACCTCGACGCGAGCGTCGACGCGCGTGCCGATTTCGTCACATACCGCGACCAGGTCGCCACCGACGACCTGCCGCGCTTCGAGAACGACTTCAAGGATCAGCTCAACATGAAGGCGATCCAGGAACTTGCCGGATTCAACAACTGGCTGGGCCGTCAGGCTGACGACATCGACAAGCGCGTCAGCCGAATCAACGAAGCGCTCGGCGCGGTGCCCTACAACCCGGGGCGCTACATCCGGCTGGAGAAGGCTGCGACCGACAACCACGACGTTGCACTCTTCCGGGCCGATCTGCGCAACCTCACCAACGACAGCCTGTCGGTTGACGGCGACCAATACTCCGAGGAGCGGTTCCTGGAGGTGAAGCGGCTGATCGAACGCTTCCGCGGGCGAGACGGCCACACCGACTCCGACCGGGCATGGACCCGACGGGTCACCGACGTGCGCAACTGGTTCGTCTTCTCGGCGTCCGAGCGTGACAGTGACACCGACCAGGAGTGGGAGCACTACAGCGATTCCGACGGAAAGTCGGGTGGGCAGAAGGAGAAGCTCGCTTACACCATTCTCGCTGCGTCGCTGGCCTACCAATTCGGATTGTCCTGGGGCGCAGACAAATCCAAGGACTTCAGGTTCGCGGTCATCGATGAGGCATTCGGTCGCGGGTCCGACGTGTCCACCAGGTACGCGCTCGACCTGTTCGCCAAGCTCGGTCTTCAGCTGCTGATCGTCACGCCGCTGCAGAAGGTGCGAGTCATCGAGCCCTACGTCAAGGCGATCGGCTTCGTCGACAACCCGACCGGCACCAGTTCCCGCGTGCAGACGATGACGATCGAGGAATATCACCAGCGGCGCGACGGTCACCGGGCGTGAGCACCCCTTGGACCGAACCCGCGGACATCACGCGAAAGGTGCGCCGCTCGTGGGACAGCGGTGCACTCCTGCAGGCCTACGCCGAAGATCGGCCGTTCGTGCCGATCGAGGTGCCGATCCGCGGCCCCCGGCCCTCGCAGATCGGTGACGATCTGGGCGCCGTCCGCGACTGGGTGGGCCGGCTCGATGCCGGCCGACGCGACGACAGCCGCTACTGCCTCGATTGGGCCGACGTCGGTGGTCGCAGCATTGGCCGCAACCGGCTACCGAGCCGGGCGCGAGTGACCTCTTGGGATCAAGCCTGGGCGTTGCTCGGGGTCGCCGCCCAGGTGCGCCGGTACGACGCAGCGTTGCGCGAGGTCGAGGGCGCGGCGGCGGTGCGCGACTGGGTGGTGAACCATCCATTACGAACGCTGGAGATCGCGAGTGATCTGCGCGGCATTGTCGCTGCCTATGAATGGCTCGCGGCGCAGCGCGGTTCTGGGCGTTACCTGCGGGAGATCAGCGCACCCGGTGTTGACACGAAGTTCGCCGAACGGCACCGCGGCGTGCTCGCCCAGATCCTCGGGGTCGCAGGCACGTCGCTCGGCTTCCTGCGCGGTTTGGGCCTGGCGACAAAGCCGGAATTCGTGCGGTTGCGGCCGGCGTCGACGCTGGGGTTGCCGGCGCAGCTGACCGAGCTCGCGCTGCGCAGCGAGGAACTGGCGCGGCTGTCACTGGCTCCACGGCGCGCGATCGTGGTGGAGAACGAAATCAGCTATCTCAGCGTCGACGTGCCACCCGACGGGATCGTGTTGTGGGGCAAGGGTTTCGACGTCGATCTGGTTGGTCGCCTGCCATGGCTCGCCGAAGCTGACATCGACTACTGGGGTGACATCGACACGCACGGCTTCGCCATTCTGGATCGACTGCGTGCCTGGCTGCCGCAGACCCGGTCGGTGTTGATGGATCGCGAGACCTTGCTCCACCACCGTGACCGGTGGGTGAGTGAGGAGCGGCCGACCTCGGCGGCGCTGGCTCGGCTGACCCTGGCGGAGGGGCAGCTGTACGCCGCGCTGGTCAGCGACGATCTCGGCAACCGGGTGCGACTCGAGCAGGAACGGATCGACTGGCACTGGGTGGAACGTGCGCTGCGCGACCGGGGCTGACGAGTAGCAGAGCCTTCGACGGCACGGCCGCTGCTCGTCCGTGCCGTGCCAGCGCCCCCGGGCTTGAGCTAGGCGGGAAACTCCCGCACGGTCAGGGCCTGCTCGACCCGTCCGACCGGGCCGTCCTCGTCGTGGATCGTCGAGGACGTCAGCCCCAGGCCGGTCGGGCCGAAGGTGACGGCGGTGTCGAGGCCCACCCAGCCGCGGCGCGGGGCGCGCACGAGGTGCAGCGACAGTTCGACGTTCGGGTACATCAGCTTCTTCGGGTCGATGCGCACGGCAATGCCGTTGGCGGTGTCGCAGCGCGTCACCAGTTCGGCGAGCGCACCCACCTCTTCACCCTCGATCAAGGTCGGGTGGGTCTTGAGCCACACCTGACGCCGCCCGGGTCGGCCGCCCGGCAGCTCGCGCGTGATGAGCGAGGCGATGTAACCGCCCGGCCAGGTCAAGGTGGCGTCCTCGACGGCGCCGGCCTCCGGGCCGTTTATCGTCGGCAACTCGCTGCCGGCGTAGGCCGAGGTGTCGCTCATCGCGAGGCGCCACGCACGGGCACGGATGATCACCCGTGACTCGATCGTCAGCGTCGCCTCGAGCAGTTCGATGGTGCGACCAGGTCGAATCGTCGTCACCTCGACGTGCGAGGGCGCGAGCGGAATCATCCCGAAGATCTCCCAGGTGATGCGGGCGATCTGCAGGTCGTCGCGTGGTTCGTGCTGCTCGATCATGGCGGCCATGAGCGCGCTCGCCACCGCCATGTGCTGCTCGTGCTCCTGCCACGCGCCTTGGGTGTGCAGCGTGGGCTCGAAGGTGTTGGCGTCGATCCGCCGGTAGTACGCGTTGGTCACCCGGCTCAGGTTAGTGGTCGGCTTTAGTGGTGAGCGGACACTCGCGCTGCAACTCGACCTCCCGCGGGCGCAGACTCCCCGGAATTCCGGGGCAGTCCGCGGCGACCCGCGTCGACCTGCAGCGCGGGTGTCCGCCTGTCCGGTGAAGACAGCCGAACCCACCCGCGGGGCGAGGCTAGGGTGGCTGCCGATGAGTGCAGCGGCTGCCGGACGCGTCGGCAATCGATACGAGTTGCGCGCCCGGATCGCCGGTGGGGGGATGGGCGAAGTCTGGCGCGCCCACGACGAGGTGCTCGACCGGCCGGTTGCGGTGAAGATGCTGCACGCCGGGCTGGCCGGTGACCCCGGCTTCCTGGAGCGGTTCCGGGTCGAGGCCCGCAACGCGGCGAAGCTCTCCCACGGCAATATCGCGCAGGTGCACGACTACGGCGAAGACGCCGGGTCGGCCTACCTGGTGATGGAACTGGTCGAGGGCGAGCCGTTGTCGGCGCTCATCAAGCAGCGTGCACCGTTCTCGCCGGCCGATGCCGTCGCGCTGCTGGTGCAGGCCGCGGCCGCGCTCGAGGCCGCCCACCGCAAGGGCATCATCCACCGCGACGTGAAGCCCGCCAATGTCGTCGTCGACGCCGACGGGGTTGCCAAACTGACCGACTTCGGCATCGCCCGCGCCCTCGGCTCCGCTGGCATGACCCGCGCCGGCGAGGTGCTCGGCACCCCGCAGTACCTCCCGCCCGAAGCCGCCCTCGGCCACGAGATCGGGCCGTTCTCCGACGTCTATTCGCTGGCCGTCGTCGCGTTCGAGATGCTCAGCGGGCACTGGCCGTTCACCGCCGACACCGCGGTCGGTCTCGCGATGGCCCACGTCAGCCAGCCGCCTCCGCCGCTGCCCGCCGGGGTGCCCACGAGCATCGCCGACGTTGTGCACCGTGGACTGGCCAAGGAACCTGCAGACCGTTACCCGGGCGCGGCGCAGTTCGCCGACGCGTTGTCCGAAGCGCTTGAGCAGGTGCCCCCCGCGTTGGTCGACGAAGACATCTCCGAGGTGTCGACCACGGTGTTCCGACGCCCCGAGGTGCAGCCGGAGACCGGCGCCGAGCCGTCCGCCGAGGCAGATGCCGAGCACGGCGCCGAGCCCGCGGGCGAAGCAGCGTCCGGCCTCGAACCGAGCACCGAGCTCGACGCCGAACATGACGCCGACCCCGAAGTGCTCGCCGCGCGCACCACCACCGTCCACCCCGAGGCCCAGCACGGCCGGGCGCTGCTCGCGCCGGGCCAGAACTCCACCGTGCCTGGGCGGTTCGTCGAGGTCACCGTGTCGGTGGCCGCGGGAGTCGGCGAGCAACTCGACCCGGTGGCGTTCGAGCTCGACGCCCACGGACAGGCGCTGGGCGACAGTTCGTTCGTGTTCTTCAACAACCCGGTGTCCGGTTCGGGCGCGGTGTCGTTGTCGCAGAACGGGATCCGCATCGACCTCGACCAGCTCCCCGACGAGTGCGAGGCCGTGGTCGTTGCGCTCGCCGACGACCACCCGATCGGTGAGCAGCAGCTCGAGGCGAGGGTTGCGATTGGTGAGGTCGAACTCGCCCTCGACACACGGGTGCTCAGTGCCGAGCGGGCGGTGATCCTCGCCAGGATCTATCGCCGCGACGGCATGTGGAAGCTGCGCAACGTGATGGCCGGGTGGGCCGACGGGCTCGAACCCCTCGTCCGTGCGTTCGGCATCGACGTCGCCGACTGACAAACCACCGAAGACGCTGCACTTCCGGCAGACGCTGCTGTTGCAGCTGCAGCCTCTGCGAGGAAGTGCAGCGTTTGCGGAGGGGCGGCTCAGTTGAGGGCGGCCTCGACGTGCAGCCGGGTCGTCGGGAAGAGCGGCACGTCGGCGTCGTCCTTGGTGATCAGCAGTTCGAGCTCGGTCGAGCCGAGGATGATGCCCTCGGCGCCGGCGTCGACGAGGTCCTGCATCACCGAGCGGAAGTAGCGGCGCGACTTCTCGGTGACGATGCCGACGCACAACTCGTCGTAGATGATCCGGTTGACTTCGCCGACGGCGCTCTTGGCCGGGGTGTGCACAGTGAGGCCGTGGCCCTCGAGACGCGCGCGGTAGAAGTCCTCGTTCATCGTGAACGCGGTGCCGAGCAGGCCGATCTGCTTCATGCCGGAGTTCTGGGCCGCGCCGGCCGCCGTGTCGGCGATGTGCACCAGCGGCACCTCGATCGCCTCGGCGATTCGGTCGGCCACGACGTGCAACGGGTTGGAGCACAGCAGCACGACGTCGGCTCCGGCCTTGGCCAGTCGGTCGGCCTCGTCGGCGAGCCGGGCGCCGAGGGCGTCCCAGTCGCGGGAGTCCTGCAGCGCCTGGATCTCGGCGAAGTCGAGGCTGTTGACCAGCACCCGGGCCGAGTGCAGGCCACCCAGCCGGGAGTGGACGGTTTCGTTGGCGAGGCGGTAGTACTCGGCGGTCGACTCCCAGGAGAGGCCGCCGATCAGGCCCAGGGTTTTCGGGTCGCTCATGGGCCAAGCCAACCATCCGCGCGCGCCGAACGGTCGACCTTCTCACCATTGACCGTCCACGGTTCGGCGGTCGATCCTTGACCGGTGCGAGCCGCCACCCATAAACTTCCACTCTGCGTAATGAAAGTTCCGAATAATGGAACGCGCGAGCGGGGAGAGCCATGACGACACCATCGAGCTTCAACGCCCTGAGCGACGACCAGGTCGACGCCGCGTTGCGGGCCTGCCTGCCGGTCGACCGCTGGGTGGCCGAGGTGGCCGCCGGCCGCCCCTACGACTCGCGCAACGCCCTGCTGCACGCCGCCGAGGGCGCGGCCGCGCAGCTCGACGACGACGAACTCGCGGCGGCACTCGCCGGCCACCCGCGCATCGGCGAGCGGGCCACCAGCCCCGAACACCAGGCCGAGGCGTCGGCCAAGGAACAGACCGGCGTCGACCGCAGCGATGCCGCGGTGATGCACCGGCTGCAGGTCGGCAACCAGGCCTACGAAGACCGCTTCGACCGGGTCTTCCTGATCCGCGCGAAGGGCCGCACCGCCACCGAGATCCTCGCCGAGTTGGAGCGCCGGCTGGAGAACGACGACGAGACCGAACGCGAAGAGACCGTGACGCAGCTGCGCCAGATCGCACTGCTGCGTCTGGAGGAGGTTGCGCACTGATGGGCACGTTGAGCACCCACGTCCTGGACACCAGCCGCGGCAAGCCGGCCGAAGGCGTCCGCATCGTGTTGGAGACCCTGGCCGGCGAACGGATCGGTGCGGGAGTGACCAACGCCGACGGCCGTGTCGGCGAGATCGGCCCGGAGCGGCTGGAGGTCGGCGACTACCGCCTGACCTTCGGTGCGAAGGAGTACTACGACGCGCTCGGCACCGAGTCGTTCTATCCCGAGATCGCCGTGGCGTTCACGATCGGCGACGCCGAACAGCACTACCACGTGCCGATCCTGTTGAATCCCTTCGGTTTCAGCACCTACCGGGGTAGCTGACCGATGACCCGGGTGGTCATCGCACCGGACAAGTTCAAGGGCACGCTCACAGCCGCCGAGGTCGGCGCAGCGGTGGCTCGCGGGATGCGTTCGGCGATGCGCGACCTCGACATCGCGATCGTGCCGGTGGCCGACGGTGGCGACGGCACGATCGCCGCGGTCGAGAGCGCCGGTTTCACCCAGGTCGGCCTGCACGCCGGCGACCCGGTCGGCCGCACCATCGCCACCCGTTACGCCCGCCGCGGCGACGACGCCGTCATCGAGATGGCGGAGGTGTCGGGCCTGGCGATGCTCGGGCGCGACCTCGCGCCGATGGACGCGTCCAGCGCCGGTCTCGGTGAGGTCGTCGCCCACGCGCTCGACGCCGGGTGCCGCACCCTGGTCGTCGGCATCGGCGGCAGCGCCTCGACGGACGGCGGTGCCGGGCTCGCGCAGGCGCTCGGCGCCCGCATCCTCGACGCGTCCGGCGCCGATGTCGCCCCCGGCGGCGGTGGTCTCGCCGATGCGGCCACTCTCGATCTCACCGGGCTCCACCCCGGGCTGCGCGAGGCCACGGTGCTCGTGGCGTGCGACGTCGACAACCCGCTCACCGGTGCGCGCGGCGCGGCCGCGGTCTACGGACCGCAGAAGGGCGCCTCGCCCGACCAGGTCGCCGCGCTCGACGCCACCCTCGGCCGGTGGGCCGACCTCGTCGCGCGGACGACCGGCCGCGACCAACGCGAGGAGCCCGGTGCCGGCGCGGCCGGCGGGGTGGGCTTCGCGATGCTCGCGCTGCTCGGCGCGACCCTGCGTCCGGGCACCGACCTGCTCTTCGACATGGTCGGCCTCGCCGATGCCCTCGACGGCGCCGACCTGGTCGTCACCGGCGAAGGGGCGCTCGACGAGCAGACCCTGCACGGCAAGGCCCCGGCGGCCGTCGCGGCACTCGCCGCCGAGCGAGGGATCGCGGTGGTCGCCGTCTGCGGTGTCGACAAGCTCGACGACACCGGACACGCCGAGCTCGGTGTGCGCCAGTCCTATTCGCTCACCGATTTCGCCAGCGACCTCGACGACGCCATGACCAACGGCGCCGCCCTGCTCGAGACGATCGGTGCGCGCCTCGCCACGGACCAGCTGGCCGGTTGACCGCCGAGCCCAGCACGCCCGTCCGAGCGGCGCACACTGCCACCAGACCCGAACCGACAAGTGAAGGACCGACGATGAGCAACACCTACTACGTGCCGACCGGCGGACTGCCCGCTCAGACCGACCTCACCACCGATCGTGCGATGTTCACCGAGGCCTATGCGGTGCTTCCGCGCGGCACGATGCGCGACATCGTCACCAGCCTGCTGCCGTTCTGGGAGAAGACCCGGCTCTGGATCATCGCCCGGCCACTGTCCGGTTTCTCCGAGACCTTCTCGCAGTACATCGTCGAGGTGGCCCCCGGCGGCGGCTCCGACAAGCCCGAGCTCGACCCGTCGGCCGAGGGCGTGTTGTTCGTCGTCGGCGGTGAACTCCAGCTCGATCTTACGGGGGGCAAGCACGACCTGCGTGCCGGCAGCTACGTCTTTCTGCCGCCGCAGGCCCAGTGGACGCTGCACAACACCAGCGCCGCGAACGCGTCGTTCCACTGGATCCGCAAGGCCTACCAGCGGGTCGAGGGCATCGACGTGCCCGAGGCCTTCGTGACCCACGAGGACGACGTGCCGGGCGGCGAAATGCCTGGCACCGAAGGGCGTTGGACCACCCAGCGGTTCGCCGACCCGACCGACGTGCGGCACGACATGCACGTCAACATCGTCAACTTCGAGCCCGGCGGCGTGATCCCCTTCCCGGAGACCCACGTCATGGAGCACGGCCTCTACGTGCTCGAGGGCAAGGCCGTCTACCTGCTCAACAAGGACTGGATCGAGGTGCAGGAGGGCGACTTCATGTGGCTGCGCGCGTTCTGCCCGCAGGCCTGTTACGCCGGCGGCCCCGGCCGCTTCCGCTACCTGCTCTACAAGGACGTCAACCGGCACGCGCCGCTGAGTCGGCAACTCCTCTGAGATAGCAACTTCCACATCACGAAATCGTAATTCCTACTGGCGAAACCTTCCCCTGTGAAGATCCAGCCCGTAGGCTGGCCGGACGGCCCCGTTCGCATGGATAACCGGCGCGCCGTCACGACCGCAACCATGCTCCGGGGATGTCCGGGAGAAGAGCAAACGGACGGCAACGACCGTCGGCGGTGGGAGGCAGAAAGATGACTGCACAACGAAGTTCCGGTGACCCCGGGATGACCCTCAACGGCCAACCCAGTTCGCTGGCCGGGATCGACCCGTCGACCAACGCGCTCGACTTCATCCGCGACCGCGGCTTCACCGGTGCGAAGGAAGGCTGCGCCGAGGGCGAGTGCGGCGCCTGCTCGATCATGGTGCTGCGCCCGGACGGCGAAGGACGCTCGCGCTGGACCGCGATCAACGCCTGCCTCATCCCGGCGCTCACCCTCGACGGGCAGGAGGTCGTCACCGCCGAGGGCATCGGCACGCCCACCGACCTGCACCCCGTGCAGCGTGAGATGGCGGTGCGTGGCGGCTCCCAGTGCGGTTACTGCACACCGGGATTCATCTGCTCGATGGCCGCCGAGTACTACCGCCCCGACCGCGCCGCGGGTGGTCACGACTGCGCCGAGCACGGCGCGAACGGGTTCGACCTGCACTCGTTGTCGGGCAACCTGTGCCGCTGCACCGGTTACCGCCCGATCCGCGACGCGGCGTACGCGTTGGGCGACGCCGACCCGTCCGACGAGCGCGTCACCCGGCTCGCTACGGCCGCGCCGGCCGGGGCCGCGACCCAGGTCGAGCACGAGTTCGGACGCTTCGTGCGGCCGACGACCCTTGCCGAGGCGATCGAGATCCTGCAGCGCGAACCCGACGCGATGATCGTCGCCGGGTCCACCGACTGGGGCGTCGACGTCAACATCAAGGGCGCGCGCGCCGGCCTCGTCGTCGCCATCGACCGACTCGCCGAGATGCGCGGTCTGGAGTTCACCGACGAGTTCGTCGAGATCGGTGCCGCGCTCACGCTCAGCGAGGTCGAGCGGCTGCTCGACGGACGCGTGCCGCTCCTGGCCCAGTTGTTCCCGCAGTTCGCATCGCGACTGATCCGCAACGGCGGCACGATCGGTGGCAACCTCGGCACCGGCTCGCCGATCGGCGACACCCCGCCGGCGCTGCTCGCGCTGGAGGCCGTGCTGGTGCTCACCGGCCCGGCGGGCGACCGCGAGGTGCCGCTGGCCGATTACTTCACCGGTTACCGGCAGACCGTCCGGGCGAAGGACGAACTCATCCGGGCGATCCGGATTCCGTTGCCGCTCAGTGGTCTGACCGCGTTCCACAAGATCGCCAAACGCCGCTTCGACGACATCAGCAGCGTGGCCGTCGGCCTCGCGCTCGAGATCGAGGGCGGCGTCGAGGGCGGCATTGTGCGCAAGGCCCGCATCGGCCTCGGCGGTGTCGCCGCCACGCCGATACGGGCCACCGCCACCGAGCAGGCGCTCGTGGGCAAACCCTGGACCGCGCAGACCGCCGCCGAGGCCGCAGAGGTGCTCGGTCGGGAGGGCACACCGATGGACGACCACCGCGCCAGCGCCGACTACCGCGCGGCCACCTTGCGCACCGCACTGCCCAAACTGTTCGCCGAGACCACGCAGGAGGTGGCGTCGTGAGCGTCCTTTCCCAGCGCCCCGCCAATGCGATCGTCGGGCAGGAGATGCCGCACGAGGCGGCCAACCTGCACGTCACCGGCGCCGCCCTCTACACCGACGACCTCGTCGGCCGCACCGCCGGCACGCTGCACGCCTACCCGGTGCGCGCCGAGGTGGCCCACGGCATGGTGACCAAGCTCGACGTGACCCCGGCGTACGACGTGCCGGGTGTGGTGCGGGTGCTCACCGGTGACGACGTCCCGGGTGTCAACGACGCCGGGGTCAAGCACGACGAGCCGCTGTTCCCGACCGAGGTGATGTTCTACGGGCACGCCGTCGCGTGGGTGCTCGCCGAAGACCTCGAAGCCGCCCGCAAGGGTGCCGCCGCGGTGGTGCTCGAGGTCGACCCGCTGCCGGCACTGATCACCGTGACCGAGGCGATCGAGGCCGAGAGCTTCCAGGGCGCGCGTCCGACCTTGGAGCGCGGCGATCTCGACGCGGGTTTCGAGCAGGCCGACCACGTCTTCGAGGGCGTCTTCGAGTTCGCCGGCCAGGAGCACTTCTACCTGGAGACCCACTGCTCGTTCGCGCTGGTCGACGAGAACGGTCAGGTGTTCGTGCAGTGCAGCACCCAGCACCCGACCGAGACCCAGGACATCGTGTCGCACGTGCTCGGTGTCCACGCGCACGAGGTGACCGTGCAGTGCCTGCGGATGGGTGGCGGCTTCGGCGGCAAGGAGATGCAGCCGCACGGTTTCGCCGCGATCGCGGCGATCGGTGCGAAGCTGACCGGCCGCCCGGTTCGCCTGCGGCTCAACCGAAACCAAGACATCACGATGTCGGGCAAGCGGCACGGCTTCCACGCGAGTTGGAAGGTCGGCTTCACCGCCGAGGGCAAGATCGTCGCGCTCGACGCCACGCTGACCGCCGACGGCGGCTGGAGCCTCGACTTGTCCGAGCCGGTGCTCGCCCGCGCGCTGTGCCACGTCGACAACGCCTACTGGGTGCCCAACATCAAGGTCGCCGGTCGCATCGCGAAGAGCAACAAGACCTCACAGACCGCGTTCCGTGGGTTCGGCGGACCCCAGGGCATGCTCGTGATGGAGGACATCCTCGGCCGGGTGGCGCCGAAGCTCGGCATCCCCGCCCACGAACTGCGGCGCAAGAACTTCTACACCGCCGGCCAGACCACGCCGTACGGCCAGGAGGTGCGCCACCCCGAGCGCATCGCGTCGTGCTGGAACCAGGTGTGGCGCGACGGCCAACTCGACCGCCGGATGGCCGAGGTGGAGGATTTCAACGCGGCCCACCCCTACCGCAAGCGCGGGCTGGCGATCACGCCGGTGAAGTTCGGCATCTCGTTCAACTTCGTGTCGTTCAACCAGGCCGGTGCGCTGGTGCACATCTACAAGGACGGCTCGGTGCTGATCAACCACGGCGGCGCCGAGATGGGCCAGGGCCTGCACACCAAGATGCTGCAGGTCGCCGCCACCACGCTGGGCGTGCCGCTCGACCGCGTCCGGCTGGCGCCGACGCGCACCGACAAGGTGCCGAACACCTCTGCAACTGCTGCGAGTTCGGGTGCCGATCTCAACGGCGGTGCCGTCAAGGACGCGTGCGAGCAGATCCTCGCCCGGTTGGAGAAGGTGAAGGCCGACGCCACCGAGGAGCTCGGCTGGGACGACCTGGTCAGGAAGGCCTACCTCGACCGCGTGCAGCTGTGGGCGGCGGGTTACTACCGCACCGAGGGGCTGTCATGGGACGCCTCGATCGTGCAGGGCAACCCGTTCAAATACTTCGCCTTCGGCGCGGCCGCGACCGAGGTCGAGGTCGACGGCTTCACCGGCGCCTACGCCACCCGCCGGGTCGACATCGTGCACGACGTCGGCGACTCGCTCTCGCCGCTGATCGACATCGGCCAGATCGAGGGCGGGTTCGTGCAGGGTGCCGGCTGGCTCACGCTGGAAGACCTGCGGTGGGACACCAGCGATCGCCCCTCGCGCGGGCGCCTGGCCACCCAGGCCGCCTCGACCTACAAGCTGCCGAGCTTCTCGGAGATGCCCGCGCAGTTCAACGTGCAACTGCTGCAGGACGCCCACGAGGACGGCGCCGTCTACGGTTCCAAAGCCGTCGGTGAACCGCCGCTGATGCTGGCGTTCTCGGTGCGCGAAGCGCTGCGTCAGGCGGCGGCGGCGTTCGGTCCGGAGGGCACCAGCGTCGACCTCGCCGGCCCGGCCACCCCTGAAGCCGTGTTCTGGGCCGTCGAGGCGGCCCGCGCGAACGCGGGCTGAGGAGCGTGCGTCATGCACTGGTCGGAACAGGTGCACCGGCTGCGTCGTGAGCGCGTCGGGTGCGTGCTCGTCACCGTCGTCAGTGTGCGCGGGCACGCGCCCCGCGCGGCCGGCGCGAAGATGATCGTCACCGCCGACACGACGTACGGCACGGTCGGCGGCGGCAACCTCGAGGAGACCGCGATCGCCCGCGGTAGGCAGATGCTCGAGGGTGGCATCGGCGAGGTCGAGCAGTTGACGATGTCGCTGTCGGAGCACGCCGACAACGCCCACGGTGTGCAGTGCTGCGGCGGCGAGGTGGTGCTGCTGTTGGAGCCACAACTGCCGGTGCCCGCCGTCGCGATCTTCGGCATGGGCCACGTCGGCCGCGAGCTCGCCCACATCCTCGGCCGGCACGACATCGACCTCTACCTGGCCGATTCGCGTGCCGCACAAATCGATTCGCTGCCCGAGGACTTGGGGGAGACGGTCGCCCAGGTCACCGTCCGTCGGGTGCCGGTGCCCGAACTGATGCTCGGCGAGGTGCCCGCGGGCACACACGTGGTGATCATGAGCCACGACCACGCCGAGGACGCCGCGCTCTGCGACGCGGCGCTTCGCTGCTCGCACCTCGGCACCATCGGCCTCATCGGGTCGAACGCCAAGTGGCGCCGCTTCGAGAAAACCCTTGCTGCCGAAGGGCATTCGCCGGAGTCGATCGCCCGCATCCAATGCCCCGTCGGCTTCCCGGAGATCACCTCGAAGGAACCGGCCGCCATCGCCGTCGGCATCGCTGCGGCCCTGTTGCAGGCGTTCGCCCGCGACCGCCTGGCCGAAAGGACCTCCCGATGACGATCTACCGCGCCACGGTGCTCGACACCCCGCAGAGTCCGTTCGACGGCGCCCGGCTGCGCACCGGCACCGACATCGGGTTGCGGGTCGTGGAGGGCGTCATCACTCGCCGCGACAGCTACGCCGCGATCGCCCGGGAGTACCCCGACGAGCAGGTCATCGACCTCACCGACGGCATCCTGTTGCCCGGCTTCGTCGACACCCACGTGCACTTCCCGCAGTTGCGGGTGATCGGCGCGCTCGGCATGCCGTTGCTCGACTGGCTCGACCGCGCGGCGCTGCCGGAGGAACTGCGGATGGCCGACGACGACCAGGCCGCGGCGGTCGCCGGTGGCTTCCTGCGCGGCCTGCGCGAGGCCGGCACCACGACGGCGCTCGTCTTCGGGTCGCACTTCGCCTCCGCGATGGACGTCTTCTTCACCCACGCTCGCGCCAGCCGCATCCGCATCATCAGCGGACTCGTCGTCTCCGACCGCATCCTGCCCGACGGGCTGCTCACCACCCCCGAGCGCGCCTACGAGCAATCGGTCGAGCTCGCCAAGCGCTGGCACGGCGTCGGCCGGTTGCACTACGCGGTCACACCACGCTTCTCGCTCTCGGCCGGCGAGGAGATGCTCGCCGCCTGCGGCAAGGTGATGCAGGACGTCCCCGGGCTCTACTTCACCTCGCACGTCAACGAGAACAAGCGCGAGGTGGAGGAGGTCGAGGAGCTCTTCGGCGGCCTCGACTACACCTCGACGTACGACGCGCACGGGCTGCTCGGCCCGCGCTCGGTGCTCGCCCACGACGTGCACCCCAAGGACGCCGAGCTCGCGCTCATGGCCTCGCGCGGCTCGTCGGTGGCGCACTGCCCGACGAGCAACTCCGCACTCGGCAGCGGACTCTTCCCGCTCAAGCGGCACGTCGAACACGGCGTCTCGGTCGCGCTCGGCAGCGACGTCGGTGCGGGCACCGGCTACTGCCTGCTCAAGGAGGGGCTGCAGGCCTACTTCATGCAGCAGTTGCTCGGCGACGAGGGCTTGCCGCTGACCGCGGCCCACCTGCTCTACCTGGCCACCCGCGCCGGTGCGCTGTCGCTCGACCTCGGCGACCGAGTGGGCGACCTGTCGGTCGGGCGCGAGTTCGACGCGGTGTGGATCCGTCCGGCCCACGGCGACCCGCTCGACATGGGCATCGAGCACGCGAAGGACTCCGACGACGTGCTCGCCAAGATCTTCGCGCTCGGCACCACCGACGACGTGGCCGGAGTGTGGGTCGGCGGCGAGCATCTCTCGCAGACGTCCGTCGGGTGAGTCTGTCGGCTGCGTGGATCGGCTGCGAGGCTGTGGGCTGCTTGGATCGTCGGCCGCATGAAAGGAAATCGCGTCTGACGCGACTTACTCGCCGGTATCGACCTGAACCGCCGAGTACGTCGCGCCTGGCGCGCGTTCGTGCGCATCGCGGTCGGACGCACGAGCCCGGTGTGTGTCGAGTGCCACCCTCGGGCAATTAGTTGATTAGCGAAACTATCAAATAAGATCGGCGGCGATGTCACACGCCGCCGCCCCCGTCAGGTCCCGCCGTCCGGCCGGACTCATCACCGCCGTCCTCGCAATCACCGGCACCCTCGTGGCGTTGCAGCAGACGCTCGTCGTGCCGCTGCTGCCCGAGGTGCCGAAACTGCTGCACACCACCGAGACGAACGGCTCGTGGTTGGTGACTGCGACGCTGCTCACCAGCGCCGTCGCCACTCCGATCGTGTCGCGCTGTGCCGACATGTTCGGCAAGCGCAAGATGATGCTCATCTCGCTGGCCACGATGATCGTCGGCTCGCTGATCGGCGCGCTGGGGCACCAGTTGTGGCAGGTCATCCTCGGCCGTTCGCTGCAGGGTTTCGCGGCCGCGCTGGTGCCGGTCGGCATCTCGATCATGCGCGACGAACTGCCGCGGGAGAAGGTCGGCGGTGCCGTCGCGCTGATGTCGGCAACACTCGGCATCGGCGCCGCGATCGGTCTGCCGTTGTCCGGCTACATCTACGCCCACTTCGACTGGCACGCGCTGTTCTGGGTGAGCCTCGTGGCGGCGATCGTGATGTTCCTGGCGATCGTGCTGGTGGTGCCCGAGTCGGCGGTGCGCACTCACGGACGCTTCGACGTGGTCGGCGCGCTGCTGTTGTCGAGCGCACTCATCTGCTTCCTGCTGGCCGTCTCCAAGGGCGGTGACTGGGGCTGGGGGAGCCGCACCACCCTCGGGCTGTTCGTGGCCGCCGTCGTGATCGCCGCGGCGTGGGTGCCGTGGGAGCTGCGCACCGTCGGCCCGATGGTCGACCTGCGCACCGCCGCCCGTCCGCCGATCCTGCTCACCAACATCGCCTCGGTCTTCGTCGGCCTGTCGATGTTCGTCAACCTCGTCTCCACCACGCAGTTGCTGCAGATGCCGAAGATCACCGGTTACGGGCACGGCCTGAGCGTGCTCGACGCCGGACTGTGCGTGCTGCCGGCGGGTCTGATGATGGTGGTGCTGTCGCCGGTCACCGCCACCATCACCAAGCGCTGGGGCGGCAAGTACTCGCTGCTGCTCGGTGGCCTCGTGCTCGGCCTCAGCTATGTGTTGCGCGTCTACCTCACCGGCTCGGTCTTCCAGATCGCGCTCGGTGCCGCGATCACCAGCGCGGGCACCGCGATCGCGTACGCCGCGATGCCGAGCATCATCATGGCCAACGCCCCTATCAGCGAGACCGCAGCGGCCAACGGCTTCAACGCGTTGCTGCGCGCGGTCGGCACGTCCACCTCGTCGGCGATGGTGGCCGCGATCCTGTCGACCGTCGCGATCAACGTCGGCGGTATCGACCTGCCGCGCCTCGAGGCGTTCCACTACATCTACTGGGTGGCCGCGGCCGCCGGTCTCGTCGCCGCGCTCGTCGCGTTCTTCATCCCGTCGTCCCGTCGTGAGGACGACCCGCAGGAGACCCACAGCGGACGCGATGTCGTCGTGCACGGTCACGTGCGCGACGGGTCGGGCCGCCCGGCCCGCAACGCGGTCGTCACGCTGCTCACCGACTCCGGCGAGAAGGTCGACTGGTCCCGCGCCGAGGCCGACGGTTCCTACTCGCTGGTGTTGCCCGGTCCCGGTGTCTACCAGCGGATCACGAACGCCGACGGTTACCACCCGCGCGCCGAACTCGTGTCGATCGATGCTGCCGGCGAGTACGCCGTCGAGCTCGGCACCCGCTTCCGGCTCGAGGGCACGGTGCGGCTCGACGGACACCCGGTTGACGGCGCGCTTGTCACCATCACCACGCCGCTCGGCGAGGTGGAGGAGACCGGCCACACGCAGGCCGACGGCAGCTTCTCGCTGCGCCTCGACGTCACCGGCCGGCACGTCGTCAGCGTCATCGACCCGGCCACCAGCGCATCCAGCGCGCGGCACGTCGTGGTGCTCGGCGCGGTCGACCCGCTGACCGTCGACCTTGTGCGCCGCCCGTCGGATCCCGCTCCTACTGTGGACGCATGAACTCCCACACGCTGAACGACTCCACCGAGGTGCCGGCTATCGGGTTCGGCACCTACCCGCTGAAGGACGAGGAAGGCATCACCGCGATCGTCGGTGCGCTCGAAGCGGGCTACCGCTACCTCGACACGGCGGTCAACTACGGCAACGAGACCGAGGTGGGCGAGGCGCTGCGCCGCAGCGGACTGCCGCGTGAAGACGTCCGCATCGCCACCAAGATCCCGGGGCGCTTCCACGCCAAGGATCTCGCGCTCACCTCGCTGCGCGACTCGGCGCAGCGGCTGGGCGTCGAGCAGATCGACGTCGGCCTGATCCACTGGCCGAACCCGTCGGTCGGGTTGTACGTCGAGGCCTGGCAGGCGCTCGTCGAGGCGCAGCAGGAAGGCCTCGTGCGCACGATCGGCGTCTCAAACTTCACCGGCGAGCACCTGCGCCGCATCATCGACGAGACCGGTGTCACCCCCGCGATCAACCAGATCGAGGTGCACCCGCTCTTCCCGCAGCAGGAGATGCTGCAGGTCGACGCCGACCTCGGCATCCTCACCCAGGCCTGGAGCCCGATGGGCAAGCGCAGTGCACCGTTCGAGGCCGAGCCGGTGGCCGCAGCCGCGAAGGCGCACGACGTGTCGCCCGGGCAGGTCATCCTGCGCTGGCACCTGCAGCGCGGGGTCATGCCGCTGCCGAAGTCGGCTACACCGTCGCGCCAGGCCGACAATCTCGACGTGTTCGGGTTCGAGCTGTCGCAGCAGGAGGTCGACGCGATCAGCGCGCTGGGGCGTCCCGACGGACGGCTCTTCGGCGGCGACCCCGACACGCACGATGAGCAGTAATTCGGTTGGTGTCGCCGGCGCGCACCGCCACGATGGGCGCATGACGAGCGAGCGCCACCGTCCGCCCTTCGTGGCCGACGAGAAGACCCAGCTGCTGGGCTGGCTGCAACTGCAGCGCGACATCATCGGCTACAAGTGCGAGGGGTTGTCGCACGAGGATGCGCATCGCGTGGTCGTGCCGACCTCACCGCTGATGACGGTGGCCGGCATCGTGTCGCACCTACGTTGGGTCGAGCACACCTGGTTCCAGATCGCGTTCCTCGGCGACGACCCGACCGGCAGTCCGGCCTTCTCCACCAAGACCGAGGACCTCGACTTCATGGTCGAGGGTCACGAACTCGACATGCTGCTGAAGATGTACCGCCGCGAGTGCGACGCCGCCAACCGGGTGATCGCGGCGTCCGACCTGGACGACATCGGGAAGTACGACGGGTTCCCCGCCGGGCATGCATCGCTGCGCTGGATCATGATGCACATGCTCGAGGAGACGGCTCGTCACGCCGGCCAGCTCGACATCATCCGTGAATTGCTCGACGGGGAGAAGGGTTACTACTGAGCGCGGCCCTCGGCCGGCGCCACCCGCACGCCGCCCTGCCCGTTGGCTTCCAGCGACGCGGCGACGAAACCACTCGCCTTGAGCTCCTCGACCGTTTCGTGCAGCCAACGGACGGCGGTGTCGGATAACGACTTCGGCACCGCTACTGCCTGCCGGATCTGCATGAACGCCTCGTCGATGACCCGTTGACCGGGCGTGCGTTCGGCGAACGCGCTGACTGGCTGGCGGATGCCTGCGCCGGCTTCGAGGCTCTCCTGGACGTAGACGTCGGTGCCCTCGGCGCCGCGCACCAACTCGGCATGTTCGAGGGTGCGGGTGAGGAACAGGTCGTACGCGGAGCCCTCTTTCACCCCGATCCGCACGCCGGCGACGTCGATATCGGCGACGGTGGACAGCGGGCTGTCGTCAGGGACGACATAGACGCCTTCGATGAGCGCGTACGGCGCGGTGAACGCCACCTGCTCGGCGCGGGCGGGCTCGACCGCCATGAAGCCGAGAGTGGCGGCGCCGGTGGTGAGGGCCTCGAACGACTTGCGGGCGGCGTCGAAGCAGACGAACTCGACCGGCACGCCGAGCCGGTGCGCGATCTCGCGGGCGAGGTCGACCGTGACGCCGGCGGGGTTGCTCGCATCACCCTGGGCCAGCACGGGGTTGCCGAGATTGATCGAGGCGCGCAGCACGCCGTCCGGGGCGAGTTCGTCGACGGGTTCCATGCGCCCATTCCTATCGCGAACGCCGGACAATGTGAGCGATCCGACGGATCGCGCTCGACTGCCGCGTCGGCCGACACGAAATGATGGACGGATGAGTGACAGCGAACTGTCGGTGAACGGCCTGCCCGAGGGAATGCAGGTGCGCCAACCCGAGCTCGACGATGTCGACGCCATTCTCGAACTCGTTGCGGCACACCGGCGCAGCGTCGGCCGTGACGGTGCCGTCGACGGGCCGATGATCGCCCGCCAACTCACCGGCGTCGGCTCGTGGACCCGCCGCCAACTCGTCGTCACCGACGCCGACGACCGCCTCGTCGCCTGGTTGTCGGTGCACGACCGCGCCGCCGGACGCACGGTCATCGAACCCGAGGTGTCGGTCGACCTGCCCGACGACGTGGCCGATCACCTCGCTGACTGCCTCTTCGCCGCCGGACGCCGGTGGGCGGCGCAGATCGCGAAGGCGCGCGGGCTGAAGTCGACGCTGCTCGACGGGCACGCGTACGCCGACGATGCGCGGCAGCAGCGCTGGCTGGCCAGCGCGGGCTACGAGAAGGTGCGCACCTGGTGGCACATGTCGCGCCCGGTGGAGGCCGCCGAGGCCGCGGGGCTGCCGGGGCCGCGGGAAGGCGTCACGGTGCGACGGGTCGACAAGCACGACGACGGCCTACCGGTGGCCCAAGACCTGCAGACGGTGCACCGGTTGCTCGAGGAGTCGTTCCAGGACCACTTCAGCTCCTACCGCGAGAGCTTCCCGGAGTTCGTGATGCGGCTGCGGGAAGACCCGGGGCACCGGTGGGACCACTGGTGGCTGGCGTTCGTCGAACAGGACGGTCAGCAACTACCGGCCGGAGCCGTGGTGTCGTCGGTCAGCCCGCCCGACGCGTCCGGGGTGGAAGGCAGCTACATCGACTACATCGGTGTGCACCGTCGCGCCCGCGGTCATGGTGTCGCGAAAGCGTTGCTGCACACCGTGATCGCCGACGCCGCCGAGCGTGGCCGCAACCGGGTCGGCCTCGAGGTCGACGCCGATTCACCGACCGGAGCCGACGGCCTCTACACCTCGATGGGTTGGCAGACGGAGTACGTCACCCAGTCGTGGCATGTCGATCTCGATCTGCGGTAGTCAGCCGCGCGGCTTGTCGAGATCCGCGCGCGTCATGACCCGCGCGGATCTCGACAACCTGCGCGTTTGGGCGTGCGGCTGGGGCTGCGGCGACGTCCAGCGGGGTTGCCTAGACTGAGGGAAACCGCACGAGAGGGGGGCGCCATGACCGCACTGATCATCGTGCTCATCACGCTGGCCTCCCTGTACGTGTTCGGCATCGTCTTCGTGATCGTCGCCGGCGCGATGAAACTCACCGACGACTCCCACCTGGTGCGCGAGCAGGGCCGTAGGCAGATCGCCCGAGCGCCGCTGTGGCCGATCGAGGAGTACCAACGGGTCAAGGCCGAACGCACCGAGTCGAAGCGGCTGGCGCACATCGAGCAGTCGGAGGACATCCTGCGCAAGCTCGATCGCGTCGAGCGGCTCCAGCAACGCAACCTCGAGACCTGGCGCAAGGCCGAGGAGTCGCGCAAGCAACTGCACGAGCGCGCGAGCCACGGCGACGAGACCCCCTCGTCACCCGAATCCTGAGCAGAAACCAGCGTGAACGTTTGCGCGATCGTGCGCCCACGTCGCGTGTCCTGCAAACTTTCGGGTCAGGCCCACCAGCCGCGTCCGAACCCGTAGTCGTCGTACAGGTCGTGCGGCAGGTCGGTGCGTGACCCGAGGAACGATCCGACGACGGCGCTGCCGAGGTCGTCGAGGTCGGGGGTGACGACGCGTCCGTCGACCCGCTTGGCGAGGTCGGCCAGGAACCGGCCGAGGGAGGGTTCATCGCCGAGTTGGAAGATGGTGGTCTGGGCGCCGAGGCGCCCGGCGGCCTCGAGTTCGCGGACGGTGGCGGCGATGGTGAACGGGTGCGGCGGGTAGTCGAAGAAGCTGTGCCCGTCGCGTTCGAGGTGGGCGGTGGGTTCGCCGTCGGTGACGATGAGCAGCACCGGTTGGGCGCTCGGGTGCTTGCGGAAGAACCGGTTGGCCAACAGCAACCCGTGGTGCAGGTTCGTGCCCTTGAACTGCATGCCGGCGAGGCCGGTGAGCTCCTCGATGCCCATCACCTCGGCATGCCGGCCAAAACCGATGAGCTGCAGGTGATCTCCGCGGAAACGCGTCGAGATCAGCTGGTGCAGTGCGAGTGCGGTGCGCTTCATCGGTACCCATCGACCGGCCCGGATCATCGAGTACGACGTGTCGACCAGCAGCGCCACCGCGGCCTGGGTGCGCGCCTCGGTCTCGGCCACCTCCACGTCGTCCATCCGGATGCGGACGCGTCCGGTCACCCCGCCGCCGCCGTCGGCCGCCTGCCGTTGGACGGCGTTGGTGATGGTGCGGGTGACGTCCCAGGTCTGGGTGTCGCCGAACTCCCACGCGCGGCTCGACCCGGTGAGTTCGCCGGCAGCGCCCGCGCGGCGCATGTCGCGCTGCCCGCTGCGGCCCGACATGCGGTGTGCGACATCGCGCAGCAGAGTTTTGCCGAGTTGCCGCATCGCCTTGGGGGACAGGCGAAGTGCGCCGTCCGAACCCTTGGTGAGCAGGCCGCTGTCCCGCAGTTCGCGCTCGAGCTCGGCGAGCGTGCGGGCGTCGACCGCGGCCTCCTGCCCGAGCAGTCGGGAGACGGCGTCGAGATCGATGTCGTCCATCCGGGCGCCCGGCCGGTCTTGGTCGAGTTGCTGCACGAGGTCGTCGAGTTGCGCCAACTCCTGCAGCGCGCCGGTGCCGTCGCCCAGGCCGAGGCCCTCCTCGCCGCCGAACTCCTCCGAGCCGCCCCAGTTCTCACCCGGACGCAGCTGCTGCAACAACTGGTCCATTTGCCCGAGTTGCTCCATCAGCTCCGGCGACCCGAAGGCCTGCGCCGACAACTGCATGAGCTCCTCGCGCTGCTCGGGCGTCATCGAGTTGAGCATCCGTTGGGCGGCGGCGGCGCGCGCCGCGAGGGCGTCGAGCAGTTCGTCGAGATTCTGCGGGCTTTCGGGGAAGAAGTCGCCGTGCTTGGCCATGAAGTCGGCGAAGTCCTGCTCGGTGTCCTGCCCGGCGGCGCGCTTGCCGAGCAGCTCGTTGAGGTCCTTCACCATGTCGCTGACCGCCGCGCGGTCCTCGTCCGTCGCCGACTCGAGCGCCTGCTTCATACCGGCGAACCTCTGGTCGAGCAGTTCGCGGCCGAGGAGGTCCTTGATCTGGTCGTACATCTCCCGGGCCTCGGGCGAACGCCACTGGTAGTCGGCCAGTTCGGTGACCGCCTGCGCGGGCGACGGCGGGAGGTTCTCGATGCGCATCTCGGCGAACCGCGCGTCGTCGTCGAGTGCCCGGGCCAGGCTCTTGCGCTCGTCCAGCACCGCCTTGTCGAGCAACTCCTTCACCTGCTGCAGGGTGCCGCCGAGGTTGCTGCGCGCCAGGATCTCCTCGCGTCGCTGCGACACCCGCCGCATCAACTCGTCGAGACCGGGACGGTGGTGGCTGCCGCGGCGCAGGTACTCCCGTATGGCCTGCTCGGGGGAGTAGCCGGCCATGACGTCCTCGCCGATCTTCGCCAGGGCGTCGGCGAGGTCGACCGGTGGTGCGAGCGGGTCGGGACCGCCGGTGAACCGGGCGTATCGGGAGTCGTGGGTCATGCGGGTTCCGTTCAGCCGTAGATGGTTTCGCGGTCGCCGGACTGCTTGTCGATCTTGCGGATGAGGTAGAGGCCCTCGAGCGCGAGCTCGATCGCGCAGGCCCGCTCGCCGTCACTCTTGGCGTCGATGCGGTCGGCGATGTCGTCGTAGAGCGAGCCGCCCGACAGCGGCGGCAGTGCGGCGAGGAAGTCGGAGGCGGTCACCCGCTCGCCGGTGGTGACCAGCGTGCCCTCCTCGAAGGCGGCGACCAGCGGCGCGAGGTCGAGCCCGGCGAACAGGTGCCGCACGGTGTCGGCGGTCGCCGTCCGCAGCAGGTGGTCGAGAATCGGCCGTTCGCGGCCCTCCTCACCCACCTCGAACTCCACCTTGCCGCCGAGCACATCGACCGCGGTCTCGAGGTCGACGACCCGGGCGACGGCTTCCTTCTCGCCCTGAACTGCCTTGCGGTGCAACGCTGCTGCGGCGACGGTCTCGGCGCCGGCGATCGAGAAGCGGGCCGAGACACCGGAGCGCTGATCGACCGACGACGACTCGCGCAGCCCGCGGGTGAACCGCGCCAGGATCTCGACCAGCGGGTCGGGCACCTCCGCGACGAGATGGGCCTCCTGCCGGATGACCGCCATCTCGTCGGCCAGCTCGACCGGGTAGTGGGTGCGGATCTCGGCGCCGAAGCGGTCTTTCAGCGGGGTGATGATGCGACCGCGGTTGGTGTAGTCCTCCGGGTTGGCGCTGGCCACCACGAGCACATCGAGCGGCAACCGCAGGATGTAGCCGCGGATCTGGATGTCGCGCTCCTCCATCACGTTGAGCATCGCCACCTGGATGCGCTCGGCGAGGTCGGGCAGCTCGTTGATCGCGACGATGCCGCGGTGCGAGCGCGGGATCAGCCCGAAGTGGATGGTCTCGGGGTCGCCGAGGCTGCGGCCCTCGGCCACCTTCATCGGGTCGACGTCGCCGATGAGGTCGGCCACCGAGGTGTCGGGGGTGGCGAGCTTCTCGGCGTAGCGCTCGTCACGGTGCCGCCAGGCGACCGGCAGGTCGTCGCCGAGTTCGGCCGCGCGCTGCTTCGAGGCGTGGGTGATCGGGGCGTACGGGTGCTCGCCGAGCTCCGACCCGTCGATCACCGGCGTCCACTCGTCGAGCAACCCGACCAGGGTGCGCAGGATGCGGGTCTTGCCCTGGCCGCGTTCGCCGAGCAACACGATGTCGTGGCCGGCGAGCAGCGCCCGCTCCAGCTGCGGCACGACGGTGTCGTCGAGCCCGTGCAGCCCGGGCCACGGGTCGCGTCCCTCGGCGAGGGCCGCGAGCAGGTTGTCCCGGATCTCTTCGCGCAGGTGCTTGCTCTGGTGTCCGCTCGCGCGCAACTCGCCGACGGTGCGGATGGAGGGTGGGTTCGTCACTCCTTCACGCTACGTCGCGATACCGACACTGACCAGAGGCGGTCCACCGACGGGGTCGTTCTCCCAGCCGAATCACAGCCGCATTCCCAGGGTGGTCGGAGGTGGGTCGGCCACGGCCTACGTCGACGCGTACTCCGCCCTCAAGGAGACCGCCGGCGACGTGTCCGACTACCTCGTCGACGACGGCGACCACCCCAACTCCGACGACCACGCCTTGCTGGCGGCGGCGGTGGTGGCCGCGGTGAATCGCTGACCCGGGACCCGCACACGATGCGACGTGCCCATGTGGGCTGCCCTGATCCGGCTGCCGCGAAGTAGGTTCGTGCCGATCGCGTACTTCGACGAAAGGCGAGGCCCATGGCTGCGCAGAGCCCCACCGAACTGTTCGGAATCGACTCCCTCATCGACCCCGACGACCGCGACATGACGTCCGCCGTCCGCTCGTTGTTGGACGCGCAGGTGCGCCCGCACCTGCAGGATTGGTACGACGCGGGCACGGTGCCGGTCAAGGAACTCGCGCCGAAGCTGGGCGAGATGGGGCTGCTCGGCATGCACCTGGAGGGTTACGGCTGCGCGGGCACCTCGGCGACTGCTTACGGCCTGGCCTGCCTCGAACTCGAGGCCGCCGACTCCGGCATCCGCTCGCTGGTGTCGGTGCAGGGCTCGCTGGCGATGTTCGCGATCTGGCGGTTCGGCAGCGAGGAGCAGAAGCAGGAGTGGCTGCCGCGGATGGCCGCCGGCGAGGCGATCGGGTGCTTCGGCCTCACCGAGCCCGACTTCGGCTCCGACCCGGGCGGCATGCGCACGCGGGCCCGCCGCGACGGCGACGACTGGGTGCTGAACGGTTCGAAGATGTGGATCACGAACGCGCCGGTCGCCGATGTGGCCGTGGTCTGGGCCAAGACCGGGGAGTCGAGCCGCGACGTCCGCGGGTTCGTAGTGCCCACGGACACAAAGGGATTCAGCGCCCCGGAGATCAAGAAGAAGCTGTCGCTGCGTGCCTCGGTGACCGGCGAGATCGTGCTGGACGATGTGCGGCTGCCCGGCTCGGCGATGTTGCCGGAGGCCGCCGGCCTGTCGGGGCCGCTCTCGTGCCTGAACGAGGCGCGGTTCGGCATCGTCTTCGGTGCGGTGGGTGCCGCCCGCGACTGCATCGAGACCGCGCTGTCGTACACCGGCGACCGCGACATCTTCGGCAAGCCGCTCGCCGGTTACCAGATCACCCAGACCAAGCTGGCCGACATGACGCTCGAGTTGGGCAAGGCGATGCTGCTGGCGCTGCACCTCGGCCGGCTCAAGGACGGCGACGGCGTGCGCCCGGAGCAGATCAGCCTGGGCAAGCTCAACAACGTGCGTGAGGCGATCAAGATCGCCCGTGAGTGTCGAACTCTGTTGGGTGCCAACGGCATCACGCTGGAATACCCGGTGCTGCGGCACGCGAACAACCTGGAGTCGGTGCTCACCTACGAGGGCACCTCCGAGGTGCACCAGTTGATGATCGGCCAGGCGCTGACCGGGCAGTCGGCCTTCCGCTGATCGGCGTTCGGGCGCCGCGCACGCGGCTCCCAGGTTCGTCGGAGGTCGTGCGGGCACGCTCACGGGTGTGCCACGACAGCGTCAGCGTCGGGCGTCGCACCCACTTGGGTGTCGCGTCGGCGCTGCTCGCGCTCGCGTGCATCGGGCTGAGCAGCGCGAGCACGGCGATGCAGCCGCTGCCGGGAAAAGGTGACGCGATCGCGGCCACCGTTTCGTCGAGTCCGCCGTTGCGCGTCGTCGGGCTCGGCGACTCCGTGCCATCGACCGCATCGCCACCGAGGAGGGGGTGGCGTACGCCGACGTGTACACCGCGCTCAATGGTGCCGACGGCAGGGCCGACGTCACCGACTACCTCGCCGGCGAGGGCGACCATCCCAACTCCGATGGCCACACCGTGCTCGCTGCTGCCGTGGTCGACGCCGTCGATCACTGACCGGTTACCGGGTGGCGACTGCGAAGCGCTGCGCCCAATCGGCCATCGCTTCGTGGATCTGCGGGCTCGCCTGCTCGATCTCGAACGGCACCCCGCTCATCCCGAGCCCGAAGATCGCCCAGCCCGGGTGGCGCACCTCCATCCGCACCCGGCAGGTGTGGTCGTCGACCGCGCTGATCTCACCGTAGCGACCCCATCGCGGCCCCATCTCCTGCGCCGGTGCGTGCAGCAGCGCTGTGAGAGTGAGTGATTCGTCGCGTCCGTTGAGGCCCGAGCGCACGTAGGCGGCGGGGTCGCCACCGGGCACCTCGCGCGGCCGGAACAGCGATCTGGTGCCGACCGGCTCGCTCATCCGATCGACGCGGAACGACCGCCAGTCGAGTCGGTCGAGGTCGTAGGCCACCAGGTACCAACGGGTGCCGACGGTGACGAGATGGTGCGGCTCGGCATAGCGGCCGATGGTGTCGCCGGCGGCTTGCCCTCCACGAGCTGTGTAGGAGAACCGGATTCGTTCGTGGTCGCGAGTGGCCGCCGCGACGCCGGCCAAGACGGACGCGTCCACCTCGGGTGCCGTGCCGAACGGCGAGTCGACCGTGACGGCGCGGATGGCCTCCGCGCGACGCCGCAGCTTCGCCGGGAGCACCTGCATCACCTTCGACAGTGCACTGAGCGTCGCATCGCCGAGTTCGCCTGGAGCGCTTGAGGATCCGAGAGCCACGACGAGGGCGATCGCTTCCTGCTCGTCGACCACCAGCGGCGGCATCGACCCACCGGCTTCGAGTTGATAGCCGCCGTCGACACCGCGGCTCGAGCGCACCGGGTAGCCGAGCTCGCGCAGCCGATCGACGTCGCGGCGCAGCGTGCGCTCACTGACCTCCAGGCGTCCGGCGAGCTCGGTGCCGGGCCAGAAGCGGTGGGTCTGCAGCAGGGACAGCAGTCGCAGCGTGCGGGAACTCGTGTTGGCCATGAATTCAGTGTCCGCCACAAAGCGGTCAGGAAGTGGCCGGAATGCCTTTTAGCGTCGTGATGTCACCAGACTTCGCCTTCGAAAGGGTCACGACATGTCCACCATCACCAGGGACGACGAATCTCCCGTCACCGGCCGCTCGCCGGCCGACCGCGTCAGCGACACGTTGCCGACCGGCCGCGCTCGCACGGTCGCGCTCATCAGCCTCTTCCTCGCCTCGGCGATGGAACTCATCGACGTCACGATCGTCAACGTCGCGCTGCCCAGCATCGAAGCCGATCTGCAGGCCACCGGCCCGCAATTGCAATGGATCATCGCGGCCTACCCGTTGGCATTCGCTATCGCATTGATCACCGGCTCGCGACTGGGCGACCGCTTCGGTCGCAAGCGGCTGTTCGTCGGCGGACTCGTCGCGTTCACCCTGCTGTCGGCCGCCTGCGGCGCAGCGCCGTCCGCCGAGGCGTTGGTGTTGTTCCGGGCGCTGCAAGGTCTCGGCGCCGCAGCGATGGTGCCGCAGGTGTTGTCGAGCCTGCAGGTGATGTACGCGCCCGAGGAGCGCGGCAAGGCGATGGGCGCGTTCACGGCCCTGGCCGGTATCTCGACCGTCATCGGGCCCGTGCTCGGCGCGGTGCTGACCGACCTTGACATCGCCGGATCGGGTTGGCGCGCAATCTTCTTGGTCAATGTGCCGGTCGGACTGCTCGCCCTTGTGGCGGCGCTGCGCTGGATCCCCGAGTCACGCTCGGCCGTTAGCCCCGGACTCAACCCGGGAGCCGTCGCGGTGCTCGCGGCCGGCCTGCTCGCGGTGCTCTACCCGCTCACGATGGGTCACGACCTCGGTTGGCCCGAATGGGGATTCGCGCTGATGATCGTCGGTGCCGTCGTGCTTGCAGGCTTCGTGCGCCACCAGCGTCGCGTGCAACGAGCCGGCTTGGAGCCGCTGGTCAACCTGGAGCTCTATCGCGGACGCGGCTTCGCCGGCGGCACCGCCGTGCAAATGCTGCTGTTCGGTGCGCTCTCGGCCTACTTCCTCGCCCAGACCGTCTACTTCCAGGCCGGGCTCGGCTGGTCGGTGCTGAAAGCGGGTCTGGTCGGAGTGCCGTTCGCGGTGGCGACCTCGGCCGCTGCCGGCTTCGGCGTGACCGTGCTCGCCCTGCGCATCGGGCGGCAGGTGTTGCAACTCGGCGCACTGGTGATGGCTGCCGGACTCGCCGTGATGGCGGTCGTGGTGCACCTCGCGTCGGTGACCACCCCGTGGTGGGCGTTCGTCGCGCCGATGGTCGTCACCGGTGTCGGGTTCGGGCTGATGGTGGCTCCGGTGGGTCTGTTCGCGCTCGCCGATGTGCCGGTCGAGCACGCGGGTTCGGCCTCGGGGCTGTTCAACACCAGCGGCCAGCTGGCCAATGCGGTCGGTATCGCGGTGATCGGAACGGTCTTCTTCGAGGTCGTGCAGTCGGTCGGACGTGCGGCGCCGGTGGATCTGTTCGCGCCGGCCTTCCAGGTGGTGCTGGCCATCGCGGCGGTGCTGCTGCTGGTCTCGGTCGCGGCCGCCCGGGCTGTGCCGGCGAAGGTGGAGGTGGACACGCGCTGAGCCTGCTTGCCGGGCGCACCCCCCACCCCGCGAAGGTTTACAGGACACGCGACGCAAGCGCGCGATTCTGCAAACTTTCGCGGGGGTTGCGATGGTGTGGGAGCGGTGGCGGAGGTCGAGTCGAGATCCGCGAAAACCCTTCAGAAATCAACCAAATTCGCCTGTTGAAACCCTTCCTATCGGGTTCGAACATGCGTATGATTAGCGCATGGAGGGGACACCAGAATTCGAGGCTCGACCGGGCGGTATCGACCCGGCCGAGTTGCTTGAATCTGTGATCTTCGAAGACGGGTTGGACGCCGCGATCGAGTTGGCGTCCCAGCCTCATTTGGTGCCGGGTGCGAACCCGGTGACGATCATGCTGATCATCTCCAAGATCCTCAGCGCCCACGCCTACGAGTTGCTCGGGCAGGACGACCCGTTCACGGTCGACGAACCCGACGCGCTCCTCGGGTACGACCTGTTCCCCGAAACGACTGCCCCGGCAGGAACACTTGGGGCAGTCGGATCAGCCGCGCCTGCGGCGGCGCCCGATGGGTCGGCCGGTCGTGCCGACGACGAAGCCTTGACTGTTCTGGACGCGGGTCTGGATGAGGTGTTGGTGGCCGAGTCGCGGGTGTTCGATCGGATGACGTTGTTCGAGGACGCGACCCGTGCCGCGCATCAAGCAGCACAGTCGATGGAAGCGGTGCGGGCTCGTTCGATTGCGGAGTTCGCTCGGTGGGAGCACCCCGACGGTCCGCAGGGCACGAGGAAGACGCCGTGGGTGCGGCACGGTCAGGGGTTCACGAGCATGTACTCCGCCGACACGGTCGCTGCCGAACTGGGGTTGGGGATCCAGGCCGGGATCGGGTTGGTGCAACGCTCCGCCCGGATGGTGACCCGCACCCCGAACCTGTTGCGGGAAGTCGCCGCGGGCCGGGCGAATCTGGAGACGGCCGCGGATATTGCGACGGAGTTGCAGGACGCCTCCCCGGATGTGTGCGAAACGGTCGAGGCGGAGATCCTCGGCCGGGGAGTCCACCAGACAACCAGGGGTCAGGCACGCAAGTCGTGCCGGACGTTGGTGGGGAAGCATCAACCCTCCGCCGCTCGAGAGACGGCGCGGAAGACGAGGGCGCAGCAGTGCGGTGTGTTCCAGGATCCGCATCCGACGCCGGGGTTGTCGGTGCTGACTGTCATTGGGGACAACGGGCAGATCACCGCGGTCAAGGACGCGATCGACCAGTTGGCGTTCGCGATGAAACACGGCGACGAGTCCGACAAGACGTTGGGCGAGTACCGGGTGGATGCGTTCTTCGACCTCGCGATGCGGAATGTGACCTTGAACCTCGACATCCAGGTGCTCACCCCGACCTTCGGCACGGCCGGGAAGACCTGGACAAAGCCCACCAACCAGGCACCGGCTGCTGCCGGGGCTACCGGGGCTACCGGGGCAAAAGGGACTGCTGGCAAAGACAGCAACAACAGCAACGACGACGACGGCCTTGCTGACGACAGTGGCCGTGCCGACGACAGTGGCCGTGCCGACGACAGTGGCCGTGCCGACGACAGTTGCCATGCCGACGACAGTTGCCATGCCGACGACAGCAACAACGGCAATGGCGAGGGCCGTGCTGACGACAGTGACCATGGGGACGGCAGTGATGCTGAACCACCGGCCACTGAGCCGTATGTCGAGCCAGAGATACCGGCAGCGTTCGGTGGCAGCAGCACCAGGGGTCGAGACAGTGCCGGCAAAGACAATGCCGGCAAAGACAGTGACGGCCGGGCCTTCGTCTCCGACATGCGTGAACGCGGCGCGACGAGCGTCCACGCCCGTGCCGGTGCGATCGACGCCGACAGCCTGACCGACCTGGCCCGGTTCGCCGACAAAGTCACCGTGAGTAGCTTCGAGTTCGACCCCGTCACCGGGGAACCCACCGCGAACACGATGGCCAGCGACAGCTACCGGCCGCCACCGACGATGGCGAGGTACGTGAAAACCAGGGACCAGCGGTGTCGGGCACCCGGCTGTGACCGTCCCGCGATCAAGAACGTCGACCTCGACCACGCGGTCGAATGGCCCCAGGGGCCCACCACAACGGTCAACCTCGAATGCCTCTGTCGGCGACATCACCGGATGAAGCAAACCCAGTGGCGGATCCGGTTACACCCCAACGGGATCGTCGAGTGGACCTCACCCACCGGACACACCTACCGCACCACACCAGGACTCACCGAAACCTGGCACGACCTCACCGACCCATAGGCGAAGAGGCTGCCCGGCCGCCGTCCGAGCCGTGACGCTGAACCGTGACAAGCCGCTCGCACGCGGGTCGATACCCTGTAGACCCGGCTTGTCGCACCAGGAGAACCCCAGCTCATGGCTTCCTCGCACTACGTCCTCACCCAGGTTCCTGGCGGGTCGGCACTCTCGCACTTCCGCGCCCGCGCGCTGCTCACGCGTCTGCAGCAGGCGCAGCCGTCGATCACCGGCGTCGCCGCGCGGCACCTGCACTGGGTGGCGACCGAAGGCGAGCTCGACGGTCTCAGCGCTGACTCCATCGCCCGCATCCTGACCTACGGCGACCCCTACGAGGGTCCGACCGAGGGCACGCTGGTGGTCGTGACGCCCCGCCTCGGCACGATCTCGCCGTGGGCGTCGAAGGCCACCGACATCGTGCACAACTGCGGCATTCCGGTGCATCGGGTCGAGCGGGTCACCGAGTTCGTGCTCACCGGCGAGGTCACCGACTGGCAGTCCGCGGCTGCCGTGTTGCACGACCGGATGACCGAGTCGGCCTTCCCCGATCAAGCCGCCGCGGCCCACCTGTTCGACGAACGCGACCCTGAACCGTTGGAGCGCATCGACCTGCTGGGCCGTGGACGGGTGGCCATCGAGGAAGCCAACACCACCTTCGGTCTGGCCCTCGCCGACGACGAGATCGACTACCTGGTCGACGCGTTCAACGGGCTCGGCCGCAACCCGAGCGACGTCGAGCTGATGATGTTCGCGCAGGCCAACTCCGAGCACTGCCGCCACAAGATCTTCAACGCCGATTTCATCGTCGACGGCGAGGAGCAGACCTCCTCGCTGTTCGGCATGATCCGTCACACCGAGCGCGTCAACGGACACGGCACGGTCGTGGCGTACAAGGACAACGCGTCCGTCATGGCCGGTGGCACGACCACCCGGTGGATGCCCACCGAGCAGTCGGGCCCGTCGGCGTACGCCGAGCGTGAAGACGAAGTGCACGTGCTGATGAAGGTGGAGACCCACAACCACCCGACGGCGATCAGCCCGTTCCCCGGCGCCGCGACCGGTGCCGGTGGTGAGATCCGTGACGAAGGCGCCACCGGACGCGGTTCGCAGCCCAAGGCGGGGCTCACCGGCTTCATGGTGTCGAACCTCAATCTCCCTGGCACACAAGATGCTTGGGAGGACGAGGACTACGGCGCGCCCGACCACATCGCCTCCCCGCTCGACATCATGATCGAGGGCCCGATCGGTGCGGCCGCGTTCAACAACGAGTTCGGCCGGCCGGGCCTCGGCGGCTTCTTCCGTGTCTACGAGCAGACGGTCGACGGGGTGCGCCGCGGCTACCACAAGCCGATCATGAGCGCGGGCGGTCTCGGCGCGATCAGCGCGAGCCAGACCGAGAAGATCATCTTCCCGGCGGGCACGCTGCTGGTGCAGCTCGGCGGTCCGGGCATGCGCATCGGCATGGGTGGCGGCGCGGCGAGCTCGATGGCTTCGGGCACCAACGCCGCCGAACTCGACTTCGACTCCGTGCAGCGCGGCAACCCCGAGATCGAACGCCGCGCGCAGGAGGTCATCAACCACTGCTGGTCGATGGGGGAGAGCAACCCGATCCTCGCGATCCACGACGTCGGCGCGGGCGGCCTGTCGAACGCCTTCCCCGAACTCGTGGACGGAGCCGGGCTCGGTGCCCGTTTCGACCTGTCGGCGGTGCCGCTGGAGGAGTCGGGACTCGCTCCGAAGGAGATCTGGTGCAACGAATCTCAGGAGCGCTACGTCATTGCGCTGCAGGCCGATTCACTGGAAGAGTTCGCCGACCTGTGCCGTCGCGAACGCTGCCCCTTCGCCGTCGTCGGCGTGGCGAAGGACGACGCCCAGCTGGTGCTTGCCGGCGATGACGAGCGGGAGCACCCGATCGACATGCCGATGGAGGTGCTGCTCGGCAAGCCGCCGAGGATGACCCGCGACGTGCGCCGCGTGCAGCGCACCAGCCCGGCGTTCGACCTCTCCGGGATCGACCTGCGCGAGTCGGCGTACGCCGTCCTGCGCCACCCGAGCGTCGCGTCGAAGCGCTTCCTTATCACGATCGGTGACCGCACGGTCGGCGGGCTCACCCACCGCGACCAGATGGTCGGCCCGTGGCAGGTGCCGGTGGCCGACGTCGCCGTCACCCTGTCCGACCTCGTCGGGCTCGCCGGGCAGGCGATGAGCAGTGGTGAGCGTTCGCCGCTGGCCTCGATCGACGCACCGGCATCGGGGCGGATGGCCGTCGGCGAGGCGATCACCAACCTCGCTGCGGCGCCGATCGATCTGCCCGGCGTGAAGCTGTCGATGAACTGGATGGCGGCCTGCGGTGAGGACGGCGAGGACGCCGCGCTCTACGACACCGTGCACGCCGTGGCGATGGAGCTGTGCCCGGCCCTCGGCATCTCGGTGCCGGTCGGCAAGGACTCCCTGTCGATGCGCACCAAGTGGGACGACAAGCAGGTCACCTCCCCGGTCACGCTCGTGGTGTCGGCGTTCGCGTCACTGCCCGACGTCACCGGCACCCTCACCCCGCAACTGCGCGGCGGCGACACTGCCTTGGTGCTCGTCGACCTCGGTGCCGGTCGTAACCGTCTCGCCGGGTCGATGCTGGCGCAGGTCAACGGGGAGTTCGGCGACGTGGTGCCCGACCTCGACGACCCGGCCCGCCTGGTGGCATTCGTCGAGGCACTCAACTCGTTGCGCGCCAAGGGAATCGTGCGCGCCTACCACGATCGTTCGGACGGCGGTCTGTGGTCGACCGCGTGCGAGATGGCGTTCGCCGGCAACCTCGGTGTCGACCTCGCCGTCGACGACATCGCCGAACTGTTCACCGAGGAACTCGGTGCGCTGCTCGAGGTCGACTCGGCGTCGGTCGACGAGGTGCTCGCTGCCTTCGCAGCTGCGGGCGCGGTCAAGGTTGTCGGAAAGCCCAACTCCGACAAGCAGATTCGCGTGTCGATCGCCGGTGCCAACTCGCTCGACGAACCGTTGCGTGACCTGGCGCAGGCGTGGGACGAGGTCTCCTGGCGCATCTCGTCGCTGCGCGACAACCCCGAGTGCGCCGACGAGGAGCACGCAGGTGTGGGTGCCGACCTGCCCGGCCTGGTCGTCGCCCCCACCTTCGACCCGTCCGAAGACGTCAGCGCGCCGTACGTCAACCTCGGCGCGCGACCGAAGGTTGCGATCCTGCGTGAGCAGGGCGTCAACTCCCATGTCGAGACGGCCTTCGCGTTCGACCGCGCCGGGTTCGAGGCCTACGACGTGCACATGACCGACCTGCAGTCCGGACGCTTCGACCTCGCCGACGCGGTCGGCCTGGTCGCGTGCGGCGGGTTCTCCTACGGAGACACGCTCGGCGCCGGTGAGGGTTGGGCACGCTCGGTGCTGTTCAATCCTGCTCTGACACAGTCTTTCTCGGACTTCTTCCGCCGCGATGACACCTTCGGGTTGGGCATCTGCAACGGCTGCCAGATGTTCGCGGCGCTGGCCGACCTCATCCCGGGCGCCGACGCGTGGCCGCGGTTCACCCGCAACCGCTCGGAGCAGTACGAAGCGCGACTGTCGCAGGTGGAGATTCTCGACAACCCGTCGATCTTCTTCACCGGCATGGCGGGCTCGAAGCTGCCGATCGCGGTCGCTCACGGAGAAGGCTTCGCCAACTTCGCTGCGCGTGGCGACGAACAGTCGGTGATCCGGGCGGCGCGCTACGTCGACGGTGCCGGCAACCCCGCGTCCGGTTACCCGACCAACCCCAACGGCTCGCCTGACGGCCTCACCGCTGTCACCACCCCCGACGGCCGCTTCACCGCGATGATGCCGCACCCCGAGCGGGTGCAGCGAAACGTACAGATGAGCTGGACCGACGGCCCCCTCGGCGACGCCAGCCCGTGGCTGCGGATGTTCCGCAACGCCCGCGTCTGGGTCGACTGAGCCGCAAACTCGACCTCGACACCCATTCCCGACCCACTCGTCCACCTAAGCCCGACCGCTCCTCCCGCAAACACTGCGGTTGCCTGCAGGTGCTGCTGTTGCACAGCAGCACCTGCAGGCAACCGCAGCGTTTGCGGGGGAGATGCAGCGTTTGCGGGTGGCCAGATGAGTGGGGAGGTCAGTTCGTCACGTGAGGAGGGCCTGCAACTCCGGGTCGGCCGCACTGAGCACGGCCTCGCGCGCCGCCGCAGCTGTCGCCGCCGAGACGGCCGACTCAGCCAGCCGCTGACACGCCTCGAGCGAGTGGCGCGACAGCGCGAACCGCACCGCCGGCACCTTCGACGGCGCCATCGACAGTGACGAGACGCCGAGCCCGGTGAGCACCAGCGCCATCAACGGATCGCCGCCCGATTCACCGCAGACACCGATCGGTTTGCCGAGTTCGGCGGCTCCTGCGCAGGCGGCTTTGATCACGTTGAGCACGGCCGGTTGCCACGGGTCGAGGAGGTCCGACAGTGCTCCCTGCATCCGGTCGGCCGCCATCGTGTACTGCGCGAGGTCGTTGGTGCCGAGGCTGCCGAAGTCGACGGGTGCAAGCACGTGGCGTGCGCCGAGAGCCGCGGCGGGCACCTCGATCATCACACCCGACTTCGGGAGCCCCGCGGCCGCCACCTGATCGGCGAACCATTTCGCTTCCTCGACGGTGGCCACCATCGGTGCCATCACCCGTACGTCGGCACCGGTGGCCGACGCGGCCGCGGCCAACGCCTTGAGCTGGGTCTCGAGCAACTCCGGGCGAGCCTGCGACAGACGCAACCCGCGACGTCCGAGGGCGGGGTTCTCCTCCGCGCCCAGGTCGGCGAAGGCGAGCGGTTTGTCGGCACCCGCATCGAGCGTGCGGACGACGATGCGCCGGTCGGTGCCGAACGGCTGGAACACCCGGGTGTAGATGTCGGTCTGCTCCTCCAGGGTCGGCGCGGTCTTCGCCGACAGGAACACGAACTCGGTGCGGAAGAGTCCGACCCCTTCGAGGTCTTGGGCGCCCGCCGCGACCGCGTCGTCGACACCGCCGATATTGGCCAGCAGCCCGACCGCGTGCCCGTCCGAGGTCTTGCCAGGGCCGGACGTCGCGGACAGCAGGGTGGCCCGCTTGGAGTCGCGATCGGCCAGTGCCGCGACCGATTCGGCGGACGGGTTCACGACCACCGCGCCCGAGTCACCGTCGATCGAGACCGAGGTGCCCGCCTCGATCGAGAGCGCGTCGGCGCAGTGGACGACCGCCGGGATGCCCATCTGCGCGGCGAGGATCGCGGTGTGGCTGTTGCGTCCGCCCTCCTGGGTGACGATGCCGGCGACCAGGTCGCGGTCGAGCACCGCGGTATCGGCCGGCGCCAGGTCGAGCGCGATGACCACGGACGGTGCGGTGAGCGTCGGCACCCCCGGGGCGGGCACCCCGAGCACCGCCGCGATGGTGCGCGAACCAACATCGCGCAGGTCGGTGACCCGCTCGGCGAAGTAGTCGCCGAGTGCCTCGAACTGTGCGGCGTACTCCTCGACCGCGCGGTGCACCGATGTCGCCGGACCGGAGCCGGCAGCCAGGTGTTTGCCGGCCGCCTTGTGCAAGCCCTTGTCGCGGGCGATGAGAGCGGTGGCGGTCAGGATCTGCGCAGCAGTCTTGTCGGCCCGTGCTGCGCGCGCGTCGAGTTCGGCGGCGACCTGCTCGAAAGCCGCCTTCACCCGCACCAGTTCCGCGTCGGCGTCGGCCGGGGCCGGTTCGTCGGCCGGCGCGGTGACCGGGGGAGCCACCACCACCGCCGTCGCGTAGGCCGATCCGGCGCTGACACCGATGCCCTGCAGAGTCCTGACCTCCATCGCCGTCACCTCATTCCGCGTCGAGGTCGCGGGAGAGCAACTCGACCAGCGAGTCGAGCGCGGCATCGGCGCCGTCGCCCTCGGCGGTGAGGGTGACCTCCTCGCCGTGCTTCGCGCCGAGCGCCATCACGCCGAGGATGCTGGTGGCGTCGACCGCGTCCTCGCCGGGCTTGGCGATCTCGATGTCGAGGCCGGTCTCGGCTGCTGCTTGCACGAACATCGCGGCGGGGCGGGCGTGCAAGCCGACCTTCGAGGCGATGGTGACGGTGCGCTGTGCCATGGAACTGACTCCTTCGTCGGTTGGGTGTGTTGCGAGTCTGCCGCAGCGATCAGGCTGCGACGAGGGTGTCGGCGGACTTCTTGGCAGCGGCTTGCTTGAGCACGACCACGACGGTGGTCATCACCAGCACACCCGCCGCGAGAGCGACCAGGAAGAGGGCGAAGTTGCCGATCAAGGGCAGCACCCAGATGCCGCCGTGCGGGGCGCGCAATGTGGCGCCGAAGGCCATCGACAGGGCTCCGGTGACGCTTGAGCCGGCGACCGACGCGACGATCACGCGCCACGGGTCGGCGGCCGCGAACGGGATGGCTCCCTCGGAGATGAACGACGCACCGAGCAGCCAGGCTGCCTTGCCGTTCTCCCGCTCGGGTTCGGTGAACAGCTTCGGGCGGACGGTGGTGGCCAGGGCGAGGCCCAGCGGCGCCACCATGCCGCCGGCCATCACGGCCGCCATGATCTTCAACTGCGGTGCGTCGGTGGCGGTGCCCGCGGCCGACAGGCCGGTGGTCGCGAAGGCGTACGCCACCTTGTTGACCGGGCCGCCGAGGTCGAAGCCCATCATCGCGCCGAGGATGAGACCGAGCAGCACCGCGCTGGTGCCCGACATCCCGTTGAGGCCGCTGGCGAGTTGGTCGGACAGCCACTTGATCGGGCGACCGACCACGGTGATGAGCAACCCGACGGTCAGCAGGGTCGACAGCAGCGGGATGACGACGACGGGCATGACACCGCGCACGTTCTTGTGCACGTTCCACCCGGAGATCCACTTCGCGAGCAGACCGCCGATCAGACCGGTGGCGATGCCGCCGAGGAACCCGGCCTGCATGGTCACCGCGACCGCACCGCCGACCACACCGGGCACCAGGCCCGGCCGGTCGGCGATCGCGTAGGCGATGTAGCCCGACAGGATCGGCACGAGGAAGCCGAACGCGGCCCCGCCGATGAGGAACAGCAGTGCGGCCCAGTGCATCCCGGACAGCGGGTCGAACGAGTTCTGCAGGATGGTGGCCTTCGACGGGTCGGCGCTCGGGTCGAGCGTGAAGTTCTTCGTGACGTCGATCGCGCCGGTCTCACCGCCCGCGATCTGGGCCAGCATGAAGCCGAGTGCGATGAGGATGCCGCCGGCCGCGACGAACGGGATCATGTACGACACGCCGGTCATCAGCCACTTGCGCAGGCGGGTGCCGACACCTTCGGTCTCGGGTTCGTCGGCCGCCGGTGCGGCAACGGCCGCCGAGGCCTTCGACGGGTCTTTCGCCCACTCGTCCGCCAATCGGCCGGCCTGGGACAGCAGCGCCGGTCCGTCGCTGATCGCCTTCTTCACCCCGACGTCGACCGTGGGCTTGCCGGCGAAGCGGGCCTTGTCGCGCACCTCCACGTCGTGGGCGAAGATCACCGCGTCGGCCTCGGCGATCTGCGCCGCGGTCAGCGGGGTCGAGCCGGCCGACTCCTGGGTCTCGACGGTGATGCGGTGGCCACCCTCGCGGGCTGCGTTCTCCAAGGCTTCGGCGGCCATGTAGGTGTGTGCAATGCCGGTGGGGCACGAGGTCACGGCGACGAAGGTGCGTCCACCGGACGGTGCCGCGGCGGGCTCGGGTGTCGCCACGGACGCAGCCGAGGCAGCCGTCGGGACAGCCGTCGCCGGGGCAGTTGTGGCCGGGGTAGTTGTGGCCGGGGCCGCCGCCTTCGCCGGCTCGTCGAGCGAGACCCGCGAGTTCACCAGCTCGACCACCTGCGACTCGTCGGTCGCAGCCATCAGCTCCGCGCGGAAACTCTTGTCCATCAACGCTTTCGCGAGCTTCGGCAGCATCTGCATGTGGGCTTCGCCGCCCTCCTCCGGTGCCGCGATGAGGAAGATCGTCGTCGCCGCGCCGTCCTTGGCGCCCCAGTCGATCCCGTCGGCCGCCCGTCCGAAGACCAGCGACGGCTCGGTGATCGCGGCGCTGCGGGCGTGCGGGATGCCGATGCCGCCGGGCAGCCCGGTGGCCATCTTCTCCTCACGGGCACGGACGTCGGCCAGGAAACCGTCCAGGTCGGTGCACCGACCGGATGCGACCAGGCGCTCGGCGAGCGTGCGGGTCGCTTCGTGGCGGTCTTCGCCACGCAGGTCGAGGATGACCTGCTCGTTGGTGATGAGAGACACGACGTGTCCTTTCGTGAGGCGCGTCAGGAGATGACGCGGTCGAGCTCGGGGGAGTTGGTGGAGGTCACTTCGACGGCGGCGATGTCGGCCGGGGCGGGCACCTGACTGCCGGGCAGTCGGACGGCGGCAGCGCCCCACCGCACGCCCTCGCGGACCGCGGCCTCGAGGTCGCCGCCGAGAACGCGTGCGTGAAGGAACCCGGCGAGCAGACAATCGCCCGCGCCGACGGTCGAGAGCGGGTCGTCGACGGTGGCGCCCGCCCAGACGAGGCCGGACGCGTCGACGCCGAGTGCGCCATCGGCACCGAGGCTGACGACCACCGTTTCGATGCTGTCGGCGACGAGTCCGCGGGCCGCATCGACGACGTCGCCGATGCGGGGCAGCGGGCGTCCGACGAGTTCGGCGAGTTCCTCGTGGTTGGGCTTGATCAGCTGCGGATGCGCCACGGCGGCGAGCGGGAACGGGCTACCCGAGGTGTCGATCGCCACCTTGAGATCGGCTGCGGCACAGCGCAACACGAGCTCGGCGTAGAAGGATTCAGGCACCCCTGGAGGCAGCGAGCCGCACGCGACCAGCCAGTCTGCGCCGTCGGCCGCTGTGATCGCAGCGTCGAACAGCGCCGACACCTCGGCCGCCGACATCTGCGGGCCGGGTTCGTTGAGCTTGGTGGTGGTGCCGTCGGGTTCGACCGCGGCGATGTTCATCCGGGCTGCGCCGGCGATCTCGACCGCGCGGTAGGGCACGTGCGCCGACTCGAGAAGTTCGGTGAGCAGGTGGCCCTCCGGGCCGCCCGCGGGGAGCACCGCAAGGGTCGGCGTGCGGTTCGCCTGCAGAGCGCGGGAGACGTTGATGCCCTTGCCCCCCGGGTCGATCCGGCTGGAGGTCGCCCGCTGCACCGCGCCGCGGCGGATGCGGTCGAACGCGATCGTGCGGTCGACGCTCGGGTTGGGAGTGAGGGTGACGATCACGCGTACACCACCTCCAGGCCGGCCTCGGCCAGCATCGATCGGTCGGCCTGGTCGGCGGCGTCGTCGGTGATGACAAGGTCGACCGCGGACAGCGGGGCGAAGCTGTGCAGGTGGTCGACACCGAGCTTGCTGGAGTCGGTGACGACGATGGCGCGGTCGGCGGCCTCGACCATGGCCGACTTGGCGGCCGCCTCGGTCTCGTCGGGTGTCGAGAGTCCGCGCCGCAGGCTCAGGCCGTTGGTGCCGACGAACGCCACGTCGACGCTGAGGCTGCCCAGCAGCGAGGTGGTCCAAGGCCCGACGGCCGCGCCGGTGACACCGCGGACGCGTCCGCCGAGCAACAGCAGGTCGAGGTGCGGGTGATCGGCCAGCAGGGCGGCGGCCTGCACCGAGTTGGTGACGACGGTCAGTCGGGCGTCGCCTGGGATGAGTGCAGCGACGGCGAGGGTGGTCGACCCGGAGTCGAGCAGGATCGCACCGCCGGACGGGACCTCGTCGAGGGCTCGTCCGGCGATCCGCCGTTTCTGCGTGGTCGACCGACTCGTGCGGGTGGCGAGCGACTGCTCGAGGCGCTCGATCGGGATCGCCCCGCCGTGTACCCGGCGCAGCGAGCCGCGCTCCTCCAGGGTGGTCAGGTCGCGGCGCACGGTCTCGGGCGTGACCCCGAGCGAGTCGGCGAGGTCGGCGACGGCGACCCGTCCGGCCCGGCGCGCCTCGTCGACGATCCGGCGGTGACGTTCGGCTGCGTACACGTCCGCTCCTGCTGGTTGATTCGACTGTGGCCCGGCTCACGTGTCCGGCGTCACACCAGAAAACCACTCAAGCAAAGCGAAGTCAACATAAACAAACATCTGAAATTGTGTGAACGGCTGGAGGTCGGAAGTGCGGTGCTGCCGTCTGCGACGATCTGGGCATGCCGGATCACGTCGTCGACCAACCTGGGCCCACCGTGCCCACCGTGCCCACCTGGCAGGTGCCCGGGGAGGCGCCCGACGCGGCGAGCACCGTCCGCGGACGGGTCGACGGCCCGGTCTGGAAGGCGAGCGGTATCCGATATGCCCACGCACAGCGTTGGCAGACATCGCAATTGGCGCCGCTCGCATCCGGTGACATCGACGCGACACGGCTCGCTCCGTCGTGCCCGCAGGTGTCGTTCCCGCTGATCGACGAGGTGCTCGACGAGGTCGAACCCAAGCTGCCGATCGACGAGGACTGCCTGCACCTCAGCATCACCATGCCGGCCGGCACCGCCCCCGACGCCGGGCTGCCGGTGATGGTGTGGATCCACGGCGGGTCGTACGTCACCGGCGCCGGTGACCTGCCGATCTACGACCCGACGGCGCTCGTCACCGAACACCAGGTGGTCGTGGTCACCGTGACCTACCGGCTCGGGCTGTTCGGCTACCTGCGCCATGCGGCGTCGCCGGGCAATCTCGGACTGCTCGATCAGCGCACCGCCCTGGAGTGGGTGCAGCGGTACATCGCGCACTTCGGCGGCGACCCCGCGAATGTCACGGCCTTCGGAGAATCCGCCGGCGGCGACTCCGTGGCCCACCTGATGATCGCCGACGGCGCCCGCGGGCTCTTCCGCCGCGCGATCGTGATGAGCGCCCCGCTCGGGCTGATGCCCGGCCGCGACAAGATGTACGCCGCGATGGCCGACAAGGTCGACGGTCTCAGCGCCGACGCGAGCGTCGAGGAGATGCTCGAACGCACGAACTCCTTGCAGCGCATGTCGATTCGTTACGGGCTGCGGGCTGGGATGCCGTTCGGCCCGCAGTACGGGGTTGCCCCGTTGCCCGCCGAGGACGATCTCGACGACGCCTGGTCGCAGGTAGCGCCCGACGTCGATCTGCTCATCGGTCACACCGCCCGCGAGGTCGCGCTCTTCGTGCCGCCCCGGCTCGGACGCGTGCCGTTGCGCCCCGCCGTCCGCGAACGTCTGGTGCGCCGGCTCGGCAACTCGATCTACGACGAGCCGGCCCGCCGGTTCGCCCAGCGTCACGCGGCGGCCGGTGGATCGGCGGCGACCTACCTGCTGCACGCCGACAGCCATGACGATCCACGCGGTGGGTTGCTCGCCGGCGCCCACACGACCGACCTGCCCTACGTCTTTCCGGGCCCGGCGTGGGAGACGATCGTCGCGGCGTCCGGCCCCGCCTGGCATGTGACCCCGGAGGCCGGACGCGAGGTGCGGGCGATGCTCGGCGGATTCGCCCGCGACGGTGTTGCAGTCGAACGCTCCGGCCCGCCGGTCCTCGTCCGGTCGCTCGGCTAGTTCGTTGTGGCGGTGCCGAGGGTCACCGTCGCCTGGTGGGTCTGACCCGATGCGTCGGTCCACCCGACGCTGACCTTGTCACCGGGCTGGTGCTGGTCGAGTGCGTCGGTGAGGCTCGAGGCGTCGGTGACCGAGGTGCCGCCGATCGAGGTGATGATCGAGCCGGCGGTCATACCCGCCGCCTCCGCCGCACCACCGGACAGCACTGCCATCACCTGCAGGCTCGACGACTGCTGAGCGGGGCCGTATCCGCTGCTGCCGGAGCTGATCTCGACACCGAGCGCGGCGCGCTTGCCGATGTGCACGGTGCCGGAGTCGTCGCCCGACTGGATCTTGTTGGCGATGCTCACGGCGGTCGAGATCGTGATCGCGTAGCCGGTGATCGGTGTGGTCGAGGAGGCCGCGGTGTCGATGCCGACAACCTCGCCGTCGGAGTCGAGCAGCGGGCCGCCGGAGTAACCGGGCACGATCTGCGCGTTGGTCTCGATCAGGCCGTTGAGCGTCTCGGAGTTGGCACTGGTGGAGCTCTCGGACGCGGTGATCTGCTGGTCGACGGCCGTCACGCTGCCGGACGTCGTATAGAGCACGCCCTGGCCGCCGCCCTGCCCGATGGCGGTCACCTTGTCGCCGACGACGACCTTCGCGGTGTCGAGGGTGGCCGTGGTGAGGTTCGACGCGTCGGCCAGTTTGAGCACGGCGATGTCGTTCGTCGAGTCGTAGCCGATGACGGTCGCGGTGTACTTCTTCGAGTCGCCGGTGGTCACCCGGATCTGCGTCGAGCCCTCCACCACGTGGTAGTTGGTCAGCACGATGCCGTCGGACCGCAGGACGATGCCGGTGCCCGCGCCCTCACCGCCGGTGACGACGGTGTCGATCATCACCACGCCCGGCGAGGAGGCGATCTGGGTGCCGGACGTCGTTGCGCTGGACTGGTCGGCGCTGCCGCGTCCGCCCCACCATCCGTTGCCGGGCTGCTGCCCGTCGGAAGCGGAACCGGAGGAACCCGACGAGTCGGAGGAACCCGACGAGGACGAAGACCCCGAAGACCCCGAAGGCCCCGAGCCGGTCGACGGCGACGTGGTGCCGGTCGAGGGTGACGTTGTCGCCGGCGCGGCCGCCGTGACCGACACGCGGTACTGCGGGAGGGCTCGGTCCACCGCGATCGCGGCGGGTGCGACGGCGAGTGCGGTGATGGCGGCCACGGAGGCGATCAGGCGGTTCATGTCTTCATGGAACGCCCGCCGTCCATGCCCGAGCCCTGGCTTACCTGTGCGCTTCCTGTGGCGTCGAGCTCACCAGTCGGCGCCGGTGCAGTCGTTGGTCTCGCCCGACTCGACCTGCAAGGTGGCGTGCGCGATCTCGAACCTGTCGCGCAGCAGCGCACCCGCGTCCCGCAGTACGGCGGTGCTGTCCTGGCCGCCGATCGTCACCAGGTGAGCCGTGGCGACGTTCATGCCGGACGTCAGTTGCCAGATGTGCAGGTCGTGCACCTCGTTCACGCCCGGCAACTGCTCGAGGGCGCCGAGGATCTCGGCCGGTTCGGTGCCCGCCGGTGCGTGCTGTCCGAGCACGGCCAGCACCTCGCGTCCGAGCCCGACAGCGCGGACGGCGACGAACAGCGCGATGGCCAACGCGACGACCGTGTCCCACCACGCCGAGCCGGTCGCCTGCACCAGCAGCGCGGCGGCGATGACGCCGATGGAACCCACCGCGTCGGCCACCACCTCCAGGTAGGCGCCCTTGACGTTGAGGCTTTCACCGGAACCGCTGCGCAACAACAGGATTCCGATGACGTTGATGACCAGCCCGATGATGCCGACGAGGAGCATCACGCCGGAGGCGGGCTCAGTGGGGGAGCCGATGCGCGAGATCGCCTCGACGACGATGTAGACCGAGACGCCGAGCATCACGAGCACGGCGAGGCCGGAGGCGAAGACCTCGGCGCGATAGGAGCCGAAGGTGCGGCGGCCGGTGGAGTCGGGACGCGTGGCGATGCGGGTGGCGACGAGCGCCGCCCCCAGCGTCACGACGTCGGCAGCCATGTGGCCGGCATCGCTGATCAGTGCGAGCGACCCGGCGGCGAGGCCCGTGAGGAGTTCGACGACGAAGAAGACGGCGACCAGGCCGAACGTGACCATGAGCCGCCACCGGTGCCGTCCGGTCGCGGACAGACCGTGGGAGTGGTCGTGGCTCATCGTGACCTCACCGGGTGCGGGCGCATGCTCCTATCGAAACCGACACGGCGCCGCGCGTGCAGCCGGGGGGTCGACCCGGCCTCAATCGGTGCGGCCGAGCGCGCCCTCGTGGGCGTTCTTGTACGGCGAGTGCATCACCAGTTCGAGGTCGACCGGACCGTCGTGCGGTTCGGGCGCGGCGGGCTTCACGCACACCTTCACCTCGACGGTGTCGCCCGGCCTCGCTCGAAATCGCGTGGTCGCCTCGGAGTAACCGAGCCGCACGGTCAGGACGTGCTCACCCGGCTCCACCGGGAACTCGACCACTTCCTCGCTGAGCTGGCCGATCTTCCTGCCACCGAGCACCACGACCCGCTGCGGCGAGGCGTACCCACGATGAATGCGAAGGGTTGCCGACATCTGCGTCCTCCGTTTCCTGCTGGAGGCGGTCGTCGGGCGACGGCCGTCGAAACCAGTATTGCCCTCGTTGACTGGGAGACGGGTGGATCCGAGGGGACTGCGCCCAAATGTGACCGAGGGGTGGAGCGTGTGCCGCCTCGCAGCCGGCGGTGGCAGGATGGCCGGGTTTCCAGGAGGTCCGTTTGTCCCGCGTCCGAGGTCTGCTCGCCGATACCCGTCCGTTGCGCGTACCCGCCTACCGGCGGCTGTGGTGGACCAACATCATCACCCTCATCGGTGCGCAGTTGACCGTCGTCGCGGTGCCCGCGCAGATCTACGGCATCACCGGCAGTTCGGCCTGGGTCGGGCTCACCGGCCTGTTCGGACTCGTGCCGCTGATCGTCTTCGGGTTGTACGGCGGCGCGCTCGCCGACGCGATGGACCGGCGCACGCTCCTGAGCATCACGACACTCGGGCTCATCGCCACGAGCGCGCTGTTCTTCGTGCAGGCCGCCCTCGGCCTCCACAACGTCTGGCTGATCCTCGGACTGTTCGCGGTGCAGCAGGCGTTCTTCGCGGTCAACCAGCCGACCCGGTCGGCGATCTACCCCCGCCTCGTGCCGCTCGACCAACTCCCCGCGGCCAACTCGCTCAACATGACCGTCATGCAGTTCGGTGCGATCGCCGGCCCGCTGGTGGGTGGCGTGCTCATCCCGATCCTCGGCTACTCCTGGCTCTACCTCGTCGACACGATCACCTTGTTCGCCACGCTGTGGGCGGTCGTCGGTCTACCGGCGATGCCGCCGATGGGGGAGGTGCGCAAGGCCGGATTCCGTTCGGTGATGGAGGGATTCGCCTACCTGCGCTCGCACCACGTGCTGCTCATGTCGTTCGTCGTCGACATCATCGCGATGGTCTTCGGCATGCCGCGGGCGTTGTTCCCGCAGATCGCTCACCTCGACTTCGGCGGGCCGGACGGCGGCGGGCTCGCATTCGCGCTGCTGTTCGCCGCGATCCCGGCGGGCGCCGTGCTCGGCGGTGTGCTGTCGGGCTGGGTCTCCCGGGTCGAGCGACAGGGTCTCGCCGTCGTCGTGTCGATCATCGCGTGGGGTGCCGCGATCGTCGTCTTCGGTGTCGCGGTCGGGTTCGGGCACGGGCGCGCCGGGGCCGCGCTCGTCGTCGCCGTGATCGCGTTGATGGTCGCCGGCGCCGCCGACATGGCATCGGCGGCGTTCCGCACCACGATGTTGCAGGAGGCGGCGACCGACGACGTCCGCGGACGCCTGCAAGGCGTCTTCACCGTGGTCGTGGCCGGCGGCCCGCGGGTCGCCGATGTGGCGCACGGCGCCGCGGCGGTCACCCTCGGCACCGCCTGGACGGCGGCCGGCGGCGGCCTCCTGGTGATCGTCCTGGTCGTCGTGGCGGCGCTCGCCGTGCCGGTGTTCGTGCGCTATCGCGTGCAGCGTGGTCTGAGCGTGAAGAACGGCTGACCCGCCGCCGGGGTCAACCGTTCCTCGACATCACTGGTCGATGTCGACGCTGGGGCGGCCTCGCGCGGGTCAGCGCACGGTCTCACGGTGCCTGAGCCGATCTTCTTCTGCATAGCCTCGGTGCCTGACTTCGTCGGCATCTTCTGGCCGTCGTCCGACTTCATGACCGCCCAATTCGTGCCCTTGACGTAGTAGATGGTCGTCGCGCTGGCGCTGCTCGCCGTCAGGGCCTTCATTGCCCCCGCGACCTGGTCGGCCGATGTGGTGCGGAAGCCGATGAACTCGGACTTGCCGTCGCCGCTGCACTTGACGGCGGAGACCATGCCTGCTGCCCCGCCGTTCTTGCCGGCCGGCTTGGCGGTCGCCGTTGTGCAGCCCGCCTTCTTCATGACCGCGACGAGTCCGGCGTCGTCGACATTCTCACCTGTCGCCGCCGGACGTCGAGTCCGCGGACGTCGTGCTCGACGTGGACGAGCGCACCGAACTCGACGTGCTGTGCACACTCGACGAGCTCGCGGGCGGCGGCGTCGCGCTGCTGGACGAGCTGGTCGTGGAGTCGGAGGACTTGGTCGCGGTGCTGTCCGATCCACAGGCGGCGAGACCCGTGATCGCGAGGGCGGCAATTGTCATCCTCAGGGTTCGCTTTATGTTTCGACCATTGCACAGAGGGTGCGCCGACGACCAGGCGGGGCTGGACGTGGCCCCCGCGGTGGTCGTCCCCGTCCGTCAAGGTGATCCACGACGTCGCGGTCGTCCCTATAACGCCTGCTCTGCATCCGCGGTAGGTTCTCGCGCATCCTGACCGACAGTCACGCTTTGTACCTGCGATGCTGTGGGGCTGTCCGGGGCCGATGAAGTCTCACCAAGTTGTCCGGTTCCTGCAGCGTTGTCGACGCGAGCAGTCACCGCATTTGCGACCGCGAGAGCCGCCACCATGAGGACGAACCAGCCGAACCTGGCAGCGAACCGGTAGCGAAGGAATTGCTGTGCGGTCATGAGCCAAACGATAGACACCAATCCGAGGTATTGGAGCGTGCGGCGGAGAACGTCGCCCACACCGTGATCCTCCCAGGGTCAACACACTCTCATGCCGCTGAGGGTGCATCCGAATCTGTCGAGATGAAGACAGTCATGGCACGGATAAATTGACTTGCTCCGCCGTCGGTGTCGTGCCAGCGTCTGCGCGTGACGAGAATTAGAACCAGCCCTTGGCCGAAGACCGTCGACGGTGTGCTGCTGCGGGATCCGACGCCTGCCGACGTGGACGTGATCGCGACCTTTCGCAACCTTCCGGATGTCAACCGTTGGCTCATCGTCACCCACGAGTCAACCGACGAGCTACGTCGCCGCTGGTTATCAGTGACGAGCAGCGACACGGACTTCTCCTGCATCGCCGAGATCAACGGCGAGCTCGCAGGTATCGGATTTCTCGAGATCGAGGACGGCTCGGGCCAGCCCGGCAAGCCCCGGGGGACGGACGCAGGCATTGGCTACATCGTTCGACCCGGCCACCAAGGAGGGGGTGTGGGCTCGGCGATCGCGCTGGGGATCACGCAGGCGGCTTTTGTCGACCTGGGTCTACGTCGAGTAACGGCCGGGTGCTTCGCTGACAACGCTGCCTCGTGGCGCATTCTGGAAAAGGCAGGTCTGGAGCGGGAGCAGCACGGCCGCGGCGACTCCTGGCATGCCGAACTTGGATGGATCGACGGGTACACCTACAGCGCCCTCGCCGAGGACTGGCTAGCTGAACACGCCCACTAGGCAGCGGCCCGTAACGCACGCTCATGCCGCGTGGGCGCGTCAGAATCTGTCGAAGAGAGAGCGTCCAGTCTCCGGACGAGCACCACGCGAATATCTGCGACAACGAGCTTCCCGGGGTGGATGGAGTCGTCGCGCTCGTGAAGGAGTGAAGGTGCACCCCGGGCTTACTGCTGGTAGCCGGTGGGTCGCGGGTGGGCCAGGGCGGCGGACAGGTCATCCTCATTTCCCGGCCGGTCGGACCTGAAGCGCCCTGGGTTCCGTTCCGTGGTTAGACGGTCGCGGGCGCGGTCGTCGTGGAGTGAGTGTAGGACGCTTCGACTTCGGCCGGGGTGCGATAGTCGAGTGCTTCGTGCAGGCGCTTCGTGTTCCACCAGGTGACCCAGTCCAGAGTGGCGATCTCGACGGCGGTCGCTGAGGGCCAGGTGCGGCGTCGGTGGATGAGCTCGGCTTTGTAGAGGCCGTTGACGGTCTCAGCCAGGGCGTTGTCGTAGCTGTCTCCGACGGATCCGACCGAGGCCTGGACTCCGGCGGTGATCAGCGCATCGGAGTAGGCCAGCGAGACGTAGTTGCTGCCCCTATCGCTGTGATGGATCAGCCCAGTCCGAGACGCTTCTGCCGGGGAGGTCTGGAGGGCCTGCTCGAGAGCCTGCAGTGGCAGTGCCTCAGTGCGGAGGCTGGTGGCCACTGCCCAGCCGACGATCCTTCGCGTGAAAACGTCTGTGATGAACGCGGTGTAGCAGAACCTGGACGGGATCCGGACGTAGGTGATGTCAGCGACCCAGAGCTGATTCGGTCCGGCAGCCGTGAAGTTCCGCTCGACCAGATCAGGACGACGGTCCAGGCCACCAGCAGGGCTCGTCGTGAACACCTTTCGACCACGGCGTATCCCGCACAGACCAGCAGCTTTCATCAGCCGAGCGGTCTGGTCGCGGCCGACTTCCCATCCGGCACGGCGCATCGCGTGATGCATCTTCCGATACCCGTAGACGCCGTAGTTCTCGGCATGAATCCGACGGATCTCTTCGACGAGCACCTCGTCACGGACCGCTCTGGCCGATGCCGGGCGCTGCTTCGCGGCACGGTAGCCGCGAGAGGTGAGGAACCCACGTTCCGTCGCGCCCAGGACGCGGCAGATGGCCTCGACCCCGAAGTGATCGCGATGCCTATCGATGAAGGCGATCATTTCGTCGTGGGGTGGTCGAGTTCCCTGGCGAAAAACACGGAGGCGGCCTTGAGGATCTCGTTGGCCCGCCGGGACTCGGCGAGCTCTCGACGCAGTCTGCGGTTCTCCTCCTCGAGAGACTCCGCGGGGCCGGCCGAGGGCTCGGCTGGCCCGTAGCGGTTGCACCAGATCCTCAGCGTCTCCATGCCAACGCCGAGTTGGGGCGCGACAGCTCGGATCGACTCCGATCGTGGGCCACCTTCGAGTGCCTGGCGGTCGTAGACCATGCGCACGGCACGGTCACGCAGCTCCGGACTGAACTTCTTGGGCATACTCCGATTCTCCTTGCTGAGACTCGGAACGGAACCCAGGGCGCTTCAGCCCGCCTGGAGCGAGTATGTCTCATCCAAGGAGGCGGCGGTGACCCCACCTGCGGGACCGGGGCAAGAGGCAGTCGTGCGCAGTCACTATCTGCGCGCGCAGGGCGCCGATGTCGCCTATGTTGATGTGTGGGGGAAACGTTCAAACGGCATAACGCTTAAACTTCTGAACAGGTGGTGTAGGTTCCGGCGCTTCTTAGCATCGGAGTTGCCCGGTAGGGCGGGGTTGGACAAGATGCTGGGACGCTTTTCGTCCCACTAACTTGTCCGAATCCTCACGTTGGTGGCGGGTCCGAAGCGGCGGGACGGTTGCAGGCCTCCGCGATGAGCGTCTCGATCGCCGCCCAGGCTTGGTGTTCGCGTTCCGGGTCATACGACTCTGGGGAAGACGGCGCGGCGCGGTCGCGGTCGATGTACGCCCCGCTCGATGCGGCGGTCGCGCCGCTGGCCGCGTCGGCCAGGAGTCGCCCGGCTCTCGCGGGCGATGTCGCTAGAGGCGTGAGGGTAAGCGCCGGCATGACCCGGCGCATAGCGAACCGGGAGAGCGCATCCGCATCGCGGGCAAGGTCGGTGCCGGGCACGAAGCCTGGGTTGAAGGCTAGGACAGTGGGACCGTCCGGAAACCGGCGAGCGTGCTCGTGGACGAGGTGGATCGCCGCGAGCTTGCTTGTCGAGTAGGCGGTGCGCCCAGCCCTGACGCTGCCGGCGTTGGGGAAGGCCCCCACGCGGGCGAGCGTCTCGACCGGCCGCCACCGTGGACCCGAGACCATACCCAGGTTGTGCCTCAGGTCGCCAAAGTGCGTGTCGCTGACGGTCACCACCACTCGTGCCTGCGATGTCAGATGCGCCCGGAGCCCGCTCAGCAGGAGGTGGTTGGCCAGGACGTTCACCGCGAACGTCTCCTCGAGCCCGTCGACCGTCTCGGTCAGCGCGGTCGTGTGCTGCACCCCCGCGTTGCAGACCAGTGTCCGGATCGGCGGGATCCGGCCGGAGCGCACCGCGTCAGCCGCCTCATCAGCGGCCTGGGCGACGCTGCGCATGGACGACAGGTCGACCCGGATCACCGAGACGTCCACCCCAGTGGCCCGCAGCTCGTCGACCAGCCCCACCGGGGTTCGCCGGTTCAGCAGGACCATGTGCGTATGTGAGGGGTGAATGGCCAGGTACTGGGCAGCGAATCGGCCGATCCCGCGGCTGGCGCCGGTGATCACGACGGAACTCATGAGACTCCTTCAAGGTCGAGCGAGCAAGTAGGGCGGGCACCCCCCCTCGCACTCTAGGCCAATACGAAATGAAGCGACTTCGTATCGTCTCGGTAGGGTCAACGCATGACCGAGCCGACCACGCCGCGAGACACCCGCCGGACCCCGGGGCGCCCCACCGACGCGAGCTTGCGCCCACTGATCGTGGACACCGTCCTGGAAGAGCTCGCCGAGACCGGGTACGCGCGCCTGACCCTCGCAGCGGTCGCAGCGCGCGCCGGGGTGTCCACGGCGACCATCCATCGTCGCTGGGCCACCAAGCGCGAGCTGATCCTGACCGTGGCCGAGCACCTCGCCGACACCGAAGCGCCCGACACCGACACCGGCTCGCTCGAGGGCGACCTGCGAGAGCTGGTCGAGGCGAAGCGTCGACTGTTCTCCGGAAAGGTCGGGGCCGCGTTCGTTGCTCTCGTCGGAGAGGCGCCCCACGACCCCGACCTCGCGGCCGCACTACGTCAGAGCGTCGTGCACCCCACCCGCGATCACCTCGCCGCCATCGTGGGCCGTGCGACAGATCGCGGAGAGGACGCCACGGGTGTCGACGTCGACGCGGTAGCCGGGACCGTGCTCGGCCTGATCGTCGCGAATGTCGCACTCAACTCCCGCGAGAACGGCGAGGGTGACGCAGGCGACCCCAGCGGCATCCTGTCGACCCACGACGAGGCAATCATCGCCAGAGCTCTCCAGCCACCCACAGTGCTGGAGGGGCAGGACTGACGCGGAAGGCTGAACTGCGCCCGTGCGGGCTTCGCGAAGATTGCTCGCTCCGAACCTGGTTGCCGACTGTGCCCTGCCTGACCAGGCCCGCGCGGACGAGCGCCTCGAAACCCCGGCCGACCGTGGGCCACTTGGCCAGCATCGGCCTCGGCAAGAGAGGTGACCACTTCGTCACCTTCACCGCTGATGTACCGCAGTGTGATCGAGCCCACGTCCTCAGCGTGCAGGCGTGGTCAGTTTTTTTGGGACGTGCGCAAGTACGTGGGACCCAAGTGGGACAAGTGCAAGTTATCTGGGATTCCACAGTGGTGGGCCACGAAAACGTGGTCCCGCGGGCGGGAATGATCCGCGGGGGCCTCAAGTTGAGTCATGTAGACGCAAGATTTGTCAGGCGCGACTTGACAGGCCGCTCGGCCAGGAGTTGAGTCGGACACAGTCAAGGCGACTCGTGCGCGCTCGTCCGGGCGCGTCGCGAGCACGCAGAACGACCTCTACACAAGGAGAACATCACCATGGCTCGTGCGGTAGGTATCGACCTCGGCACCACCAACTCGGCCGTTGCCGTCCTCGAGGGCAACGACCCGGAGATCATCGCGAACGCCGAGGGTGGCCGCACCACGCCGTCCGTCGTGGCGTTCGCCAAGAACGGCGACGTCCTCGTCGGCGAGATCGCCAAGCGACAGGCGGTGACCAACGTCGACCGCACCATCCGTTCGGTCAAGCGCCACATGGGCACCGACTGGACCACCGAGATCGACGGCAAGAAGTACACGCCGCAGGAGATCTCGGCCCGCATCCTGATGAAGCTCAAGCGCGACGCCGAGTCCTACCTCGGCGAGAAGGTCACCGACGCGGTCATCACCGTGCCGGCGTACTTCGACGACGCCGAGCGTCAGGCCACCAAGGAGGCCGGTGAGATCGCAGGCCTCAACGTGCTGCGCATCGTCAACGAGCCGACCGCGGCTGCTCTCGCCTACGGCCTCGACAAGGGCAAGGAAGACGAGCTCATCCTCGTCTTCGACCTCGGTGGTGGCACCTTCGACGTCTCGCTGCTCGAGGTCGGGAAGGACCCCGAGGACGGCTTCAGCACCATCCAGGTGCGCGCCACCAGCGGTGACAACAAGCTCGGTGGTGACGACTGGGACGAGCGCATCGTCAACCACCTGCTCACCTCGGTGAAGAACCAGACCGGTGTCGATCTGTCCAAGGACAAGATCGCCATGCAGCGTCTGCGCGACGCCGCGGAGCAGGCGAAGAAGGAACTGTCGTCCTCCACGTCCACCAACATCTCGCTGCAGTACCTCAGCATGGGTGAGAACGGCCCGATCCACCTGGACGAGTCGCTGTCCCGTGCGCAGTTCGAGCAGATGACCAAGGACCTCCTGGAGCGCACCAAGACCCCGTTCCAGAACGTCATCAAGGACGCCGGCATCTCCGTGGGCGACATCGACCACGTCGTGCTGGTCGGTGGTTCGACCCGTATGCCGGCCGTGGCCGAGGTCGTCAAGGAGCTCACCGGCGGTAAGGAGCCCAACAAGAGCGTCAACCCCGACGAGGTCGTCGCCGTCGGCGCCGCCCTGCAGGCCGGTGTGCTCAAGGGCGAGCGCAAGGATGTCCTGCTGATCGACGTCACCCCGCTGTCTCTGGGTATCGAGACCAAGGGTGGCCTGTTCACCAAGCTGATCGAGCGCAACTCCGCGATTCCGACCAAGCGCACCGAGGTGTTCTCGACGGCCGAGGACAACCAGCCGTCCGTCGACATCCAGGTGTTCCAGGGCGAGCGTGAGATGGCGAAGATGAACAAGCCGCTCGGCAACTTCGAGCTCTCCGGCATTGCCCCGGCCCCCCGTGGCATCCCGCAGATCGAGGTCACCTTCGACATCGACGCCAACGGCATCGTGCACGTCTCGGCCAAGGACCGCGGCACCGGCAAGGAGGCCTCGATCCAGATCACCGGTGGTTCGGCCCTCCCCAAGGAGGACATCGACCGCATGATCAAGGAGGCCGAGGAGCACGCCGCCGAGGACGCCAAGCGTCGCGAGGCCACCGAGGCGCGAAACACCGCCGAGAACCTCGTCTACTCGACCGAGAAGTTCCTCACCGACAACGGTGACAAGATCCCGGCCGACACCAAGTCGGAGGTCGAGACCGCGACGCAGGAGCTCAAGGACGCGCTGAAGGACGAGAACACCTCGCCGGAGGACATCTCGGCCAAGACCAAGAACCTCTCGGACGTCTCGCAGAAGATGGGTGCGGCGATGTACGCGGCCCAGGGCGAGGGTGCCGAGGGTGAGGCCCCGCAGGCCGACACCACCGCCGGTGGCGACGACGTGGTCGACGCCGAGGTTGTCGACGACGACGAGTCGGACGCCAAGTGACCGACGAGCAGGTGGGCTCCTCGCAGGAGGAGCCCACCGGCCCGGTCGTCCGTGACAAGCGCAGAATCGACCCTGAGACGGGCGACCTGCGCAGCGCGGACGCCAAGCAGCAGGAGGAGAACATCGTGAGTGACCAGAACTCCGGCTCGCAGTCCGAGCCGGTCGTCGAGGCCGACGGTGGCGACAGCGCCTTCGGCGGCGGGGTCGGCGACGAGCTGCCCGGCCGTGAAGCCGAGCAGAGTGCCGAGCAGGGCGCCCGCACCGGCGTCGACGAAGGGGCGAGCTCCGACGTCAACACCGAGGCCGTCAACGACGACGCCCAGCCGGTGGCCGACGCGCCGACCGCAGGGTCCGATGTCCACCCGGACACCGCGCTCGCGGCGGAGCGACTGGCCGATCTGCAGCGACTGCAGGCCGAGTACGTCAACTACAAGCGGCGCGTCGACCGCGACCGGGAACAGTTACGCAACAACGCTCTTGCCGGGTTCGTCGAGTCGCTGCTGCCGGTGCTCGACGAGATCCACCTGGCTCGTCAGCACGGTGATCTGGCCGAAGGCACCCCCTTCGCGAAGATCGCCGAGAAGCTCGACGGCATTCTCGGCAAGTACGGCCTGTCCAGCTTCGGCGAAGCCGGTGACGCCTTCGACCCGATGCACCACGAGGCCTTGATGCACGTCGAGGCCGAGGTGCCCGAGGGCAGCGAGGGCACCACCGTCGTGCAGGTCATGCAGCCCGGTTACAAGGTCGGCGAGCGCGTCGTCCGTCCGGCCCGTGTGGCGGTCGCCGACCCTCAGTGATTCCGTTCCCGTCGTGGGCCACGCGGCAGGGAGCGCACCCCACCCGTGGCCCACGACGCAGGACAAGGAGACAGCATGGCGAGTCAGGACTGGCTGGAGAAGGACTTCTACAAGATCCTCGGTGTGTCGCAGGACGCCTCCGACGCCGAGATCAAGAAGGCCTATCGCAAGCTCGCCCGGCAGTACCACCCCGACAAGAACCCGGGTGACACTGCCGCGGAGCAGAAGTTCAAGGACATCGGCGAGGCCCACTCGGTGCTCGGCGACAAGGACAAGCGCGCGGAGTACGACAACATCCGCGCGATGGTCGGCGGCGGTGCCCGGTTCACCGCCGGAGGCCCCGGCGCCGGCGCCGGCGCGGCCGGTTTCGAAGACCTCTTCGGTTCGATGTTCGGTGGCGGCGGAGCCGGTGGGTTCTCCAGCGGCGGCGGCCAGAGCATCAACCTCGACGACATCCTCGGCCAGTTCGGCGCACAGGCCGGACGCGGCGGCGGGTTCCCCGGGGGCGGTTACGGCGCTCCCGCCAAGGGCCGTGACGTGCGCGCCCGCATCACCCTGAGTTTCCGCCAGGCGGTCGAGGGCGACACCGTCACCCTCACCACCGGCGACGGCAGCACCGTGAAGACCCGCATTCCCGCGGGTGTGAAGGACGGTCAGACGATCCGGCTCGCCGGCAAGGGATCACCCGGCCCCGGCGGCAACGGCGACCTCCTGCTCGAGGTCTCGGTCGCGCCCCACCCCGTCTTCGGACGCGAGGGCAACGACCTCACCGTCGACCTGCCGGTCACCTTCGCCGAAGCCGTGCTCGGTGCCACCGTGTCGGTGCCGACGCTCGACGGGTCGACCGTCAAGGTGAAGATCCCCCCGGGCACCCAGGCCGGACGCGTTCTACGCGTCAAGGGGCGCGGCGTGCCCGCGAAGTCGGGCACCGGCAACCTGCTGGCGAAGGTGCAGATCGTCGTGCCCACCGACCTGTCGGACGAGGACAAGGAAACCTTGGCCCGCATTGCCGAGCAACGGGGCGGTGACCCCCGCGCCGACCTGATCCGCAAGGCAGCGCAATGAGCGCCGAGCGGAGCACCAGCCGCGCCGACCGCGCCTATCGAGCGGGCACGTCGAGCAGGTCGGGCATGCCCGGCCCCGAAACACCGGTCTACGTGATCTCGGTGGCGGCCCAGTTGGCCGGCATGCACGCGCAGACGCTGCGGCAGTACGACCGGCTCGGCATCGTCACGCCGTCGCGCACCAGCGGCGGCGGACGCCGCTACAGCTACCGCGACATCGAGATGCTGCGCGAGGTGCAGCGGCTCTCCCAGGAAGAAGGCGTCAGCCTCGCCGGCATCTCCCGCATCATGGAGCTCGAGTCGCAGGTCGACGCCCTCCGCTCGCGGGTCGCCGAGCTGCAGGAACAGCTCGAATATGCCTCGGGCGCCCGGGTTTTCGCTGCCGGTCCTGACGGCCAGATCGTCGCCCTACGGCCGGGTGAGCGGGCTCGCCGCCGCGCCCCGGGCACCTCGCTGGTGGTCTGGCGCCCGCAGCGCTGATTGGTCCACGCCGGGCGTAGTAAAGGGTTTCGGTCGCTATGGCGACCGAAACCCTTTACTACCGTTGTAGAGGTCAGCGCGGGAAGTTGCGCAGGTTGGACCGTGCCATCGACACCGCCTCGCCCGCACCTCCGTTGAGCACGATCTTGCTCATCGCGGTGGCGAAGCCGAATACCTGCGACGAGGTGATCTTCGGCGGGATGGACAGTGCGAGCGGGTCGGTCACGATGTCGACCAGGGCGGGCCCGTTGTGCTCGAACGCGGCTCGATACGCGGCCTCGAGGTCGGCCGGGTCTTCCACGCGGATCGCCTTGAACCCCAACGCCTGTGCGACCGCCGCGTAATTGACCGCGGGCACGTCGACCCCGAAGTCGGGCAGCTTGTCGACGAGCATCTCCAGCTTCACCATGCCGAGCGTCGAGTTGTTGAAGACCACCACATTGACCGGCAGGTTGTACGCCGCGACGGTCAGCAGTTCGCCGAGGAGCATGCCGAGTCCGCCGTCGCCCGACATCGAGATGACCTGACGACCACGGTCGGCGAACTGGGCGCCGATTGCGTGCGGCAGCGCGTTGGCCATCGAGCCGTGCAGGAACGACCCGATGATGCGGCGCGACCCGAGCGGGTTGATGTAGCGGGCGCTCCACACGTTGCACATGCCGGTGTCGGCTGTGAACACCGCGTTGTCGGCCGCCACCTCGTCGAGCACCGACGCCGCGTACTCCGGGTGGATCGGGGTGAACTTCTCAACCTTGCGGGTGTAAGCGCCGACCGCGTTGTTCATGAGCTTATCGTGCCGCTTGAGCGTCTTCTCCAGGAACTTGCGGTTCTTCTTGCGCTGCACCAGCGGGATGAGCATCCGCAAGGTCGCACCCACGTCGCCGTGCACCGGGATGTCGACGCTGGTGCGGCGTCCGATCACCGAGGCGTCGCGGTCGACCTGCGCCGTGGTGACGTCGGGCAGGAACTGGTCGTAAGGGAAGTCGGTGCCGAGCATGAGCAGCAGGTCGGCGTCCTCCATGCCGTCGGCGGCGGCGCCGTAGCCGAGCAGGCCGGTCATGCCGACGTCGTAGGGGTTGTCGTACTGGATGTGCTCCTTGCCCCGCAGCGAGTGGCCGACCGGCGCCCCGACGAGGTCGGCGAGTTCGACGACCGCGTCGTGCTCGCCGGCGATGCCGGCGCCCACGAACAACGCCACCTTGTCGGCGGAGTTGATGGCGTCGGCCAGCTTGCGCACGGTCTCGGCGGACGGTGTGACCACGCCGCGCTGTACCGGCACGTAGCGCGGCGCCTGCGCGGTGGCCTCCTCGTCGGCGATGTCGCCGGGCAGCGTGATCACCGCGACGCCCGGCGCGGTGACGGCGTGCCGGATCGCGGCGGCGACGACGCGCGGCGCCTGGGTGGGGGTGGAGATCATCTCGGAGTAGACCGAGCACTCGGTGAAGATGCGATCGGGGTGGGTCTCCTGGAAGTAGCCCTGCCCGATCTGGGAGCTGGGGATGTGGCTGGCGATCGCGATGACCGGTGCACCCGATCGGTTGGCGTCGTACAGGCCGTTGATGAGGTGCAGGTTGCCCGGGCCGCACGATCCGGCGCAGGCCACCAGTTCACCGGTCAGCTGTGCGTCGGCAGCGGCCGCGAATGCGGCCGCCTCCTCGTGGCGTACATGGATCCAGTCGATGCCCCCCTTCGCCGAACCGCCGGTGCGGCGGATCGCATCGACGACGGGGTTGAGGCTGTCGCCGACGATTCCGTAGATGCGGCGGACGCCGGCTTCGTTGAGTTGGGCGACGAGTTGCTCTGCGACGTTTGTCATGGTCCCAGTCAACGCCTCGCAATGTCGTCGGTGTGGGCCGGGGCCGTGGTCAATCGGAACATGCTCGGAAAAAGTCCGTGTGCGCACACCCCGAGAGGTGCGCGCACACGGGTATACGGACGGTGCGAGTCAGACGACCGACGAAAGCAGCTGCAGGCTCTCCTGGAGATCTGCCTCCGGCACCAGCGGGAAGCTGATCTTTTGCAGCAGTTCCTTGTCGGTGACCTTGCTCCAGTCGTAGGTCAACGAGACCTGGGTCTCCCGCTGACCGTTCGGCTCCAACTCCCAGACCCACTCCCAGCCCTTCGGCTCGGTGCCGGCCGGTGCGGTCTGCCACGCCACCAGCTTGTCCTTGACGTAGCCGGTCACGTGGTTGTCGGTCTTGTACTCGCCGCCCATGTGGTCGCCCTCCATGTTCATGGTGAACACCTGGCCGGTGGCCGTGATGCGGTCGCCCTGGTCCTCGCTGCGGACGAAGCCGGAGCCGTCGAACTCGCGGTGTCGCTTGGGGTTGGTGAGCACCTCGAAGACGGCATCGGCCGGCGCCTCGATCGTGCGGGTCACGGTGATCTTCTTCTCGTGGTTCTGGTTCATGACTCCATGGTGTCCGCCCGCGGACCGCCAGGCGGTCGAGCGGCCCGCCCAATCCGAAATTCACCCCGTGGGCAGATGGTGGCTGCGGCTGCGCTCCCACTCCCGGTGCACCCGCAACGCGTCCCCGCTGTCGGTGCGCGCCAGCCGTTTCATGCCGTCGGCAGGGTGCACCGGGGTCGGCCACTTCGGCGACAGCGAGTCACCCTCGCGCACTCCGCGCATGCGCCGACGGAACAAGGGGATCACCTCGTGCCGCACCCACGCGGCCTCGGCCCGCGCCGCCTCGCGCATCGGCCGACGCTCCCACGGTGGGAACTCCGGCACCTTGAGCGTGTGCGGGATGCCGAGGGTCTTCAGCACTTCGGCGGCGAGCACCTTGTGTCCGTGGCGCGACATGTGGATGCGGTCGGGTGCCCACATCCGTCGGTCACGGAAGACCGACAGTCGGGTGTGGTCGACCAGGATCGCGTTGTAGGCGACCGAGAGCTCGCGAACCACGTTGTTGTAGAAGACGATTCGGCGCCGCACCGGTTCGAGCACCGGCGACGTCGTGGAGTCGAAGGTGGTGAACAGCACGAGGTCGGGCACCCCGGCCGCGAGTTCGCGCAGCGCCGCCTCGTACCGCTCCATCACCGAGTTCATGTCGACCCGGACCGACAGGATGTCGTTGCCGCCGGCGTAGAACGACGCGAGCGTCGGTCGCAGGTCGAGCGCCGGGGCGAGTTGCTCGGCGACGATCTCGTCGAGCAACTTGCTGCGGATCGCGAGGTTGGCGTACTCCCAGCGTTCGTCGGCGCGGCCCAACTGCCGTGCCATCCGGTCGGCCCAACCGCGAACACCGTTGGGGTAGAGCAGATTCGGGTCACCGACACCCTCGGTGAACGAATCTCCGATCGCTACGAATCGCCCTGCCATCGGTGGGCACGGTAGGGCGTCGAATCGACCGGCCACCGACGGGCGGGTAACGGCCGGGCGAACTTGTCGAGGCCTCGGTGCGCCGCGCCGGTCGGTGGCACCGGCGATGGCACCCTTGGGTCGTGACCGAGTACCTGCTTGTCTTTCCCGAACGCGACGACGCCGAAGAGGTGGCGGAGGAACTGCGTGAGGAGGAGTTCGACGAGGTGCGGGTGGTGCGCGAGGCACTCGCCGGCGAGGACGACTCGGAAGACCACGACTGGGCGGTGTACGTGCGCGTCGACACCCTCGACGATCCGACCTCGGCCGTCGCCAAGGCGCTCGTCGAACGCTTCGAGGCCGTCACCGCCGATCGCGACGGCTGGCTCGACGATGACGTCAGCGGTATCGATCAGGCCCGCTGACCGCTCGCGGTGATGCGGCCGGCCACACTGCGTGCAGCAGGCGTGAGCTCCGGGTCGTAGCACCACGCCACCCCGGCGTCGTCGATCAGCGACGCGGCGCCGGCGTCGTCGAGCACCAGCGAGTGGTCGAGCAGGTCACGCAGCGGCCCCTCTGCGCCCGGTGATCCACCGGGCGTCGACGAGCCCCGCTCGGGGAGGTCGCTCTCGTGGCACAGCACGACCAGTTGCACCGACAGCGCGAACAGCCACGGCACACATTCGGTGATGCGCGCCTGCGCCCGGGCGTCGTACGCGTGCGGCCAGTGGCCCAGCACGACGAGGTGGCGGGCGCCGTCCCGCACATCCTGCAGCGCACCGGACACCCCCGACTCGATCGCCATCTTCGCCAGATCGCACAGGTGGGCGAGCTCGTCGACGAACGCCGAGAGTTCACCCGGGCTCGCATGGCGGGTGATGTCGGCCGCGATCGGGGCGCCGAGGGTGCCCATCCCGGACGACAGCGAACCGTCGAGATCGACCAGTTGCACGTCGAAACCGCCGGGGCTCGTCAGCGCCATCATCCGCGCGATCAGACCGTGCACCCAGGCGACACCGGACGGCGCGCGGTCGCTGCCCTCGGCCCAGATCAGCGGGCGTCCGGCCCACCCGTGCGCCATCGGCACGTTCAGCCGTTCACCCTCGGGTGGGTAGAGGCTGCCGAGGCGGATCACCTCGGCGGTGAGGTCGTGGGTGTCGATGCCGCGGTCGGGCGCGCCGTCGACAGCCGGGAGGCCGGTCAGGCGGTCCCAGTCGAAGGAATCGAGCCGGGCCAGTGGCAGCGGCATCGCGAGCTCCTCCGCCACGAGTTCATCGCGCAGCGACGCCGCCTCCGTGGCGTATCGGGCGTCGGCCTGCGCCATCAGTGCGGAGTACTCGTGCCGCGCGCCCGGCAACCCGGAGTCGGGGGAGTTGCGGGCGATCTCGTCGGTCTCGAGCAGCTTGTTCTGGGCGTAGCCGACCGCCGTCAGGTGGGCCAGGCGCGCCTGGCTGATGTCGCGGCGCAGGCTGCGGATCGCGCGCAGCGCCCCGGCCACGGTGTCGTCGTCGGGGCCGGGCGTGAGGGGAGTGGACGGGTGGTCCATCGAGTGGCTCGGGGCGAAGCCCGGCGACTGCCCGGGGGCGGTAGCCGGTGGTGGTGCTGTAGGGGTTGTCGGTGCAGCAGCCGGGGTCGGCTCGGGAGCCTCCACGGCGATACCGTGAGCGCCGAGCCCCGCCGCCAGACCGTCCTTCCAGCCCTGCCCGACGGCGCGCACCTTCCAGCCACCGGCGCGCCGGTAGAGGTCGAACCAGATGAGGCAGCGCTCACCGTCGAGCCGGTGCGGCGCATATTGCGCCGCCGCGTTGGTGCCGCGCACGGTGGCGACCACCGCGCCGTCGGCGAGGGGTGGCTGGTCGTCGTCGACGCTCACCAACACCCGCACCACCTCGATCTCCGGCGGCACCGCGGCGGTGTCGATGCGCAGCCGCTGCTCGTCGTCCGACAGTGCCTCCCAGGAGACACCGCCGGCCGCCGGGGCGTTGTAGAACACGAGGTCCTCGTCGTCGCGCACCTTGCCGTCGGCGCCGAGCAGCAGCGCCGACGCGTCGGCCCGGCCGCGCAGATACACGGTGGCCACCTGGTCGGGCCACGGGATGTTCTGTCCCGCAACGAGATCGGTCGGGTCTGTCGGTTCGCTCGGATCTGTCATCGCGCGAAGCGGTTCATCATCGGGAAGAGCTCCTGCGGCACGCGTGCCTGTGCGGCCTCCCCGATCGCCTCCATCCGCCAGCCGGCGTCGGTGCGCCGCAGGGCCGCCATCACCATGCCGGTCGTCGCGTCGCCGCCGGAGAGTTGGTAGCGCACCAGTTCACCCGCGCGGCCCGCCTCGTCGATGAGCCGGCAGAACGCGTTCTGCACCATCTGGAAGGTGTGGCCCTCGTAGGACGTCACGACCAGCACCACCGAGGTGACGTGCACCGGCACCCGCGGCAGGTCGATCATGATGACCTCGTCGTCGCCGTCGCCTGCTCCGGTGCGGTTGTCGCCGGCGTGACGCACCGAGCCGTCCGCCGACATCAGCCGGTTGTAGAACACCAGGTCGACGATGTCGTTGCCCGCCAACAGGATTGCCGATGCGTCGAGGTCGATCTCGGCGGTGCGACGCGACAACAGGCCACCACGCTGCACCGGATCCCAGCCGAGCCCCATCCGCACCAGCGACAGGCTGCTGCCGTCGTCCTTGCGCAGGTTGACCGACTGCCCCTTGCTCAGGTTGACCGGGCGGCCCCGGGTCAGCGAGGAGTTGTCGGCCGGCGGCGGGGCGGCCGGCCCGGGGGCGTACGGGTCGTGCGGGTGAGCAGGCGCGGGTGGCGGCGGTGTTTGAGGACGATGCAACTCCGGTGGTGTGGTGCGCGGCCGGCCCGACAGGCCGGACTGGACCGGTGCGGGCGGCATGCCGGCAGGCGCGGTGGGTGCGGACGGTGGCACCGGTGCCGGCTGGGGCGAGGGTGCTGCCTGTGCTGTCTGTGGTGCCGCCTGGTGGGCGGGGGGTGTCGGCTGGTGTGCCGGGGCAGTGGGTGCCGCAGCCGTGGGTGTTGGAGCCGCGGGCGCGGGTTCGTCGGCGACGTCGACGCCGTGGTCGCGCAGCAGGTCGGCGAGCCCGCCGCCGTAGCCCTGGCCGACCGCGCGGATCTTCCAGGCCGTGTCGCGACGGTAGAACTCCACCGCGACGACGATCGCCTCGGTGGTCAGTCCGTCGAGGGTCGCCTGCGCGACGGGGGTGCCGTCGGCCGACGACACCCGGGCGACCGGTGCGGTCGGGAGCGACCCGAAGGTGCGGCCGGCCTCGTCGAGCGAGGTGACGACCCGCACCTTCGCGATCTCGGCGGGCACCGCCGCCAGGTCGAGGTGCAACTGCCACGGCTGCCCAGCGGACGGCGGCACGCAACGCACGCCGGGACCCTCGGGCTGGTTGTAGAACACGATGTCGGAGTCGCCGCGCACCTTGGCGTCGGCGGTCAACAGCAGCGCCGACAGGTCGGCGGCCGCGGGCAGTTCGACCGTCGCGGTCAGCCGGGTGGAGGCGAGCGGGGCGTTCTGCCCGCGCGCCAGTTCAACAGCAGTCATCCGAAATCTCCTCCGCTCGCGGTGTCCCGCGACAACTCTACGGAGGGCTGACGTGCGATCCGGTCGGTGCGCTCCCACGCGTCCGGCCGCTTCCGCGATCCGGACAGCGGGGCCGCCGTCGGCCCGCCGTCCGCCCGCACCGAGTCGCGTCCGACGCGAGTTACTCGCGCGATCCGTCCGATACCGCCGAGTAAGTCGCGCCCGACGCGACTTGGTGCGCACCAGCGATTCATCAACATTGAGCGGAATGGACTCAACTTTGGCGACGTTGATTCTCGTAGAGCGACGCGCCGACCGTTCGCTGACTAGCGTGGCCGGTGAGCGTCACTGACCTGTCCGACAAGCAAGACCGAGGAAAGGGAGTTCCCGGAGTGGATCTTCAACTGACCACGAAGGCGCAGGAAGCGCTTTCGGCCGCAACCCGTTCGGCGATCACCGCCGGCAACCCCCAGATCGAGCCGGCCCACCTGCTCGCCGCACTGGCCGCACAGACCGACACCACCACCGGGCCGCTGCTCGAGGCGGTCGGCACGAGCGCGGCCGCCGTGCGTGGCGTCGCCGACCAGGCGCTGCGGTCGTTGCCGGCCGCCAGCGGGTCGAGCGTGGGTCAGCCGTCGATGTCGCGCTCGCTGGTGGGCGTGCTCGAGCAGGCCCGCCAGGCGATGACCTCGATGGGCGACGCGTTCGTCTCCACCGATCACCTGTTGCTCGCGCTCGCGCGCACCAACCAGTTCAGCCTCGACGCCGAGGCGATCGCGGAGGCGATCCCGAAGACCCGCGGCGGCGCCAAGGTCACCTCGGCCGAACCCGAGGGGCAGTTCGACGCGCTGGAGAAGTACGGCACCGACCTCACCGCGGTCGCCCGTGAGGGCAAGCTCGACCCGGTGATCGGCCGCGACGCCGAGATTCGCCGCGTCATCCAGGTGCTCTCGCGGCGCACCAAGAACAACCCCGTGCTCATCGGCGAGCCCGGCGTCGGCAAGACCGCGGTCGTAGAGGGTCTCGCCCAGCGCATCGTCGCCGGCGACGTGCCCGAATCGTTGCGCGACAAGCGTCTGATCAGCCTCGACCTCGGCGCGATGGTCGCCGGCGCGAAGTTCCGCGGCGAGTTCGAGGAGCGGCTGAAGGCGGTGCTGGAAGAGATCAAGAACTCCGGCGGCCAGGTCGTCACCTTCATCGACGAACTGCACACCGTCGTCGGCGCCGGAGCCTCCGGCGACAGCGCGATGGACGCCGGCAACATGCTGAAGCCGATGCTCGCCCGCGGCGAACTGCGGCTGGTCGGCGCGACGACCCTCGACGAATACCGCGAGCACATCGAGAAGGACCCGGCGCTGGAGCGCCGCTTCCAGCAGGTGTTCGTCGGTGAGCCGAGTGTCGAGGACACCATCGCGATCCTGCGTGGCCTGAAGGAGCGGTACGAGGCCCACCACAAGGTGGCGATCGCCGACTCCGCGCTGGTGGCCGCCGCCTCGCTGTCCGACCGCTACATCACCAGCCGGCAACTGCCCGACAAGGCGATCGACCTCGTCGACGAGGCCGCATCGCGGCTGCGGATGGAGATCGACTCCAGCCCGGTCGAGATCGACGAACTGCGGCGTCAGGTCGACCGCCTGAAGATGGAGCAGTTCCACCTGGAGAACGAGACCGACGACGCCTCCAAGGACCGGCTCGCCAAGTTGTTGGCCGATCTCGCCGACAAGCAGGAGCAACTCGCCGCCCTCAACGCACGCTGGGACGCCGAGAAGAAGTCGCTCAACCAGGTCGGTGACCTCAAGGCCCAGATCGACGAACTGCGCACTCAGGCAGACCGATTGGAGCGCGAGGGCGACCTTGGTGGTGCCTCGAAGATCCGCTTCGGTGACCTGCCCGCGCTGGAGCAGCAGATGGCCGACGCGCAGGCGGCAGAGGCGACGTCCTCGCGCGCCGGTGGCGAGGCCCCGATGGTCAAGGACGAGGTGGGCGCCGACGACATCGCCGACGTCATCAGCTCCTGGACCGGCATCCCCGCCGGGCGACTGCTCGAGGGCGAGACCGAGAAGTTGCTGCGGATGGAGGACTTCCTCGGCAAGCGGCTGATCGGCCAGCAGGCCGCCGTGCGGGCGGTGTCCGACGCCGTCCGGCGCTCGCGGGCCGGCATCGCCGACCCCAACCGTCCGACCGGGTCGTTCCTGTTCCTCGGCCCGACCGGCGTGGGCAAGACCGAGCTGGCGAAGGCGTTGGCCGACTTTCTGTTCGACGACGAGCGCGCGATGGTGCGCATCGACATGTCCGAGTACTCCGAGCGCCACTCGGTGGCGCGGCTCATCGGTGCCCCTCCGGGCTACGTCGGTTACGAGGAGGGCGGTCAACTGACCGAGGCGGTGCGGCGTCGGCCCTACAGCGTCGTGCTGCTGGACGAGGTGGAGAAGGCCCACCCGGAGACCTTCGACATCCTGCTGCAGGTGCTCGACGACGGACGCCTGACCGACGGTCAGGGCCGCACGATCGACTTCCGCAACGTGATCCTCGTGCTCACCAGCAACCTCGGGTCGCAGTTCCTCATCGACCCGGCGCTGTCGCCGGAGCAGAAGCGCGAGTCGGTGATGACCGCGGTGCGTTCGTCGTTCAAGCCGGAGTTCCTCAACCGGCTCGACGAGACGGTCATCTTCGAGCCGCTGAGCAAGGACGAGCTCGCCGGCATCGTCGATCTGCAGGTCGCGGAGTTCGGCAAGCGGCTCTCCGACCGTCGGATCACGCTGCGGGTCACCGAGGAAGCCCGCAAGTGGCTGGCCGACGAGGGTTACGACCCGGCGTACGGCGCACGCCCGCTGCGCCGCCTGGTGCAGAAGGAGATCGGCGACCGGCTGGCCAAGGCGCTGCTCGCCGGCGAGGTGCGCGACGGCGAGACCGTCGTCGTCGACAAGGGTGATCACGGACTGCAACTCGGCGAAGTCACCGCCTGATCAAGCGCACCGCGGCAAACACGCCGGTGGCCGGGCCTTCGGGCCCGACCACCGACGTCCGTCTTTTCAGCGTCCGTCTTTTCAGCGCCCGTCGGGGCACGTCCGCCTGGTGACCGGGCCGATGGAACCGTTCGACGGTTTCGTCCCGTCGGCTTTGTGCGGCCGGATCCGACAGGGAGTCCGGTCGTCACCACGAAACCGACGAGCACGCCAGGAGCGACGACGCGATGAACGACCAGACCCAGACCCTCACCAACACCCCTCGCATCGGCCGCCGCGCGATCCTCGCCGGTGTCGGCGCGACCGCGGTGACAGCCGTCGTCGGAGTCGGTATGGCGTCGTCGGCCTCGGCCGCCGGATTTCACTACCCGAAGCTGCGCCCCGGCGCCGTGCACTACGACAACGTGCTGCTGCTCAAGAGCTGGCTGAAGAAGAACGGCTACAACCCGACCTACGGCTCGCAGACCGCGCACTACGACCGCACCACCCAGCGACTGGTGCAGCACTTCCAGGTGCGATGCGCCCTGAAGACCGACGCGATCGTCGGCCCGAAGACCTGGTGCGCTCTCGTGGCGCACACCTCGAGCCGACCGACGCTGCGCCGCGGATCGCGGCAGTACGACGTGCAACTCCTGCAGTTGGCGCTCAACGCCCGCTTCGACTCGGGCCTGGGTTCGGACGGTGTCTTCGGCGCCGCCACCGAGCGCGAGGTGAAGCGCTACCAGCGGCTGGTCGGCCTCGCCGCCGACGGTGTGGCCGGTGCCAAGACGTGGAGCAATCTGGCCCGGGGCCGCTGAACCGCCCCAACAGCCAGGCTCGACCACAGGTCCGACGCGCGGGAACTCTCGAAGTTACTCGCGCGTCGGACTTCATGGCCCGTGGACAGATAGGTTGATCTCATGCGCGTACGCACCACCCAGACCGCAGTCGGCGCGATCGCGCTCTCTGCCACTCTGCTCGTCGCAGGTTGCAGCAGCACCAGCGGTAAGAAGACCGAGCCGACCCAGTCGGGCAGCCGGCCACCGACGGCGTCGCAGCGGCTGGCCGAGGCCAGGAAGGTCATCGACGGCACCCCCGGTTACCACTTCAAGCTGCAGGGCACAGACGTGCCGAAGACGAGCAGCGGGGTGCTCTCGGGTGAGGGCGATGTGATCGCGCGACCGGCGTTCAAGGGCACGCTCAGCGTGCAGGCCGGTTCGTTGTCGGCGTCCGTGCCGGTCATCTCCACCGGCGGCAAGACCTGGGCGAAGATGCCGTTCGCGGCGAAGATGTCCGAGATCGACCCCAACACCTACGGTGCGCCCGACCCGAACAAGCTGTTCAGCAAGAGCCAGGGTGTCGCCACCCTGCTGCCCCAGACCAAAGACCCCGTCTTCGGCGCGAAGCTGCGTGACGGGAAGGACATCGTGCAGACGGTGACCGGCACCCTGCCCGGCAGCGCGGTCAAGACCGTCCTCAACATGGGTGACGGGTCGGGCAGTTTCACCGTGAAGTACGGACTCACCGACGACAACCAGGTGCGCTCGGTTCAGGTCGTCGGCCCGTTCTTCGCGGGCACGGCGAAGACCACCTACGACCTCACCTTCACGAACTACGGGCAGACGGTTGACATCCAAGCGCCCTAAGGCACTGCTGGCGACGGCTTCGGTCGCCGTCGCCCTGGCTGCGGCCGACACCTATGTCGTGGTGTTGGCGTTGCCGGACATGATGAAGGGCGTCGGGCTCGGCATCGATGCCCTGCAGAAGGCCACCCCGATCATCAGCGGGTTCCTGCTCGGTTACATCGCGGTGCTGCCGTTGATCGGCCGGTTGGCCGACCTCGTCGACCGCCAACGCATCCTGCTGTGGTGCCTCGCGCTGTTCACCGTCGGCTCGGCGATCACCGGGGTCGCGGTCGACCTTCCGGTGCTCGTCGCCGGACGCGTGTTGCAGGGCATCGGGGGAGGCGGACTGGTGCCCGCGACCCTCGCGATCGTCGCGTCGCTCTGGCCCGTCGGCAGACGGGGGACGGCGTTCGGTGTCGTGGGCGCCGTGCAGGAGGTCGGTTCGGTGCTCGGCCCGCTGTTCGGCGCCGCGATCCTGCACGCCTGGGACTGGCGGATGATCTTCTGGATCAACGGGATCGGCGGCATCGTGCTGGCCCTGCTGATCCGCGCGACCGGTGGCCCGAGCACCGCCTCGCAGCACGCGAGCCCGGTACCGAAGTGGTGGCACGCCCTCACCGCACTGGCCGGGCTCGCCACCGTCGCGCTGCTCGGGCTCGCACTCATCGCACCCGAGGCCCTGACGACGTCGATCGTGTACGGCGACCCGTTCGTGCCCTACGAGGGACACACGGCCCGACTGATGACCCCCATCGGCCTGTGGGGCCTGAGCGCGCTCGCCGTGCTCATCGCGCTGTCGACCCGCTACTGGTGGCCGATCCTGCGCCGCGCCGATCTGTTCGGTGCTCTGCTCATCGTCACGGTGCTCGGTTGCCTCGTGCTCACCTTCTCCTCGGCCAACCCCGAGACCGAGGTCGTCGGACCGATGGGCTTCTGGCTGGTGCCGTTGGCCGTCGTCGCCGCAGGCCTCTACTGGTGGTGGCACCGCCGGGCCGCGCAACCGCTCATCGCCCGCGCAGCGGTCGTCGGACGCGTGCTGCCCGCGCTCGTCGTGTCGTTGCTGGTCGGCACCGTCATCGTGGCGATCGTCGTCGACGTGCCGATCCTGGCGCGCATCACCGTCACCGACTCCCAGACCGAGGCCGCGGTGATCCTGGTGCGCTTCCTCATCGCGGTGCCGGTCGGTGCGCTGCTCGGCGGGTGGCTGCTGCGCCGGGTCGGCCCGGGTCTGGTTGCCGGCGGCGGCATGGCGCTGGCCGCGATCGGGCTCTTCATGATGTCGCGCTGGACCGGCAACGTGCTCGACTCGCTGCATGCCACGATCGTGCTGGTGCTCGTCGGACTCGGGGTGGGCCTCGCGATCGCCCCGGTCAACGACGCCGCGCTCGCCGACGCCAGCGAGGACGACCACGGCGTCACCTCGTCGCTGATCGTGGTGGCCCGCATGGTCGGCATGGTCGTGGGGCTCGCGCTGCTCACCGCGATCGGTCTGCACCAGTACTACGCGGAGATCTCCGCCCTCGATGCCCCGACGGCGGCCGACTACAAGGCCGCCGGCATCCGGCAGGTCGACACGGTCTTCCTCGGGGCCGCGATCGCGGCCACCGTCGCTGCGGTCGTGTCGTGGTTCCTCGGCCGCGAGCGGCTCGTGGTCGACGCCGACTGCGAGGTGCGTGCGCTCTCGCGCGTGTGAGTCGGTTGACCCTCGCGCTCAGCTGGTGAACTCGTAGTCGACCCATTCGGGGTTGCGGACGCGCCGCTCGAACTCGCCGACGGTGCCCGGCCACAGCGTGCGGTTGCGACCCGACTCGTCGAGGTACCAGCTGCGGCAGCCGCCCTGCAGCCAGACGGTGCCCTGGCTGCGTTCGTCGATCTCGGCCATGTGCGCGGGCACGACCTCGGGCCGCACGCTCACCATCGCCGCGCCGCGCCGATCACGTTCGGCGAGCAGCTTGGTGACGAGCTCGACCTGCGCCTCCATCATCAGCAGCACCGAGTTGTGGCCGAGCTCGGCGTTTGGCCCGAGCAGCATGAACATGTTCGGGAAGTCGGGCACGGTGACGCCGTAGTAGCTGTCGATGCCTTCGTCCCACCGCGCGCTGAGCGAGGCGTGCTTGCGGCCGAACACGTTGACCGCCTTCCACCCCGCGGCCGGGTCGAAACCGGTCGCCAACACCAACAGGTCGAGCGGGTGGTGCGTGCCGTCGGCCGTGACCACCGCGGTCGCGTCCGCCGCGATGAGTTCGCCCGTCTCCAACTTCACGTTGCGCCGATTGAACGTCTCCAGGTAGTCGTCCGACAACGGAATCCGCTTGCAGCCCAAGGTGTGCGACGGGGTCAGGCGGGCCCGCAGCTGCGGATCGTCGACCGACGACCGCAGGTGCGCGCGGGCCCGCAGCGAGACGGCCTTCATCAGCGCCGGCTGCTTCACGAACGCCAGCGCACGGCTCTCGTTCGACGTCCGGATCTTGGCGCGCAGCGCCTTCATCAGCGCCGGACGCCGCTCGTACCGCTCGGAGGTCGACTCCGCGATCTCGTGGTCGCCCTTCGGCATCACCCACGTCGGCGTGCGCTGGAAGACGGTCAGCGCGGCGGCATCGGGCGCCACGGCCGGAATCAGCTGGACGGCGCTCGCGCCGGTGCCGACCACACCCACCCGCTTGCCGTGGGCGGTGGTGCCGGGCACCCAGGTCGCCGTGTGCATCAGCTCCCCGGCGAAGGTCTCCAAACCGGGGATGTCGGGCACGGTCGGCACCTGCAGCGACCCGACGGCAAGCACCAGGTCACGGCAGCTGATCGTCTCCAGCCGTCCTTCCGGTCCGGTGAACGCGACCTCCCAGCGGGAGGTCTCCTCGTCGAACCACGCCTGCTGCACATCGGCGCCGAACCGCACATGGCGCCGTACGTCGTACTGCTCGACGACATAGAGCAGGTAGTCCTGGATCTCGTCACCCGGTGCGTAAGCGCGCGACCAGTCGGGGTTGAGCTCGAAGGAGTAGGAGTAGAGGTGGCTCTGAATGTCACAGGCAACCCCGGGGTAGCGGTTGTCGCGCCAGGTGCCGCCGATCTCGTCGGCCCTCTCCAGCACGATCACGTCGCGACCGGCCGCCTTCGCCGCGATGGTCATCGCGATCCCGGAGAAGCCGGCTCCGATGACGACGAGGTCGTGGTTGTTCATCGGTGCGCTCTCTCAGTAGGAACTCGGCAGCGTGCCTGCGATGGCGAGGCCGATCCAGGCGACCATGCCGATAGTGCCGACTGCACCGATCACGATGCCGGCGATCGCCATGCCCTTCGCCGAACTGTCGCCCGCCCGCTTCGCCTTCGGCAACGCGACGATGCCGAGCACGAGGCCCACGATGAACCCGACTCCGCACAGGCAGCCGGCCAGGGAGGTCACCAGTGCCGCGATCGCCAGACCGTTGGACTCCTGCTGCGGGAAGCCGCCGGGTGGTCCGTAGGAGTAGGGGTCCGGTTGGAAGGGCTGACCGTAGGGCTGCTGATAGGACTGGCCATATTGCTGGCCATATTGCTGGCCGTACCCGTACTGGTCGCCGGACGGGGCGGCGCCGTACTGGGTGCCGTACGCCTGTCCGTACGGGTCATCGGACGGGGCGGCGCCGTACTGGTTGCCGTACGCCTGTCCGTACGGGTCATCGGACGGGGCGGCGCCGTACTGGTTGCCGTACGCCTGCCCGTATTGCTGCCCGTACTGCTGGTCGTACCCGCCGCCGGAGTAGGGCTGCTCCTGCGCCGAGGCAGAGCCGTACGCGTCGCCGGACTGCGCCCCGTACACCTGCCCGTAGCTCTGCCCGTACTGCGGCTGGTCGTTCGGCGGCGGAGTGCCGTAGGGCACCTCGCGGGTGCCCGGGTCGCCGAACTCCTGCGTGTGCTGCTTGTCGAGCATGCCGGGGTCGATCCGAGGGGTCGCCCGGGTGGGTTCGTCCGGGGACGCGTGTTCGGGATCGTGGCTCATGTTCCTGCTCTCCGACGTCGTGCTGGCCGACCCGACCCTAACCGGCGAAGGGTCAGCCGAGCGTGATCACCACGGGCGCGTGATCGGACGCGCCCTTGCCCTTGCGTTCCTCCCGGTCGATCATCGCGTCGGTCACCCGAGCGGCCAGCGCCGGCGACGCGAGCGCGAAGTCGATCCGCATGCCCTGCTTCTTCGGGAAGCGCAGCTGGGTGTAGTCCCAGTAGGTGTAGACGCCCGGGCCCGGCGTGTAGGGGCGCACGACATCGGCGAACCCGGCGTCGACGACCGCCTGGAACGCGTCGCGCTCGGGCGGCGTGACGTGGGTTTTGCCCTCGAAGAACGACGGATCCCAGACGTCGTCGTCGGTCGGCGCGATGTTCCAGTCGCCGGCCAGCAGGATCTGCGCCTCGGGGTCGTCGGCCAGCCAACCGGCCGCGTCGTTGCGCAGACCCGCGAGCCATTCCAACTTGTAGTGGTAGTGCGGGTGGTCGATCTCGCGACCGTTCGGCACATACAGCGACCACACCCGGACGCCGTCGCAGGTGGCGCCGATCGCGCGGGCTTCGGGGGCGACCGGGTCGCCGAAGCCGGGCATGCTCGGGAAGCCGATCTGCACGTCGTCGAGACCGACCCGGGAGATCACGGCCACGCCGTTCCACTGGTTGAGGCCGTGGTGGGCCAGCTCGTAGCCCTTGGCCGCGAGGTCGAGGGTCGGGAACTGGTCGTCACGACACTTGGTCTCCTGCAGCAGCAACACGTCGAGGTCGTGCCGTTCGAGCACGCCCATCACGCGGTCGATTCGGGAGCGGACGGAGTTGACGTTCCAGGTCGCAATACGCACGGACCGAGCCTAATCGCCGCCACCGACGGCACAGGTCGGGCGGGTTCGCGGGGGGTGTCCCTATGGTCTTCGTCAAGCAGCGGCGGGGGGTTTCTGTTGGTAGAGGGTTCCGTCGCGCAGCATCGCGTACAGCACGTCGCAGCGTCGTCGGGCGAGGCAGATGAGGGCGGCGTTGTGCTTCTTGCCTTGGCCGCGTTTGCGGTCGTAGTAGGCCCGCGAGGTCGGGTCGTGCAGTGCGGCGAACGCGGCGAGGAACATCGCTCGTTTGAGGTGTTTGTTGCCGCCTCGGGCGGGGTGCTCTCCGCGGATCGAGGTGCCGGATCGGCGGGTGACGGGTGCGAGGCCGGCGTACGCGGCGAGGTGGCCGGAGGTGGGGAAGCTCGAGCCGTCGCCGACTTCGAGCAGGATCCGTGCGCCGGTCCTGACGCCGATGCCGGGCATCGAGGTCAGGACCGCGGCAAGAGGTGGGCATCGAGCATGTCCTCCAGTTGGGTTCCCAGCTCGTCCCGGTCGTGCAGCAGGCGCGCCAGTCCGGTCGCGAGTTTGGGCTGACTCTGACAGGTTGTTCTGGCCCCACCCGTGACGGCCCGATCTGGCCCCACGTGCGACGCGCCGGGGCGGTTGTGACGGTTTGATCTGGCCTCACCCAAGTCTTGGCCTCATCCGAGGTTCTCAGGATGGGTGGGGTTGTGATGGGATCACGTGTGGAGTTGTTCGCCGCGATACGCCGGGACGCGAGGGTGGATGACCTCTCGGTTCGTGAGCTCGCGCGCCGCCACGGGGTGCACCGGCGAACGGTCCGGCAAGCACTGGCGTCGGCAGTGCCACCGCCACGGAAGCGCCCGGCCCGGCCCGGTCGTCGCCGCGGTTGGATCCGTTCAAGGACGCGATCGATGGCATGCTCCGGGCGGATCTGGAAGCGCCGAGGAAGCAGCGGCACACCGCGACTAGGATCCTGGCGCGGCTGATCGAGGAAGAAGCGGCGACGGGTCTGTCGTACTCGGCGGTGCGGGACTATGTGCGCCTCCGCCGCGCCGCGATTGATCTCGAGGGCGGGCGGCGGGTTGAGGCGTTCATCACCCAGGAGCACGCGCCGGGTCGGGAGGCCGAGGTCGACTTTGGCGAGGTCTACGTGGTGCTGGATGGGGTTAAGCCTCTCTGGCCGCACTGGCCGAGCTCGATCACGGCCGGGCGGTCAACGACGGGGCGGCCCTCACCCAGGGCCTGATCAACGGCCAGCGCCTCGATGTGGCCTTCGAATCGCGGGAGTCGGTCTCTGTGGACGAGTGTTTGGACATGGTGCGTCAGAAGACGGCCCTGTTCTTCGAGACGGCAGGCGCGTTGGGTGCCCGCCTGGGCCGCGGCAGCGCCGAACTCGCCGACTCGATGCGTCTGGTCGGGCGGAACGTGGGGATGGCCTATCAGATGTGTGACGACATCGCCGGCCTCATCGGTGACGTCGCCGTGACCGGAAAGGCCCGCGGGCAGGATTTGCGGCGCGCCAAGAAGTCGCTACCCGTCACGCTGGCCATGGACGCTGCCCCCGGGGCGCTCGGTGATGAGCTATCCGCTGCGTTGGCGACGTCGGACCATCCGGCAGTGCGTGCCGCGGCACGAATGTGTCGGCGGCACGTCGAGTCGGCCCTCCGGTCCATCGGTACGGGGTCCGGGGTCGGTGTCGGGGACCTGCAGGCCCTGATCGAAGCGATCTTCGAGCCGGTGCTGGCCCACCTGGGACCAGACGTCGTGTCGGTTCATTGACTTCCTAGAAAACCGACGGGTTGGTAGCCTTTGCCCGTTCGCGGCTCAGCGCGGGTCCGATTCGGGCAAGGGGAGGTCTTAAATGGGCCAGGGAATTACGGCGGGTGGGCCGGGGGCACCGATTCACGGGGACGGATGGAGCTGTGTCGATCGCAGGCTCGTCCACCGGGCGTCGATCTCCGAGGTGTTCGTCACGATGCTTCGTGACGCCTCGACCGGATGGCTCGTCGATGTGCAGTGGCCGCGCGAGCATCCGCTGTACATCCGGTCGGACCACTACAGTCCGACGATTTTCCTGGAGTCGTTCAGGCAGGCGGTCATCCTCGCGAGCCATGTCGTTTCGCAGGTCCCACTGGACGCGGCCTTCCTCATGAACGCCATCTGGATCGAGATACCAGACCCGCGGGTCGGGGGTGGTCCCACTCGTTCCGTTCGACCCGCAATTACTGATTCGGCGATATGCGGACACCGGTCGCCGGGCAGAAACCGAGTGGACGGTCGAGTTCAGCCACCACGGTCGGCTCCTGGCACGTCGTGGCGGTGCCATGCGGGTACTTCCACGCGGCGTGTACCGCAGAATCCGCCCCGGGACGGACACGCCGGTGAACCAGGGGACGGCACCGCACGGCCCGTCCGGGCGATGTGTCGAGGTCGGTCCGGGCGGAGCGGTCCTCTCGGTGGACCCGGCCGATCCGGTGTTGTTCGATCACACCGTCGACCACGTCCCGGGAATGGTGCTGCTCGAAGCGGCCCTCGAACTGGCCAGAACTGAGTCGGCGGGGCCGGTCATCGGTCTCGACGCGACGTTCGACACCTTCGTCGAATTCGACCAGGAATGTCGGCTGCTGATCGAGCGAAGCGAATTTGGGATGTCCGTGGCCTATGAACAGGGCGGCTTGCTCCGCGGTCGCACCGACCTCTGCATCGCACGGAAGGAGTCCGCGACGTCCGGCGATGCGAGGGTGCCTCCATGTCCCCATATCGTCAATACCTGGGTGACGCCCGACATCACTTACGCGGCGCGCTCAGCCGTAGCGACGTGAGGGCCTCGTCGGTGAAGGTGGCCGGTGCGACCAGTTTCCAGAAGTCGTGGAGGCGTCCGCGAATGTCGGAGTACTTCGAGTAGACGAGCGACGACAGCTGGATCCCGTTCACGGAGGCGGTGAGTGTCCGGGCGAGCTCCTTGGGTCGCACACCTTCCCGAAGCGAACCCTCCGACTTCGCCTGACGGCACAGTGCGGTGGCCGCATTGAGCCAGGCGTCGAACGCACTGCGCTGGACGTCGTCGAGGCCATGCCCCTCCGTGGTGAGGCGGACCGAGGCCCGGATGAGTTCGTCGGTCTGCAGCTGCACACCGAACACGTAGCTGGTATCGATCGCCTGTTGCGCCGCCGACCCGGTCAATTCGACCGTGGACAGCCACTCGGACTGTGCTGTCAGCACGGCCCGCGCGAGGTCGTCCTTCGAACTGAAATGGAAGTACAGGGCGCCTTTGGTGACCCCGGTGAGATCGAGGATGTCCTTGATGGTCGTCCCTTCGTAGCCGTTCTGGGACAGTGCCTGCGCTGCGCCGCGCATGATCCGTTCGCGGGTCACGAACGCTCGGGCTTGGGTGGGCATTCGCGGAGTTCTCCATGATTCGGCTACAGGTCGTTGTTGGTTAGCGTATCGGTTTGCACGCTGGAAACCTGCAATATTCGCACCGTCCGAGACCGGTCGGTTTGGAAAGGGGACTGCTGCACGGATAGGTGACATGTTGGTCATGCGGCCTGGGTGGCCGGTGTGGTCATGATGGTCTCGTACTCGATGGGGGTCAACTTGCCGAGGCGGGCTTGGCGTCGTCGGCGGTGGTAGGTCCGTTCGGTCCAGGTGACGATGGCCAGCCTCAGCTGGTCGCGGGTGTCCCAGGTTCGGCGGTCCAGGACGTTCTTCTGCAGGAGTGCGAACCAGCTCTCCATGGCGGCGTTGTCCGCGCTCGAGCCGACTCGTCCCATGGATCCGAGCAGGTCGTGCCGGGACAGGGCGCGCAGGTACTTGCGGGACCGGAACTGGGACCCGCGGTCGCTGTGGACGATGCAGCCGGCCACGTCGACGCCCGCTCGGGCGCGGGTGTCCACGGCGTGTTCCAACGCCTGCACGGCCAGGCGGGCCTTCATCCGCGAGCTGATGGAGTACCCGAGGAGCCGGTTGGACCACACGTCCTTGACGGCGCACATGAACACCTTGCCCTCACGGGTGCGGTGCTCCGTGATGTCGGTCAGCCACAGCTGGTTCGGGCCGGTCGCGGTGAAGTCACGCTGGACGCGGTCATCGTGCGCCGGCGGGCCGGGCCGGCCCTACTTCGCGCGCTTCTTCCCGAACACCCTCCACCACGCGTTGCTCGAACAGATCGCCCACGCGGTGCGGTCGCAATCTCCTGCCCGGCGTCGCGGGCCTCGTCAGCTAGGAGGCGGTACCCGAACTCCGGGTCGTCACGGTGTGCATCGAACAACGCGTTCACGCGGTGCGCTTCCACCCAGTCGGCGTCGGTCACGGGGTTGGCCAGCCACCGGTAGTACGGCGCCCTGGCAAGTTTCAGGACCCGGCACGTCACCGTCACAGGCACCCTGATCGGGGCATTCTGGGCGGCCAGCTCACGGACGAGCGGGTACATCTGTAATGGGCGCTGGCCGGCCCGTGGCTGGCTGGAAGGCTGGCCCCCGGCCCGTGCATGTGACTCGCGGTATATCCGACCCACCTGGCGGTGGTGTCTTGAAAATGACATGTCCGCGCGCAGGCCGAGGTTCGGTCCCTCCCGCGCAGATGCCTTGATTAGAAGCCTGTCCGGCGGCCACGAGATGGTCGCTGTGACTCATGACAGATGTGTCTCTGAGCGACCCACGGGCTCGAGCCGGAACGTCAGCATTCCCTTCGAGTTAGGAGTCCAAGTGACCATCGTCGCCCAACTGTTCGAGCACGTCGTCGGCATCGACACGCACGCCCGCACCCACACGTATTGCCTGATCGCGGCCGCGACCGGCGCGGTCATCGACACCGCGACATTCCCCACGACCAAGGCGGGGAACGCGCGCGCGATCAACTGGATCGTCCGTCGGACCAACGGCAGCGTGCTTGCCGCCGTCGAGGGCACCTCGTCCTACGGCTCAGGCATCACCGCAGCCTTGGCCGAGGCCGGCTTCGACGTCGCCGAGGTTCGCCCAGCAGCCCGCGCCACCCACGCCCACCAAGGAAAGTCGGACGCCCTCGACGCCGAAGCCGCAGCACGAGCGGTGGCCGGTCGCGAGTTCGACCGCCTCGCGAAACCTCGGCAGGCCGGTCAGCGCACTGCGCTTCGCGTCCTGCTGGCTTCGCGGTCGATCCTGGACCAGCAGCGCACGGCCAACCGCAACGCACTCCTAGCCTTGCTGCGCAGCGTCGATCTGGGGATCGACGCACGCAAGCCACTGACCGACGCGCAGGTCGCATGATCGCGGCATGGCGAGCCAGCCGTACCGCGGCGCCCAGTGACCCCCTGGCCATCGCTCGCCGCGAAGCCCGCCGCCTGGCCATCGCTCGCCGCGAAGCCCGCCGCCTGGCCATCGTCGTCGTCGAGCACGGCGAACTCCTCAAGCAGAACCATCGCGAGCTTCACCAGCTCGCTGAGGCGCCGGCACCCGGACTGCAGGATCAGCCTGGCGTGGGCCCCGTCACCGCGGCGATCATCATCTGCGCCTACTCCCACCACGGCCGCGTCCGCTCAGAGGCTGCGTTCGCCGCACTCGGCGGCATCGCTCCGGTCCCTGCCTCGTCGGGCAACACCGAACGTCATCGACTGTCCCGATCAGGAGACCGCCAACTCAACCGCGCCTTCGACGTGATCGTCCGCACCCAAATGAGCTACGACGAACCCACGCGTGACTACGTCGCCCGTCGACGCACTGAAGGGCGCTCCAACCGCGAGATCCGCCGCTGCCTCAAGCGCTACGTCTGCCGCGCGATCTTCCGCGAACTCCAGACCACGATGGCTTGACGAGAGGCATAGAAGCGTCATTTTCCCGGCAGGTTCGCCTGCGAGAGGTACGCCGCAGCGCGGCGTAGCACCTCGTTCTCTTGCTCGAGCAACCGGATCCGACGGCGAGCCTCACGCAACTCACCAGAGTCGCTCACCGCGGCGGCGGGTTTGTTCCCGTCCTGCCGGTCAGCGATGGCGATCCAGTTCGTCAGGCAGGACTCCGAGATCCCGAAGTCCTTCGCGATCTTCTTCAACGTCGTCCCGGCCTCACGAGAGCGAGCGACCTCGATCACGTTCTCGCGGAACTCCTTGGGGTACGGCTTGGGCATGGTGCACATCCTCTGCTGCGGCACCCAACGGCACCGCAGAGTCGATGTCACCTATCCGTGCAGCAGTCCCAAGTCGCGGCCGGCGCTGTTGTATGGTGACACCAAACCAACCAGTTGGTTATGTTTGAGGGGGCTCAACATGGTCACGTTTCAGGATGAACACACGGTCGCGCTGGCGAGAGCGGGGACGGCGCTGGAGTTCGCGCACGACGTGCTCGGCTCCGCACCCGAATGGCTGCACGCGCTGCTCGGGTTGCGCGACGCGGTGGTCGGGCGGCTCGGATTTGCGGTCCAGACCGAGGGTGCCAGGGATATCGATCTGCGTCCCGGGGGATCGGCCGGACCGTTCACGTTCAGCAGGGTTGACGACGACGGCGTGACCGGTGGCGCAACCGATCGGCACATGGCGTTCGAATCGACCTTCTATGTCACCCATGACAAGGTCGGACCACGGGGTCACTTGCTCACGACCGCACACAGTCGGTCCAGCCTCGGCGCTGCTTACCTGCGGGTGATCTGGCCCTTCCACACCGTCCTGATGGGGCGCATCCTGCGATCCGGAGCTGCCCGCTCCGACCTCAGGATCGGCTGACCGATGCCGACTTCCGGAACCATGAACATTCATGCGACCGGGGTCCGCCCGGATCGCGGTGGAGCTGATCTCTCGGCCATGCACGATGAGGTTCTGCGCGTTGCCGAGCGCCGAGGACTTCCACTCTCCCTTGCCCGGGATATAACCCCAAGTACTGCACCACCCCGGCCCGCGTCGCAGCGCGAGCTGACGGTGCGCTCGGGCCGCCACCCGATACCGGTCCGGAGTCTGCAGAACTGGCCGGAACAACCGCTAGCCCCAAGGCGAGCACTGCAGCGCCAGCAGCCGCGGAGCGGAAAGCCTTCATGATTCCTCCTCTGGCCCGATGCCGCCGCGTCCCCAACGCGAACACTGATCACCGAGCAGTTCAGTTAAGCGCCGCCGGGTCGCCATGCCTAGGGACTCCGCAAGGACACCAACGCGGAGGGCAACACCCAGCTGCGCACATTGACAGCCAGGACCCGCCCCTCGACGTCGCGGCCAGCCCGCGGTGGGGCCAGATCGGGCCGTCACGGTGGGGCCAGAACACCTTGACATAGCCATTGGGCAGGACGAGCTCGGCGGCGCGGGTGCCAGGGACGGTGACGGTCTGCTCGGTGAGCGCTGTCTGGATGTCGTCGACGAGGCGTTGGTAGGAGCGGGGCGCGCGGGGTTTGGCGACGGCGAGCAGACGTCGCCGGCCGGCCGCGCGCAGGCCGGTCGGGCCACCGAAGCGGGTCAGGAGTTCGAGGACTGCTGGGTGTTGGATGTGTGGGCCGAGGACGCGTTCGAGGGCTGGGTTCACTTGTGTCAGAAGGCCTCTGATCCGGTTTGCTTGTGCGGTGACCTGTCCGGCCAGGTCGTCATCGAAGCCGACGATGACTTCCAGGTCGGCCAGGGTGTCGTCGCCGACGTCGACCCGTCGCAGGGCGTGCGGCATCGACCGGGCGGCTTCGGCGATGACGTACGCGTCCCTTGCGTCGGTCTTGGCGTTGCCGGGGTGCAGGTCGGCGATACGGCGCATCGCCAGCCCGGGAAGGTAAGCGACGTCCACGCCCATGGCACGGGCGACCGCAACGGGCAGCGCGCCGATCGTTGCGGGTTGATCGACCACGACCAGCAGGCGACCGTGCGTGCCGAGTTTGGTCAGCAGGCCACGCAGCGACGACTCGTCTTGGGGCAACGGTTTGTCGTGCAGCCGATCGCCTTCAACGTTCAGCGCGCAGGCGTGGTGCGTCTGTTTGCCGACATCGAGCCCGATGTACACCGCGTAGTCAGGTCGGGACATGGTCCCTCCTCGTGCGTCCGAGCGGCTGGTCACCAGATCAGGCGCAGGAAGCCGACATCGACGTTACGAAGAGACCTACCCAAAGCTCGGGCGGCCCGGTCCCTATCAGCGGTCCACCAGCGCCACCAGCACCCGGTGACAACACCCCCCGGATCATGCAAGCGACAGGGGCAGTCAGTCATGCCGGGGCCGGCGACCAGGAGCCTTGCTTCAAGGCCCACAAACACGGTAACGGGGGGTCAGAGGCGGGTTCATGGGTTCGCGTGCGGCGCGACCTAGGATCGGCGCCATGCCTACCGCACTCGTCACCGGCGCCAGCGCCGGCATCGGCAAGACCTTCGCCCACCAGCTCGCCGCGCGCGGCCACGACCTCGTCGTCGTCGCCCGTGACGAGAGCCGGCTGGAGGCGCTGCGCGCCGAGCTCGAGGCGCAGCACGGCATCCGGGTCGAGGTGCTGCCGGCAGACCTCGCCGACCGCACCCAACTCGGCACCGTCGCCGACCGGCTCGGCGACCGGCAGCGTCCGGTCGACCTGCTGGTCAACAACGCCGGGTTCGGCCTGCGCAAGTCGTTCATCCGCAACACGGTCGAGGAAGAGGAGCAGATGCTCGACGTTCTGGTGCGCGCCGTGCTCGTGCTTTCGCACGCCGCCGCCCTGGCGATGAAGGAGCGCGGAGCCGGCAACATCGTCAACGTTTCCTCGGTGGCCGGCTTCATGTCGTCGGGCACCTACTCGGCGGCCAAGTCGTGGGTCACCGTCTTCTCCGAGTCGCTCGCCGTCGAACTCGCCGACACCGGCGTCAAGGTCACCGCGCTCGCACCCGGCTTCACCCGCACCGAGTTCCACGACCGCGCCGGCATCAAAGCCAGCCAGGCCGCCCCCGACTTCATGTGGCTCGACGCAGACAAACTGGTCTCCGACGGCCTGGCCGACGTCGACAAGGGCAAGGTCCTCAGCATCCCGGGCGTTCAGTACAAGATCGCCGCCGGACTCTTGCGCGTCGTGCCCCGCTCGATCGTGCGCAAACCGAAGCTGGTGCGCCGTCACCGTCCGAACAAGGACTGAGCGCTCCCGCTCTAGGCTGTGAGCCGTGACTGACGCCGCCGCCGACAACACCGCCACCACCTCCAACACCTCGGTCGACCTCGCCGCCGACCGCGCCCGCCTGCTCGAGCTCATCAAGGAGCAAGCCGTCGTGCACGGTCGGGTGATGCTCTCCTCCGGCAAGCAGGCCGACTACTACGTCGACCTGCGCCGCATCTCGCTGTCGGGCGAGGCCGCCCCGTTGGTCGGACGCGTGATGCGCGAGTTGACCAAGCAACTCGACTTCGACGCCGTCGGCGGACTCACCCTCGGCGCCGACCCGGTGGCCACCTCGATGCTGCACGCCGCCGCGGCCGCCGGCGACCGGCTCGACGCGTTCGTGGTGCGCAAGCAGGGCAAGGCCCACGGGTTGCAGCAGCGCATCGAGGGGCCGTCGATCAAGGGCCGCCGGGTGCTCGTGGTCGAGGACACCACCACCACCGGCGCGTCGCCGACCGACGCGGTGCAGGCCGCCCGCGACGAGGGCGCCGAGGTCGTCGCCGTCGCCACCATCGTCGATCGCGCCACCGGTGCGCAGCAGGTCATCGAGGACGGCCTGGGCGTGCCCTACCTGTCCGCGTTCAGCCTGGAAGACGTCGGACTGGCCTGACCGGCGCCGCACCTCACGGTCGATCCACGTGACGTGAGTCACTCCACGCCTCCTTCGGGGGTGGATCTGCGCAGGTCAGGACGCTTCACCACGCGCGGCAGCGGCGGTGAGGGCGGTGTGACCTGCGTGTTACGCAAGCAGTCGGCCGACGAAACACGGCGTCCATAGCGTTCCTCGCACTCGCTCACCGTCCGGGTGGGCACCTGCGTGCGAGGTGTTCATGGTCACCACAACCACCGAGCCGACCGATCTGGCGCTCGCCCCTCCCGTCGACACCGTCGACACCGCCGACGGGCTCGTCCGCCGACCGGGACGATGGCTCGACGGCTGGGACCCCGAAGACCCTGCCCAGTGGGCGGCGCACGGCCGCTCAATCGCACGGCGCAACCTCGGGTTGTCGGTGCTGGCGGAGTTCCTCGGGTTCGGGGTGTTCGCGCTCTGGGGCATCGTCGTGCCGCAACTGGCGGCCTTCGGCTATACCGGCGCGAACGCGTTGACCGACAGCCAGCAGTTCTGGCTGCTGTCGATGCCGGTGCTCGTCGGATCGGCACTGCGCATCCCGTACAGCTTCGCGGTGCCGCGGTTCGGCGGCCGCAACTGGACGATCATGTCGGCGCTGCTGCTGCTCGCGCCGACCCTCGGGCTGGTGGTGGCGCTGGAGAATCTGGCGCCCTTCCCGGTGCTGCTGCTCGTCGCAGCACTGGCCGGGTTCGGCGGCGGCAACTTCGCTTCGTCGATGACCAACATCTCCTTCTTCTTCCCGGCCGCCCGCAAGGGAGCAGCGTTGGGGCTCAACGCGGCCGGCGGCAACCTCGGCACGGCGGCGGTGCAGTTCGTCGTGCCCTTCGTGGTGGTCTGGGGAGCCGCGACGGCGACCGCTCCGAACCTTCCCGCGGCCGGTTGGATCTTCGTGCCGGCAGCGCTGTTGGCGGCATTGCTCGCCTGGCGCTTCATGGACAACCTGACGATGGCCGCGAACGACGGACGCTCGATGCGACGGGCCGCCCGGATGCCGCACACCTGGCTGCTGTCGTTGCTCTACATCGGCACCTTCGGTTCGTTCATCGGGTTCGCCGGGGTCTTCCCGAAACTGCTGCACGACGCGTTTCCGGCCGAAGGTCTCAAGCTCGCCTTCCTCGGCGCCCTCGTCGGTTCGTTGAGCCGTCCGCTGGGCGGCATCGCCGCCGACCGGGTCGGCGGGTGGGTGGTCACCGTGGTCTCCTTCCTGGCGATGGCGGTCGGCGCCGGTGGTGCGGTGATCGCGTTGCGCACCAACGACTTCGGGCTCTTCATGGTCAGCTTCTGCTGGCTGTTCGTGTTCACCGGCGTGGGCAACGGCTCGATCTACCGGATGATCCCCGCCGTCTTCGACGTGACGGCCACCGACCGCTCGCCGGCCGGTCGGGCCACCGCGGTGCGGACAGCGGGCGGCGCGATCGGGATCGTCGGTGCGATCGGTGCCTTCGGCGGGTTTCTCGTGCCGCAGGGCTTCGCTGTCTCCAAGTCGCACAGCATCGACGCCGCCCACCCGGCCGGCACGATCGTGCCCGCGCTGCTGGTGATCCTCGGGGTCTACCTGCTGATGGCGGCGATCACCTGGGCGGCGTACGGCCGCAAGGGTTCTGCTCTCGGCAGCCACCGGATCTGAGGCGTGGCGATGACGCTCACCGACCTCGACGCGCCGCAGCGGCGGACGAGCGCGACGGGCACTGATACGCACTGCCCCTACTGCGCGCTGCAGTGCGCGATGCGGCTCGAGCCGGCTGACGACGGCAGGCTCGCGGTGCAGCCCCGTGACTTCCCGACCAACCAGGGCGGTCTGTGCCAGAAGGGTTGGACCGCAGCCGAACTGCTGGCGGTGCGCGACCGGATCACGACGCCGATGGTGCGGGACGCGGGCGGTGAACTACGCGCAGCGACCTGGCAGGAGGCGTACGAACGGATCGTCAGCGCCATCCGTGCGGCACAACGCGCCGACGGCCCCGACGCGGTCGCGGTCTTCGGCGGCGGTGGCCTGACCAACGAAAAGGCTTACAGCCTGGGCAAGTTCGCGCGGGTTGCCCTCGGCACCGCCCTTATCGACTACAACGGACGGTTCTGCATGTCGTCGGCCGCCGCGGCGGGCAACCGGGCGTTCGGGCTCGACCGCGGTCTGCCCTTCCCGCTCGCCGACCTCGGCGGCGCCGACGCGGTGCTGCTGGTCGGCAGCAACCCGGCCGAGACGATGCCGCCGATGACCCGGCACCTGGCCGGCGCCCGGCAGCGCGGCGGTCTGATCGTCATCGATCCGCGGCACAGCGCGACGGCGGCGCTGACCGACGACGGGGCCGGCCTGCATCTGCAGCCGCTGCCCGGCACCGACGTCGTGCTGTTGCTCGGCCTGCTGCACGCGGTGATCGCGGCGAGCGGCACCGACGACGACTACCTCGCGGCCCGCGTCGAGGGGTGGGATGCGGTGGCAGCCGCGTCCACGTGCTGGTGGCCCGAGCGCACCCAGCAGGCGACCGGTGTGCCCGCCGGTCAGATCCGGGAGGCGGCCGAACTGCTCGTGGCCGCCGCACCACACCGCGGGGGAGCGGGCGCCTACGTCATCAGCGGGCGCGGCGCCGAACAGCACGCGCACGGCACCGACACCGTCACCGCAGCGATCAACCTGGCGCTCGCGCTGGGGCTGCCCGGTCGCGTCGGCAGCGGCTACGGCTGCCTCACCGGTCAGGGCAACGGGCAGGGCGGACGCGAACACGGCCAGAAGTGCGACCAACTGCCCGGTTACCGCAGCATCACCGACGCGCAGGCACGGGCGCATGTGGCAAAGGTGTGGGGTGTTGACCCCGACGCCATCCCCGGTCCGGGCCGCCCCGCGGTCGAACTGCTCGACTCGCTCGGTCGTCCCGGCGGCCCACGGGTGCTCTTCGTGCACGGCGCCAACCCCGCCGTCTCGGCACCCGACGCGGGCGCCGTCCGCGAACGGCTCGGCAGTCTCGACCTGCTCGTCGTCGCCGACTTCGTGCCCTCGGCGACGGCCCGGCTCGCCGACGTCGTGCTGCCCGTGCCGCAGTGGGCCGAGGAGGACGGCACGATGACCTCCCTCGAAGGACGCATCCTGCGGCGGGCCCGAGCAACAGACCCGCCCGACGGGGTGCGCGACGAGCTCGTCATCTGGGCGCAACTCGCCGAACTTCTCGGTGCACCAGTGAAATTCGCGACCGACCCGGTCGAGGTGTTCGCCGAGCTCGGGCGGGCCAGCGCAGGCGGCCGCGCCGACTACGCCGGAGCCGACCACGAGCGGGTGGCCCGCGAACCGGTGTACTGGCCGTGCCCCGACCGCGAACACAGCGGCACCCCACGGATGTTCCTCGACCGGTTCGCGACGCCGTCGGGTCGGGCGCTGGCGGTCGTGCCGTCGGTCGTCGGGGTCGACGACGACCTGCGCGAGGGCGCGCGCACCTACCTGCTCACCGGACGCGTGCTGCGCCAGTACCAGTCGGGCGCCCAGACCGCCCGCGTCGCGGCCCTCGGTCGGCCGAGCGAGCACCGGTTCGCCGAGGTGCACCCGCTCACCGCCCACCGCATCGGCGTCGAGGACGGCACACCCGTGCGCATCACCTCGGCGCGTGGCTCGTTCGTCGCGCCGACGCGGGTGACCACCGCGGTGCGGCCCGACTGTGTGTTCGTGCCGTTCCACGGCGACGGCGACGACCAGTTCTGCAACGACCTCACCAACCCCGCCACCGACCCGGTGAGCGGGATGCCGGAGTTCAAGGTGTGCGCGGTCGACGTGTCGGCCGCCGAGCACGGAGCAGGGACATGAGCGGCGACATGAGCGGCGACTCCAATGCACACCGCGTCGTCGTGGTCGGTCACGGCATGGTCGCGGCGCGCTTCGTCGAGGAACTGCAGACGCTCGCCGCCCCGGGCGCCGTCGCGGTGACCGTGCTCGGCGCCGAACCGCACCTGCCCTACAACCGGCTGCTGCTCTCGGAGGTGATCGCCGGCCGGGCGAACATCAACGCGCTCACCCTGCCGGCCGCGTCCGAGCCGGTCGTCGTGCGCGCCGACACCACGGTCGTCTCGATCGACCGCGCCGCCAAGGCGGTGACGGACGCCGACGGCGTGGTTCACGACTACGACACCCTGGTCTTGGCCACCGGCGCCGAACCACGGGTTCCGTTGCCCACCAGCGATCTTCGCGGTGTGCGCACGCTGCGCACCATCGACGACTGCCGCGACCTGGTGGCGGCGGCGCGCCCCGGCCGCCGGATCACCGTGCTCGGAGGTGGGCTGCTCGGCATCGAACTCGCCTGCGGCCTGGCCCATCGCGGTGCCGACGTGACGGTGGTGCACCGCACACCGACCCTGATGGATCGCCAGTTGGACGCCGCTGCGGCACGGGTGCTCGCCGACTCGCTGCGCGCCCAGGGCATCGGGGTGCTGCTCGATGTCGAGGTGATCGACGTGGTCGGCCACGACGGCGCGGTCTGCGGGTTGCGCACCGCCGCCGGCGCCGTGCTGCCGACCGACCTCGTCGTGGCCAGTGCGGGAGTTGTTCCGCGCACCGAACTTGCGTGTGCGGCAGGACTTCCGGTCGAGCACGGCATCGTCGTCGGTGCCAACCTGCGTAGCCCCGAAGACCCGGCGGTCGCCGCCATCGGCGATTGCGCCCAGGAGGAGGGCCGTTGGACCGGGCTGTTGGCACCCGGCTGGGAGCAAGCCCGACGCCTGGCCCACGAACTCGCCGGCCGGCCGGTTCGTGCCTCCGGGTCTGCCGATGGCGTCGTCACCCTCAAGGCCCGCGGACTCTCGGTGGTCACGATGGGCACCGCCGGCGGCGCCGGACGCACGGTGACACTCAGCGATGCCGGCGCCGGTCGGCACGTGAGTGTCGAGGTCGCTGCTGACCGGGTCGTCGCCGCGACCTGCATCGGCGCGCCCGACCTTGCGGCCGACCTCACCGCGGCGTTCGAGCGGCGCACACCCACGCCGAAGGACCCCACCCATCTGCTCTTCGCCGAGCTGCCGACCGGCACGGGCGCGGGCCAGGGTGCGGACCGCACCAACCTCGCGACCATGCCCGGCAACGCCACCGTCTGCCGGTGCAACGGCGTGACGAAGCGGGAGATCGTCGGCGCGCACGCAGCGGGTGACCGCGACGTCGAGGCGGTCGCCGCACGCACCCGGGCCACCACCGGATGCGGCGGATGTGCCTCGGCGGTGGAGGGGCTGCTCGCGTGGATGGAGGAGGTCGACCCACCGTCCGACACCCGTCCGGCGAACGCGACGCCGTTGTCCACACCGGTCGCGGCAGACGCGCACGCGACCCTCGGCGCTCACCCGTCCCAGGGCTCACCGTGAGCACGAATTTGCCTGCCCGAAACATTTTCGGACCTGGTGCCGAAACACGACGCACCTACTTTCGAACCATCCCGATGACCCCCGACGAAACCAGGAGCCCGCAATGAGCCCGACCGACTCGACTCAGCGACACGTCGTCGTGGTGGGCGCCGGCATGGTCGCGCACCGCTTCGTCGAAGCCCTCCGAGCCCGGGACAACGCCGACAGCTACCGGGTAACGGTGCTGGCCGAGGAACCGCGTCCGCCCTACGACCGGGTGGCGTTGACCTCCTACTTCACCGGCCGCGACCCCGACGACCTCGCGCTCGGGCAGGACCAGTTGTGGCACGACCCGCTGGTGCGCCTGCGCAAGGGCGTGCGCGCGCTTCAGGTCAACCGGGTGGCCCGCGTGGTCGAACTGTCGACAGGGCAGTTGCTCAGCTACGACCACCTGGTGTTGGCCACCGGGTCGTACGCGGCGGTGCCGCCGGTGCCCGGCAAGGACCTGCGCGGATGTTTCGTCTACCGCACGATCGACGACGTCGCCGACCTGCGGTCGTTCGTCGAGAAGCTGCGGGCCGACCATCCGGGCCGGCCGGTGCGCGGAGCCGTCGTCGGCGGTGGCCTGCTCGGGCTCGAGGCGGCCGGCGCGTTGCAGGCGCTCGGCGCCGAGGCCACCGTGGTCGAGTTCGCGCCCCGGCTGATGCCGTTGCAGGTCGACGAGGGCGGCGGAGCGCAACTGCGCCGGCTCATCGAGGCGTTGGGTGTCACCGTCCGCACCGACACGGCCACCGCCAAGATCACCGACAAGCGCACCGGACGGGTGCGGACGATGACCTTCGCCGACGGCGACTCGATCGACGTCGAGGTGGTCATCTTCGCCACTGGCGTGCGACCGCGCGACGAACTCGCCCGCGACGCCGGTCTGACGATCGGCGAGCGGGGCGGAGTGGTCGTCGACTCCGGTTGCCGCACCGACGACGAACTGGTCAGCGCGATCGGTGAAGTGGCCTGCATCGACGGTCGGGTGTGGGGGCTCGTCGCGCCGGGCTACGCGATGGCGGAGGTGGTCGTCGACCGGCTGCTCGACGGTGAGGCGACCTTCCCGGGTGCCGACTCATCGACCAAGCTGAAGCTGCTCGGCGTCGACGTCGCCTCGTTCGGTGACGCCTTCGCCACCACGCCTGGTTGTCTCGAGGTGGCCTACGCCGACGCGGTCAACGGCGTCTACAAGAAGCTCGTCGTCAGCGACGACGCCCGCACCCTGCTGGGTGGCATCCTCGTCGGCGACGCCAGCGCCTACGCCTCGCTGCGCCCGATGCTCGGTCAGGAACTGGCTTGTGACCCAGCCGCTTTGGTGGCACCCGAAGGCGGCGAAGCGGCGCAGCTGGAGCTGCCCGACGAAGCCACCGTCTGCTCGTGCAACAACGTCAGCGCCGGGCAGGTGCGCCGGGCCGTCGACCAGGAAGGGTGCTGCAGCCTCGCGGACGTGAAGGGCTGCACCAAGGCCGGCACGAGCTGCGGCTCCTGCCTGCCGCTGGTCAAGAAGATCACCGAGGTGCAGCTCGCCGCGGCCGGCGTCGAGGTTACCAAGGCACTGTGCGAACACTTCCCGATGAGCCGGGCGGAGCTGTTCGGCGCCGTGCAGGTCACCGGACTCACCACCTTCAGCGCAATCGTCGAACGGCACGGCACCGGTCACGGCTGCGATGTCTGCAAGCCGACGGTCGCCTCGATCCTCGCCAGCCTGGGCAACGGGCACATCCTCGACGGCGAGCAGGGCGGCCTGCAGGACACCAACGACCACATGCTCGCCAACCTGCAAAAAGACGGCACCTACTCGGTGGTGCCGCGCATCCCCGGCGGCGAGATCACCCCGCAGGGCCTCATCGCGATCGGCCAGGTGGCCGCCGACTTCGACCTCTACACCAAGATCACCGGCGGCCAACGCATCGATCTGTTCGGTGCCCGGGTCGACCAGTTGCCGGCGATCTGGAAGCGACTCGTCGACGCCGGCTTCGAGTCGGGGCACGCCTACGGCAAGTCGTTGCGCACGGTGAAGTCGTGCGTCGGACGCACCTGGTGCCGCTACGGCGTGCAGGACTCCGTGGGCATGGCGATCGCCCTCGAACTGCGCTACCGCGGACTGCGATCGCCGCACAAGCTCAAGGTCGGGGTGTCGGGTTGCGCGCGTGAGTGCGCCGAGGCCCGTGGCAAGGACGTCGGAGTCATCGCGACCGAGAAGGGATGGAATCTCTACGTCGGAGGTAACGGCGGATTCACCCCGCGCCACGCACAGTTGCTCGCCGAAGACCTCGACGATGCCGGCCTCGTGCAGGCGATCGACCGCTTCTTCATGTACTACATCCGCACCGCCGACCGGCTGCAACGCACGGCCGCCTGGCTGGAGGAGATCGACGGCGGGCTCGACCACGTGCGCGACGTGATCCTGCACGACAGCCTCGGCGTGGCCGCCGACCTCGACGCGGCGATGGCCAGGCACGTCGACTCCTACTCCGACGAGTGGCGCGACGTGCTCGACGACCCGGCCAAGCTTGCCCGGTTCGCGGCGTTCGTCAACGACGACGCTCCCGACGACGACCTGCACTACGTGGTCGAACGCGGCCAGCGGCGTCCGGCCACCGCGGCCGAGCGTAGCGACCCGCAGATCGAGGTCGTCGACGCGGCGCGCCGTCCGGTGTTCCTGTCCGGTCCGACCCTGGAGATCCGCCGATGACCGATGAGATGACCGACGCGATGGCCGACCCGATCCCGGACCCGGCGACTGCTCCGATCCACTGGACGCCGGTGGCCGACCTGGTCGCCATCCCGCTGGAACGCGCGGTGCCGGTGCGCGTGGGCGCCGCTCAGGTGGCGGTGGTGCGGCTCATCGACGGCTCGATCCACGCCGTCGGCAACCGCGATCCGTTCAGCGGGGCGCAGGTGATGGCCCGCGGCATCGTGGGATCGATCTGCGTCGGAGGCACGATTCACCGTACGCTTGCTTCTCCTATGTATAAGCAGACGTTCTACTTGGCGACCGGTCGGTGCACGACCGACGATCAGGTCTGCCTGGGCACCTGGAGCACCCGGGTGGTCGGCGACCGGCTCGAGGTCGGCGAGTGCGTCGTCCCGCCGACCACGACGGATGTGTTGAGCGCATGACCCCGTTGCACGCGATGGATCTCGCCGGTAAGCCGGTGCTCGTCGTCGGGGGCGGCCCGATCTCGGCCGCTCGGGTGGCGGCGCTGCTCACGACCGGCGCGACCGTGCGCGTGCACGCACCTACCCTGTGCGAAGACCTGCGCGATCTCTACGCGTCCGACGCGATCGCCTGGAACACCGCCGCGGTGACCGCCGCCGATCTTGCCGACGTGTGGCTGGTCTCGGCCGACGAACAACACCCCGCCGAGACCGAGCGGCTGCGTGCCCTTGCCACCGCGACGAAGGCGTGGTTCGAGGGCGGCGACGCGCGCACCTACGACGCCGCGACGATCGACGACGCGGTCATCGAGGCCAACGTGACGCTGCGCGAACTCCGGCCCGAATCCTCGACCGGCAAGGTGGTGCTGGTGGGTGGCGGCCCGGGCGCCGACGACCTCATCACCGTGCGCGGACGCCGCGAACTGGCCCGCGCCGATGTGGTCGTCACCGACCGCCTCGCCCCCGTCGGGCTGCTGCGCAGCCTGGGCTCGACCGCCGAGGTCGTCGACGTCGGCAAGACCCCCTACCGCCACCCCGTGCCGCAGCACGAGATCAACCAGATCCTCATCGACCGCGCCCGCCGCGGGCAGTACGTCGTGCGGCTCAAGGGCGGCGACCCGTTCGTGCTCGGCCGCGGCGGCGAGGAATGGATCGCCTGCCGCGAGGCCGGCGTCGAGGTCGAGGTCGTGCCGGGCGTGAGTTCGGCCTTCGCCGCGCCGCTGGCCGGACTGGTGCCGGTGACCCACCGCGGGGTGGCCGCCGGGGTGCTGATGATCTCGGGTCACGACGAGGTGTCGCCGGACGTGCTCGTGCAGTGGCCGCACACGATCGTCGTGCTCATGGGCATGGGACGGTTGCCCGAACTCGCCGCGTCGCTGGTGCGCGCCGGCAAAGACCCCGCGACCCCGGTGGCGGTGGTGCACAAGGCATACAGCCCGCAGCAGCGCAGCGTGCGCGGCACCCTCGACACGATCACTGAGCAGGTGCTCACGCAGCAGATCAGCAATCCCGCAGTGATCGTCATCGGCGACGTCGTCGGCCAACTCGCCTATCCCACCGATCCCACTGACCCCGACGGTGCTGACCCGGGCAACCCGCACGCCGCGAACGGATTCTCGTGAACCCGGTGGGCGACCAGCTGGTCGGTGCCCGGGTGTTGCTCACCGGGCAGCGCCGCAGCGCCGAGCTCGCCGCTGCCCTCGAGCGGCGCGGTGCGCAGATCGCGCACGCCCCTACCCTGTCGGTGGTGCCTCACGTGGACGATGCCGAACTCCTGCGCGCGACAAAGGAGTTGATCGCCGACCCGCCGCAGATCGTGGTGGGCACGACCGGTGTCGGCTTCACCGGATGGATCGAGGCCGCAGATGCCGCGGGCCTCGCCGACGAACTTCTCGCCATGCTGCGCGACACCCGCATCATCGCCCGCGGCCCGAAGACCAGCGGTGCGCTGCGCGCCGCCGGACTCGAACCCGACTGGGTGGCCGAATCGGAGACCAACGCCGAGGTGCGCGACTTCCTGTTGTCCGAATCGATCGCCGACCTGCGGATCGCGGTGCAACACCACGGCGCCGGCTCCGACGGTCTCGACGAGGCGTTCACCGACGCGGGCGCCACGGTGCAACCGCTCGTGGTCTACCGCTGGGGGCCGGCTGCCGACCCCCGAGCCGTCGAGGACGGCGTCCGCCGGGTGGCCGACCGGGAGTACGACTCGGTGGTCTTCACCTCCGCACCCGGAGCACAGGCCTTCCTCGACAGCGCGCGCGGCCTGGGTCTGGAGCAGGAGTGTGTGGCGGCGATGGCCGTCGACGGCGGCGTCGTCGCCGCGGCCGTCGGCCCGGTCACCGCGGCCCCGTTGCGGCTGGTCGGGATCGACCCGATGGTGCCCGACCGTTTCCGCCTCGGCGCGCTGGTGCGGTCGTTGGTGGCGCACCTGCCGGTGCACGCGACACAGGCGGTCACCCCGGCGGGCGCCCTGCGGGTCTGGCGTTCGGAGGCGGTGCTCGACGGCCGGCGGCTCAGCCTGCCACCGGCCGGGCTGGCGGTGCTGCGTCGCCTCGCGGCCGCCGACGGTGCGGTGGTGACCCGCGAGCAGATCCTCGCGGTGCTGCCCGGCACCGCCGTCGACCCGCACGTCGCCGAGGTCGCCGTCGCCCGATTGCGCGATGCGCTGCCCGACCGTGATCTGGTCACCACCGTCGTCAAGCGGGGTTACCGCCTGGCGGTGGCCGACCGATGACGCGGGCGCTCGTCGTCTGCGCCCACGGCACCGACAACCCCCAGGGGCAGGCTGTCGTGCGCTCGATCGTCGCGCAGGTCGCGCGCCGTCGCCCCGACCTCACCGTGCGCGAGGCGTACGTCGACGTGCAGCAACCGGAGTTGCCGCAGGTCGTGAACGAGCTTGCGGCGCACCATGATTCGGTCGTGGTTGTGCCGCTGCTGCTGTCGTCGGGCTTCCACACCGAGGTCGACGTGGCGCAGGCCGTGGCGGCCCACCCGCACGCCCACGCCGCGCCCGCGCTCGGGCCGCACGCGTTGCTGGCGAAGGTGCTCGTCGACCGGCTCGTCGACGCCGGCGCGACGCTGGACGCCTCGGTGGTGCTGGCCGTCGCCGGCTCGAGCCGCGCCGCCGGCGCGACGGACGCCGAGCGGATGCGTGAGCTGCTCGCCGAACGCTGGGCCGGGACGGTCGCGCTGGGCTATCTGTCCGCCCGGCAGCCTTCGGTGGCCGACGCCGTCCGGGTGGTTGCCGCAGAGCACGGCGGCGACCCGAGCGAGGTGGTCGTCGCGAGCTACCTCATCGGGCCCGGCTTCTTCCACGACCGGCTCGGCGGCCTCGGGGCGCGGGTGTCGGCGCCGCTCGGCGATGACCCGCGGCTGGCCGAGTTGGTGCTGCGGCGGTTCGAGGGTGTGTTCGAGGGTGTGGACAGCTGATCCGGGAGCCGACCAGCACGTAGGCTGAGCGGCAATGCAACCGAAGGAGACGTGCTGATGAAGTGGTTCCTGATCATCCTCGTGGTGATCATCGTCCTGCTGGTCGTGTGGGCCATCTCCGCCTACAACGGCCTGGTCAAGAAACGCAACCAGGTGCAGGAGGCCTGGCACCAGATCGACGTCGAACTCAAGCGTCGTCACGACCTGATCCCCAACCTCATCGAAACCGTCAAGGGTTATGCGCAGCACGAGCGCGCCACCCTCGAGGAGGTGCTGCGCGCCCGGTCGGCCGCGATCAACGGCGGCAACAACCCGGCGGCCGCCGCACAGAACGAAGGTCAGCTGACCCAGGCGCTGGGCCGGCTGATGGCGGTCGCCGAGGCATACCCCGACCTGAAGTCGAACGCCAACTTCCTCGGGCTGCAGAACGAACTGTCCTCCACCGAAGACCGCATCGCCTCGGGTCGTCGCTACTACAACGCCATCGTGCGTGAGCTCAACACCGCGATCGAGTCGATCCCGACCAAGTTCATGGCCGGCCCGGCGGGCGTCGCGCGCGCCGAGTACTTCGAGGCCGAGGGCAACGAGCGCAACGTGCCGAGCGTCAACTTCGGCACCGGCCCCGGCGGCACCGCCGGTGGTCCGGGCGGCTACAACATGCCCGACCCGGGTGACCCGGTGCAGCCCCACTCCACCGAATACCCGCAGATCGAGCAGCAGGGCGCCACGCCCAACCCGCTGCCCGGCCAGCCGCAGCAGTACCCGCAGGGCCAGCAATACCCGCAGGGTCAGCCGGCCCAGCCGCAGAACTACCCGCAGCAGGGCGGGCCGCAGGGGTACCCCAACCAGCAGTGACCACCGCGACACTTGAGCGGGACGCGTCCGGCCTTCTACCGCTGTGGCGCGCCGCTCAGGTGTTCCGGCTGGCGTCCCTCGCCTACGCCGGCGCGGTGCAGTGGACGGTGGTCGACAACTACGTCAACCGCACCCTCAGCTGGGTCGTCTTCGCGCTGATGCTCGTGTGGTCGGGCACCGCCGGCACGTTGCTGGCGTTCGGGCACCGGCACCGGGCCAGGATCGTGGCCGCCGACGTCGTCGTGACGCTGCTGCTCATGGCCAGCACGCTCCTGGTCGGCGGCCACAACGACTACTTCAGTCGCCACCAGACGGTGCCGACCACCTTCTGGGCGGCGAACGCCGTCGTCTCGGTGGCGATCCTGCTCGGCCCCTGGTGGGGCATGGGCGCCGCGGCGCTCATCGGGCTGTCGGCCCTGGCGATCGTCGACCAACTCGACAACCTCAGCTTCGATGCGACGCTGCCGATCCTGCTCACCGTCGGCCTGGCAGTGGGGATGGGATCGCAGATCGTGCGGCGCGCCCGAGAACTGCTCGACCGCGCGATCCGGCTCGAAGCCGCCGCCACCGAACGCGAGCGTCTGGCCCGCGAGGTGCACGACACGACCCTGCAGGTGCTCGCGTTCGTGCGTCGTCGCGGAGCCGAGATCGGCGGTCCGACAACCGAACTCGCGACGCTGGCCGGTGACCAGGAGGACGCGCTGCGCAAGCTGCTGTCGCGGCAGGCGGGCGCGTCACGCGCCGATCAGGCGGCACCGAAGGACCTCCGCTCCCGGCTCGAGCAGGAACTGCCGACCGACGTCTCGATCGCCGCACCCAGCCACCCGATGGTGTTGCCCGAGGCGGTCACGAACGAGATCGTGGCCGTGGTGCGTGCCGCGGTCGACAACACCCAGAAGCACGCCGGCCCGGGCGCCCGCTCGTTCGTGCTGCTCGAGGACAACGACGCGGAGTTCGTCGTCACGGTGCGCGACGACGGGGTCGGGTTCGATCCCGCACGGCTGGCCGAGGCCGAAGCCGAGGGACGAATGGGCGTCAGCAAGTCGATTCGCGGCAGGATGACTTCCATCGGTGGCACCGTCGACCTGTTCGCGCAACCGGGGGAGGGCACCGAATGGGAACTGCACATTCCGTTGGAGGGGACGAACCGGGCATGATCGACGCGACAGGTGCGACGGCCGCGACGAAACCGACGACGATCATGGTCGTCGACGACCACCCGATGTGGCGCGACGGCGTCAGCCGCGACCTCACCGAGAACGGCTTCGAGGTGGTGGCGACCGCCGACTCCGTCGCCGCGGCCACCAGCCGGGCGGCCGCCACCCAGGCACAGGTCGTGCTCATGGACATGCACCTCACCGACGGCAACGGCGCCCAGGCCACCGCCGCGGTGCTCGCGCAGTCGCCGCACTCGAAGGTGCTGGTGCTCTCGGCGTCGTCCGAGCGGGAGGACGTGCTCGAAGCGGTCAAGGCCGGGGCGAGCGGCTACCTGGTCAAGTCGGCCGGCGTGGCCGAACTGCTCGACGCGGTGCGGGCCACCGCCGCCGGACAGCCGGTGTTCACACCGGGGCTGGCCGGGTTGGTGCTCGGGGAGTACCGCCGGATGGCGACCGTGCCGACCGGCGACGGGCCGGAACTCCCCAAGCTGACCGAGCGCGAGACCGAAGTGCTGCGATTCGTCGCAAAAGGGTTGAGTGCCAAGCAGATCGCTGCCCGCCTCGGGGTGTCGCACCGCACCGTCGAGAACCACGTGCAGGCCTCGCTGCGCAAGCTGCAACTGTCGAACCGGGTCGAGCTGGCCCGCTACGCCATCGAGAACGGTCTCGATTGACACCCCCCGTGATCGGACCGGCACAGGTAGGTCACCGTTCAGGAAGTACCTACCCCGGTTGAGTAGTGCTACTCAGGCCCCGCGGCGCCCGCCGAACCAGGCTTGAAGCATGAACACGACACCCCGGCCCGACGGCCCGAACCAGCGTCCGAATCCCGACCAGCAGCAAGGCCGCCCGCCGTTCCCCGGCGGGCCGCGGCAGCGTCCGCCCTACGGGGTGCCGCCGCAGCAGAGCCCGGTGTACGGGCCGCGACCGCGTCCGCCCTACGGCCGGGCCACGCAGCAGCCCCCGTACCTTCTGCAGCCGCAGTACCCGAACGGTGCGCACTTCCAGACCATGGGCGGCCCCCGCCCGGCCTACCCCTACGCGACGGTGAAGCCGAGCGAGCCGTGGTGGGAGAAGGACGGCGTCGTCGCCAAGCTGTTCGCCGGCGCCGGCGTGCTCGTCACGCTGATCGGCGTGGTGATGCTGCTCGTCATCGCCGCCCGGGCCGGACTGCTGCGCCCCGAACTGCGGGTCGGTGGAGGCGCGCTGTTGTCGGCGGCTCTGCTCGCCGGCTCCACCCGACTGCACCAGCGACTCGGCGGACGCATCGGTGCCATCGCGCTCGCCGCCACCGGCACCGCCGGACTCTTCCTGTGCGTGCTGGCCGCCACGAACTTCTACGGATGGATCCCGGCCGTTGCCGGTTTGACGCTCGCCGCGGTCGTCGCCGCCGGCACCGTCGCGCTCGCCACCAAGTGGAACTCGCAGGTGCTCGCCGTACTGATGACCGCCGCCGTCGGCGTGCTCGCACCGGTGCTCACCCACGGTGTCAGCACCACCCTGGTGGCCTTCCTGGTGCTGCTGCAGGCCGCCGGCTGCATTCCCGAGTTCACCCGCCAGTGGCCGGGCATCGCGGTGGCCCGCACCCTGCCGGTCGCGATCGCCACCGGGATCGTCGTCGTCGACGACAAGTTCGCGCTGGCGTCGCAGCTCGCCGCCTACCTGGTCGCGACCATCGGTCTGGCCTCGGCGCTCCCGGCGAGCCGTCGCACCACCGAGTGGGTGACCGCCCTGACGTACGGCGCCGCCAGCGCCCCGATGATCGTTGCGATCCAGGCGCTCGACTTCCGTGTCGCGGCGATCGCCGGCACCGCGATCGCGGCCATCACGCTCACCTCGATCGTCATCGCCCGGCCGGTCGGCCTGGCCACCACCGCGGTCGCCACCCTGGTCACCGGCGCGGCGATGCTCTCGGCCGCGACCGTCATCACGACCGGTGCCTGGCTGGCGCCGATCCTGCTCGCCATCGCCCTCGTGCTCGCGGTGTCGGTCTACCAGGTGAAGAACCACTTCGTGGCAGCCCTGTCGCTGGCGTTCACGCTGCTCGGCATCGGGCAGACCACCAACCCGGGCATGGCGCTCTGGCCGGAGAACTACGCGGCGCAGAGCTTGACCACCGGACTCCTGCTCGCGGCGATCGTCGCAGTCGGCCTCCTCGTCGGCATCCGCCGGTACGGCGCCGACCCCATCGGTGCGATCTTCCTCGCGGCCTTCGGCCTGCTCATGGCCACCTACTTCCTGGCCGGCGGCGCCGCGGCGCTCGCGTTCGGCAGCGATGCGGCTCAGGTCGGCCACGTGGGCACCACCGTCAGCTGGATGTTGCTCGCAGCGGGGGTGCTCGCGGTCAGCCTGAAGGTCGAGAAGCCGGGCCTGCTGCTCGGGTTGGGCCTGGGGCTCGCCGGCCTGTCGCTGGGACGTCTGTTCCTCTCCGATCTCGCCAACACCGGTGGCGTGGTGCGGGCCGCGGCGTTCATCATCACCGGTCTGGTGCTGCTCGGTGCGGGTGCCGGATACGCCCGGGCGTTCGCCCAGCAGAAGGCGACTCGCGAGCCGGCCGACGGCCCCACCGGCACCCCGGCCGGCGCCGACAGCCACGTGGGTGCTCGCCGGGGCTGAGAACAAGGGTGTCGTGAACACCGCCGGTGGCCTTCCAAGGGGGAAGGCCACCGGCTGTCGTGTGTGCTCGCGTGCGCCCGCGCGTCAGGCGATGCGGGTGCCGTTCGGCAGCCGCTTGATCGGCGTGTGCGTGCGGCGGATCGCCACCACGAGCGAGCCGATCCCGATCACCGTGAGGATGCCGAGGCCCCAAGGCCAACTCGGCGGCTGCCCGGCCCGCGCGCTCGGCGTCGACGGAAGGCCACCGGTGTCGCCGACGTCGCACCAGTTGAGCGTGCCGGTCTCGGGTCCCTTGCGCGCCGAGCCCACACCCTCGGCGATCGCGGCCATCGGGGCGGTACCGGAGGTGTCGATCAGCCCGTCCGAGCGCTCGACGAAACCGGCGTCCGCGACGATGACGACGGGGTTCATCGCGAGCAACCACCACGTCTTCTCGGTGTGCACGCGCACCTGCTCCTGCGTCGTGGTGACGCACTCGGAGGTGGTGGGGTTGTCGTTCGGGTGTTCCTCGTACCACGACTGCGGAATCGTGCGCACCTGCACGGTGTCGACCGATTCGAACGGTTTGAGGCTCAGCATGAACGCGATGAGGGTGCCGATGACCAGGGTCGCCACCGCGAGATAGGTGAGCACGGCCGATCCGACCGGCCGCGCCGTAAGCGTCGAGAACATCAGCCCGATCGCGCTGATCACCGCCAGCACCGCGAGCAGCGCGACCATCGACCGCAGGATCGGCCACGGTCCGGCATGACCGGCCACCCAGCCCCAGATCAGGAACGGCAGGGCAGTGGCGAGGAAGACGAGTGTCATGCAGATCGAGGCGACCCACTTGCCGATCACGATGTCGGCGGGCGACAAGAGGGTCGTCTGCAGCGTCGCGAGCACCCCCTGCTCGCGATCGGAGTTGATGCTGGTGGCGGTCAACGACGGCACGATGAGCATCGACAGCCCGAGCACGAAGAAGGTCGTCAGGTCGTACATCGAGCGGCCGGCGCTCTCGGTGTGGGTGGCGCCCTCGAGGTCCTGGTAGGTCTGGTCCTGGGAGCTGATGCCGTACCACGTCAGCAACGCGACGGCCGCGATCAGCAGGAACCACACGCCGAGCACCACCGGCCAGCGCGAGGTGCGGGCCCGCTGCTTCAGTTCGAGTCCGGCGACGGTGCGCACGCCTTGCCCGCTCATCCGGGCTGCGGCCGGCGCGCTCATCGGCGGTCCTGCGTCGCGTCGAGGTAGGCCGCCTCGAGCGCCGTGTGCACCGGGGCGAAGCCGGTGACCTGCACCCCGTCGGTCACCAGATCGTGCAACAGACTCGCGGCCTGTTCCTGGCCGCCTACGTGCACTTCGACCAGCCGTCCGGACTCCTCGAGGCGCACCCCGCGCCGCGCGAGGGTCGCTCGCAGCACGCCCTCGTCGAGCGCGTTGATCCTGACCCGCACCCCCGCGTCCTGGCCGGTCTGCTCGATCGGCCCCTCGGAGATCGTCCGGCCGTCGGCCACGATCACCACGCGGTCGGCGACCTCCTCCAACTCCGACAGGATGTGACTCGACACCAGCACGGTGCGGCCCTCGGCGGCCGCCCGGCGCAGCAGGTCACGCAGTTCGATGCGGCTGCGCGGGTCGAGCCCAGATGCGGGTTCGTCGAGCACGAGCACACTCGGGTCGTGCAGCAGTGCCCGGGCGAGGCCGAGCCGCTGCTTCTGCCCCCGCGAGAGCACCCGCGCACGCCGGTCGGCGAGATCGGTGAGGAAGCACTGCTTGAGCACGATGTCGGTGCGTTCGGCGACCTGCGCCTTCGGCATCCGGTAGGCCGATCCGATGGTGTGCAGCACCTCCCGCACGGTGAGTGCGTCCCAGGTGCCGAATCCGTCCGGCATCCAGCCGATCCGGCGCCGCACCTCCGACGGATGCGTCACCGGGTCGAACCCGTCGATCCGCACCCAACCGCGGTCGGGCTCCAGCAGGGAGGCGAGCATCAGCATGAGGGTGGTCTTGCCCGATCCGTTGGGCCCGACCAGCGCCGTGACCGCCCCGGACGGCGCGGTGAAGGTCATCTCGTCGACCGCGACGACCGGGCCGAACGCGCGGTGCACCCGGTCGACCTCGATGCCCGGTGCACCGGGCTGCTGCTCGCTCATGGCGCGAGCCTAGGAGTGCAGGCCTCGCTGTACGGGGAGGCTCGCGTGTCTCGCGGCTCCAATGAAAGATCGGCGCTGCTCTGGCAACACCGACCTTCACTGAAGCTGACTCGTGCGCGCCCCGCGCGGCTCGCGCGTCAGTCGCGCGCCTCCTCGACGACGTCCTCGACGATCTGGTTGGCCTCGCGGCGGTGCTTGAGGTATTCGAAGACCATCGGGAGCACCGAGAGCACGACGATCACCACGATCGCGAGATCGATGTTCTTGCCCAGGCCCGGGAAGGTCTTGCCGAGCAGCGCGCCCGCGCCGACGATGAGCGCGACCCAGAGCACCGCGCCGACCGCCGACCAGGTGAAGAACCGCTTGCGGTCCATCTTGGTGACACCGGCGACCACGGTGATGAAGGTGCGCACGATCGGCACGAACCGGCCGATGACCAGCGCCTTGTTGCCGTGCTTGTCGAAGAACTTGTTCGTCTGGTCGAAGTACTTGCGCTTGATGATTCGGCCGTCCCGCTCGTACAACGGCGGGCCGATCTTGCGTCCGATCTCGTAGCCGACCACGTTGCCCGCGAACGCTGCCACCATGAGCGCGGGGATCGAGACGTACAACGGGATGTCGAATCCGTAGTTGCCGACCGAGAACATGCCGATCGCGAACAGCAGCGAGTCGCCCGGCAGGATCGGGAAGAACAGGCCGCACTCGACGAAGACGATGATCAATGAGATCCAGAAGAACGCCCCGCCGTACTGATCCAGGAGCCACGCAGGGTCCATCCAGCTCGGGCCGAGAGCGACAGGAGCGAAAGTATGCATCACGGGACACCAGCGTACGGGGACGGATGATCGTTCCCTGAATGACGCCCGCGAGCCGCCGTCATCGGCGGTGTCGCCGCCACTGAACGGGTGACCAATCTGCGGAATCGCCGGAGTTCGGGCGGCGCCGCCCGCGTACGCTTCGGCCATGGTGCGTTCTTCCTCCGCCGGCCTGTTCGCCCGGCGCATTGGTGTGGTGTCCACGGTCGTCCTGCTCGCGGCATGCGGTGCGCCGAAGTCGGATTCGTCGAGCTCGACCAGTTCGTCGGCGGCCGGTTCGGATACTTCGGCTGCGGCGTCGTGTGACAAGGCGTCGCTGAAGACGAAGACTGCGGGCAAGCTGACGATCGGCACCGACAACCCGGCCTACGAGCCGTGGTTCTCCGACAACACCCCGAGCAACGGCAAGGGGTACGAGTCGGCCGTCGCCTACGCGATTGCGCAGGAACTCGGTTACACCAAGGCCGAGGTGGTCTGGGCGAAGGTGCCGTTCAACAACGTGATCACCCCCGGCCCGAAGGCGTTCGACCTCGACCTCAACCAGGTGTCGATCAGCGAGGACCGCCGCAAGGCCGTCGACTTCTCCAGCGGTTACTACGACGTCACCCAGGTCGTCATCACCTACAAGGGCAGCCCGATCGACGGCAAGACGACGGTCGCCGACCTGAAGAACGCCAAGCTCGGTGCCCAAGTGGGCACCACCTCGTACACCGCGCTGAAGGACCAGATCAAGCCGAGCAAGGACCCCTCGGTCTTCGACACCAACGACCTCGCCGTCCAGGCGCTCAAGAGTCACCAGGTCGACGGCATCGTCGTCGACCTGCCGACCGCGTTCTACATGACCGCGGCGCAGATGGACGACAAGGGCGCGATCGTCGGGCAGCTGCCGGCCGCCGACAAGCCGGAGCAGTTCGGTGCGGTGCTGCCGAAGGGTTCTGCCCTCACCGGGTGCGTGACCAAGGCGGTCGACGCGCTGCGCTCGAAGGGCACCCTGACCCAGCTCGCCGACGAGTGGCTGTCCAAGCAGGGCGCGCCGAAGCTGTCGTGACCCGCCGCGTCCGCCCAGCAGTCGTCGTCGGGAGCCGGCGATGACCGCTGCCCCGAACGAAGCAACGACCAAGGACGACTGGACCCCGTCGGCCGTCGAGCGGGAACGGGCCGCCTACCGGGCGAGCCGGCAACGGCGATCCGCGCTCATCGCGACGTTGAGCACGATCGTGGTGCTCGGTGTCGCCGGCACGTTGCTGGTCACCAGCCCGGGCTGGGCCGCAGTGCACGAAACCTTCTTCAACTGGGAGAAGGCGAAGGAGTCGTTCCCCGATGTGCTGCGCGGGCTCTGGCTGAACATCAGGGTGATGCTCATCTGCGGCGTCGTCATCCTCGCGTGGTCGATGCTGCTCGCGGTGATGCGCACGCTGCGCGGCCCGGTGTTCTTCCCGTTCCGGATGTTCGCCGTGGTCTACACCGACCTGTTCCGCGGTCTGCCGTTGCTGCTGTTGTTGCTGCTGCTCGGATTCGGCATGCCGGCGCTGGGCCTGCAGGGTCTGCCCGACACGAGCATCTTCTGGGGTGGCGTCGCGCTGGTGCTGTCCTATTCGGCGTACGTCGCGGAGGTGCTGCGCGCCGGCATCGAGTCGGTGCACCCGTCGCAGCGCGCTGCCGCCCGGTCGCTCGGGCTCGGCTACGGCCAGACGCTGCGGTTCGTGGTGATGCCGCAGGCGGTGCGTCGGGTCATCCCGGCCCTGATGAACGACCTCGTGTCGCTGCAGAAGGACTCCGGTCTCATCGCGGTGCTCGGTGTGGTCGACGCGATCAAGGCGGCCCAGATCTCCACCGCCATCGACTTCAACTTCACGCCGTACGTCGTCGCCGGTTTCCTGTTCGTCTGCCTGACGGTGCCGATGGCACGGTTCACCGACTGGTACGCGCGCAAGCAGGGCTTCCAGGGTGCGGGAGGGATGCTGTGAGCCTGCTCGAACTCGACGGCGTGCGCAAGAGCTTCGGCACCCACACCGTGCTGCGGCAGGTCGAGCTCGCCGTCGACGAGGGCGAGTGCGTCGTGCTCATCGGGGCCTCCGGCTCGGGCAAGTCGACGATCCTGCGCTGCATCAACCTTTTGGAAGAGGTCGACGACGGTGTCGTCACCTTCGCCGGACGCGACATCACCGACCCGCGGGTCGATGTCGACAAGGTGCGTGCCCAGATGGGTGTCGTGTTCCAGGCGTACAACCTGTTCCCGCACATGAGTGTGCTCGACAACGTCACGCTCGCGCCGGTGCGTGTGCACAAGCGCGACCGAGCCGAGGCCCGCGATGCGGCGATGGGCATGCTCGAGCGGGTCGGTCTGGCGCACAAGGCGAAAGCCCGGCCCGACGACCTGTCGGGCGGTCAGCAGCAACGCGTCGCGATCGCTCGCGCGCTGGTGAACTCCCCGCGGCTGATGCTGCTCGACGAGGTCACCTCCGCGCTCGACCCCGAACTCGTCGGGGAGGTGCTCGATCTGCTCGGCGAACTCAAGCAGGAGGGCGTCACGATGATCCTCAACACCCACGAGATGGGGTTCGCCCGCTCGGTGGCCGACCAGGTGTGCTTCCTCGACGGCGGACAGATCGTCGAACGCGGCGCCCCCGAGCAGGTGCTGGACCACCCGGAGAACCCCCGTCTGCAGCAATTCCTGTCGCGTCTGCTGCACTGAGCCGCGTGTCTCAGCAGAACTCGGGCGACAGTCAAGTCGAGGACGAGATCGGTGTCGGGCCCTGGCCCGGCGACTGGCCGGTCGACGATTCCGGTGCCGTGCTGGCGCCCTACGACGAGCAGTTGTTGCGCGAGGGCGACCGGCGCAACGTCGAGGACCGCTACCGCTACTGGACCCTTGAGGCGATCGTCGCCGACCTCGACACCTCCCGGCACGACTTCCATGTCGCGGTCGAGAACTGGGAGCACGACTTCAACATCGGTTCGGTGATCCGCACCGCGAACGCGTTCAACGCCAAGGCTTTCCACATCGTCGGCAAGCGGCGGTGGAATCGGCGCGGCGCGATGGTCACCGACCGCTACCAGCACGAGTTCCACCACCCGATGGCCCAGGACCTCGCCGACTGGGCGGGCGCCGAGGGTCTGACGCTGGTGGGTATCGACAACGTGCCGGGCTCGGTGCCGATCGAGCCCTACGACCTGCCGCGCGGGTGCGTGCTGGTCTTCGGGCAGGAGGGGCCGGGGTTGTCGGCGCCGATGCGCGAGGTGTGCGAGGTGATCCTGCACATCGAGCAGTACGGCTCCACCCGTTCGATCAACGCCGGTGCGGCGGCGGCGGTGGCGATGCACGCGTGGATCCGTCGACACGTCTGGGGTCAGCGGCCGAGCCTGAGTGCTGCGGTGGGCCGGTCTGAATGACGAGGCGGACACTCGCGCTGCAACTCGACCTCCGGCGCCGACCGAAACCGCGGAAATCCGCGGTTCTTGCTACCCAGGTCGCGCGAGTTGCAGCGCGGGTGTCCGGTCTGCCGATCGCCCGCCCAGACTCGCGTCGTACCGTGCAGCCATGAGCGCACGAAACGGAATGAGCTTGCTGCCCGCGACCGAGGTCAACACCGCACCGGTCGTGGCGCTGGGACTGGTCGGCGGATTCCTGGTCGCCCGCGAGAGCGGCATCCGTCCGCTGGGTGGCGTGCTGTTGGCCGGTTGCGGAGCACTGGCCGGACGCACCTGGCTGGCCAAGGGTGGCCCGGTCACCGCCGGCGCGCTGAGCGCTCTGTACCTGGGCGGCTTCGGCGGTTCGCACCCGCTGGCCAAGAAGATCGGCGCGTGGCCCTCGGTCGCTGCCGTCACAGCGCTCGCCGCGGGCGCGGCGTACGTCGCCTCCGACCGCCGCTGAGCCCCCTGCCGCTGAGCCCCACTGCCGCTGGGCCGAGGAGTGCGAGGGACGAGCGCGTTTCGAAGCCAAGGGGACTTGTCACGCGACTGCGGTCTCGGTGTGGGCGTAGTGCCAGGTGACGCCGGTGTCGGTGACGGTGGCGGTGAGGTGGTCGCGGTGGACGATGCGGTGGTGGGTGCTGCACAGCAGGGCACTGTTCGCCAACGAGGTGTCGCCGCCGGCCCACCAGGATTCGACGTGGAGAACCTTCACCCCACGAAGTTCTCCGCTCGTTCCTCGCTCCGATACTTCGCGGAGACCCCAAAAACACTCGCACATGACCGGTGGTCGGTCGCAGCCGGCGTAGGTGCAGTGTTTGTCGCGGTGGATCACGGCTCGTCGTAGTTCGTCTTCCACCAAGCGTTTCTTGCGGCCGATGTTGAGGGGTTGGTTCTTCGACCCGAGGACCATCGGCAGGATGTCTGCGTCACAGGCGAGTTGTCGCACGGTGTCGGGGGAGACGCCGGTGTCGGTGTCGGTGATGCCGAGCCCGGCGAGGATCCCGGCGAGGACGAGGAAGTCGATCGTGACGACCAACGTGGCGGATCCGCGGTGTTTGATCTCCCGGTCTGCGTCGACGGCTTCGGCGCCGAGACCCAGCAGCAACACCAGGGCGTCGGCGCGACGCTTCCCGGCGCTCCTGGGGTCGGGCTCACCCGTCTTCTGTGACGTGCCGTCGGGGCCCGGGGTGTGCCGGTGGTGCGGATCATCGCAACACGCTGATTTCGGTGATGGTCCGGCGAGCGAGTCGACGGCCTGCTTCACCTGTTCGGCATGATCGGGCGACAGGTCGGCGGTGAACCTCACCATCCCGTTCGGTTCGTCCGACCAGGACAGTGATTCGACGCGTTGGTGCTCGTCCTCAGCCTGGTCGAGGACCTCGTCGCCGTACTGGGCGAGGATGCGCTTGGTGAGTTCCCGGACGGTTTTCGCGCCGGCTCCGACGTCGAGGGTGAGCAACCAGCCGTAGATCTCCTCGCGGCTCGCCGTCGGGATGACTGCCCGGATCTTGTCGATGTTGTCGATGCAGGTTTTCGCGATGGTGGTGTTGGTCCGCCCCGACTGCAATGCATCTGCCAACGGCTTGTTGAGCGGGGAGCGGACGGCGTCGGCGATCTTCGCGATCCGGGAGGCGTGGGAGGGTTCGAGACCGCACTGCCACGGCTCGTCCACATCGTCGGCGGCGGAGCCAGGTTCGTCGACCGGCACGAGCGGCCCTGCAGCAGAGACGGTGTCGGCACTCAGGAGCGCAGTGGCGGACTCGCCGGTCGACAGCCGCCGCACCCACTGCGTCGCATCAGCCGCTGTTGACCGGTACACCGCACCACGCTCGATCGCGTCGGACGCGATGCTCACCATGGCTGCTTCGGTCTGTTGGTGCACCAGCGCGAGTGATCTCATCGCCGCAGTGAGTTCGGCATCAGTGAGGTTGTCGGTCAACTGCGCCAGCCGGGTCACCGCGGCCAACGCGTCCGACACCACTGCGGCGCAGGAGGCAGCCTCACCCGGATACGAGTCGTGCATGCCTTCGGACAACGCCTCGAACGATTCGTCGGTGGTCATGCCGGTGCCTCCTCCCCAGGTGCTTTCGGACTATCTTCATCGTACACCCGTTCGAGCCACACGGAAGTACTTCGCACAACGAATTCTCTTGAAAGGCAGAAGAATTCGATACCCGGCGGTATCCACAGCCCTAAGCGGAAGGCTGGTTTGTCCACAGGCAAACCAGGGCTGGGCTGGGTGGGCTGTGGACAGGCAGTGACACCACTCGCAGACGCTGCACGTCGGCACATGGTCGATCGTCGGAGGCGCGCACGGCGCCACGGGCGTTTGCGGCAGCGAGATCCGCCCGACGGGAAACTGAACGAGTTTTCTTCGCGCGGCTGTCGATGTTCGTCCAGCCTGTTCGTCATGGTGATGTCAGAACACATCGAAACAAGGAGCGAACAGGCCAGGTATCTGATTCTGCTGCCGGCACCCGAGGAGTTTGCGCACGAGCCCGAGGATCTCGTATTCCCGCACCCCGACCTCGAGGAGCACTGAGATGACCGAGTACATGGTGCTGATCGTCGGCGACGCCGACCGCTGGTGGACGACGATGACGGCTGAGGAGCGCAAACACGGCTACGAGCAGTACAGCCTGTTCAGCAAGTCGCTGGTCGAGCGGGGCCACAAGATCACCGGCGGCGCTGAACTGCACGCCTCCACCGAGGCGAAGCATCTGCCGCCGGGCACGACGGCGGTGACCGACGGCCCGTTCGCCGAGACCACCGAACAGATCGGCGGCTTCTACACGGTCGAGACCGACGACGTCGACGACCTGCTCGAATGCTGCACGATCCTCACCGCGATCGGTGAAGGCATCGAGCTACGACGCGTCGTGCAACCCGAGGAGCGGGCGTCATGAAGAAGTACTTCGTGCTCATCGCCTACAGCCCCGACACCTGGAACGCCGCATCGACCGAGCAGCAGCAGGCGTGGCACCAAGATCATGTGCAATTCCATCGCGAGGTGGGGGAGCACATCCTCTCCGGTGAGGCACTGGACGGCGCGAGCACGGCAACCACCCTGCGGCACAAGGACGGTCGGCCGACCCTGACCGACGGCCCGTTCGCCGAGACGACCGAGACGATCGGCGGCTACTACCTGGTGGAGGCGACCGATCTCGACCAAGCGGTGGCGTGGTGCGAACTGCTGCCGGACTGCTACAGCCTGGAGATCAGGCCGGTCGTCGACATCGACGTTTCGGCGTAGATGTCGCTCGAACAGATCCACCGCGACGAGTGGGGCCGACTGCTGGCCCTGCTCGTCGCGCACTCGCGCCGCCTCGACCTCGCCGAGGACGCGCTGGCCGAGGCGTTCGAACAGGCGGCGCGCGTCTGGCCGGGAGACGGCACTCCGACCAACCCGGCCGGCTGGCTGATGATGACCGCGAAGCGGCGGATCACCGACCGGATCAGGGCCGAGGCGATGGCCGCCCGCAAGCAGCCACTGCTGGCGATCGACGAACGGAATCGCGTGCAGGACAACGACCGTGGTGACGAGCTGCTGCGGCTGGTGCTGCTCGCAGCGCATCCGGCGCTCGCGCCCGAGGCGGGCGCCGCATTGACCCTCCGGCTCGTGCTCGGCGTGCCGACCGGCGACATCGCCAAACTCTTCCTGGTGAGTGAGCCGACGATGGCGGCGCGGCTGACTCGCGCGCGCAAGAAGGTCATCGCTGCGGGCATCCCGCTCGCCCTGCCTGACGCCCGGGTGCTGCCCGGACGTCTCGACACCGTGGCCCAAGTCGCCTATCTGGCGTTCACCGCCGGCTACGCACCCGGCAGCGGCCCCGACCTCGTGCGCGTCGAGCTGGCCGGTGAGGCAATCCGATTGGTGCGGTTGATGCGTTCGAGCAGCCCGGCTGCCCGGGCGAGCCAGTCGCTCACCGCCCTGCTCGCACTCATGCTGCTGCAGCACTCCCGGCGCGACGCACGCGTGGGCGATGCCGGTGAGTTGGTTCGGCTGCCCGACCAGCAGCGTTCGACCTGGCACCAGCACGAGATCGCCGAGGGGCTCGACCTGCTCGGCGTGCTCACCGGACGGGAGACGTCACCCGCGATCGAGATCGACGGCCCGGTCGCGGCGTCCTACCTGCTGCAGGCGCTGATCGCCGCTGAGCATGCCCGGGCAGCCCGTGCACAAGACACCGACTGGGTGACGATCGCCGACCTCTACCGGCAACTCGAAGAGCTCACCGGGTCGCCGGTCGTGCGACTCAACCGGGCCGTCGCAGTGGCCGAAGCGGGCGACCTCGACGCCGCGATGGCGCTGGCCGACGGTCTGCTGACCGAACTGCCGACCAACCACCGACTGCACGCGGTGCGGGCAGAGTTCCTCACCCGGGCGGGGCGAACGACGCAGGCCGGGGATGCCTATCGCGAAGCGATCTCGTTGTGTGCCAACGATGTCGAGCGGTCAGACCTTGAGCAGCGACTCGCGTTCGTTGCTGACCCGGAAGGTCAGTAGAGCGGCCGGACGTCGGTGCACGCGACATCCTGGGCGGGCAAGGCCTTCGTCAACAGGTAGTTCGTGCGGATCCGGGTGGCGCATGCGCTGTCGTTGAGCAACAGATGACCGACCTTGTTGCCGGTGACCAGCCGCGAACCGGGCGACATCGCGTGGGCCGAGCGGGCGCCGACGATCGAAGTCGCCGGGTCGTAGAGCGCGTTCATGAACAGGATCGGCGTGGCCGGACGCCGGTTGAACGGTCCGCGATAGGCGCCCTTGCCCGCACCGGGCCAGCTGGTGCACAGCGAGCTGCTCCAGGCGCCGGCGGCGTCGAAGCCACGGGTGCGATCGCGCGTCGCCGCGGCCGCGCGCCAGGTGGCCCACCGGTCGTACGGGTCGAGCGAGTCGGAGCACATCACCGCCTGCCGGGTGACGTCGAGCACCTCGCCGGGCAGCCCGAAGCCCTGCCGCGTTGCCGACGCCTGGCGGTCGACCGTGGCCGCTGCCGCAGCGGGAGAGACCTGCTTGCCGGTGAGGGCGAGGTAGAGGTTGTGCACATCGTCGAGTGCGCCGGGCACGGTGCCGGGGTCGTACAGCGAGTAGAGCGTGCTGGTCACCAGATCCGCCCAGGTGAACCGGCTGCCCCACACGGTGCGCGGCGACTTCACCAGCAGGCTCCACACCGTGTTCCACTCCGCGATGCCCCGGGCTGCACTGGCGCACTTCGCTTTTCCGGCCCGCTGGCACTGTGCGTACGCCTGTCGCACGGCAGCCCAAGCGCCGTCACCGGTGTGCAGCCGGGCACCGACCGGCACGTACCGCGAGCGCGATCCGGCCGTCCACTGCACGGGGTCGAGCACGCCGTCGAGCACCATCGCCCGCACCCGCGACGGGTACATCGCCGCGTACGTCTGCCCGAGCACGGTGCCGTAGGAGAACCCGACGAAGGTCAGTTGCCGGTCGCCCATGAGGGCCCGAACCTGATCCATGTCACGGGCGTCGTCGGCCGTGGTCATGTGTTGCAGCAGGGGGCCGCCGGTGCGCCGGCAGGCAGCCCGCACGGCGTCGTCGTGGCTGATCTGTGCGCGAGCCTGCGCGACCGTGACCGGAAAGCCGGGCTCGAGACTCGGCGGTGTGGTGGTGCCCGGACGGGTCGTGCAGGAGACCTGGCTCGACCGGCCGACCCCGCGCGGGTCGACCGCGACGATGTCGAACCTGTCGGTTACCTTCCGGCCGAGCATGCGGGCGAAATCGTCGACCTTCGCGGTGGCCGCCTCGCCGGGGCCGCCGGGGTTGACGAAGATCGCCCCGACCCGAGCCGATGGCACCGAGGCGCGCCGACGCTCCACCGCGATCGTGGTCGATCCTGCCGCCGGGTTGTTGCGGTCGAGCGGCACCGACAACCGCGCGCACTGGTGGGTGCGCACGTCGGCACACTTCGCCCAGCGCAGACCGGGTGTGGTCGCGGCGTCTGCCGATCGGGGCAGTGCGTTCGGCACGAGGGCGAGCAGGGCGGCAGCGAGCGAACTCGCAACCAGGCGGCGGGACATGGGGCTCCGTTCGGGAGTGGTCGGTGAGGGGGTGTGGCCGCCGGGTCTGTTCGGACCGCTCGGCACGGCTGCGCACCAGCGTGCCAGACTCCTGTCAGCAGGGCGAGGAGGCCACGCTCGCCCACGAGACAGGGAGTGACCATGCCCATCGCAACACCTGACGTGTACGCCGAGATGCTCGACCGCGCCAAGCGCGAGGGCTACGCCTATCCGGCGATCAACGTGAGCAGCAGCCAGACGCTGAATGCTGCGATCCGTGGATTCGCCGACGCCGGCAGTGACGGCATCATCCAGGTGTCGACCGGTGGAGCCGAGTACCTCTCCGGCCCGACCATCAAGAACATGGTCACCGGTTCGCTGGCCTTCGCGGCGTTCGCCGAAGAGGTCGCAAAGAACTACGACGTCAACATCGCCCTGCACACCGACCACTGCCCGAAGGACAAGCTCGACGGCTTCGTGCGCCCGCTGCTCGCCGCCTCGACCGAGCGTGTGAAGAACGGCGGACTGCCCTACTTCCAGTCGCACATGTGGGACGGCTCGGCCGTGCCGCTGGATGAGAACCTTTCCATCGCACGCGAACTGCTCGACCTGTGCAAGGCCGCCAAGGTCATCCTCGAGATCGAGGTCGGTGTCGTCGGCGGCGAGGAGGACGGCGTCGCCCACGAGATCAACGACAAGCTGTACTCCACGCCCGAGGACGCCATCGCCACTGCGAAGGCGCTCGGCGTCGGCGAGAACGGTTATTACATGACCGCGCTCACCTTCGGCAACGTTCACGGCGTCTACAAGCCGGGCAACGTGAAACTGCGCCCCGAGGTGCTGAAGAAGGCCCAGGACGCGGTCAAGGCCGAGTTCGACACCTCGACGGACAAGCCGTTCCATCTGGTCTTCCACGGCGGCTCGGGCTCGACCGCCGAAGAGATCAAGGAAGCGGTCTCCTACGGGGTCGTGAAGATGAATGTCGACACCGACACCCAGTACGCGTTCACCCGTCCGGTGGCCGGTTGGATGCTCGGCAACTACGAGGGCGTGCTGAAGATCGACGGCGAGGTCGGCAACAAAAAGCAGTACGACCCGCGTGCCTGGGGCAAGGCGGCCGAGGCCGGCATGGCCGAGCGCATCGTCGAAGCCTGCGAGAACCTCGGCTCGGCCGGAACCCACAAGTGAGCGGCGAGAACCTGCTCGGGATCCCCGAGACCAAGCTCCCTGTCGACCCGGCCGCCCAGAAGCTCGACGACGGCGTCGACGCGCGCGATGTCGCACGCGGTTACCCGGCCTCGTCGCTGGTCTGGGCGACATTGGCCGAGGACGCATTGGACGACGGCGAGGTGATCGAGGCATACGCCTACGCGCGCACCGGCTACCACCGGGGCTTGGACTCGCTGCGCAAGTCCGGCTGGCGCGGGCAGGGTCCGGTGCCGTGGGAGCACGAGCCGAACCGTGGTTTCCTGCGGGCGCTCGCCGTACTCGCGAAGGCGGCCGGCGAGATCGGCGAGGAGGAGGAGCACCGTCGGTGCGCCGACTTCCTGCGCGACTCGTCCGCCACCGGAGCCCGCGAACTCGGCCTTTGAAGAAACCACTGACGAACCTGTCTCACGAGGGCTGACGCCGCGTGAGACAGGTTCGTCCTTTCTCGTCCGGACGTGTGCTCGTCTCGTAGCGTGAGCAGCGGCCTTTCCGATGACGGAAGGCGGAAGACGAGGAGACCACGGTGCCTGAGACAGACCCGATGACCGAACCCGCCGGACGGCGCTCGGTGCCAAGAAAACTGGACTACCCCGAACTCACGATCCCGCAGATGTTCGAGGACTCCGCGCAACATCGCGGCAGCGCCGTCTGCACCGACTTCCTCGGTCGCACCCGCACCTATGAGCAGATCGCGGACGAGGTGCGTCGCGTCGCGATGGGCCTGGTCACCCTCGGTGTGGAGCACGGTTCGCGCGTCGCGGTGTTGTTGCCGACCTGTCCGGAGAACCTGGTCGTGACGCTCGCGGCGCTCCGTCTGGGCGCCCATGTCGTGCAGCACAACCCGCTGTACTCCGCCGGTGAATTGGAGCCGATGTTCCTCGACCACGGCGCGAAGGTGGTCGTGGCCTGGGACAACGTCGTCCCCGCGGTGTTGTCGCTGCGTGAACGCACCCCGGTGGAGCACGTGATCGGGGTCGACCTCACCAAGTCGTTGCCGGCGAAGCTGCGGCTGGCATTGCGTCTGCCGATCGCGAAGGCCAAGGAGTCGCGCAAGAAGTTGACCGCGGGGTCGTTGCCGGACGGCGCGCGACCGTTCGCGAGCCTGGGCGAACACGGTCCACTGCCGCTCGGGCAACCCGGTCCGCGCCCGGACGACATCGCGGTGATCATGTACACCTCGGGCACGACGGGTCGCCCGAAGGGTGTGCCGCTCACGCACGCGAACCTGCTGGCCAACTGCCACCAGGGTGTCGCCTGGACCGGACTGCGGTTCGGCGAAGAGCGGTTCCTTGCGGTGCTGCCGATGTTCCACGCGTTCGGGCTGACGGTCGGTGTCCTGTTGGCGCTCGTCCTCGGTGCGCAGATCAGCATGGTGCCATCGCCCGAGCCGAAGTTGATGCTGGACGCGATCAAGCGCAGTGACACCAACTTCTTCGTCGGGGTGCCGCCGCTGTTGGAGGCGATCCTGGACGAAGCCGAGAAGAAGGACGTCTCGCTGCGCGGTCTGGAGTGGGTGTTGTCGGGCGCGATGTCGATGCCCGCCGAGTTCGTCCAGCGATGGGAATCGGCCACCGGCGGACGGCTCATCGAGGGTTACGGGCTGACCGAGACCTCGCCCGTCGTCGTCGGCAACCCGTTCGACTCGACCCGCCGGGCGGGCACGATCGGCCTGCCGTTCCCCGACACCGACACCCGCGTCGTCGACCCCGACGAGCCGTCCCGCGACGTGCCGGAGGGTGAGGAGGGCGAACTTCTGGTGCGCGGCCCGCAGGTCTTCGATGGCTACCTCGACCAGCCGGAAGAGACTGAGAAAGCATTCGTCGACGGTTGGTTCCGCACCGGTGACCTTGCCCGTCACGACGGCGATTACCTCGTGATCTCAGGCCGGTTGAAGGAGCTCATCGTCACCGGCGGGTTCAACGTGTCGCCGATCGAGGTCGAGGCGGTCCTGCGCAAGCACGAGTCGATCCGCGACGTGGCCGTGGTCGGCATGCCTTCCTCGCGCAGCGGGGAACAGGTCGTTGCGGCCGTTGTGGCGGATGGAGAACTCCCGTCGAACGAGGAGTTGCGCGCATGGGCCAAGCAGCACCTCACCGCGTACAAAGTGCCGCGTCGCTTCGTCGAGGTGGAGGAATTGCCCACCAACCTTCTCGGCAAGGTCGTGCGACGCGACGTCGTCGACCTCATCCCGGACGAGTGAGGACTACCGGAAGTTGATCGAATTCCCGTGCGGATGAACGGTTCCCAGTAGTTCGGGTGCGATCTCAGCGCCGTCGCGCCAACGCCGCAGGCCGACGTGGGTTCCCGTCAGACGGTCGGCGTCCGCGTGGTCGTCGCGGACGTCGGGCAGGCCTGGGATGCAACCCGGTGGCTCGGCGGTGACCCAGCTGACCGGGCGAGCGGATGCCACATCATCAAGGGTTCGCGCGATCAGCGGACGTCGTTCACGCGGCAGGTAGGTGACGGCCCAGGAGGAGAAGACCACCAGGTGGTCGTCCCCGCGCTCGATGACGCCGGGGAGCGCGTCGACCATGTCACCGCGAACGAGCGTCGGTGGATGGTCGCGCAGTCCCTCGACCGCCGCGTCGAAGCGTTCCACCCGACCAGGCATCTCCGGCCAGATACAGGCACGCAACCAGCGCAGGTCGTCGATGTCGTCGGGGCCGATCGGATCGGCGTCCAGACCGATCCGCCGTGCGATCGGTGGGATACGGAGTTCGACGGCGGATCCCAGGTTTTCGGCCTCACAACGGACTCGGGCATGCAGCGGGCCGAACGCCACGTCGCCGACTGCCACTCGATAGTGCTCGATGTTCAGCAGGAAGCCGGCGCTCGCACCCAGCTCCAGCAACGTGATCGGGGTGTCGGGCAGGTCGGCACATGCACGGGCCACCATCGCTCGCACGTAAGTCGAGCGGTTGACCTCGTTCGTCTGCGTCGTCCGGGTCGCGACCACCTGCGACAACTCGTCGTGGAACTCGGTGATCGCTCGTCGGACATCCGGCCACGGGTCCTGAGCCGGGCGTGCCGTAGGGGAGAACCAGTGTGCTGCAGGTGAATCCGGACGGCGCATCGCCAAGTCATGCAGCGCAGCAAGCAGGAGCACGGGACGGGCCTGGCCCGGAGCAGCCCGGCACAAAAGGTCGATCGCGTCCGGGTCGTCCGCCATGCCCGCGACGATCGCTGCGTACACCGGTACCTCGGAGTGCATCGAGGCGAAGTCGAGGCAGCGCTGCCTGGCGACCTCGGGGGAGTCGGCCGTGTCTCGAACGTCAGGCATGTCGCTCCTACCGGTAGCTGATGAGGTCGCGGTCGTGCTCGAAGTGGCTGTGGTCGTTGTAGCTGAGAAGGGTCGGCGTCGGACGGCGCCCGCGCAGGAACTTGCTGACCGCGCCGTTGACGGCCACTTCGTTCAGTCGCCCCCAGGCCTTCACCACCTCGGGGCCGGCATCATTCGCACCAAGAGTCGACAGTGCGGCAAGCACGGCGATGGGTCCACCGGAACTCGACACGACCGCCGTGCCCGGTCGCTCGGCCAGTTCGGTGGCCGCCTCACGGACCCGCCGGACGAACGTGGGGAAGGACTCGCGATAGTCGCCGTCGTGTTCACCCCCGGTCCAGCGGTCGACCGACGCGAGGAAGAGGTCCTGGAACGCCCGCGCCGGATTCTCTTGCGCAGCAAGGGCTTCCAACAGCGCGGGCCGGGTCGCGTACTCCGGGTGGGCAGCGGCCAGCAGGCCGTCGTGATCGAACTCGTCCCATCGGTCATCGGTCTCGACCGGGCAGGACCAACCACTTGCGGCGGTGATGCCTGAGGCCGTCTGGCCGTGGCGACGCAGTGACCCATGCACGATGACCGCGGGCTGCGCCATGCGCTCGCCCAGGGCACGCCCGGTGACCCCCGCTTGATGTTCGCCGAGCGGCGACAACAGGTCGTAGTCGTCGCCGGTGATGGATGCCTGTCCGTGGCGGACGAGGATCAGCAGACTCATTCGGGACCTCTCGTGAGCGTGGGCTGCGCCATTGTCCAACACCGGCGCGGCGTCGTTAGATTGGCGTCCGTGGACGGACGACTCGCGGTTCTGGGTGTGGACGCGATCGGTGAGGCCCTCTACCGGCAGGTGCTGCGCACACCGGGTCGACCCTTGTCGGCCCACGTGCGTGAACTCGGTTGCTCCGATCACGACGGCGAACGCGAGGTGCAGCAGTTGCGCGTCCACCGCCTCGTCCGGATCTCCCAGGACGGGACGCTCAGCGCGGATCACCCCAGGGCGGCGCTCGAACGGGTCGTTTCGGTCGAGGAGGCGAAGCTGGCCACCCGTCGCCAGCAACTCGCTCGGCTGCGCGACTCGATCGATCAGTTCGCGACCGATTACCGCGTGGGACAGGAACGTTCGTCCTCCACCCCGCCCACCCGAGAGCGGGTCGACGGGGCCCTGCTCACCTCCATGCACGAGCAACTCGCCGCGTCGAGTGTCGGCCCGATCCGGCGGACCCGTGCTCACCCGCCCGACCGGGACCCGACCGAATTTCCGACCACGGTCGGCCAGGTCGAAGCGGGCCGTGAAGTGCGAACCCTCTACGTCGCTTCGGCCGTCGACGGCAGTGCCGGGTGGATGCAGCGGTGGGCCGACGTAGGTGAGTTGCAGCGGGTCGCGCCGTCAGTGCCCTCGGAGTTCGTGTGTTTCGGCACCGATGCCGCGCTGGCGACGACGCAGTGGGGCAGGTCGGACGGCGACTGGGTCATTCTGCGCGACCCGATGGTCGTGGCCGCGTTCGTCGAACTGTTCGACCGGCTCTGGGCGGGCGCCGCGCCGGCGCCAGATGACGTCGACGGCGACGGACTGCTCGACCTGATGCGTCAGGGTCTGAAGGACGAGGCGATCGCCCGGGTCATGGGGGTCTCGCTGCGCACGGTCCGCCGCCGGGTCGCGGCGATGATGGAGGGCTACGGGGTCGAGACGCGCTTCCAGCTGGCGCTCAAGCTCGCCGAGAACGTGCGGGGTGACCACGCGCCGTCCGCCGACGACGCGTGACCGACACCGACTGACCGACAACGGAAGAGAAAGCCCCGGCAGCCCGCAGCCGACGATTCGCACAGGTGGACGTGTTCTCGGCCAAGCCCTACCGCGGCAACCCGTGGTTCGCCCGCACCGGCGTGGTCACCACCGGCTACCGCGTCGCGCAAGGACGCCGACTCGACCGCGCCGGCGACATCACCATCGGCATCGATCCGGACGGCGCCGTGTGGGTCGGTTGCGCCACCGTCACACTCTTCGCCGGCACCGCGCTCGCCTGAGGCGAATCCCGGCGCGCGCAAACGCGATTCGCCCCGGAAGCCGGGTCGGCTTCCGGGGCGAGATCACGGTGCACACAGGGATTCTTCGGTCGATCGGATCACCTCGCCTTCGGCGCGAGGATGTACTGCATCCCGGACACATCGGTCACCGAGCGGGTGTTGTAGACGTACTTGCCCTTGTAGTTCATCTCGACGATGTCGATCGTCTTGCCGCGCACCGCGGTCACCCAGGCGACGTGACCGTAGGTGCGGTTGGCGCCGTGCACACCGGGCTGGAAGACGACCATCGAGTTGACGTGCGGCTCGTAGGTGACGGTCCAGCCGTTGGCGCGTGCATTGCCGGGCATGTCCTTCGCGTTGCCCCGGACCAGCGGGTAGACGCCGGAGTACTGCTTGAACTTGTTGTAGGCGCCCCAGGTGCACTGACCCGATGCTCCGGTGTTGTAGCCGATCGTGTTGCCCCACTTGCGGGTGAGGCCGTCGTTGCTGGGTGCCGGCGGCTTCTTCTCCGCGCCGCACTTCGGTGCGACGAAGCCGTTCGAGCCGGTGTAGACGAACGCGTCCGAGACGTACTGACCCGGGCCGATCTTGTCCCAGATCTTCGAGGTGCGGTACGTGCCGCTCACGGCGGTGCCGTAGGTCTGGCAGATGATGTTGACCCGCCTGCCCTTGGCGACGCTGCCGACGACCGATGCGCCGGTCGATGGGCCCGAGCGGATGTTGAGGCGAGCGGACGCCGTCTGCACGGTGCCGGGCGCGGCGTCCGACTGGCTGGCACCGACGCCGATCGCGCCGCCGGCGGCGACAACGAGGCCGGCGAGACCGACACCGATGCTCCGAGTGGCCTTCTTCATGATGGTTGCCTTCCTTTGTCGTGTGGTGGGTCAGCTGATCGGGCGGACGACGGTGCCCAGCGGCGTGCCGGGTGAGTAGACCGAGGAGATGCGGATGCTGTTCTTGTCCCGCGGCGGAGCGGCCTCGATGATCTTGTTGTTGCCGAGGTAGATGGCCACGTGTGTGGTGCTGCTCAGGCTGCCGCCCCAGAAGATGAGGTCGCCCGGCTTGCGGTTCGCGAAGGAGTAGTGCTTGCCCGAGCTGACCTGAGCGCCGCTGTAGCCGCCGATGCTCTTGCCGGCTCCCTTCCAGAACGCGAACTCGGTCAGACCGGAGCAGTCGTAGCCGTAGCGCTTGGCGTCGTTGTAGCCGCTGGGGGAGGTGAACCCGTAGGACGGACCGTTCTTGCCGCCGCCACCCCAGGAGTACAGGTAGCCCTTGCCCATCTGGGACTTCGCGGCGGCGATCACCGACTGGATGCGCTTGTCGGCCGACCCGGTGGTGGAGCCGTTGTCGGTCGGGGTCGTGCACAGCGGCGCGACCCGGCCGTCCGAACCGGTGTAGATGTACGCGTCCGACACGTATCGGTTCGGGCCGATCTTGTTCCACCAGGTGCTGGTGCCGAAGGTGCCGGTGACGCTCGAGCCGCGGGTCTGGCAGGTGATCTTGACCTTCGTGCCCTTCGCCAGCGAGCCGACGGCGGCGCTCGAGGTCGACGGGCCCGAGCGCACCGTCAGGCTGGCCGACTTGGTGCGGACGGTGCCGGACGCGGCCCCGTCGGCGTGACTGGTTGCGGCGTACCCGCCGACGGCGACGGCGCCGGCGACAGTCGCGCCGAGCGCGGCCATCGCGACGGTCCTACGGGCGCCGAGCTTCGTGCTGGTCTTCGTGTTCTGCATGGCGATTCCTCCGGATGCTGCGAGGCCGTCCGTGGTGGGCCTCGTTCCTGTCGGCGTTGGGTGGGTCCCTCGGCCAGGGCACCAACTCCGAGTGATGTCAGGCCGTGTCAGGCACCGGATCGGTGGGAGCGAATGACGACCTGCTGACGTCGTACAGCCGTTGCCAAGACAGCCCGAACGGGCTTGAACCGAGGAAGAGACGACCCAGATGACCGCTTCACCGGCCAGACCGCAGACCGACCGGCGGGTCGTCGTCGAATCATTCGCCCAGACGCTGTCAGACATCCGCCAACAGGCCGGACAGCCGTCGTTCCGTCAGATGTCGCAGACGTCAGGCTGCATCTCGCACGCGACACTGCACGAGGCCACCCGAGGCAAGCGGTTGCCGACTTGGGAGACCACCGAGCAGTTCCTCATTGCCTGCGGGGTCGACCCGCGCGCCTGGCGGGATGAATGGTGCCGGGCCGACAGGCTGGTCAATCGCCGTGCGGGCCAGGCGAGTTCCACTGCGTCCGAGACCCCGACGTCGCACGCGCTGCCGGTGGCGCCTGCCGCGAAGAGCAAGAACGCGTCGAGGCAGGCGGGCGACGAGACCGACCCTGCCGACGAGCGCGAGACCGCGCCGATGCGGATGTCGACCCGGTCCAAACACGTCGCGCAACGGTGGGGTTCGCCGAGCTCGGTGGCCGGCACGCTCCTCGCCGCGGTGCTGCTGGTGGTGGGCGGCTTCGTCGCGGCCGACTGGACGCGTTCGGCGCCGGCGTCGACCGCCACGAGCCCGTCCGCCGCCCCGTCCACCGCCCCGACGACCACGCCGTCCCCGACCCCGACGAACACGCCGCCGACGATCGGCTCGGTCAAGTGCCCGCGCGCGGGCAGTCCCGAGGTGCGCTACTGGAGTGCTGCCCACCGGGACGACTTCGCGCTCGAGTACCGCGCCTCGGCGAAGCGACCGCTGTGCAGCACCGTGCCCGCCGGCAAGAAGGTCGAGGTCGTCTTCACACTCACCAACCGGGGCACGGCGTCGATGTCGGGGTTGAGATTGCACATGGTGCGTGCCACCGGCAGCTGCTTCGACGGGGAGCCGCGGGACACGAAGCTGGCGGTGCTGCGTCCGAACCAGCGCTACTCACAGGTGATCAGCTTCAAGGAGATGAGTCCCGGCGAGTGCAGCGCCGAGTTCGAGGTGCGCGACCGCGACGGCAAGCGCGTCTTCGCCGAGGGGGAGACGGTGCCGTTCGCGATCGTCATCGCCTGAGCGGTCGGCGGGCCCACGCGTGCGCGGTCGCCGGTATCGTTGACCATTGCGGGCGGCCGGCTGGTCGGCCGCGATCCGTGATGGAGGGGTTCGAGCAATATGCCGGCGATCGTGCTGATCGGCGCCCAGTGGGGCGACGAGGGCAAGGGCAAGGCGACCGACCTGCTGGGCAGTCGCATCGACTACGTGGTGAAGTTCAACGGCGGTAACAACGCCGGACACACCGTGGTCATCGAGCAGCCCGACGGCAGCCGCGAGAAGTACGCGCTGCACCTGCTGCCCAGCGGCATCCTCACCGAGGGCGTCACTCCGGTGATCGCCAACGGCGTCGTCGTCGACCTCGGTGTGCTGTTCGCGGAGATCGACGGCCTCAACGCCCGCGGCATCGACACCAGCCGCCTGCAGATCAGCGGCAACGCCCACGTCATACCGAGCTACAACAAGGTGCTCGACAAGGTCACCGAGCGCTTCCTCGGCTCCCGCAAGATCGGCACCACCGGCCGCGGCATCGGCCCCACCTACGCCGACAAGATGAACCGCATCGGCATCCGCGTGCAAGACCTCTTCGACGCCTCGATCCTGCGCCAGAAGGTCACCGCCGCGCTCGATGTCAAGAACGAACTGCTGGTCAAGAAGTACAACCGGCGAGCGGTCGAGGTCGACGAGGTCGTGAACGACCTGCTGCAGTACGTCGAGCGGCTGCGCCCGATGGTCGTCGACTCCTCGCTCGAGCTGTCCAAGGCCCTCGACCGCGGCGACATCGTGTTGTGCGAGGCGGGCCAGGCCACCCTGCTGGACGTCGACCACGGCACCTACCCGTACGTCACGTCGTCGAACGCGATCTCCGCCGGCGCGTGCACCGGCGCGGGCATCCCGCCCACCCGCATCGATCGCGTCATCGCGATCTTCAAGGCCTACACGACCCGCGTCGGTGAGGGCCCGTTCCCGACCGAACTGCTCGACGACAAGGGCGAGTTCCTGCGCAAGCAGGGCGCCGAGTTCGGCACCACCACCGGCCGTCCGCGCCGCTGTGGCTGGGTCGACACGGTCATCGGCCGCTACGCCACCCGGGTCAACGGCGTCACCGACTTCGTGCTCACCAAGCTCGACGTGATGACCGGCTTGGAGACCGTGCCCGTCTGCGTCGCCTACGACGTCGAGGGTGTGCGGCACGACGAGATGCCGATGAGCCAGTCCGACTTCCACCACGCCACGCCGATCTACGAAGAGCTGCCCGGCTGGTTCGAGGACATTTCGCACTGCCGCACCTGGGACGAACTGCCCGAGAACTGCCGCAAGTACGTCGAGTTCGTCGAGGAGCGCATCGGCGCCCGCATCTCGGTGATCGGCGTCGGCCCCGGCCGTGAAGAGGTCATCGTGCGCCACGACCTGCTCGCCGACTGAGGTGCTGGCGCTCGCGGCCCAGACCACCCGCAACACCCCGACCTGGTTCGTGGTGTTCATGTGGACCCTCGCGCTGGTCATGACCCTCGGTGCCCTGTGGGCGCTCGCCGCGGCCTGGAACCGGCGCGGCGACGCACCCACCGAGGGACGTCGCGCCCAAGCGAGTTGCCTGGCGGTGTTCGCGGTGCCGACGCTCCTGCTCGGCCTCTTCTTCCTCAGCTGGGCTGTCGGGATCAGCTGAGTCCGACTTCGTCGTCCCCAACTGATCCCGACCTGTACTTGTGCGGCGTCTCCATCCGTCGGCCTCGGGTCGCAGGCTCCCCGCGTCCGACTTCGTCGACACCGGTGGAATCAGCTGAGTCCGACTTCGTCGTCCCCAACTGATCCCGACCTGTACTTGTGCGGCGTCTCCATCCGTCGGCCTCGGGTCGCAGGCTCCCCGCGTCCGACTTCGTCGACGCCGGTGGGATCAGCTGAGTCCGACTTCGTCGTCCCAACTGTTCCCGACCTGTACTTGTGCGGCGTCTCCATCCGTCTGTCGGCGGCACGTGAAAACTGACCCTTAAACGGCAACTGAAAACTGACCCTCTCCGAGAGCCTGTCCTCGACCCTCGAGGCAGGAGATGCGGAGTGTTGGCAGTGGAGGATTGGGCTGAGATCCGGCGGTTGCACCGTGCGGAGGGAGTGCCGATCAAGGTGATCGCCAGGTCGATGGGCATTTCGAAGAACACAGTGCGTCGGGCGCTGCGTGCCGGTGGTCCGCCCCGGTATGAGCGGGTCGGTCGAGGGTCACTGGTCGACGCGGTCGAGCCGCGGATCCGGGAGTTGCTGCAGGTGACGCCGACGATGCCGGCGACGGTGGTGGCCGAGCGGATCGGGTGGGAGCACTCGATCCGGATCCTGCGGGATCGTGTCAGTGAGCTCCGCCCGGTGTATCTGCCGCCGGACCCGGCCTCCCGCACGGTGTATGAGCCGGGCGAGTTGGCGCAGTTCGACTTCTGGTTCCCAGCCATCGAGCTGCCGGTTGGGTACGGCCAAGCACGAACGGCGACGCGGTTGCCGGTGATGACGACGGTGACGGGGTACTCACGCTGGTCAGGTGGTCTGCTGATTCCCTCGCGGGAGGCCGAGGATTTGTACGCCGGGTGGTGGCAGTTGGTGTCGACCCAGTTGCAGGGCGTCCCGAAGATGCTGGTGTGGGACGGCGAAGGCGCGGTCGGGCGGTGGCGGGCGCGGCAACCGGAGTTGACTGGTGACTGTCAGGCGTTCCGTGGCGTGCTCGGCACGAAGGTGTACATCTGTAAGCCCGCCGACCCTGAGGCTAAGGGCATGCTCGAACGGCTCCACGACTACCTGGAGAAGTCGTTCTTGCCCGGTCGCACGTTCGCTTCACCGGAGGATTTCAACACCCAACTGGCTGGGTTCTTCGTCCGGGCCAACGCCCGACGGATGCGGGTGTTGGGGTGTAGCCCGAGCGACCGTGTCGCCGCGGACCGGGCCGCGATGATGCCGTTGCCGCCGGTGCCACCGCAGGTCGGGTGGCGCAAGTCGATGCGCCTGCCACGTGACTACTACGTCCGGGTTGATTCCAACGATTACTCGGTCCACCCGGCGGTGATTGGCCGCCGGATCGAGATCCATGCCGACCTGGACCGGGTATGGGCGACGTGCGCGGGCGAGGTCGTTGCCGACCATGCCCGGGTGTGGGCACAGCATCAGACGATCACCGAGTTCGACCACGCTGTCGCGGCCAAATTGCTGCGCCGAGGGCGCAGTGACGTGCTGCGCTCAGTCGCGGGCGCTGCGATGAAGGACGACGCCGAGGTAGAAGTTCGTTCGTTGGGGTTCTATGACAAAGCCCTCGGCCTGGTGGACGGGGAGCTGAGCTGATGACAACCCGAAACCCCGCCACCACCACGAACGCCACGAACGCCACGAACGCCACGAACGCCAGGGCGTCGGCATCGTCGCAGGAGGTGGCGAAGCCGAGGACGGGGAGAGATGTGTCGAGTGAGTTGGAATACCTCACTCGGGCGTTGAAGGCACCCACCTTGCGTGACTCGGTCGAACGGCTCGCGCAGCGGGCCCGGGAAGAGTCTTGGACTCACGAGGAGTTCC